>NZ_CP011310.1:602480-1204960 GCF_001077815.2 Aurantiacibacter atlanticus | reverse complement strand
TCGCGGACATCGTCATATCCGCCGATCGGCTTCTCATCGATGAAGGTCTGAGGCGTCGTCTCTACGTCGTGTTTGTCCTTGTAAGCATCGGTTTCCTCCCTGCTGGTCAGCTGGTTGTCGTCCACGTTGAATCCCTGTCGCTTGAGAAGATTGACTGTTTTGGTGCCATAGGGACAGACATGGTCTTCCACTACCATTCGGTAGACTGATGCAGTTTTCATTGAGATCGCAGTCCCTTGGTTTTGCGCAAAGCCGGTCACAGCGCTTGCATTATCAGATGCTTGCGCCGCGCTTTTGTTTCAAAAACGCGGTAATCTGGGGAGAATCGGCAGCGAAGGATTCCGACAGGATCCGATACGGCTCGTCGCTTTGGGCGTACATGCTTCCGGCAATGCGTCTGGTAGCGCATTGTCTTTAAGGTCAACCCGACCGGATCGGTCGCGCTGCGATCAGCAACGCGCCTCCATGTAAAACCAACCAAATTCGTCTCCCAATTTCACGCCGACCGGAACGACGGGAATGCTCGGCCAAGTAAAGGATGACGCAGGAGACAACGTGATATTACATTTGAAGCGAGAAGAGCTTTTTCACTCGCCGTCGCGGCGCGAGGGGCAACCCGTCAATGTTTATGCTCATCGGAGGGAGTCTTCGCAGCGCGGGTGCGCGAAAGAAAGAGCCACTCGAGGACAAACACGACACCGATCCCGATGACGGCGTAGGCGACGATAGCGGGATCGCTCTGTAATTTCGCGGCGGTGAAGGCGGCAAGCACAACGGCATCGGCGGCCAAAGCGGCGAGCAAAACCGAGGCCCGCGCGCCAATCTCTTTTCGCAGATGGCGGAAGACACCCCAATGCACCAGCATGTCCATGATCAGGTAGAAGAAGGCTCCAAGCGATGCGATACGCGAAAGGTCGAACAGGACTGCAAGCGAGCCGGCGATCACCACCGTGTAGATCAGCATATGGCTGCGAATCCCGCCGTTCATCCCGAAATGGCTGTGCGGGATCATCTTCATCTCGGTCAGCATGGTCAGCATGCGGGAGACAGCGAAGACGCTCGCGATGACCCCCGAGGTTGTTGCCGAAATCGCGATCGCGATAGTGAAGTAGAAGCCGATATCGCCAAGGGCTGGCCGCGCCGCGGCCGCCAGCGAGGTGTCGCGCGCTGCGGTGATTTCGGAGATGTTGAGGCTCGAGCCGACCGCCACCGCGACCATAAGGTAGATCACGATGCAGATCGCGATCGAATAAAGGATCGTCCGCCCGACATTCTTGTGCGGATCGACGATTTCGCCGCCGCTGTTGGTGATTGTCGTAAACCCCTTGAAGGCCAGGATCGAAAATGCGACCGAGGCCAGCAGGGCGTCGGCGCTTGAGAGCGATATGGGTTCTGCGAAAGCTCCCGAAGAGAAGCCGCTCACCCAGATCGCGGCGACTGCGAAGACGGCAATGCCCCCAACTTTGATTGCGGACATAAACAGCGAGAAGCCGCTGACCGAGCGATTTCCGGCAGCGTTCACGAGATAGGCAAAGATGATAAGGGCAAGCGCGAGCCCCGAGACCAACAGGCCATTCTTCTCCAGGTCGAAAATCCGAAGAGTATAGGTTGCGAAGGTCCGCGCAACGAGGCTTTCGTTGATGATCATCGAAAGCGCCATGAGGAGCGAGGCTGATGCCGCCACGACCCCGGGTCCATAGGCCCTTTGCAGGATCATCGCGATGCCGCCAGAGGACGGCCAGGCGTTTGACATCTTGATATAGCTGTAGGCGGCAAGCGCCGTTACCAGCGCGCCGGCGACGAAGGAAAGAGGGAAGAGCGGACCTGCAAGCTCCGCTATCTGACCGGTAAGAGCAAAGATGCCGGCACCGATCATGACGCCGGTCCCCATCGCGATACCACCCCACAGGGAGATGCTGCCCTTCTCGATATCGCCTTCGTGTGCTGAATGTTCGTCCATTCGGACCACTCCTGTGAGAAAATGCTCAGACTTTACGCCGCTATGTGTCCGATGAGAATGAAACACTCACGGCCGGTTCGCAGACAAGATGAACAGATGACGGTTTCATGTAGCGCAATGAGCACGCTTGTCGCGACCAGTTCACAGCTTCGCCCGGCGCAGTCTGAGCGAATTGAGCACCACTGAGATCGAGGATGCACTCATCGCGAAGGCTGCAAACATCGGGCTTATGAGAATGCCAAAGATGGGATAGAGCACACCAGCGGCCACCGGTACGCCCGAGGCATTGTAGATCAGCGCGAAGAAGAGGTTTTGCCGGATATTGCGCATAGTCGCTCTGGCTAACCTCCGCGCCCGCGCGATCCCGTCGAGATTGCCCTTCACCAGCGTGATGCCGGCGCTTTCGATAGCGACATCTGCGCCAGTTCCCATGGCAATTCCGACATCGGCTTGCGCGAGCGCAGGCGCGTCGTTGACGCCGTCGCCGGCCATCGCAACTTTGGCACCTCCCTCCTGCAGCTCGCGGATGAGCCGCGCCTTGTCTTCGGGAAGAACATCGGCGCGAATGTCATCAATGCCAAGCCGTGCGGCAACCGCCTTGGCGGTGCGTTCATTGTCGCCTGTCGCCATAATGATCGTAAAACCGAGCTCGTGAAGCTCCTTGATGGCTGCAGGCGTCGTCTCCTTGACCGGGTCTGCAACGCTGATGAGACCCGCAATCGTATCCTCAACGACGACAAACATCACGGTTTCGCCTTGATCGCGGTGCGCATTGGCCTTCTCGCTCAATTCTGCCGCGCCAAGGCCCATGTCTTCGATCAACGCGCGATTTCCGAGCGCAACCGGTTTGCCGCCGACCGAGCCTTTGACACCTTTGCCGGTAATGGCATCGAAGTCGCTAGCGGATTCCATAGAGATTCCACGCTCTTCGGCGCCGCGCACGATCGCCTCGGCGAGGGGGTGCTCGGAGCCTCGCTCGAGCGAAGCGGCCAAGTGCAGGACCTCGTCTTCATCGAAACCGGATTCTGGCATGACCGCGACAAGCCGGGGCTTGCCTTCGGTCAGGGTTCCGGTCTTGTCGACGATCAGGGTATCGATCTTCTCGAACCGTTCGAGGGCTTCGGCATTCTTGATCAGTACGCCAGCTTGAGCGCCTCTGCCGGTGGCGGTCATGATCGACATCGGTGTTGCCAGGCCGAGCGCGCACGGACAGGCGATAATCAGAACGGCGACAGCCGCGATAAGTGCGTATGCGAGCGCCGGGGAAGGTCCCCAGATCGCCCAAGCGACAAACGACAGGATGGCTACCCCGATTACCGCGGGAACGAACATGCCCGCCACCTTGTCGGCGTATTTCTGGATCGGCGCTCGCGACCGCTGCGCGGCGGCGACCATCTCGACAATTTGCGCGAGCATCGTGTCCGAGCCGACTCGCCGTGCTTCTATCACGAGGCTGCCGGTGCCGTTAATGGTGGCCCCGGTGACAGTATCTCCCTCCACCTTCTCTACCGGGACCGGTTCGCCCGTGATCATGCTTTCGTCGATGGAGGATCGACCTTTGCGCACGACGCCGTCGACGGGCACCTTGTCGCCCGGGCGGACTCTCAGCTGGTCGCCGACCGCGACATGCTCGAGCGCGATTTCTTCTTCGTCGCCACCGGGCCGGATAACCAGGGCTGTCTTTGCCGCAAGGTCTAGTAGCGCGCGGATCGCCTTGCCCGTGCCTTCGCGCGCGCGCAACTCCATAACCTGCCCAAGCAGAACCAAGGTGACGATGACAGCGGCGGCTTCGAAATAGACACCGACATGGCCCTTGGCGTCGCGAAAGCCGGCGGGGAATATGTCCGGTGCGAGAACCGCGACCACACTGAATATCCAGGCGGCAAGCACGCCCATGCTGATCAGCGAGAACATGTTGAGGTTCCAGGTCCGGAACGAATTCCAGCCCCGCTCGAGGAAGGGCCAACCGCTCCACAAGACGACCGGTGTGCCGAGCACGAGCTCGATCCACAATGTCGTGCGCTCGCCGAACATCTCGCGCACCCCGGGCCAGCCGAGATAGGGGCCCATCGTGAGGATCAGCAAAGGCAGTGTGAGGACAGCGCCGACCCAGAAGCGCCGCACGAAGTCGACCAGTTCGGGGTTGGGTCCCTCATCGACCATGGCGGCGGATTCGAGTTCGAGACCCATGCCGCAAATCGGGCACGAGCCCATCGTGGGCTGTCTGACCTGCGGATGCATCGGGCAGGTGTAGACAGGGCCGTCATAAGAAGGCGGTAGGAGATTGTAGCGGCCATCATCCGGCGCCGCATCGGTATCATCATCGTTATGAGCGCAGTGCGAATGGTCCATGAAGGCCTCCCTGGAAATGTCCTGTCTGATGTGCGGGTCGGTCGGAACGCGTGTAGCGGCATTGTCGACAACCTTGCTGCGGGCAGACGCTTGCCCGGCCCAATACCAAGGTCTTGTTCTGCCTATGAATTGTCATTGCGCTGCTCATCAACTTGTCCTCCCACGCTGGTGGAGGTGGGCATGCGCTTCGCGTACATCGAGCTCCCGTGTGCTGTTTCCAGCGCGCAACATGAAGCGTGCGACACCATTGTCGGTAAAGTAGATCGGATCGAGGCTTTTCTCGATGATGACCCGGCACACCGTCTGCTCGCTAAGCTGGTGGAAGCGGCAATGAATGAGAGCGCATGAATTTCCTCCGAGCCCATCCTTTGCGACGTCCATCAACAAGCGCTCAAATCCGTCTGGATTGGCGTGTTTGAGAGTCTGCAGGTCCGCTTCGATCCCTGCAATCTCTCCGCTATCTTCGACGCCGATGAGCAGTGTTCCGCCCTCATGATTGGGAAACCCCGCTATGGTCTTCACGATGACTTTCTGCAGGTTGCGGTTAACTTGCTGCTGCTGCCGGTCCCAGCGGAATGACGACTTGAATTCCAGCTGCTCGCCCTCTCCTCGCGCGATCAGCAACGGCAGCTCTTCATTGAGCTCATGTTCCAGATAGCGAACCCGGGAGCGCTCGCGCATCAAGCGCATGTGATAAGCGCCGAACGCCAAGCCGATGACGCCTCCAATCGCTGCGAACGTCAAGCTCATCGGAAGCATTTCGAATTGAAACGCGGTCGCGAGGCGGTCGAGTGCGAGGCTTGCGGGATTGCCTGTCGCTCCGTCGCCCACGCCGCCGAACTCGTACCAGTAGATGACGGAGGTGACCGGATGCAGGATCATGACACCGAGAATTGCTCCGATCACCGTGTGGAGAAGCAGATCCCATCGCGTCCGGTGAAGCAGGCTTATGGCAATGGCTTAGGTTCCTTTCCTTCAAGTCCAATCTCGATGTTGAATGCCGTTCGGCGGCCATTGCCGCGAGACGATAAATACCGCGGGAGACCAGCTTGATCTGCAGGAGACCATCGAAATCTCATCCAATGCGGCTGCGGAAAAAACGGTAAAGCGGCACACCAAGGAGAGCGATATACCAACCGTAGAGGAAGCTCTCCACGGCACCGGCGAGAAAACCGGGCCAGGTGAGCCAGTCGAATCCGGGGAGCAGGGGCGCCCATGCTTCGTGCATGTGAATCGTTGCAGGCACCAGCAGGCCGAACGCCACACAGATAAGGTAGGTGATCAGCAGGAAAATGCTGAGCGCCCAGCCCCAGACGAGAATCGAGCTTTTTGCGGTCGAGCCGGTCATTGGTACCTCCACCTCTCTATACCATAGGGGAGTATAGTGTAATCTGTTTCGGTTTGCAACTGTGCTAATTGTCCACCAATGCGCAGCCAGGCACTGTATCGAAGAAGCTCTCGCTTCGCACAGCAAGGCAGATCAATCCGAGAAGGTCGCGAAATAGATTGTCTGGGGCCGGTGGGGGCCGACCCCAGACGCCTGAGGAGGATCAGTCGTGCTTGTGACCGACCTCGGGCTTTGCGGGTTGCTTGTCCGGCTTCTTCCCATGATCCATCTTCGAGTGGTCCATCAACTGGCATTTCATCTTGCCGTCCGCGCCCTTCATCCTCATTCTCCATTGGGTCGGGCCAAACTCATGTCTGGTCAGGGGTGACTGGCAAAAACCTTCGTGCCTTCCGGGCCGAAGGCGATCACATCGTAAGGCTGGACCCGGCCACCGACCTCCATGCCCGGGGAACCGAGCGGCATCCCCGGAACGGCGATGCCGGTAACACCGGGCGGGCGTTCGCGCAGAAGCTTCTCGATGGCATCGGCGGGAACGTGTCCTTCAATGATGTAGCTCTCTACCTCCATGGTGTGGCAGGACCACAGTTCGCGTGGCACGCCCTTGTCCATTTTGATTGCAGCCATATCGGCGCTGTCCGTCGTTGCCACCTGCGCCTCCATGCCTTCTTCGACATGCGCGGCCCAATTCAGGCAACATCCACAACCGGGATCGCGGAACATGGTGTACGTAGCGGCCTGCGTGGCGTTGGAGCAGGCAGCAAGCGCGAGGAAGGCAGTGGCAGCCAGCGATTTGCGAAGGCTTCGTTTAATGGGTTTACGGGTCATTTCCCGGTTCCTTTCTTTGTCCCGCGCCATAGCGAAATCGCGCCGGTCGCGGTTGGGACAAGACTGAGCCTCTCTACACTATCGAAGAGGTCCGCGAGATGGCGTTCAACAATGCCGTCGGCATTGGGCTGCGTGTCCCTGACGCCATCGAGTTGCTGCACTGTCGCCCGAAACAGCCTGCGCATAAGCACGGTTTCCTGGCGCATATAATCGGCGATTAGCAACATGCCGCCCGGTTGCAGCAAGTCGTGCATCTGCTCGAGGATTGCGCGTTTCTGGCGTTCGGGTACCTGGTGGAAAACAAGGCTACTGACGATCTTGTTCGGCCTGTGCCGATCCTCGACCACGAGACTGTCAAGAAACCCCTCATGCCAACGGATCAGCGACTTGGAGGCCCCCATTTTCCGCTTTGCGATCGCGAGGGCTGCACGGTCGGGGTCGACGCCGATCAATTCAGCCTGAGGGCAACTAACCATGAGGTCGTAGAGCAAGGATCCGGTCCCGCAGCCTACATCGAGGAGACGGTCGACTGGCGAGAGCCGTGCTTCACGAACCAGTGCGGCGCGCCAGCGCCGCTCGCGCGTGAACAGGCCGATCGCACTATCGTAGAGCGGCGTCAGCCATGCCTTGCCTAAAGGCGGGGTGTAGGCGCGTGGATCGGTCGAAATAGCAGCCTCTCCCATCACATGATGCCCATATGATTGGGTCCAAAAACCATTTCGCCGCCATAATAGCCCTGAACGATCAGACCTGTCGCGATAAGCGCCAGCAGAATCCGGAACCCCGTTCTGCCCTTTCCGCGGGCCGCAGCCCACCATGCGAGCAGGCTGAGGGTGGCCAGTGTTGTTCCGTTCCAACGGTGGATGGCCAGATTGTCTGACTGGTCTGAAAGGCGCCATCCGCCTGCAAACCATCCCAGAAGCGCGGCCGCGACCGCACCGAGCGCTCCACCGGCAACGAGAAACCGAATAGTCGTCTGAAGCGCGAGCGTCGGCCGGATCATGAGTGCGAGTTCAGCGAGCGCTGCCACGAGGAGCAACGCGATCGGGAAATGGGCGGCGACCGGGTGCAGCCGCGCGAGGAGATCGCCGAACGAGGTCAAACGGTTTTCCGCAATCTCTTGCCGCATCATCTCATCGGGCGACATGGTTTGGGCAGCCATGGTTTCGCCGGGGGCATCGCCATGAGATGCGCCCACGCCATCGTCATGCATTTCGTCGGAGCTGGCCGTCACCGTTTCCATCGCCACCATCTCGGCATCGGACATATTGTCCTGATGCCCCTCATGTGCATGTAGCGGCGCGGACAGCAGTAAAACTGTAAAAAAGGCGGCAACGCCAAAGCGGGTGAATATGCTCATGAGTCCTGTTACGCGCGAACCGGGGACTACCCCTCAAGATTCCTTTTTTTGAGGGCTGGGAATGTCTCGGGCGTATAGGGATTGGAAAACACGGAGAGCGCTCATGGTAGATAATTCTTCACTCGACACATCCCTAAGAGTCTGATTCAAAACTATCGGCTGTAATTTCATGTGCTTGCGATGCGGCGTGTAAAGAGCTGGATGGATGCGATGAACAGCCATGCGGTCGCTGAGGCGATGGTTTGCTCGAAGTCCTTGGCGAGACGGCGGTTGCGACCGAGCCATGCAAAGGTTCGCTCGACCACCCAGCGGCGCGGCAGCACTTCGAAGCCCTTCGCGGTGTCGGATCGCTTGATGATTTCGATGGTCCACTTGCTCTTTCCGATCTTGTGCAGTGCCTCCCGGAGCTTGTCACCGGCGTATCCGCCATCGGCGAAGACATGCCGCAGCCATGGGAAGCGGCGGATGATTTCGGTCAGCACGAACGGTGCGCCGTCGCGATCCTGGATGTCGGCGGTGTGGATCACAGCGTGCACGAGATTGCCTTCAGTATCGGTCAGGATGTGACGCTTGCGTCCCTTGATCTTCTTGCCTGCATCATAGCCCCGAGGCCCGCCGCTCTCGGTGGTTTTGACGCTCTGGCTATCGATCACTCCGGCATTGGGCGAGGCCTCGCGGCCCACCGCTTCCCGGCCGATCAGCAGCAAGGCGTGGTTGAGCGAAAGCCACAGACCATTGTCGCGCCACAGGTAGAACCAGCGTCGCACCGTCGAGACCGGCGGAAAGCAGGGCGGCAACATCCGCCACGGCAGCCCGCCGCGCAGCAGATACAAGATCGCCTCGACGATGCGCCGCAGCGGCCATTTTCGCGGACGCCCTACGAGCGAAGGCTGCGGAAGAAACGGCTCCAGCACTGTCCATTCGGCATCGGTCAAATCGCTTGGCAAAGTCAGCTGTGCACGGGCATACTGCGCCCGAGTGGTGTCGGTCCACATCGTTGAACTCCGGAAGTTTGTAGCAAAACCCCGTGAATCAGCGACTTGGGCTGGCGTCAAGCTAACCCGCTGACACCACTCAACTTAATTTCGGATCAGGCTCTAAGACTTTTGGGATCGCAAGCTGTGGCGCACGAATCTGCAGATTTCATGGGCGGTGTCTGGCAGCGCGCCGGACAGCTGGGGGAGATTGCCGAGCGTCGCCGCCGTGCTGCACTTTTCTCCGGTCTATTCGTGATCGGTTTGAGCGCAGGCATCGGCGCGACCGGGCTGCCTCACGGTTTTGGCTCGTCTCAGCAGATAGCCTATAGTGACTTTGCTGCAGATGATCAGCTGTCTCCCGCCGCTCTCCTTCATGTGGGCGGCTAGACTTGAAGACGCCCAACCTTGTTATCGCTGTCCTGCTTGCAGCTCTGGCTGGCTATCTTGGGGCGATCGCGGCGGATCGGTGGTTGATCCCCGAGCGCAACGGCAGCCTCCATCAGTTCGTCCATGAGGAACTGGTTCTGACTGCGGAACAGAATACGCGCCTCGAGACTCTCGAAGCGCGGTATGCGGTCGAGCGGTCGGCTCTCGAAGCGTCGGTGCGCGCCTCGAACGCACGGCTTGCGCAGGCCATGGATGAAGAGCATGCTTACGGCCCGGAAGTCAGAGCGGCGATCGATGAGGTCCACGCACGTTTGGGAGAACTGCAAAAGGCTACGGTCCAGCACGTGTTCGACATGCGCGAGATTCTCGAACCGGAGCAGCAGACCATCTTCGATCGTCAAGTCTCCGAGGCGCTCACCAGCAAACCTCATAACTAGACTAACCGCGCGTGTTGGGGACCGATAACCGCTCTGAAGCCGCCCTTATCCGCCAGGCTATCAAGGGCAGCAGGGCTGCTTTCGGGGCTCTGGTCGAGCCCCATTCTGCGCGGCTGATTTCGCTTGCTGGCCGAATGCTGGGAGGCCCCCATCAAGCCGAAGATGCCGTTCAGGATGCCCTTGCTTCGGTCTGGATCGCACGCCACCGGCTCGACCCGCAGCGTCCGGTCGGCCCGTTTTTGACGACGGTTGTCCTTAATAAATGCCGCGACCGGCTCCGTAAACGCAAGGTAGCGCGTCTAATCGGCCTGGACACCTCCAACGAAATGCTGACGGTGGCAGACGATGGTCCCGATCCCGAGGAAATCGCCACACAGCGTGACGCGCTTCGGCGCCTGACAACCGAAATCGAGCGTCTGCCGATTCGCCTACGCGAGGCGCTTGTTCTGGTCAGTATGGACGATCGCAGCCAGGGCGAAGCTGCCGCTCTCCTGGGGGTCAGCGAAAAGACCATTGAGACGCGCATTTACCGTGCACGCAAACGGCTCAGGGAACGGTTGAAAGAATTTTGAGGGGTAAGCTCGAGCGCTGCGTAATTGAAGTGTACGATCCATATTAGGAGCCCTCAATGGTGGCGATCAATCGACGGAAATTCATCGGCTCAGGAGTTGGCGGAGCGGGACTGCTCGGTCTCGCTAGCGCCATGCCTGCGTGGGCGCGCGGCGCGTTGGACGGAACGGTCGCCCGAAAGGGCAGCGATGTCCTGTCAGGCGAACACTTGACAATGACGGTTGCTGATACCGGCTTTACGACCGGTTCGCGCATTGGCGCGGGCGTTGCGGTCAATGGCACCATTCCGGGTCCGCTGGTCCGGCTGCGCGAAGGGCAAAACCTGACCGTTGACCTCGTGAATCAGGCCCATGAGGGCACCTCGATCCACTGGCACGGCATGCTGGTGCCCTTCCTGATGGATGGGGTCCCGGGCGTGAGCATGGCGGCTGTCGAACCGGGTGAGACATTTCGCTACGAGTTCCCGATCCGGCAATCGGGCACCTACTGGTGGCATGCACACACGCTGCAGGAGCCGCTTGGTCATTACGGCCCGCTGATCATCGATCCGATCGAGCCCGAGCCCTACGAATATGACCGCGACTATGTGGTGATGCTCTCTGACTGGACGACGATGAGTCCACACACAATCATGGACAAGCTCAAGGTCGGCGGCGGCTATTTCAATTACAACCAGACTACCTGGACTGACGATTACGAGCTTTCCGGCGAAGAGCGCCGGATGTGGGCCCGCATGCGCATGATGCCGACCGATATCTCGGATGTCAGCGGTGCGACCTACACCTATCTCATCAACGGGCATGGTCCCGCCGACGATCTCGAATATCTCTTCAACTCCGGGGAGCGTGTGCGCCTGCGCTTCATCAACGGCGCGGCGATGACCTATTTCAATATCCGCATTCCGGGCCTGCCGATGACGGTCGTTCAAGCCGACGGGCAGAATATTCAGCCGGTCGAAACCGACGAATTCCAGATCGGGGTCGCCGAAACCTATGACGTCATAATCGAACCGAATGGTGAGGCGCACACGATTGTTGCGGAATCAATCGACCGTTCGGGCATGGGGGTTGCCACACTGGCAAGCCGTCCGGGTGCCCGCGCAGGAGTGCCGGCGCTCAGAATGCCCCCGGTTCTCACCATGACCGATATGGGCATAGGCGGTATGGACCACGGCTCAGCGGGGTCCGCGGGTGGAGATACGATGGAAGGCATGGGCCACGGCTCCGGTGCCGGCTCCGACGTCGGCGGCGGAGACGCGATGGGCGGCATGGATCACGGCTCCGAGGCTGCTGGCGCGATGGGAGGCACCATGAACATGCGCGATACATCGGTACTGCCGCCCAATGTGGTGGTGGGCCCCGGAATAGACTCGGTGGCCTCGAATCCGATCGACCGGATGGATTTTCCGGGACTTGGCCTCGACGATGTCGATCACCGCGTCCTCGATTACAGTCAGCTTGTGGCGGCAACGCCCAATAGTGATAATCGTCGCCCTAGCCGAATGAAGACCATCCATCTGACCGGCAATATGGAACGGTACATGTGGTCGTTCGATGGCAAGAAATTCGACGAAATCACCGAGCCGATCCAGTTCGCCTACAACGAAAGAGTGCGCGTCAAGCTGATTAACAACACCATGATGGTGCACCCGATCCACCTTCACGGGCATTTCTTCGAACTGGTGAACGGCGCACCGGATGGTCGTCAGCCGCTGAAGCACACCTTGAATGTGCAGCCGGGCGGAAGCGCGCAGTTCGATCTCACCGCCGATGAGCGCGGCGACTGGGCGTTCCATTGCCACCTGTTCTATCACATGCACACCGGGATGTTCCAGGTCGTGACAGTTCGACCGCTCGAAGGGGGAGATGCCTGATGAAGAATTTGCATTCACTCCTCGCCCTGCCTCTCCTTGCCGTTTCCGTTCCGGCTCTGGCGCAAGAGCAGGACCACGCGGCGCATCAACAAGCTGAGAGTGAAAGCCAGACGGCACAAACGCAAAATGCCCAGACCTTCGGGGACGATGCGCAGCCGGAGCAAGGCGCAGATCATCAGATGATGGATCGCCCGGAGATGGGCTGCCCACAAATGGACCAGGGCGAAATGGGCCAGGACAAAATGGGCCAGGGCAAAATGGATTGTCCGAGCATGGACGGTCAGCCGATGGATCACCCGCAGATGAACCACGGCTCGCAAGATGGCTCCAGCCACGCTGGCACGGCAGCCTCCGGCACCATGGATCACGGTTCCATGCCGATGCCCGGCATGCAGAGCGGTGACGATCAGGCGGACATGGATCATTCGGCCATGGGGCACGGCACGCAGACCGATCATATGCCCATCCCCGAAGGCCCTCCCCCGCCCGAAGCGCTCCAAGGCCCGGCCTTTGCCGCCGACGCCTTTGTCGGCGCAGAAGAAATGGAGGCATCGCGCGCAGCGGTCACCAGGGAGGTCAGCGGGACGCCGGTCTTCTGGTTTCAGGGTGATCGACTCGAATACCGGGTGCGTGACGGCGATGACGGCTACCTCTGGGACGTTCAGGGCTATTATGGCGGCGACTACGACAAGCTATGGTTTAAGTCCGAAGGCGAAGGCAGTTTCGGCGAAGCGATCGAGACAGCCGAAGTCCAGGCTCTGTGGAGCCGCGCGATCGCCCCGTTCTTCGATTTTCAGGCCGGTGTCCGGCAGGATTTCACCGGGCCTGAGCGCACACATGCAGTGGTCGGCATCCAGGGGCTGGTCCCTTATGAATTCGAGGTGGACGCTGCCGCTTTCCTGTCGAACAACGGTGACCTGACTGCTCGGATCGAGGGTGAAATCGACCAGCGGATTACGCAGCGCCTGATCCTGCAGCCGCGCGCCGAAATCGCGCTGTCGGCCCAGGACATTCCGGAACTGGGCATCGGCGCGGGAATCGACGCGATCGAGGCCGGTGTTCGTTTGCGCTACGAATTCGCGCGCGAGTTCGCGCCCTATATCGGGATCGATCAGGAGTGGAAGCTTGGCAACAGCCGCGACTTTGCGCGCTCCGCAGGCGAGGACCCGAGCGTGACAAATTACGTCATCGGCGTGCGATTCTGGTTCTAGGGAGACAAGCATGTCCTATTTGTGTCCCCCGTCAGCACCTATGGCACAGATTTGAGGTTGTGATTTAAGGAGGATTTGGGCTTCGTCGTAGTGACGAAGGAACGAAGATGAAGCCCAAATCCTCAAGGTCCAAATTGCCTGCCGAGCAGGTGGTCAAGGACATCCGCCGCAAGACCCGTCGGCATTTTTCATCGGAAGACAAGATCAGGATCGTGCTGGAAGGCCTGCGCGGCGATGACTCGATAGCTGAGTTGTGCCGCAAGGAAGGCATTGCCCAGAGCCTGTACTACACCTGGTCCAAGGAGTTCATGGAGGCCGGCAAACGCCGCCTGGCTGGCGACACCGCCCGTGCAGCAACTACGGACGAAGTCAGGGATCTGCGCCGTGAGGCCCGCGATCTGAAGGAATGCGTGGCCGACCTCATCCTGGAGAACCGCTTGCTCAAAAAAAGCATGATCGCGGATGGGGGAGACGACGCATGAGATACCCCGCATCCGAGAAGCTGGAGATCATCAGGATCGTTGAGCAATCGCATCTCCCGGCCAAGCGCACGTTGGACCAGCTCGGCGTCGCACGGCGCACCTTCTACCGCTGGTATGACCGTTACCTTGAAGGCGGGCCGGAGGCGCTGGCAGACAGGTCATCGACGCCGATCCGCGTGTGGAACAGGATCGCACCCGAGGTTCAGGATCAGATCGTCGAGATGGCGCTGGAGCAGACTGACCTCAGCCCAAGGGAACTGGCGGTGCGCTTCACTGACGAGAAGCGCTAGTTGGGCGCGCTCCGCTTGCCCTTCTTCGCTTCGCTTCGAATCCGTGTCGGAAGCCACCGTCTACCGGCTGCTCAAGGCCCACGATCTGATCACCAGTCCGGCCTATACTGTGATCAAGGCGGCAGAGGCGTTCCACACCCAGACCACGCGCCCCAACGAGATGTGGCAGACCGACTTTACCTACTTCAAGATCATCGGGTGGGGCTGGGTCTACCTCTCGACCGTGCTCGACGATTACTCGCGCTACATCATCGCCTGGAAGCTCTGCACCACCATGCGAGCCGAGGACGTCACCGACACGCTCGACATGGCTCTGGCAGCCTCAGGCTGCGACCATGCCAATGTGCTGCACAGACCACGTCTGCTGAGCGACAACGGTCCCAGCTACATCGCCGGGGAACTGGCCGAATACATCGAAGCGAACCGGATGAGCCATGTGCGCGGTGCACCCTTCCATCCGCAGACCCAGGGCAAGATCGAGAGATGGCATCAAACGCTAAAGAACCGCGTGCTGCTCGAAAACTACTTCCTGCCTGGCGACCTCGAACAGCAGATCGAGGCGTTCGTCGAGCATTACAACCACCAGCGCTATCACGAAAGCCTCGACAACGTGACGCCTGCCGATGCCTACTTCGGCAGGGCTCCCGCCATCATCAAACGACGAGAAAGGATCAAGCGAAAGACACTCGAACATCGGCGCTTGCAACACCGCAAGCTCGCCGCCTAAACATCAAACCCAGACGAGGCCCGCACTCCGCAATCCTACGCCGCGAGTTGTGCCAAATGTTTTGACGACGGACAAGGGCGCATCGAGCGGCACAAGCGGCACAGTCGAGCGGGGTGATATGATGAAATCTGTATTGTTGCATATATATCGAGATGCCGGTCAGGATGCACGCCTCGCCGCAGCGATCGATATCGTCCGGAACAGCGGTGGGCGCCTTATCTGTCTGCAGTCGACGCCCTGGAGTTCCTACGTTTATGCCGGCGATCTCCTTGGCGTCGCTTATCTGCCTCCGGAGGCATTCCAGTCATTCCGCGAAGCACAGGAGGAGGACCGCAATCTCATCGAGGGGCGTTTGCAACGCGAAGGCGTGGAATGGGAATGGCGCCATGAGGAAGGCTCTGCTGCGCAGCTCATCGCTGAGCATGCAAACCTCGCCGATCTGGTGATCCTCAGTCAGCCCAAGCCCGGCGAATCGGGCCTTGGGAGAAGAGCCCCGCTCGCAGCGGACGTTGCCGTCCATATCCAGACACCGTCCCTGGTTGTGCCCAGCGATAACAAGCGTTTTGCAAGCGAGGGCGCGGCCATCGTCGCCTGGAACGGTTCGCCGGAGGCCGGTCATGCGGTGAGATTGGCTTTGCCGCTGCTGCGCATGGCGAGCGAAATCCACATCATTGGCGTCACCGGTGAGAAAGAAACCTCCGCTCCGGACGAACTGGTTCAATATCTGAGATTGCATGGACCCGAGACGAAAACACATGCTGTCCCGCACGATGAGACATCTGTCGCGGATACACTCGTCAAGGCGGCAAGCAAGCTTGACGCTGCTTATATCGTGCTCGGGGCGTACGGGCATTCGCGGTTTCGCGAAACGGTGTTCGGGGGCGTGACGCAGGAGATAATCCTGCACAGTCCAATTCCGCTCGTCCTGGCGCATTAAGCCAGTGCCCCAGATTGCCGCGAGAGCGCGGTTAGCGTCCGTCTTGAGGACTGGTCAGCACTTTCATCGTCGAGGCCCGGTAAACCCGATCAATCGCCTCTCCCAGAACGCGGTTGAACTCGCCATGGTCCATCTGTGCGCGCAAATCCTGCAGCAAGGCTCTGCTGAAGCTGGCGATCATCCCGCGGTTTCTGGCCAGCCCGGCGCAGGCGTCTTGTTGCGACAGGCCGCCCGACAATGCAAGCACACGAGCGCAATTGGGATGCGCGACGAGCGGCGCAAACAGATTTTCCTCGACGGGCAGCGTCAGCTTCAGGATGACACGACGCCCGTGGGGCTGGCGCTTGAGCGCGCGCATCAGTTCGGCAAGGAGAATGCGGTCACACTCGGAGCGGACCGGACTGGCGATGGCGACTTCCGGTTCAACAATGGGGACGAGGTCGCGCTCAAGGATAAGATTGGCGGTCTCGAATTGCTGTTCGACCAGTGCACGGATCCCGGAGACTGAATCGGCGCTAATCAGGGAGCGCATCTTTGTTCCGAAAACCCCAAGCGAAGCGGCGCGCTCGAGCACGTTCTCCAGATCGGGATTGGCGTTCATCAGCCTCACGCCGCCACGCTCGTCCGCAAGCCCCTTGTCGACCTTGACGAAGGGCACGATCCCCTTGTCCCAGAGGTATTGCGGGACCGGCCTGCCCTTGAGGTCCGCATCCATCGTTCTTTCGAAGAGGATGGCGGCAAGGATCTTGCGCCCGCTGAAGACGCTCGATCGCATGATCCAATTGCGCACATTGTCCATAAGCGCATACATCTCCTCCTCGTCGGCATACGCATCAGGAGGTAGGCCGAGCGCGTTCAGAGCGTTCGGGGTCGAGCCGCCGGACTGATCGATCGCGGCGACGAAGCCGGCACCTCCTACAATCTGCGCCATCATCTGCGGATTGTTCACAACGTTTCTCCGGCCAGCAGGTGCCCAGTGGTCGCAAGGTCGCGGCCAAAACCCGGACGCGCTTTGGAATGACGCTTGCCGCGGGCTTCGCTTACAGTGTGCCGCGATGTTCACTTCGCACGCAAGGCGACCTGTCCGGCGGAACCGGACGGGATCGATGGGAGCGTCCCTGTGTCAATGAGGCACCAATTTCCAGCGGCAAACAGCATCGGGCCGTAATCCACTGGGTCTCCAACCGTCATTTCCCATGCACGATCACAAGGATTCGGAGCGATCAATGATATTCAAAGGAGTGCATATCGTTCTGGTTGCCCTTCGCTTCGCGATTGATGCCGCGCTTGCGTGGCTATAGATGCGCCTGGGTGCGTATGTCGCTGCCGCCATACTGATGCTCAGCGACCACGGGCTGCTGTTCAATGCAATGCCTCTCTGCGCCAGCATGAGGCCTGGGTGTTGCGCTTTGGCTGACAGCGCGCGTGCTGGTTCGTTCGCGGCATCTGCGATTGCAGAACCTGTGAGGAGAATGCGGGCAATGAGACCTATGCTAAAATTGGCGTCGGTAGCGCTTTGGCAGGCGCCTTGTTCAAGATCCACCTCCCAGGCCGCAAAGACCGAGTGCCAATAGATCCTATTGCGGAGGCAGCAAGCATGAACCCTATTGTCCAGTCCGTCACCGATCGCATTGCCGACCGCTCCAGGCGGCGGCGCGAAGCCTATCTCGATTTCATCGATCGCGAACGCGAAGCGGGGACACGGCGCGGTTCCCTGTCGTGCAGCAATCTGGCGCATGCCTTCGCCGCATCGGGCGCAGACAAGCAAACGCTCGCCAGCGCACGAGCCTCCAATATCGCGGTGGTCAGCGCTTACAACGACATGTTGTCGGCTCATGCGCCCTATTATCGCTATCCCGAACAGATCAAGGTTTTTGCTCGCGAAGTCGGCGCCACCGCCCAAGTCGCAGGCGGAACGCCCGCCATGTGCGACGGCGTCACACAGGGACAGGCCGGGATGGAGCTGTCCTTGTTCAGCCGTGATACGATTGCGCTCGCCACCGCTGTGGGGCTCAGCCATGCCATGTATGACGGTGCGCTTCTCCTCGGCATCTGCGACAAGATCGTGCCCGGGCTCCTGATCGGCATGCTGCGCTTCGGTCACCTTCCTGCAATTCTTGTTCCGGCAGGGCCGATGCCTTCGGGACTTCCGAACCGAGAAAAGGCCAGGATTCGCGAGCTCTTTGCCGAGGGCAAGGTCGGGCACCGCGAGTTGCTTGAAGCCGAAAGCGCCGCCTATCACGCGCCCGGCACCTGCACCTTTTATGGCACTGCGAATTCCAACCAGATGATGATGGAGGTGATGGGACTGCACGTTCCAGGGGCCGCATTCGTTCATCCGGGCACGAAGCTCAGGCAGCAGTTTACCCGGGCCGCAGTGCATCGGATGACCGAGATCGGTTCTGACAGCGACGATTATCGCCCGCTCGGGCGCTGCGTCGACGAAAAAGCGATCGTCAACGCCGCAGTCGGCCTGCTCGCAACCGGCGGGTCCACCAACCATACGATCCATCTGCCCGCGATTGCCCGGGCTGCGGGGCTGGAAATCGACTGGAGCGATTTCGAAGAACTGAGCACGGTCGTTCCGCTCATGGCCCGCATTTACCCGAACGGCGCCGGTGATGTGAATGACTTTCACAGCGCAGGCGGCATGGCCTATGTCGTTCGCGAACTGATTGGCACCGGACTTCTTCACAAGGATGTTGTCACGGTCTGGACGAGCGACCTCGACGCATATGCCAAACAGCCCGTGCTCGTCGATGAAGGGTTGGACTGGAAGGCGGCCCCGCAGGAAAGTTCCGACCCCGAGATTCTCAGACCCGCGAGAACGCCTTTTTCTCCTGACGGTGGCATGCGATTGCTCAGCGGCAATCTCGGCCGCGCCGTCTTCAAGACGAGCGCGGTTGATCCCGAGCGGTGGACGATCGAGGCTCCGGTGCGGATTTTTTCGGGGCAGGACGAGGTGGTCAAGGCGTTTGAAGCGGGCGAGCTTGACTGCGACCTGATCGTGATCGTGCGGTTCCAGGGTCCGTGCGCGAACGGCATGCCCGAATTACACAAGCTCATGCCGCCCCTGGGTGTCCTGCAGGATCGCGGGTACAAAATCGCTCTCGTGACCGACGGGCGCATGTCGGGCGCTTCCGGAAAAGTCCCGTCCGCAATCCACCTGTCGCCCGAGGCGCTCGATGGCGGACCGCTCGCCAAACTGCGTGATGGCGACATCGTGCGCCTGTCGGCCGAAGAAGGCCTGCTGTCGGCTTCGGTGAGCGAGGCCGAATGGAACAGCCGCGATCCTGCGATACCGCCGCTTCAGGCACCTGGTCTCGGGCGCGAACTCTTCGCCATGATGCGCCAAAATGCCGGTGGCGCGGAAAAGGGCAGTTCCGCGATGCTGACCCTGGCCGGGCTGTGACCGTGCATATCACGACCGTTCACACAAAGCCTTTCGGCGATCAGCAACCGGGCACCTCAGGTCTTCGAAGGCCCGTCGCGACGTTCCGGAAGCGTCATTATCTTGAGAACTATTTGCAATCGATCTTTGGCGCCGTTCGCGAGAAAGGCCGAGAGAGCCTTGTCATCGGCGGCGACGGGCGCTTCTTCAATCGCGAGGCCATCCAGACCTGCATCAAGATGGCTACGGCCAGCGGATACGAACGCTTGATTATCGGTCGCGAAGGGCTGCTGTCGACACCGGCAGCCTCCCATCTCATTCGCAAGCGTAGCGCCAGCGGCGGCGTAATCTTCACCGCGAGCCATAATCCGGGGGGTGAGGACGGAGATTTCGGCGTTAAATACAACGCCGCCAATGGAGGGCCCGCTTCCGACCAGATCAACCGGGCGATAGAAGAACTAAGCCGGACATTGGCCGCGTACCGGATCGTCGATACACCTGACGTCGATCTCAATCGTCTGGGCAGTTTCATGCTCGGTAACACGATCATCGAGATCGTCGATCCTGTTGCCGATTATGCCGCGCTCATGGAGAGCCTGTTCGACTTTGACGAATTGGGTGAGCTGTTCGAAAAGAACGAATTCCGCATGCGGTTCGATGCCATGCATGCCATCACCGGCCCTTACGCACGCACGATCTTCGAAGATCGCTTAGGCGCGCCAGCGGGGTCCGTCGTCAACGCGGTGCCCTCGCCGGATTTTGGCGGCGGCAAGCCGGACCCGAACCTGGCGCGGGCCCGCGACCTCGTCGGACACATGTTCGCCTCCTCAGCGCCCGATTTCGGCGCGGCGTCGGATGGGGATGGAGACCGCAACATGATCCTCGGCAGAAATATCTTTGTGACCCCGAGCGACAGCCTCGCGATCCTTGCGGCTAACATGCAACTTGCGCCAGGCTATGGGGATGGTCCGGTTGGCGTGGCGCGCTCCATGCCGACGAGCCGCGCTCTTGACTACGTGGCGGAAGAGCTCGGCATCCCCTGCTTCGAAACTCCCACGGGCTGGAAATATTTCGGCAATCTGCTCGACGCCGGAATGGTAACCCTGTGCGGCGAGGAGAGCTTCGGGACGGGTTCGAACCACATGCGCGAAAAGGACGGTCTGTGGGCGGTGCTCCTGTGGCTGACAATCCTCGCGAAGCGGCGTCAGCCCGTGGCGCGGATAGTACAGGATCACTGGCGAAAATATGGACGTCATTATTATTCGCGCCATGACTATGACGCGGTCGAAACCGATGCAGCGCTCTCCCTCATGCAATCGCTGCGAGAGCGCGCCAAAACACTGCTTGGACAGACACCTGGTGGCGCGCGCGCCTTGGCTGCGGAGGATTTCAGCTACACCGACCCGGTCGACCAAAGCGTGGCCGAGCACCAGGGAGTACGCTTGTCGCTCGAGGGCGGCGCGCGGATCGTTTACCGGCTTTCCGGTACAGCGAGCGCAGCCAGCACCTTGAGGGTCTATCTGGAGCTCTATGAACCAAGAGCTGACATGCAAGATCGGGATACGCAGTCCGTGCTCGAACACCTTGCGGAAACCGCCTCTGACCTTGCCGGTATCCCCGCACGGCTCGGACGGTCTCGTCCTTCCGTCATCACGTGAATCGAAGAGCCTCACACCCAGCTTAATCGCCTCGAAGTTCAAGCGACCTCTTTCGCAAGCGCGAGAGGTTTTCTGCTGCTCGCGCTGTAATCGATATCGGAAAGGCGCGTCTTACCGACGCGTATGAGGAGAACGATATGGCTTCAAAGACAATCAGCGCCGTATTTGGGCTCATCGCTGCTGCAGGATTGACGGCAGTTCGAACGGTGTCTGCAAAAACCAGCGTCGGCGTGGACGACGGAGCGAACCCGCCGTCGGCCTCATGAGCTATTTGGGCGTTGTTCCGGCGGCGACTGTGCTCGGCCATCCCAAAGGTCATAGTGAGGCGCACATGGCCCCACCTCAACCATCGCAAGCTGCGGGCCGGATGTGCCGCGTGCCAGCTGTAGTGGCACATTTTTCATATACGCATGACTGATCGGAGAACTATCCGATCAAGTTGAGAAAAGGAGTGTACATAATGGCAGGTTCGACAAAGGAGGCGAGGACAGAGCAACCGCGGTCTCGCCAGACAGCGCGGTCGCAGACGTTTGACGCTGGACTGAGATCCTACATGCTAGGCGTCTACAACTACATGGCGAGCGGCTTGCTGCTCACCGGGATTGTCGCTCTTTGGGTCGCGAATACCGTCGGTATTCGCGAGCTTTTCTTCCTCGCTTCCGGAGCTCCGACGGGCCCAGGATGGATTGCCATACTCTCGCCCCTCGCGCTGGTCTTTGCCCTGGGCTTCGGCATCAACCGTTTTTCCGAGAGAACGATCAAGGCGATGTTCTGGAGCTTCGCCGCGCTGATGGGCGTGTCGCTATCAACCGTCGTACTCGCCTATACCGGTGTCAGCATCGCCCGCACTTTCTTCGTCGCCGCATCGGCCTTTGCTGGTCTCAGTCTGTGGGGTTATACGACCAAGAAGGACCTGTCTGCCTGGGGCTCGTTTCTGATCATGGGCCTTCTCGGCCTGATCATCGCCATGGTCGTCAATATGTTCCTCCGGTCGTCAACGATGGATTTCGTCGTGAGCGGCGTCGGGGTGCTGTTGTTTGCCGCACTCACCGCCTACGACACGCAGAAGATCAAAAATGTCTATTTCGAAATCGCTCGCAACGATATTCGCGGCAAGGCCATCGTGATGGGTGCGCTCACGCTCTATCTCGATTTTATCAACCTCTTCCTGTTCCTGCTCCGCCTTATGGGCCAGCGGCGCTGAGTCGCCTTCAATGGTATTCTTGCTCCGACACATTTCCTTGCACGCGCAGGATGCCGAAACGCTGATTGCGCCGCAGACGCAAGCCCGTCACTGTCGCACGCGGAGCAAATCCTCTTGGGTGGCGGGAGAATGCTCTGGCGTATCTGCGGGGGCGCAAGCTTTAGTCTCACAGCAGCAAGCGCCATTCGCTCAGTTTGCCAAGGACGATGGTGTAGTGCTTGCAGTCGGTCGATAGAGATAGTCGCGTGTAAGCGGTACGGCGTCGCGTTTGCGCGTCAGTTGCAACTGGAAAACCATCAGATCGCCGCTGCGGAACATCATTTCGCAGGCGGCAAGATAATATTCCCACATCCGGCAGAAGCGCTCATCGAAAAGGTCGCGCGCTTGAGCGCGGCGCGCCTGAAACCGATCGTTCCAATGCCGCAGCGTATCGGCGTAGTGAAGGCGCAGGATTTCGATGTCGGCCACCCAAAGCCCAGTCCGTTCGACAGCCGACAGCGTCTCGGAGAGCGACGGAACGTAGCCGCCAGGGAAGATGTACTTGTTGATCCAGGGATCCATGCCGCCCGGCGGGGCCATGCGGCCGATTGAATGAACCAGCGCGACACCGTCAGGTGCAAGATGCTTCTCTATCGATCGGAAGAAGGTCGAGTAGCTTGCGAGCCCGACATGTTCGAACATGCCGACAGAAACGATACGGTCGAACTCGCCTTCAAGGTCGCGATAATCGCGGTTTTCAAAACTCGCATTACCAGAAAGCCCGGCATCTTCTGCTCGTCGGCGTGCCAGCTCCAGCTGTTCCTCGGAAAGGCTGATACCCGTTACTCTGGCGCGTTCGTCAGTCGCGAGATGGAGTGCGAGGCCGCCCCAGCCACAGCCAATGTCGAGGACCTGCATTCCATCCTTGAGCATCAGTTTGCGGCTGATGTGCGACCGCTTCGCGGCCTGCGCGTGTTCGAGCGAGTTACAATCATCGCAGAAATAGGCGCAGGAATATTGCCAGTCATCGTCGAGAAAAAGCGCATAGAAATCGTTGGACAGGTCGTAATGATGAATAGCATTCCGGCTCGCCCTGGCGCGCCGGTTCGCGGTCAGGCGAGTGGCGATCCGCGCGAGCGGCGCTCGGAGCCTTTCGATGGGCATCTTGTCAAGCGCATCGAGGCCGGAAGTGAGGACGGCGAGGAGATCGCCGACACTGCCTTCCTCGATCGTCAAAGACCCATCCATATAGGCTTCGCCGAGTGCCAGTGAAGGACGCGCGAGGAGCTTCAGCGGCAGTATTGCGCTGTTGAGCCTGACTGTGACTGCCGGTCCCGGTGCATCGGACTCAAATGTCTGCCTGCGGCCTGCGGCATCGACGATGGTCAGCCGTCCGGCTCTTACGATCGCCGACATGGCGGGCTTCAGAAGCCTCGAAGTAAGACCGCTTAGCGGCGATGGTGACAGGGATGTTTGTGTCATGTTGCCCCTCGGAACTCTGGCGTTTTCGTCACCCGAAGGACGCTGACAGGTCGACGCGCTTACACCTCCGGCGATCGCGCACGCCGGGCGGGAAACAGATTCTCAAGAGGCTGTAAGATCGCCGCGCCGGTTACGTCTATCAAGCGAACGTCGGCGTGGTTGAGCGGCAAGCAAGCGGAGGAAAGACGATGGCACGAGGTGAAAACGGTAGCGGCCGCCCATTTTACGGGACACGCGCCGGGGTAACGCTCATCGTGTTTATTATTGCGGCAGGCTTCCTGCTGTTGTTCGAGCACCGCGCGCACATTCCGGGCGATTACTATCTGCTCGGCCTGATCCTTGCGTTCTGCGTCGGTATTCACCTGTTCATGCACGGCGGTCATGGGCAGCATGGTGGTCATGGAGGCGGACATGGCGCGCATGGCCCGCGTTCGGCCGATCACGGAGCGCATGACAAGGCTACCGTCACCGGAGCCACCAACAGGTCCTCGCGCGCCGCCGACGGGCGCTCATCAGCTAATGACAAGGGGGGGCGCTGACCATGCACGATTCTGCTTATGGGCTATGGTTTCTTGTGGTCCTCAACTCGGCGATCTTCATTCTGTTCGCTTTCAGCTTTTTCAAGCCGAGCACCGGGCGCGATTGGCGTACCTTCGGGGCGTTCAGTGCCTTTCTGGTGGCGTTGTTCACCGAGATGTACGGCTTCCCACTGACCATCTATTTCCTCTCCGGGTGGCTTCAGAGCAACTATCCGGCGGTTGACTGGTTGGCGCACGATTCCGGCCATCTGCTCGAGATGCTGTTTGGCTGGCGCGGCAATCCACATTTCGGTCCGTTCCATTTGCTCAGCTTCGTCCTGATCGGTAGCGGTTTCTTGCTCCTTTCGGCAGCTTGGCGCATCCTTTACCGGGCGCAGCGAGACGAAACGCTGGCAACCGGCGGGCCATACGCGCACCTCCGTCATCCGCAATATGTCGGTTTCGTGCTCATCATGCTTGGTTTTCTCGTTCAGTGGCCGACAGTGCTGACCCTCGTCATGTTCCCCATCCTGCTCCTGATGTACTGGCGGCTCGCGCTGCGCGAAGAGCGCGAAGCCGCCGCGGAATTCGGCGAGCGCTATCGCCAATATGCGGCGCGCGTGCCGCGCTTCTTTCCCAAGCTCCGACCGCTCATAGGGGTTAAGCGGGGCGTATGATGGAGAATACGGCCCGTGATTATCCGTTGCATGTGTTCGCATAGCGGCCCGTAATGGATATCGATGTCACGGTGGTGGGCGCCGGGCCTGCGGGTCTATCGGCAGCGATCGTGCTTGCCAGGGCTGGACGGAAGGTTGCGGTTCACGAATGGCATGCCCGTGCCGGCTCGCGCTTTCACGGCGACTTCCAGGGTCTTGAGAACTGGAGCAGCGACGAAGATGTGCTCGCCGAGCTGCAAGCCTGGGGGATCACCCCTGATTTCCTGGCGTATCCAGTGCAAGATGGAATTGGCTTCGATGCAGCCGGAGGACGGCATGCGATGACCTCGGACAGACCGCTTTTTTACCTTGTCGAACGCGGTGGCGGGCCGCAAAGTCTCGAGCAGGGATTGCTTCGGCAAGCCAGCGATCTTGGCGTTGAAGTCCATTTCAACAGCAGGATCGACAAGACCTCTGGCACGGCAATTCTTGCTGCAGGCCCGCGCCGCGCGGATATTATCGCGTCGGGATATATTTTCGATACCGACCATGAAAACGGAGCTTATATCGCGTTCGACGACCGTCTGGCGCCGCGCGGCTACGCCTATCTGCTTGTCCACGAAGGGCGCGGAACGATGGCGAGTTGCCTCTTTTCGGGCTTCAAGCAACAGCGGCATTACGTCAATCTCACAGCGGCATTCTTCCAGCAAAAGACGGGGATTGTCATGCGCAACAAGCGATCATTCGGCGGATTTGGCAATTTGCGCTTGCCGCGCCGCGCAGTTCAGGGACACCATCCGGTGGTCGGCGAACAGGCCGGATTCCAGGACGCCATGGCCGGCTTTGGCCTGCGCTTTTCGATCGCCTCGGGCGTGCTTGCCGCCCACAGCATTCTTGAAGAAGGCGACTATGAAGACTTGTGGCGGCAGCAGCTCTTGCCGAGGATGAAGACAGGTATCGTCAACCGCTTTCTGTTCAACGGTATCGGGTCCCGAGGGCGCCACTGGGTGACAAGAAAGCTGATGCAATCCAACACCTCCGGCAGGCTTCACAAGCTCTATTCTCCATCGGCGCCCCACACAGCGCTTTTCCCGCTGGCAAGACAACGGTTTCGCGCCAGCCTGCGCGATCCAAGCTGTGACCATCGGGATTGCACATGCGTCTGGTGCGAACACGGGACGAAAACCTGAGGATGGAGGTAACCGATCCCGTTTGCGGCGGCCGCATTCCCCTTGAGATCGTCCGAGCTCATGAAGAGTTCGCAGGATGGTCCTACTTCTTCTGCTCGGCCGAATGCGCGAAATGCTTCCGGGAAAACCCCGATGCCTATGTTGGGGATCGACCCGGCGGCCCGCCTTCAGTCGATGCAGGTCGCTGAGAGAAATTTGACGGCGCGCATTCAAAGCCGGGTTTACCTGCGCGGTCGAGCGCACTCAGCGGCAGGGTGCGGCGCTCTGGAATGTTCCGCGGACCAGCCCGGTGGCGTCTCGCTGCGCGCGGCACAAGGTGTAATCGATCAGCGCTCCGCGCGTCCAACTGGGCATCGGCCGAGTTGACTCGGTCGGCGATGGAGCACGTACTCTAGACCTTGCGCCGCAATGCTTGGCTCATGCCCGCCTCCCGCACTCGTAGCGACCGGTCGGGCGGACAATCCATCCTCGGGCGCGTGCCGTATGGTCACCAGTGGGAAACGAAGATGATGACGCACAGCAATGCCATGGCGCTGAAACCTCCGGTCGGACCGCTCCTGGGTCCGCGCGTCCCTTCGCAAGGCGAAGCCTCTACTTCTCTTAGACAGGAAGCACAGGTGCTTGCATGTCTTGGTGAGGACGAAAATCGTCGTCAGGTCGCCTTGCACGCGCGGGCAATCGCACAGGTCTTTGGTCTAGAGCTTGCCTTCGCCCAAATACTTGAAATCGCTCCCCATGGGGCATTCCCTGCAGATCCGCTTGAGTGGAATCTGCGCTTGGCCGAATGCCGCGGAGGTCTGGAGGAATTGCCAGGATACGACGGGGAGCAGGGATCTGCGGCCAAGGCCGTCGTCCTTCCGGGAATCGCTCACGAACGTTTGAACGATTGGGCCAAAGATCATCACGGATCGGTGCTCGTCCTCTCTAAGCACAGCGGCGTGGGAAGCCGCGTCGACCTGGGCCGAACAGCTCAAGCTGTGCTCGAGCGTGGAGCGGCGTCGGTCCTTCTGCTGCCACCTCGAAACGGGCGAGAATGTTTGCCCGAATATGGAAAAATCCTGGTCCCGCTCGACGGCTCACCCAACTCCGAAAGTGTCTTGCCGATCGTGGCACGGTTGGCGAAGGCCCGGAATTCGCAGGTCACATTGGCTCACATCGCGCAGCATCCGGACGCATTGTCATCGGGAGGCTCCAGCACGGCGCAAGCTGTCGCCGAACACTGGGATAGAAACAGCGCATCGCGAACCGGAGCAGTCGATCGCGGCTATCTGGAAACATGGAAATCGCGTTTGGT
The DNA here is from genome assembly GCF_001077815.2 of Aurantiacibacter atlanticus. Classification (GTDB taxonomy): domain Bacteria; phylum Pseudomonadota; class Alphaproteobacteria; order Sphingomonadales; family Sphingomonadaceae; genus Alteraurantiacibacter; species Alteraurantiacibacter atlanticus. Next base: position 1,177,852 of record NZ_CP011310.1, on the reverse strand, counting down.
GCGCCAGGGTATCGATGCGCGCCTTTGCCTTGAGAGCGATCCCGGCCCGCAGGAACGGTTGAGTGTGATCGCAGCGCGTCTCGGCGCAGATCTGATCGTCGTCTCCTCGCACGGTCGTACCAATCTGCGGAGTGTACCCTATGGCAGTGTTACCGCCTTTCTGGCAAAGAACTCCGCCTGCCCTGTGTTCATCGTAAGGCCGGATCTGCGCATTGCGTCGCCCGACGATGAGCAAACCGTCCCGATGTTTCGGGACCGCGCCCCAGGTGCTGAATCTGCCGGCTGATGGCTGATATAGACACCGATTCCTCGGCGCTGGATCATGCAGCCGCGCTGTTCGCGCGAACCGACACTATCTCTGGTCTCACTGCCCGCGACATTCCCGTGCGAGGTAGCATTGACGCAATCCTGGACTGGCTGCGGGCGGCATGTCTTGCGTGCAGCAAGGCCGACGCGGAGGCGGGAAAAGCTGCCGAGTGGCTGCTGGACAATGACTACATCGTTCACCGCGCACTCAGACAGATCAAGCAGGATTTGCCGGCAGGTTTCTACCGCAAACTGCCAGCGCTCAGCGAGGGGACGCCAGAAAATCTCCCGCGCATATTCGTCCTTGCCCATCGCTGCCTCGAGCTCAGCCGGATGCAGATATCGGCGCCCGCCTTGAGCCAGTTTATGATTGCCTATCAGCAAGAGGCTCCCTTGAGGATCGGCGAACTGTGGGCATTCCCCACCATGCTCCGCATAGCCTGTATCGAGATCCTCGTCGAAACGCTGTCCATGCTTCTTTGCGACCATCTCGAGCCGCCGGTTCACACGACACCCTGGGCGCAGGAGACGCACGGGCTCGAAGAGAATGAGCGTGTTGCTCGCGCGATTGCGAACCTCGGCATCGTCGACGCGATTTCCTGGGAGGATTTCTTCGACAGCGTCAGCTCGGTGGAACAGATCTTGTCCGGCGACCCGTCCGGCTTCTACGCGCGGATGGATTTCGATAGCCGCGACCGATATCGGCGCGCGGTCGAGGAGCTGGCCCAATATAGCCGAACGTCGGAAACAGAAATTGCCGAGCGCGCGGTTGAGGCAAGCCGGACTTCTGCGAGCCACGAACGCACGGGTCATGTGGGATACTGGCTCGTGGGCGAAGGGCGGCGCATCCTCGAGGGCCAAATTGAGACGATCGTGCCAACAACCGTCAAGCTTCGCGGATGGGTTCTCGAGCATGCAAGCTTGGTCTATTTCACATTGCTGTTCGCGCTTTTGGCGGGAGCCCTTCTGCTGCCGGCAATCTACTTGCGCGCCATCGGCGCGGATCTGCTGGGATGGTTGGCGGGGTTATCGCTGTCGCTCGTCCCGGCTTCGGTTCTCGCGATAACCCTATTGCATTGGGCAATTACGCGCGCTCTTCCGCCGCGCGTCCTCTTCAAGCTCGATTGCCGCAGTGGCTTGCCGCCAGATTGCCAGACTCTGGTTGCCGTTCCCGTGGTGCTTGCCGGGATAGAAGAAATACCGCCGTTGGTTGAAAAGCTGGAGAACCACTGGCTCTCCAATCGCGATCCGTCGCTGGAGATTGCCCTCTTGGCCGATCTCGCCGATGCGCCGTGCGAGAGAACACCCGCAGACGAGAAGATCGAACAAGCCCTCGAGAGCGAGATCGAGGCGCTGAATGCGCGCTATGGCGACAAGAAATATGGACCCTTTCACCTGCTCTTGCGGCCACGGCAGTTCAGCCCCGAACAGGGCTGCTGGCTGGCCTGGGAACGCAAACGCGGCAAGCTCGAGCAGCTGAACCGGATGCTCATCCAGGGTGACGGCTCAGCGTTTCACCGGCACGTCGGCACGCACGAACTGCCACGGACCACGCGCTTTGTGGTTACTCTCGACGCAGATACGACATTGCCCACAGACGTGGTAAAGAAGCTCGTCGGCACCCTTGCCCACCCGTTGAACCAGCCGGATTTCGATCCTGCTACGGGGCAGCTGCGGGCTGGTTACACGATCATTCAGCCCAGGGTGGAAATTTCTCCCGAAAGCGGTTCTCGCACCCTCTTTGCACGTTTGTTCGCCGGCGACACATCCATCGATATCTACAGCCGCGCTGTCTCCAACGTCTATCAGGACCTGTTCGGTGCCGGAATATTTGTCGGCAAAGGTATTTACGATCTCAACGCCTTCCACCGGAGCCTGACTGGACGGGTTCCGGAAAACACGATCCTCAGCCACGATCTGTTTGAAGGGGCACATGGGCGCGCCGGATTGGCGAGCGACATAGTTCTGTTTGAGCGTTTCCCTGGCAGCTACCTCGAATATGCGCGCCGCGCCCACCGCTGGATCCGGGGAGACTGGCAGCTCTTGCCGTGGCTCGCGCGCAAGGTGCAAGGCTCCGCCGGGGTTCGGAGCCGAAACCCCATCCGCGGCATCGAGCGCTGGAAGATCGTCGACAATCTGCGGCGCAGCCTTGTTGCGCCAACCACGGTGTTGCTGGCGGTGTCGGGTTGGTTGGTCCTGCCGGGCCAGGCGTGGTTCTGGAGCCTGCTCGCATTCTTCATGCCGGCCGGCCAGCTGTTCACGGACATCTTGTCTGGTCTCGCGCAAGGCCGACGGCGCGGGTCGTCCCGAAGCCTCGTGCCGCAGCTGCGCGACCAGGCAGGACGCTGGTTTCTCGCGCTCGTCTACCTCCTCAACGACGCCCTTGTGTCAGCTCATGCGATCGGGCTCACCCTTTGGCGGGTCCTGGTTAGCCGTAGGAAGTTGCTCGAATGGACAAGTGCGGCGCATTCCGCCGCGCACTTCCGCGCCAATCAGGGACGAAGCGGTGTCTGGCGCAAAATGTGGGCCGGGCCGGCGATCACATCGGTGCTGGTTCTCGCACTGGCTTGGTTTGAACCCGCTGCCCTTGTTGCAGCTCTCCCGCTTCTCGTCTTGTGGATCGTTGCGCCTGAGATCACGCTAGCAATGGCTCGGCAACGCGAAGAGACAATAGAGCCACTCGCTGCCCATGAGAGCCAGTTTCTTCGGAAACTGGCACGAAAGTCATGGCTTTTCTTTGAGACATTTGCCGGGCCCGAAGACAATTGGCTGCCTCCCGATAACTACCAGGGCGCGCCGCACGAGGAAATCGCCAAGCGGACATCGCCGACAAATATCGGCATGCTCCTTTTGTCGACGGCGGCGGCATGGGATTTGGGATATATCGGTCGGGCAGAACTCGCCGCCCGGACAGCCAATCTCTTCGCCACGCTTGACCGCCTCGAACGTTATCGCGGTCATTTCTACAACTGGTACCACACGCGCACATTGGCACCGCTCGAGCCGCGTTATGTCTCGACAGTCGACAGTGGCAACCTCGCGGCGGCGTTTGTGAGCTACGCATCAGCGCTGCGGGAGGCGCACAACAGCGAGGGTATCGAGCAACAGCGCTGGACGGGCCTCGGTGATGTCATCGGCGTGATAGACGACATTACTGATGCTTCGGACAATCCGACACTGGTGTCTTGGAGCGGAGCGCTCAGAGGCCGGCTAGAGGAGATCGTGAACAATCCTGACCACTGGGGAGGCGACCTCGAAAAGTTCTGCGAAACATTGATCCCCGATCTGGAAGCCGCGCTCGGCCCGAGTGCCGGACAAAACGGGTCTGCGGTCCCAACTCATGTTGGAGATCTGCAACTGTTCGCCGACCGGCTGCTGTACCAGGCGCGCTCCATGTGTCGCGACATCAAGAATGGGCGCAGGGCCGCGCCGGAATTGCTGGAGCTTGCCGACAAGGCACGCGGTTATGCCGATGCGATGGCATTCGGCCCGCTCTATGACAAGCAGCGGCGCTTGTTGCGTATCGGTATCAACGTCAGCTCGGGCCGGCCAGATCCGCATTACTATGACCTGCTGGCTTCCGAGGCGCGTTTGGCGAGTTTCTTTGCGATCGCACAAGGCGACGTGCCTCCAGAGCATTGGTTTCATCTGGGTCGTCCGCTCAGACGCGTTGGTAGCGGCACTGTTCTTGTGTCGTGGAATGGCTCGATGTTCGAATATCTGATGCCGCGCCTGCTGCTGAAGCCGGACGCCGATACGCTGCTGGGTGAGACCGAGCGCATTGCGGTCGAAGTGCAGCGGCAATACGGTATCAAACATCGTGTCCCATGGGGCATCTCCGAATCGGCATATGCCGCACGCGATCCGGAACATCGCTACAGATATCAGGGGTTCGGCGTACCCGAGCTAGGGTTCAAGCGCGGACTTGCCGAAGACATGGTGGTCGCGCCCTATGCCGCCGCGCTGGCATTGGCCATCTATCCGAAACGGGCGACCCAAAACCTTATTCGCCTGGCAGAGGAAGGCGCCGAGGGACGCTATGGCGTAATCGAAGCGCTGGACTTCACCCGCGAGCGGTCCGAGGCAAACGGATCCAACGCTGTCAACGCCTATATGGCGCATCACCAGGGGATGCTGCTATCAGCAATTGTCAACGCGCTATCGTCGGACATCCTGGTCCGCCGTTTCACACAGGATGCGCGCATGCGCTCGACGCTCCTGTTGCTGAGCGAGCGTGTTCCGAAGGAGATTCCCCCGGAAATCGAACGCCTTGCCGATCGCAGTGCGCCAACGGTCCGGGGCGCGCCGGTGCGCTTGCCGGCATCGTGGCAGCCGAGACCCGACGCATCTGTGCCGCAAATGCTTCTTCTGGGGAACGGCCCACTCTCCGCCTGGAACTCGGATTCGGGCAGCGGCACGCTGCGTTGGCATCACCGGGCGCTGACACGCTTTGCTTCCGACGCCACGCGCGATGCCGATGGGTCGTGGATTTACATTGCCGATGAGGAAGACGGAGAGCTGTGGTCGGCAACACTGCAACCAACCGCCTTGGAACCGCAGGAATATCGGGTCACCTGCCACGCGCATATGGCGGAGTATCACAGACGAGATCATGGCGTTGCCTCGCGCCTCGAGATTGGCGTGCTGGCGGGCAGCGATATCGAGGTTCGGCGGTTGCGTCTCATCAACGAAATGCCGCGCACGCGAACCCTGCGGGTAACCAGCTATGCAGAAGTCGTGCTCGGCGATCCCCTGGAAGATGAACGCCACCCTGCCTTCAGCAAGCTGTTTGTGAGCAGCGAACACATTCCTGCGTTGGGTGGTCTCCTGTTCCAACGTCGCGCGCGCGGCGCGCATGAGACACCGCCCGTATTGCTTCATGCAGCGATCGATGAAGATGGTCCAATTCGCGGCGCCGGGTTCGAAACGGATCGCAGAAAGTTTGTCGGGAGAAACGGAAGTCTTCGCTCTCCGCCCGGGGCGAAATCTCCGCTTTCCGATACGCAGGGCTGGACTCTGGATCCTATAATGGCGCTCCAGCGCGAGATTGTCCTTGAGCCTTTTGAGACGAGGGAAATCTGTTTTCTAACCATCGCCGCAGCAGTCCGGGACACCGCAGTCGAGCTGGCAGAACGCCACGCGACCCTCGATGCCGTCGAGTGGGCAATGCATGATACAGCCAGCGACAATGCCCGCATTATTGCAGATTTTGGCATCAATCCAGGTGATCTGCCTGGCTTACAGCAGGTCACCTCAAAGCTCGTCTACCCGGTCGGCTCTGATACGCCACAGCGATCAGCTGCGGCGTCGAATAGGCTCGGACAGTCGGGGCTATGGGGTATGGGTCTGTCGGGCGACCACCCCATTCTCCTGCTGCGCTCTGCCGGCGAGCCGAGCGCGCTTCTCGACCGGTTGCTTGCCGCCCATCGGTGGTGGCGGCGGCAGGGGTTGCAGGTGGACCTGGTGATCCTTCAGGTCGCAGGTTCCAGCTATGTCGAACCGGTGCTCGAACAGTTGCGAGCCTCACTGCAGCGCGCAGACATGTCCGAGCTGCTCGGCCACAAGGCCGGCGTGCACGTCGTATTTGCCGATCAGATCGGCGCGGATCAGGTGCGCCTTCTGGAGAGCACCGCACTGCTTATCCTCGATGACGCGAAGGGAAGCCTCACCACCCAGTTGGCCGACGCGCCGCGGCAGCCACGTCAGCTGCCACTCTTTAGCGCCGCAAGAGCAGCCCGGCACTCTCCAACGGAGCCGCTTAGTCGTCCAACTGGCTTGCACTTCGACAATGGTGTGGGCGGGTTTTCTCCTGACTGGGCGGAATATGTCATCTATCTGGGGCCGGGCGAATCCACCCCCTCCCCGTGGTGCAACATCCTCGCCAATCGCGAATTTGGGACTCTTGTAAGCGAGGCCGGCGGGGGATTTACCTGGTCGATCAACAGCGGTGAGAACCGGCTGACGACCTGGTCGAATGATCCGGTCAGCGACCGCCCCTCTGAATCGCTCTATCTGCGCGATGAGGAAACCGGCGAAGTCTGGACGATAACGCCAGCTCCGGCCGGTCAGGCGGCGCCATGCGAGATAAGGCATGGAACGGGGTACTCGACTTGGACAAAACGGTCCGCCGGTCTTGGCCAAAAGGTAAAGATCTTCGTTCCCCCTGATGCCCCGGTAAAGATCATTCAGCTTCGCGTCGAGAATCTCGAAAGCCGTCATCGCCGCATTACCGCGACCTATTTTGCCGAATGGCTGCTCGGCTCTCTTCCCAGCATTTCACGGCCGCACATCGTCTGCGACTATGATGATGAATACCATGTCATTATGGCGACAAGCCACTGGAACGACGACTTTTCTGGCCGGGTGGCCTTTCTCGCCTCGAGCCGCTCGCCACACGGGTTTACCACCGACCGTAGCGAGTTCATCGGTAAGCGCGGCGACCAATCAGAACCCGAAGCGCTTCGGCGCTGGGGATTGTCGGACCGTATATGCACAGGCGGTGATACCTGCGGGGCCTACCAGGTCCATCTGGATCTTGCGCCCGGCGCAACGGAAGAGCTAATCTTCGTTCTCGGGCAAGGATCCGACAAGGAAGCAGCAATAAGTCTGGCACGGCACTGGCGTGAGGTGCAAGCCGTCGAGGTGGCGCGCACAGCGCTCCGAGAGCGCTGGGATGACGTTTTTGGGGCGATCCAAGTCTCGACACCGGACCCTGCTTTCGACCTGATGGTCAATCGCTGGCTCTTGTACCAGACGCTGTCATCGCGATTTTTAGCCCGCTCGGGCTTTTACCAGTCTAGCGGCGCCTATGGTTTTCGCGACCAGCTCCAGGACGTGCTGGCGCTGCTGGATACGGCTCCCGAGCTTGCGCGCAGCCATATTCTGGAGAGTGCACGCCACCAGTTCGTCGAGGGCGATGTGCTGCACTGGTGGCATCCGCCATCGGACCGGGGCGTGCGCACGCGGTTCTCCGATGATCTGCTCTGGCTCCCCTATGTTGTCGCTGGCTATGTCGAGGCGACCGGCGATGTTGCCATTCTCAAGGAGGAAGTGCCGTTTCTCGATGCAGACGAACTCGCCGCTGACGAGCATAGCCGATATGGGCAGTTCGAAACGACCGAATGGACAAGCTCGCTTTTCGATCACTGCGAGCGGTCATTGGAACGCGCGTCAAGAGTCGGAGCACACGGGCTTCCGCTGATCGGTTCGGGCGACTGGAATGACGGAATGGATCGCTTGGGTGCGCGCGGCCAGGGTGAGAGCGTTTGGCTGGCGTGGTTCATCGTTGTGACATCCGAAAGATTCGCGGGCCTGTGCCGCAAGAGTGGCCGGGAAGCCGAAGCAGAAGAATGGATGAACCACGCCGCCGAAATGCGGCGCAGTGCAGAAGCGGTCGCCTGGGACGGTGCCTGGTACCGGCGCGCTTTCGACGATGACGGCCGCCCGGTGGGCTCAGCGGCCAACGACGAGTGCCAAATCGACTCCATCGCCCAATCCTGGGCGGCTTTCGCTTCGGCGGATGGCGCGCGGGTGAGCGAAGCTCTTCAATCTGCATGGGACCTGCTCGTGTCACAAGAGGACGGCCTTGCCCGGTTGCTCTGGCCGGCATTTGATAAGGGGCTTCTCGATCCTGGCTACATCAAGGCCTACCCGCCGGGGGTGCGTGAAAATGGAGGGCAATATTCGCATGCCGCTGCATGGCTGGCGATGGCGTTTTCTGAGCAAGGTGATCCCGAGAAGGCTTTTGCGATCTTCGATATGATCAACCCGGTCGGACGCTCGGATGACGCGGCCAAGGCCTGGCACTATCGTCTGGAGCCCTATTCCGTTGCAGGGGATATCTCATCAGGGGCGTCTCACTCCGCAGAAGGGGGGTGGAGCGGGTATACCGGAGCTGCAGGATGGGCCTGGCAGCTTGCGACCAGGAATATCCTGGGCTTGCGGCAAAGCCATGAGACGCTGACTGTGCGTCCTTGTATCCCGCCTTCCTGGGGCGGGTTCAGGGCACGTATCCGGGCAAATGGCGGTACGATCGATCTCACGGTCGATGATCCGCAGGGCCTTGGGTGCGGGAGCGTCCATCTCACTGTCAATGGTCGCCCCCATCCGGGCAATACGATCGCGCTTCCAGCGGACGGTGAACAGGTCGAGGTTGTGGCGCTGATCGTCGAGCGCTGAAACTTGCCCACTCGCTTCGAAGCGCGATGCTCCGGCGATCACGCCCGCCTGCTGAAAGTCGTCTCGCCTATCACGAGGTAGAGAATTTGGCACAGGTTCGCGCTGGACTGACAGCGTCTGATCACAGCACCGGGCTGAAAAGGCGAGCGATGTTTTCGGCGAGGCGTTGTAGCGATGACCGCGAGCGCCAGGCTTTGAGCGAAATAATCTGACTTTCGGCCATGTACTGCCGCTCTTGCGCGCCAAGACGGGAGGAGAAGCTGCGATCATAAATGAGTAGTCCCGCCTCGCCGTTCAATTTAAGCGAGCGCAGATCGATGTTCATCGACCCAACGAGGCTGAGTTCGTCATCCACATGGACATGCTTGGCATGAAGAAAACCGCCCCCATAAAGATGGATTACGACCCCGGATTCCAGCAGCCTAACAAAGAACGATCGCTGAGCCAGATCAACCACGCGGTGGTCGCTTTTTTCCGGTAAGATGAGCGAGACGTTCACCCCCCGCAGGGCAGCGCTTTCCAAGGCGAGCACGAGCGCTTCGTCCGGCACGAAATATGGAGTCGTTATGACCAGGCTGTGTTCTGCTGCATGAACGATCGCATCGAGCAGGAAGCTCATGACGAAATGCCTATATTCGGGCCCACCGGCCACCAGCTGCGCATGCACTGTGCCTTGAGAATGTTCGACCGGAAACAAGGCTGGATCGCCTAGTAGCTCGCCTGTTTCCAGGAACCAGTCATTGGCAAACAACGATTGGAGCTGAAGCATGATGGGACCGAGAACCCGGACCATGAGCTCCTTATTCTGTCGGCCATCCGTCTGTACCGCGCCGATGATGTTTTGCGATCCGATATATCCTAGCTTTCCGTCGATGACGACGAGCTTGCGGTGATTGCGCAGATCGGGTCGCAAGGCTTCCATGTTCGTGATGGAAACGGGCAGCGCGCGGCGCACTTCGATCCCGCACGCCCTTAGCTCACGGATTACGCGGCGCGACCACCAGTAGGAACCGAGCGCGTCGATAAGGATGCGGCATTCGACACCGCGAGCCGCAGCTGCCCGAAGAGCATTGATGATCTGCCCTCCGACCGCATCATCGGAAAAGATATAGGTCGTGAGATGGATATGATGGCGGGCTGTGGCGATGTCAGCCACCAGGCGGTTGATCACTTCCTTATAGTCAGCGAGCAGTTCGATCGAGTTCCCTCCGACGGCAGGAAACATGTTGATATTTTCGACCAGCTTCGCCGTGCGCTCAAGATGTAGGGGAAGCTCGGGTGGCACGCAGTGCCGGGACATTACGATTCGTCGGCGCGCAGCCTTCAGCTGCCGGCGAGCCTCCGTGAGACGCCTCCGCCTCCGCACGCTGGCGAACGGACGATAACCCCAAAAAAATACAAGGATTCCGGGTATCGGAAAGACAAGGAGGAGAGGCATCCACGCCTGTGCCACGGCCGAAGGTTTGCGGATTACGATCGCCACGAGGACGGCGAGCCGAGCCAGCCAATCGATGATCACATAGACGAGCAGAGCATCCGGCAGTATCTTATATATCCTCTATCAATCGGCAATGGCGGCACGCCCTTCACAGGGGCAGGAGGAGGAACGACGTGCCGCCGTGCCGAGGCGAAGGGGTTGGAAACTTCGCCGCGGCAACGAGTTTGGCGGCTTTGGCGCATTGAACCGGTCAATTTATACCGCCATTTCGACCCGTAGGGCTTGTATATCCAAAAAGACGTGCTGGAGCACAGTCCATTACAGTGCGGCCCCAAATTTGGGTTTTGCCCGGAACAAAGCGATCGCATTCCCGAGGCACGCCATACCGGCTTGATCATTGCTCGAATTCGCCGCTCGCGGCGGAGCCGGTTTTACTCTTGCAGGACAACGGGCGTATCAGCCAGCACGGCTCGAAAGGCCCTTCGCGCACGGTGCAAGCGCACCGCAAGATTGTTCTGCGAAATGCCAAGCGCGTTGGCGACAGTCGAGGGTTCCTCACGAGAGAGGTCCATACGGCGGATGATTTGCGCATAGCTGGGACGCAGCCGCGGGAGGACACCTTCGATCACTTCCGTCTCATCATCGGCCAAGGTACCGCCAATTATGTCATCCTCCGCAGGGGGCGACTGCTCGGAGCTCACTATCCGTCTTCGCAACCTTGCAGCCTGTCGGAAATGGTCGAGCAACGTGGTTTCAAAAAGGCGGCGCAGCCAACCATGAACGGCGTCGGCACTGCGCAATTGGTGCGCACGCTCCAGGGCTTTAACGCAAAAGGCATGGAGCACGTCATCGGCGTCGGTGCGATTGCCAAGCCGTTTGAGTGCGATCCGCTGAAAGATTGAGTAGTCGGCTACAAGCACGTGTTCGACGATTGCCCTGTTATTGGGTGGTCGGTTTCGAGTGTCAGGAGGCCCCTCGTCGTCGATGAGCAACGCGCTTGTTTCGTCACCGCGTGAAGAGAGCATTGTTCTTCCCCTACCTAAGTTCCACCTACAGGGAATACGTTCGGAGAGAGGCGACCCCTCAAAAAGCCTCGGAAAAATTGTGATGGTGTCGGCCCTCGATGCGCGCATGGCATGGCGCGACGCGTCAATTTGAGAATCTCCCGGAGCGCTGCGCGCACCTGAGATCCCCGGTGACAGCGGGCAAGAGATGCCGATCGGAAGCGATATCTGTAAGGCTTCCTCCGCCGCTCCGTCTCTAGAATGACCCAGCTGAAACCAGTCTTCCCCAACTGGGGAATTCCCGAAAAGAGGCGCAGTCATTGTTTGTTCGCAATACGATCTTCAGGGCCGCCTTCGCGCTCTGGACGCTACTATTCGCGCCGTTGATCCCGCTCCTGTGGGTGGCTGGAACGCCTGCTGCCCTGATCAGACCGCTCACCCGTTTGTGGGCGCGAGGTGTTCTTGCACTTTCATCGCTGCTGGGTGGAATTCGCTATACAGTGCGAGGCCGAGCCAATGTGCCTCATGGGCCAGTTCTGATCATTGCCAATCACCAATCGGCCTGGGAGACAATTGCGGCGCTCGTGCTCTTTCCCGACGTCGCGATCGTGACCAAGCAGGAACTGTTGGCCACACCGGTCATCGGATGGTTCCTGAGCCATTCCCCTATGATACCTATCGACCGTACGCGCTCGACCAGCGCGATGCGAAAAATGCTCGCTGATTGCCGCAGGGAAGTGGCTGCTGGACGCTCCGTCCTGATTTTCCCGGAAGGTACACGCAGGCCGCCCGCAAGTGTCGTTGAATTCAAGCGCGGGGTTGAGCTTCTTTATCGGAGCCTTCAGATCCCCGCGCTAGTCGTAGCCCACAATGCGGGCTGCCTGTGGCACGAAAATATGACCCTTTCTCCAGGTGTGATCACCGTCTCGATCCTCCCCCCAATAGCCAGCATGTCCGATCCAGCCGGGTTCATAAAGGACGCGCAAGATGCGCTAAACAAAGAAGTCATCGCACTTGCTCCGCGGTGACTCAGCGTTGCAACTCACTGGTAGAGATTGCCTTCGGAAGCGGGTGGGTCGCTTAAATGTGCCGCTGATTATCCGGCAACGCACACCTGCGCATGCGTTGGCAATGCCCAGTGTGATTGCAGCCTGCCGCTCAAAATGCCTGTAAGTTATTATTCGTTCCCGCGTCTCTTGAACGAAAACTCACATTGCTGTTGAAGCACAGCATGATGCAGCTGCGACCGCTTCACCAAGCGCCAAGCGGCGTTTGCTTTGGAGCTGTTAGCAGGAGAGGATCGTGGGCCGTTCACCCACTAGCCAAAATCAGCTGAAACGGCAGTTTTCTCGCAGGTCATTGTTCTTTGCAGGACTACAGCTTGGCACAGCCGGCTTGCTCGCGGGGCGTCTCGCCTGGCTGACCATTGCGGAAAACGAAAAATGGCAGCTTCTGTCGGAAAGCAATCGGCTGCAGCTGAGTTTGATCCCCCCTCGACGCGGTCTGATCCTCGACAGACGGGGCCAACTGCTTGCCACGAACAAATCCCAATTCACGGTCGATCTCATTCCGGATCGACTGCAAGATGCCAGTTCGGTCATGGCGAAACTTGCGGCGATACTCGAGCTTGACACTGAGGACCTGGAGCGACTTCGGAGCGACCTGAATTTGGCCAGGGGCCATCAACCGGTCCGCGTCGCAAGCGGCATCGCGTGGGAAGATTACGCTGCCATCAGTGTGCATTTGCCCGAGCTTAAAGGGGTCGCACTGTCCCGGGCCTTCGTTCGTGATTATCCTTTGGGTGCTGCGGGGTCTCATCTTCTGGGTTATGTCGGCGCGCCAAGCCGCGAGGAATACGAAGAGACGGGTGACCAATTCCTGATGGTTCCCGGCGTTCAAATCGGCAAGGATATGCTCGAGAAGACGTTGGAGAACCGCCTGGCGGGAAAACCAGGCGCGCGCCGGGTGGAAGTGACCGCCCGAGGAAAAGTGATACGCGAACTTGACATCCGGCCCGACGAAATTGGGGAGACGGTCACGCTTACTGTGGACCGTGACCTCCAGACCTACGCCGCGCGGCGTCTGGGTCCACAGTCAGGATCGGTGGTGGCGCTTGATCTCGAGACCGGCGGTATTCTCGCGATGGCGTCGATGCCCGCTTATGACCCCAACAGCTTTTCGGACGGCATCAGCCAATCGGAATGGGATATGCTCTCCCAGGACGAGCGCGTTCCGCTCAGGAACAAGTCGCTGCAAGGTCTGTATCCGCCGGGGTCGACCATCAAGCCGATTACAGCGCTCGCCCTTCTGGAAGAAGGTGTCGCCCCTCAAGAAACGGTCGTATGCACGGGACGAGTGCGAATTGGCGGAGGCACCTTTCATTGCTGGCGCCGGAGCGGTCATGGCGTGGTGGATATGAACCGCGCGATTGCCGAAAGCTGCGATATCTACTTTTACCTGATGGGTGTGCGGATCGGCATGCAACCGATCGCCGATATGGCTAGGCGCTTCGGTCTTGGGGCCCGCTATCCTGATCTCCCGGTCCCCTACCAATATTACGGCACGGTGCCCGATCCGGAATGGAAGCAGCGGCGCTACGGAGAGCCATGGCAGGTCTATGACACCGTCAATGCCACTATCGGACAGGGGTATTTGCTTGCAAACCCTCTACAATTGGCCGTCATGACAGCCCGTCTCGCAAGTGGTCGAGCGGTCGCTCCTGAACTGCTGGCGGAGCAAGAAACACAGGCACCATCGCTTCGAATTGACCCCGCACATTTTGCGATCGTGCGTCAGGGGATGAGCGATGTCGTCAATGGCCGGGGGACCGCTACCCGCGCCAGACTTCCCTTGGCCGACATCAAACTTGCCGGCAAGACCGGGACCGCTCAGGTGCGCCGCATCACTATGGCGGAAAGGCGTCGCGGCGTTCGCAGCAACGCCTCGCTCCCCTGGAGACTGCGCGACCATGGATTGTTCATTGGCTATGCGCCGATCGACAGGCCCCGTTACGCTGTGGCAGTTGTCATTGAACATGGTGGAGGGTCTGCGGCAGCCTATCCGATTGCGAGTGATGTTCTTCTCCACCTGTTCGACAAGGAGCTGGCGATGGAGCGTCTGGCGGAACATGAAAAGGATTGGGGCGGCGGGATCGAGGAAAGAATGGCCCGCGAGACGGTCGCCTATGCAGCGCAATAGATACCGACCGGATCTCGTAGATCGCTCGCCCCGACATCGGTTCTTGCGTGCCCTATGAGCCTTGTAGCTTCACCAGGTTTTGCGGCGCGCCGGCGGCAAAGGCCTCGATATTGGCAATCGTAGTTTTGACAATACGCGCCACGGCCTCATGCGTGTTGTAGGCCACATGAGGCGTTACGATGACATTTGGGAACCGCAGCAGCACATGGTTTGCAACCAAGGCTTCCAGATTTTCCTTCTCAAGTGGTGGCCCGCGAAAGACTTCCGCCTCTTCCCGGACCAGGGGCTCGTTCGGCAGCACATCGAGACCGGCTGCGCGCAGCTTTCCGCCGGCCAAAGCGCGGACCAGCGCGGGGACGCTTACGATGTTACCGCGCGCCGTATTGATAAGCAGCGCTCCGGGCTTCATCTGTTCGAACTGCGCATCGGAAATAAGATCCTCGGTTTCCGCAGTCGCGGGAAGATGGAGTGTCAGAATGTCGGCTGCCGCAAGGACGTCGCTGAAGGAAAGGTATCGAAACCCCAGATCTGTTGCCGCACGCTCGTCCGGCATCACGTCAAAGGCCACAACTTTCATCCCGAAGCCGCGCGCGATCTCGATTGCCCGGCGACCGATCCGGCCCGTGCCTATGACCCCGAGCGTCTTGCCGCGCAGTTCTATGCCTCTCAGGTCTTCCTGAGCGAAATTACCGCGCCGCGTGCGCTCGACTGCATCCACCAGGTGCCGAGCGGCTGCAAGCATGAGGGCAAAACTGTGTTCGGCAACTGTCACATCGCCATAATCGGGAACATTGGCGATTGCGATGTCATGCGCAGCGCACCATGACAGATCGATATGATCATAGCCGGTCGAACGCGTCGCAATCAATTTCAGCTTGGGCATCTCTGTCAGCACATCCGCGCCGAGCCGCGAGTTGACGAAGGTACTGATCGCTTCCGCATCGCGATGAAGGGCTGCTTCCTTAGGCGTCAGGCGGGCATTTACACAGGTAAGCTCATGCGCCCCGGAAAGCGCCCGGCACGCCTCCGCTTCCCATTCCTCGGCCTCGAAAATGACGACCTTCATGAGCTCGGCCCTACTCCAGCAGGCGCGCGCGTTCTTGCCGCGCGCGCCTCTGCTTCAGCAACCACTTTCATGGTGGAGACAAAACTGTCGGGGTTGAGCGAAATGGAATCGATGCCCTGCTCGACCAGAAAGGCGGCGAATTCGGGATGGTCGCTCGGGGCCTGACCGCAGATGCCGATTTTTATGCCGGCGTCGTGCGCTTTCGCGATAGCTTGCGCAATCGCCCGTTTGACCGCCTCATCGCGTTCGTCGAACTGATCGGCCAGAATGTCGGAATCGCGGTCGATCCCGAGGATGAGCTGCGTCAGGTCGTTCGAACCGATGGAGAAACCATCAAACTTTCTCGCAAACTCTTCGGCGAGGAATACATTCGAAGGTATTTCGCACATCATGTAAATCTGGAGGCCGTTCTCCCCGCGTTTAAGCCCGTTTTCCTCCATCACCTCGAGAACCCGATCGGCCTCTGCCAGAGTCCTGCAGAAAGGCACCATTATAACGACATTGTCGAATCCAATCTCCTCACGCAGACGTTTCAGCGCACGGCATTCGAGCTCGAAGCCGGGCCGGTAGCTTTCGCTGTGATAGCGCGACGCACCGCGCCAACCTATCATCGGATTCTCCTCTTCAGGCTCGAAAGACTCGCCGCCAAGCAGATGGGCATATTCGTTCGACTTGAAATCGCTGAGGCGCACAATCACGGGTTGCGGATGAAAGGGCGCCGCGAGTTTCGCAAGGCCGAGCGACAAGGTGTCGACGAAATATTCAGCCGGATTGTCATAGCCGCGCGTGAGGTCTTCAATCGCCTGCCGAGCGCCTTCATCGCTCACGCGGTGAGGCTCGATCAGCGCCATCGGATGGACTTTTACCAGATTGTTGATGACAAACTCCATGCGCGCAAGGCCAACCCCATGGGCGGGAAGCCGCCACCAGCGCATGGCTGCGGCCGGGCTGGCAATGTTCAGCATGACATCGGTTGTGGTTTCAGGAAGCCCGGCCAGATCGACTTCGGTCGCTTCGTAGTCGAGCGTTCCCTCGTAGACGGCACCCCGATCGCCCTCTGCGCATGAAAGCGTAATCGCCTGGCCATCCTGCAAAACGCGGGTCGCGGTCTGCGTGCCGACAATTGCCGGAACCCCAAGCTCGCGGCTGACGATCGCGGCATGGCTGGTCGTGCCGCCGTGGTCGGTGATGATACCTGCCGCGCGTTTCATGATCGGGACCCAGTCCGGATCGGTCATGCCGGTAACGAGGATGGTGCCATCGCGAAATGCGTCGATCTGCGAGGCGTCGCGGATTGCGCAGACCTCGCCATTGGCGATCGCCTCGCCGACAGCGGCACCTGTGAGAATCGGCTCAGCTTTCCCCTTCAGCCGGTAGCTGACGAGTTTTCCCGCTTCCTTTTGCGTTTGCACGGTTTCCGGCCGGGCCTGGACGATAAAGAGTTCATCGCTCTCGCCATCCTTCGCCCATTCCATATCCATGGCGCGGCCATAATGGTCTTCGATAGTCTTTGCGCAGCGGGCCAGCTCCAGGACTTCGGCGTCCGACAATACGAACGTCTCGCGTTCGCGCCGTGTCGTCCGCTTGGTCAGGGTCCGCACACTTCCTCCTGTTGCGTAGATCATCTTACGCTCCTTGGCGCCCAGACTACGCTCGACAAGCGGGGTCTTACCCTCCTGCCCAAGGAACGGTTTGAAGACACGGTAGGTATCGGGATCGACGGCACCTTGGACGACGGTTTCACCAAGACCCCACGCGGCA
Organism: Aurantiacibacter atlanticus; assembly: GCF_001077815.2. Lineage (GTDB taxonomy): Bacteria > Pseudomonadota > Alphaproteobacteria > Sphingomonadales > Sphingomonadaceae > Alteraurantiacibacter > Alteraurantiacibacter atlanticus. The sequence continues at coordinate 1,160,901 of NZ_CP011310.1, read as the reverse complement.
CTGATCACGACCACGTCGGGAAAGCCCGTTTCCGTATCGACGGAAAACATGACGCCGGAACCCGCCAGATCCGAACGGACCATTTGCTGGACGCCGATCGAGAGCGCAACGTCCATATGATCGAAGCCTTGCGCTTGCCGATAGCTGATCGCGCGGTCGGTGAAGAGCGAAGCGTAGCAGCGCCGGCAGGCGTCAAGCAGCGCCCGCTGACCTGTGACATTGAGAAACGTCTCTTGTTGGCCGGCGAAGCTGGCATCCGGCAAGTCTTCGGCTGTGGCGCTGCTGCGAACGGCGACGCTGAGGGCCTCCTGCCCGTTACGCGCCGAAAGCTTCGTATAGGACTCTATGATTGACGCCTCGAGGTCCGATGGAAATACACCCTCGAGAAAAGCCTGACGGACAGCCGCACCTGTTTCCTGCAGCGAGGCATGTCCGGTATCTAGTGCCTCGAGCCATCGCCTCATTTCGGGTTCGATTCCGTTCGCGGAGACATAGTAGCGATACGCGTCGGCGGTGGTGGCAAAGCCGCCCGGGACCTTGATCCCGCGCCTGGACAGCGCAGCGACCATTTCACCGAGGGAAGCGTTCTTCCCGCCAACGAGGGGAACGTCACCCCGGCCGATATCCTCAAACCAGACAGTATGGGTATTGCTCATCGAAATCTCCGGATCCGTCGTGCATCTTAAGACGAAGGTCATGCGCTGCCACCGCAATGACCGGTGCAATACGCGCGAAACTCTGGTGCGTCCTTGCGTTTTCTCAATATAAGAGACGTGAGGGGAGCCGCCCTATTACAGAGTCTCGCGCGTACGCTTGCGGAAGAGCCAGCGCAGCCCGATGGGCGTGAGGATCGTCGTCACCAGCGCCATAATAACAAGCGCCGAGAAGAGGTTAGCTACAACCGGCAGAGGTCCGGCGAACAGCCCCGCTTCAAAGGCGATGCTCACAATAATAAGTTCAACGGCGCCGCGGCCGCTCATTCCGATGCCGACACCTAACGCCTCCCTGCGGGTGTGGCCGAGGAGTAAGGCCGGCAGACCAGCTCCCAGGATTTTTCCGATTAGTGCGACCACGATGAGCAATAGGACAACGCCAGGAATTACCGCGAGGGCGCTCAAATCCACCCGGAACCCAATCGACAGAAAGAAAAGCGGCGCCAACAGGCCCAGCGTGAGATCGCTCACCGACGCTTTGAGACGTGCGAAGCGCGCTGCTCCGAGGCTTTTGGCGTCGAACAGCAGGCCTGCGACAAAAGCACCGACAATGAAATCCAATCCGAGAAGCTCGGCTAGGCCTGAAAACGCCAGTGCGGTAAGAACAAGTGCGGAAAATTCCGATGCCGGAATCCGCACTGCCGCAATGAGTCTGGCTATTCTTCGCGTGCCCAGCAAGCCAGCGCCAGCCACGACGAGGAAGAAAACGCTCGTTTTGGCAAGGAGCGGCAGCAAAGCCGTAGGGTCCGGGACGGTCCCGACTGCAATCGCGCCCGTCAGAAGTGCGAGAAGGATGAGCCCGGCAATGTCATCGAGGATCGCGGCAGCGACGACAGTTCGGCCCGTCGGTGTGTGCAGCATGCCCAGGTCCATAAACACGCCGACCGCGACCGGGACAGCGGATATGGAGAGGGCCACGCCTACCAGCAGGCTCTGAATGATTTTTGCCGGGTTGTCGGGAATTACCAACCAGGCGAGCGTGACGCCGAGCAGCAGTGGAAGCACTACACCTCCAGTTGCGACGGCGAGCGAGCGCGCGGAATGACGCAGAATTTCGCCAGGAGCGATTTCCAGTCCAGCAAGCAGCAGGAGGAAAAAAATGCCGAATTCCGCGGCCAGATCGAGAAGGGCGCTTTGCGAGAGGTCGGCGAGGAATGCGGCGTCAGTATATGCGGCCGCTAACGCCAGCACCAACCCCGCTACGATCTCGCCAACCAGGGCTGGCTGACCAAGCCGTGTGGCAACCTCCCCCAGCGCTCTCGCTGCAAGTAGTAGGACGACGAGATGGAGGACATGTTCGATCATCCCGGCACGCTCGCAAAGGCGATCGCCAGAAGTCCTACTGTGGACGTATAAGCGAGCATAGGAACGAGCGTGAAACGGATGATCGTTCCCTCGCGCCCGACGAGCCCTACTACGGCCGCAGCGGCCACGACGTTCACGACCGAAACCATATTGCCCGCACTCGCGCCGAGAATCTGCGCTGCCAGGACGATTTCTGGCTGCAAAGAGGCCTGTTCGGCTGCCGTGACCTGAAACAGTGCGAAGGTCATGTTGCTGAAGGTTGCGCTTCCCGACAGAAAGCTCCCCAATGCACCGATGAATGGCGCGAAGATCATCCAGCTGCTGCCAGCCGCATCGGCAGCGAGACTGGCGAGAGACATCGGCATGCTCGGCAACCCCGCCATATTGTCGGAGGAATGCACGAAGACGCGGATCATCGGCACGGCGGCGGCAAGGGTCATCGCGCTCGCGGCGGTGATTTTGACTGTGTCGCGGCCGGCACGAAGTATTTTCTGGTGGTCGAACGGCAACAGGAAGAGGGCCGATATGGCGGCAATGAGAAACATCGTGCCGGGCAGGTAAAGAGGGGCCAGGGCGATGTTTATCGTGGTGCCGAGTACGCGATCCCATCCGAGTGACGCGCTCTGCAATGCGTGTTTAATCGGCAGGAGATCGGTCCGGGTCACGAGCAGGAGGGCAGCAAGAATGAGATAGGGCCCCCAGGCTCGCAGCAGCGAAAGGGGCGATGACCGGGTTATGGCGGGCGGTCCAGGAGCGGCTTTGTCAGAGCGAGGCACAAGCCAGCCACGCTGCGCAGCGGGAATCACGAGCATGATGGCGGCAAGGGCGCCGAGCAGCGTGGGAAGCTCAGGGCCAAGGAGCAAGGCGACGGCGAACGTGGGAACTGTATAGGCAAATCCTGCAAATAGCGCGAAGCGCCAATAGGCCAAGCCGCTTTTCCAGCTGCGTTCCTGGGAAAAAAATCGAGAATAGAGCAGGACAAGTACCCAAGGGATGAAGGAGCCGGCGAGCAGGTCGATCGCAGCGGCCGTGCTGGCGGCACCTTCGATAAGCGTGAACCCACCTGCGGGAGCATTCGACTGGCGCAATCCCTCTTGCAAACCGATCGCGACCGGCGTGCCGATCGCTCCGAATGCCACTGGGCTGCTGTTCGCGACCAACGCGAGCGTCACGGCCCCGATCGGCGAAAATCGAAGCGCAACCAGAAGCGGTGCTGTAATCGCCGCAGGCGTTCCGAAACCGGCGGCGCCTTCGAGAAAGGCACCGAAGGTCCAGCTTATGACCACAAGCTGCACGCGCGGCTCCGGCGATAGTGCAGCGAACCCTGTTCGTATCCGCTCCATCGCCTTGCCTTCGCTCAGGAGCTTTAGAAGAAGGATCGCGCCAAGGATGATCCATAGCACCGATGCCGCAATCGCCAGACCCTCAATGGAAGCGGCGAGGATTGTAACGGGCGGCATTTGCCACAGGAAGAGACCGGCGCCGAGCGTTATGAGGTAACTCAAAGCCATGGCACGCGACGCCGGCAGCCTCAGTCCGACCAGAAGGACGAGCACGCCGAGCAAGGGCGACAGCGCTGCGGCAAATAGGATGAAAGAGATGCGCACCTCCGGCTGACCGTGCACTCTTCCATGTGGTGCACTCTTTATCCGACGGAACGCAGGCCGGTCGATTACGGCTGCGAAGGGCACATTTGATCGATAGGCGTTCGGTTTTGGCGATCACCCCGGTGCGAGAGGGCCGCATTCAGCGTTGCTCTGCGGACGCCGCGCGCGAAGTCCCCTCGACAAAATGCGCAATTAGGTCGCAGCACTTTTCGGGTTCTCTTATGAATGGATGATGGTCAACATTATCGAGAATGCGCAGATCCAGGTTCGGGAAGCGCGCGGCAAGATCCTGTACCGATCTGACCGGAGCCATGAGGTCGCCGCCTCCATGAATGCAGAGCACCTTCGTAGCGCGAACCATCGCCTGCAAATCCGCTGCGGCATCATAGCGATAGACCACTTCCCAGAGCGAGGACGTCGATGATCTCCAGGTATGCTTGACGAGGTCCTCGATTACGTCGCGAGGCATGTCGCGAATGACGTACGGCAACGCCTTTCCCAAGACGCGGCGCGAAATGATGCACGCCAGCATCGTGAGAACAAAGTTGGTGTAGACGAACCCGCCCTTAACTGGCCCTGCGCGCATATATTCATACGCTGCGTCCTGGGAACCGAAGTACGGCAGGCTGATAAGCACTATGTTATCAATCCTCTCAGGATGTCTCGCGGCATAGGCAATGGCGAGCAAGGCGCCGAGCGAATGTCCGACGATCGTTATCGGGCCGAACTTGGCTAAAGCGCTGTCAAGGGCATCTACATGCCGCACGACGTCATACTTCGCCCAAGGCTTCGGCGAGTCGCCAAAACCCAGCAAATCCACCAGAACGATCCTGTAGTAACAGGACAAGGGGCCGATCCGGGTCTCCCAATATCTCGTGGTCCCGCCCAAACCCGCTATGAACACCAAGGTACGCGGGCCGGTGCCTAAAACCTTCGTGTACAGACCATCGCCACGGCGCGACTTGGGAGAAAATCGGAATTTTTGCGTCATTCTTCTGCCGTCTCCTGTGCGCACGATGAGAACAGACGGTCGGGCCTAAAGCGGATTACATAGCAATACAGCATTAAAGCCCGCGCCCATGCGAAATTGCCTGATCAATTCGCCGAATGTCGGAGCGCTGCGCGAGAACTGACCAAACACTCACCGAAAAGGCGCAGGCGTCTTCGCGATTCCCTTACGTGTCGCGCGGCGCGAGACCTGCCTAAGAAAGCCCCATCCTGACCAATGCTTTGGCCTCTCTACCGGCAGGCCTTGCGTAAGCGCGGCGCGACTGCAGCGTCCTTCTTATCTGCCTCACTCTAATAATATGAGAAAATTTGCTCCTATGATTGCAACCCTTACGCTCAATCCCGCTATCGATGGTTCCGCGCAGGCAGAGAAAGTCGTGCCTGTGCACAAAATACGCACGGCCGAAGAGCAATATTACCCCGGCGGCGGCGGCATCAATGTAGCACGGGTAATCAAGGAACTCGGCGGCAGGGCATTCGCCCTTTATCTGGGCGGCGGAGCGACCGGAAGCATATTGCAGGATCTTTTAAGACAAACCGGAGTTCGGGCCGAGCGTTTCGCAATACCCGGCTTAACGCGCATCAGCCATACGATCTACGAGCGGTCCACTGCGCTCGAGTTCCGCTTTGTGCCAGAAGGGCCAGAGGTGACCGAACGCGATTGCGGGGCCCTCCTTCAAGCCTTGCGCACCTTGGATTGCGAGTACCTCGTCGCCAGCGGCAGTATCCCTCGGGGGTTGCGGACGGACATCTACGCGATGATCGGAGCGATCTGCCGCCAACAGGGCATCAAGCTTGTGCTGGACAGTTCAGGCGAAGCCCTGCGGCAGGGGCTCGCCGGCGGCGTACATCTGGCCAAACCGAGCCTCGGCGAACTTGAAACACTGGTTGGCCAGGAATTGCCGTCACCCGAAGCGCAGGAGGCGGCTGCAAGGGAATTGATGTACGAGGATGGGATCGAGTTGCTCGCTCTAACCCGCGGGGCAGGCGGCGCCATGCTCATGACCGGCGAGCGCACGTTCCAGCGCGCGGCGCCGAAGATAAAGGCGAAAAGCGCGGTCGGGTCGGGCGACAGCTTTCTGGCGGCGATGACCCTTCGCCTCGCCGCCGGAGACACGCCCGAGACGGCCTTTCTTTATGGAATGGCGGCCGGTGCCGCCACCGCCCTGACGCCGGGGACGGCGCTGTGCGAGCGCGGCGATGTCGAGCGGCTTTACGCGGAGCTTCAGAGAGACAAGGGAACCGAGGTGTAAGAGCTGCGGCGGCGCACCGTCTGGATTCAATGATACATGGTTCAGCCAAGAGGGAATTCAAATTGGCAACACTTACCCTGGAAGTCGGTGGTCTCTTCGAGGCACTTGATCATCTCGGAGTTGAAAAGCAGCTCATGCGCGAACGCGGTGTAGGCCGCGCTACGGCGAATCCCGCCGGAGGCAGCGTAACTCTGGAATATGACCCCGCGCAGACCGATGCGGCTCGACTGAAGAAATTGATCCAGAGCTGCGGCTTCCGCTGCCGCGGCGGCATCATGCCTGCACATGTTTGCGCGCGCCCTGCGGCCGGCTCAGGGGAGGATGCAAAGGTTCCCGCAAAGGAAAAGAAGATCAAGAGTCACAAACATGGCGCTGCGGCTGTCAGGGATGAGATGGCTCATGAAATGGGGCACGGTGCGGGCAGCGATATGCAGGAAATGGTACGCGACATGCGCAACCGTTTCTGGATTGCGTTCATCTTCACCCTGCCGATCTTCATCTATTCCCCGATGGGTGGTTTCTTCACGCCGCCAGCGCCGCCCTTCGGGATAGATCTCGAACTATGGCTGTTCGGTCTCGCAAGCGCCGCCGTGCTCTACCCGGCATGGCCTTTTGCGGTCGCCGCCTGGCGAGCGCTGCGCAATGGCGTCCTCAACATGGCCGTTCTCGTCGTGCTGTCCGTTGGGACCGGCTACCTTTTCAGCGTCGGGTCGACCTTCTTCTTTCCCGGCGTTCAATTCTACGAGGCGGTGGCCATATTGCTGGTTTTCATCCTGCTCGGCCATTGGTTGGAAATGCGCGCCCGCGCGGGCGCGTCGGCGGCCATCCGCGCCTTGCTGGACCTCGCCCCGCCAATGGCGGTGGTGCTGCGCGACGGGGTAGAGCAGGAAGTCCCAACGGCCAACGTGCTTCAGGGCGACATCGTCATTATCCGGCCCGGCAACAAAATCCCCGTAGACGGTGAAATTGTCGAAGGCAGCTCGGAGGTCGATGAATCGATGCTGACCGGAGAATCCATGCCAGTTGGCAAAAGCCCGGGCGATGAAGTCATCGGTGCAACCATCAACAAGAGCGGCAGTTTCCGCTACCGCGCGACCAAGGTGGGGGCGGACACGGCGCTCGCACAGATTGTCAAGCTGGTGCAGGAAGCGCAGAATTCCAAGGCTCCGGCACAATTGCTGGCCGACCGGGCATCGCAATGGCTCGTGCTGATCGCGATCGTTATCGGTTTGGCGACTTTTGCTGTCTGGTTCTGGTGGATTGGTGCGACGCTGCTTTTTGCCGTGACACTCACGATCACGGTCTTTGTCATCGCCTGTCCCGATGCACTTGGCCTTGCCACACCCATGGCTGTGATGGTCGGGACAGGACTGGGCGCTTCGCATGGAACGCTCTTCAAGAATGCTGCAGCGCTTGAGGATGCGACCAAGCTGGATATCATCATTTTCGACAAGACCGGCACGCTGACGATGGGCGAGCCGCGCGTTGTCGACATCGTGGCTTCGACCGGGCGCATGCCCGAACAGGTACTCATGCTAGCGGCCGCAGTCGAACACGGATCCGAGCATCCGCTCGCCCTTGCCATTCTCGACAAGGCAGATGCGCTCAAGGTTCCCGAGGCGAAGAACTTCCTCAACCTTGACGGTAAGGGAGCCCGGGCAGAGGTGAATGGAGTCGCCGTTTTTCTCGGGAACCGCCGGTTGATGGACGAAGAGTCCATTTCCATGGATGATCTGGAAGACAGGGCCGAGGAACTCAAAGGCGCTGGCCGGACCGTGGTCCACGTCGCTCACAAGGGGGTTCTCATCGGCTTGATCGCAATCGCCGATGCTCCGCGTCCCACGGCGCTCGCCGCTATCAGCAAATTGCATGAGAAAGGCATCGACGTCGCGATGCTCACCGGTGACAATGAAGGAACCGCTCGCCGCGTTGCCGAAGAGCTCGGTATCGATATCGTACTCGCCGATGTTCTGCCCGGGCAAAAGGCGGAAAAGGTGAAGGAGCTCCAGGCACAGGGCAAAAGGGTTGGCATGGTTGGTGATGGGATCAACGATGCTCCTGCCTTGACGCAGGCCGATGTAGGCTTTGCAATTGGCGCGGGCACCGATGTAGCGATGGAAAGCGCCGACGTCGTCCTCATGCGCAGCGATCCCTATGATGTCGTCGGAGCGGTCGAACTTTCTCGCGCCACGCTCAGGAAGATGCACCAGAACCTGTTCTGGGCGGTGGCCTATAATGTCATCGCCTTTCCGGCTGCCGCCGGGGTGTTTTATCCGTTCATCATCAGCCCGGCGGTTGCCGCGCTGGCAATGTCTGGAAGCTCGGTGCTCGTGGCGGTCAATGCCCTGCTATTGAAACGCGCGCGGCTCGACGGGTTCTTGCCTGAAAGCCGGTCGCCATCGGCTTCCCCGCAGTTGGTCCCGGAGCAGGCTACGGGTTGAGGGGCAGGGTTTGGATAGCCCGGGGCGCAAGCCCAAAGCGACATGCTTCTGGTGACCTCGGGGCCTGTCTTATTCGATGGGCAAAGCGCGGGCCAGAAGCTCGGCTATATCGATTGCAGCGCTGCTCGCACCATATTGAAATGCCCGATTCTCGGGATCCAGGCGCGCTTCGCAAAAACCGGAAAAGACCGCCGAGTGCGCATGACTGAGACAGGCGGCCTGAAGAGCGAGCGCAGCAGCTTCGACGAAGCGGCGCACGCTGGACTCGGTCAGTGCGGTCTCAGCAAGATCAGCATCAAGGTGCCCTGCCGCAGCATCAAGCAGCGGGTGCGCACCGGCGACCTGATTGAGTTCCGCACGGAACAAGTCCCATGCTTCAGGTTCGCGGGTGAGAGCGCGAAGCACGTCGAGCGCAATAACATTGCCCGAACCTTCCCAGATCGCGTTGAGGGGGCTCTGGCGGAACAACCGGGGCATGGGGCCTTCTTCTACAAAACCCGCTCCTCCCAGGCATTCGAGCGCCTCATAGACGAAGCCGGGTTGCCGCTTGCACACCCAATATTTTGCAATGGGTGTCGCGAGCCGGGCAAAGGTAGCCTCATCTTCCTTACCACTTCGGGCGGCATCAAAAGCCGCAGCGACACGCATCATCACTGCGGTTGCCGCCTCGGATTCGAGCGCGAGGTCGGCAAGCACACCGCGCATCGCCGGTTGATCGCTAAGAAACCGCTGAAAGGCGCTGCGATGACGCGTATGCCAAATAGCCTGCACCAGCGCTGCGCGCATGCCGCCCGCAGAACCCGCGATACAGTCGAGACGGGTCCCCTGCACCATGTCGATAATGGTCCTGATGCCGCGGCCCTCCTCGCCGATGCGCCGCGCCCAGGCGCCATGGTACTCGATCTCGGACGAGGCGTTCGAGCGATCTCCGAGCTTGTCTTTGAGCCGCATGATGTGCAGCGCATTGCGCGAGCCGTCCGGTCGCCAGCGCGGCACGAGGAAGCAGGTCAGCCCGGCCTCTGCATATGCGAGCGTGAGGAAGGCGTCCGACATCGGCGCCGAGCAAAACCACTTGTGGCCGGTCAGCTCGTACTCTCCGTTGCCGAGAGGATGCGCGCGGGTCGTATTCGCACGCACGTCGCTCCCTCCCTGCTTTTCCGTCATCGCCATGCCCATCGTCGCTCCGGATTTTTCGTGAGCGGGGATGAAACGTTGATCGTAGCGACCGCTGGCAACGCGCGGTTCCCATTCGGCGGATACACCTGGCTCGGCGCGCAGGACCGGGACCACGGCATAGGTCATGGACATCGGACACACTGTCCCCGCATCGGCCTGCGTCATCAGATAGAGCAGTGCGGCATGGAGCGGATGACCGGCATCTTCGGTGGTCCAGGCGGCGGAAGACACCCCGCCCTCGATGCCGAGGCGCATGAGGTCGTGATAGGCGGGGTGAAACTCCACCTCGTCAAGCCGATGGCCGTAGCGATCGAAGGATTTGAGTCTTGGCGGGTTCTCATTGGCAAGCCTCCCCCACTCGATCGTCTCGGCACTGCCCACCTTCTTGCCGAACGTAGAGAGACGGTCGCTATGCACTCCGCCGCCCGCTCGCACAAGCGCGGCTTTCAATGGCAAATCCCGGTCAAACGCATCGAAATCGGCCAATGGAGGAGGTTGGTTGAACACCTCGTGGGACGCAAGCTGGTCACAGGGGCGGATAGGCGGCATAGCTGTTTGTCGCCCACACAAAGGAAAACTGCAACTGTTCGCTTCGGCAATATGCATCATCAGCGCCGATCAGGAGGGGCCTATCAAACCGCCATCACGTAATACGCGTTCGGCATGCAAGGGGACGCTTGAAGGCAGCGAGAGCGCCGGGCGGATAAATGCGGAGTGCCTGTGCATCACTCTGGACCGGGCAAAGCTGACGGAGATGCTCGATGTGACAGTCGGCCAGGTCGGATTCGGGGAAGAACTTCTGAATGCGCAGCCCCATCTGTTCGCCAACTCTCCGGTGTTTGTCGATCAGAAGACGTTGACCGCAATGATGGAGGTTGTGGCAGCAATCGAGAAGGTTTCCCGATCCCCTCAATTCCGTTCGGCAGTGATGAGCTGGGCGCCGACCATTGCAGAACCGGACTTCGGCCCCCGGGGTGCCTTTATGGGATATGACTTTCACCTCACCGCCGACGGCCCACGGCTTATTGAAATCAACACGAATGCCGGCGGCGCCTTCCTCAACGCCGTCCTGTCGGAAGCCCAGGCGCAATGCTGCCAGACATTCCACCCCGCCCTTGTCGCAGACGATAAAGGCGAGGCGTTCCGCAAGAGGATCGTCGCGATGTTCGAGGACGAATGGCAAGCCAAGGGCCGGGAAGGCCAACTGAAGTCCATCGCGATCATCGACGAAGAACCCGAAGCGCAGCCGCTCTATCCGGAATTCCTCGCCGCGCGGTCCCTTCTTGAAAGATCTGGCTTTGACGCAATTATCGCAGGACCTGAACAACTTGCTGTGACACCCACTGGGCTGTTTTGCGGCAAGCGCAAGATCGACCTCGTCTATAACCGTCTCGTCGATTTTTCCCTCGAACGAGCAGAGAGTGCGACCTTGCGCGAAGCCTATCTGGCCAACAAAGTGGTTCTTACCCCAAACCCGCACATCCATGCTCTGTTTGCCGACAAACGCAATTTCTGCCTATTATCCGATGCAGATTGGCTCGCGAGGTCGGAGCTGAAGAGTAGTGAAATCGACACGCTGCTCGCAGCTATACCTAAGACGCGGCGAGTGGATGCGGGCAATGCCGAACGCTTCTGGGCCGAACGACGCAAGTGGTTCTTCAAGCCCTCACGCGGCCATGGTAGCAAAGGTGTCTATCGCGGTGCGAAGCTGACAAAGAAGGTTTGGGAGCAAATCGTCGCGGGCGATTATGTCGCTCAACTTTTTACTCCGCCGAGCGTTCGGAAAGTGCGCCTGGATGGAGAGGTGGTCGATCTCAAGGTCGATGTGAGGCTATACACTTACGCCGGGCAGATCCTGATGACTGCAGCGCGTCTCTATCAGGGTCAAGCGACCAATATGCGAACTCCCGGAGGTGGGTTTGCGCCGGTTCTTTCACTCGGCGATGCCGACATTGGGGCAGATGAGTCTGCCGCTAGCTCCAAACTGTAATCCTCTGCCCGAAGTCCCGTCTTTTCATTGGGCTTGGCAAACCCTTTGGCAAGATGGGAAAGGTGCAGTGTGAGTTACAAACTGAGTTTTCTAGGGGCGGCCGGCACGGTTACCGGATCGAGATATTTGCTCCAGACGCCCACGCACCGGATTCTGGTCGATTGTGGCCTGTTCCAGGGATACAAGCAGCTTCGCGAGCGCAATTGGCAAAGCTTTCCAGTTGATCCGGCGTCGCTCGATGCGGTGCTGCTCACGCATGCGCATCTGGATCATTCGGGCTATGTTCCGGCGCTGGTCCGCGATGGATTCAAAGGGCCAGTAATCAGCACGCATGCGACGTTCAGGCTGTGCGAGCTGCTGCTCCCGGATAGCGGGTATTTGATGGAAGCTGATGCCCGCTATGCCAAAAGGAAGGGATACAGCCGCCACAAATCGCCGCGCCCACTCTATACTCAGGAGGATGCGAAGACCGCGCTTAAATCGTTCAAGCCTGCACCATTTTCAGAACCAGTAGAGATCACGCCCGACTGCACGGCGGTCTTTCGTCCAATGGGCCATATTCTCGGCGCCGCCAGCATCGAGCTGCAATGTGGCGATCTTCGTATTGCATTCTCTGGCGATATTGGCCGGTATGGCAGCGCGACCATGGTCGATCCCGAACCCGTGCCCCAGGCCGATTATATCGTTACCGAATCGACATATGGGAATCGCGATCATGGCGAAGCAGACCCTGAAAGCGTGCTTGAAGATGTGATCGGAAGAACCGTCAGGCGGGGTGGATCGGTCATCATTCCATCGTTCGCCGTGGGCCGCGCGCAGTCGCTCCTGTACCATCTCAGCCAATTGCGGCGGCGAGGCAAGCTCCCCCAGATCCCGATCTATCTCGACAGCCCCATGGCGGTGAATGCGAGCTCGATATTCTGCGACCATCTCGGCGAGCATCGTCTGACGGAAGAGCAATGCCGGGAAGCCTGCGGTATTGCCGAATATGTCCGCGAAGCCGAAGAGTCCAAAGCATTGAACCGCAACGCCATGCCGAAGATCATTATCTCGGCGAGCGGCATGGCAACAGGCGGCCGCATCCTCCATCATTTGAAGCACAACGCCCCCAGCCATCGCAACACGATCATTCTTGCAGGCTATCAGGCCGGCGGAACACGCGGGGCGGCGCTGCGCGATGGAGCCACTGAACTGAAGATTCACGGTAGCTACATACCGATCAGGGCTGAAGTTGCTCAACTCGACATGCTGTCGGCACATGCCGATCAGGGCGAGCTGTTGCACTGGCTCGAAGGGTTCGGCTCAGCACCGCGGCAGGTTTTCGTCACGCATGGCGAGGCGGCAGCTTCGGATACATTCCGGCATCTCATTACAGAGCGCTTTGGCTGGCCTGCACGTGTTCCGGGACATGCGGAAGTGGTCGATCTTTGATGGGGAGCGCTTCTGACACCGCGAGCGTTCACAATACGGGGACTTCCCATCCTTTGCGCGCGCGCGCCCTCCCGATCGAGACAGGCGGCGAGGCAATGGTCTTCATGCATGAGGATTGCCCGGTCGCGCGGTCGGAAGGATTTCGCGCGCGGGCCCGGGTGGAAATCGTTGCAAATGGGCATACGCTGCTTGCAACCCTCTATCGGGCGACAGGCGAACTGCTTGCCGACGATGAGGTCGGCATTCCGCATTCTTTGCTCGATCGGCTTTCGCTTGAAGATGGCGAAGAGCTGACGGTCAGGCATCCCCAGCCCCTTTCGTCGCTGAGCAATGTGCGGGGTAAGCTTTACGGTCACCGGCTTGCCGAACCGGGCCTTCAGGCAATAATTTCCGATATTGCAGGCGGGCGGTATTCCGATGTCGAAATCGCTGCGTTTGTGTCCGGTTTCGCAGCGCAGCCGGTCGATGTGGAGGAAACGGCCGCGCTCACACGGGCCATGCTTGCCGCCGGAGACCGGATGCAATGGCCAGCGGACCGGGTGATGGACAAGCACTGCGTCGGCGGGCTGCCCGGCAACCGCACAACACCCATAGTCGTGGCAATTGTCGCGGCGGCCGGGCTCTCCATGCCCAAGACGTCCTCGAGAGCCATTACCTCGCCCGCCGGAACGGCCGACACAATGGAAACCATGGCTCCGGTGGCGCTCGATATCCCTGCAATGCAGAAAGTCGTCGAACGCGAAGGCGGCTGTATCGTTTGGGGAGGCAGCGTCAATCTGAGCCCCGCAGATGACGTGCTGATCCGCATCGAGCGCGCGCTTGACATCGACAGCGATGCCCAGCTCGTCGCTTCGGTGCTTTCAAAGAAGCTGGCAGCAGGGTCGACCCATGTGTTGCTTGATCTACCCGTCGGCCCCACGGCCAAGATCAGAAATTCGCAAGGCGCAGACGCCCTGACACACTTGCTCGAAACGGTTGGAACACAATGTGGCCTGAAGATCGCAGCAATGCAGACTGACGGCACCCAGCCCGTAGGACGTGGTATCGGTCCTGCGCTCGAGGCGCATGACGTTCTCGCAGTACTGGGAAACAAGGATAGTGGTCCCGCGGACCTCAGGGAGCGGGCGCTAGCACTCGCCGCCGGTCTTCTCGAATTGGAAGGAACCAGCCGCAACGATGCGCGCGCTGCTGCTACCAGCTTGCTCGTCGAGGGCCATGCGGAAGCCAAGTTCCTGCGGATATGCGAGGCGCAAGGGGGCTTCAGAACGCCTGGCAAGGCGCGGCAAACCCGTGATATTGTTGCGCCCAGGCCAGGACGTATCGCCGCCTTCGACAATCGTCGTCTGGCGCGCATCGCGAAGCTGGCTGGCGCGCCGCAACGCGCAGCGGCCGGTATCGTTCTTCACACGCGCGTCGGCCAGATGGTCGAAAGGGGAGAGCCTCTCTTTACGATCCACAGCGAGAGCCGCGGCGAACTCGACTACGCATATACCTATGCAGCACGAAACGAGGACGTTGTCCGAATGGAGGCCCCATGAACAGAATTGTATTTTCTCTCAGCGAGCCAGCGGAGATGGCAGAAGGGCTCGCCCGTCATTTCGACGCCGATCTCGGCGAGCTGGAGACGCGCCGTTTTCCCGACGGCGAAACCTATCTGCGTCTGCTGACCCCGGTCAGCGGTCGCGATGTTGTTTTACTCGCCACCCTCGATCGACCTGACGCAAAGCTTGCACCGCTTCTCTTTGCGGTTGACGCCTTGCGCGACCAGGGCGCGCGTAGCGTCGCGCTTGCCGCGCCCTATTTGGCCTATATGCGCCAGGACAAGGTCTTCCATTCCGGCGAAGCGGTCACTTCGAGATCGTTCGCGCGCCTTCTTTCATTTTACTTCGATTTCCTGGTGACGGTTGACCCCCACCTTCACCGCATCACGAGATTGGACGAGATTTATACCGTGCCCGCCAAGGTCATCCCTGCAGCTCCATCGATCGCAGAATGGATCGAGACCCATATCCCCGACGCGTTTCTCATCGGCCCCGACGAGGAAAGCGAGCAGTGGGTGCGCGATGTTGCCGAGAGGGCAAAAGTGCCTTCCGCTGTCCTGGAAAAACAGCGCTGGGGGGATTTCGATGTGGCGATCAGCGGAGGGAGTCTTCGCGGTATCGGCGACAGGCAGCCGGTTATTATCGACGATATAGCATCGAGTGCGCGCACGCTCATCGAAACGGTCAAAATGCTTCTCAAAGTAGGCGCTAAGGCGCCCATTTGCATCGTTGTGCACCCGATCTTCGCAGGCGACGCCTATCAGGATTTACTCGCTGCCGGCGTAGCGCGCGTGATCAGTGTCAACGCCATCGAGCATGAAACCAACACAATCGATATCTCCCGACCGATCGCAGAAGCGCTGTGCGAATGGAGCGCCCAAAATGACGAATTGATCGGCGCAGGCGTTTGACCTCGGCTGCTGTTGTGCGGGCAATGCGCCAAGACGTTTGAATGGAGTGAAACACGATGACAACCAAGCAAGAAAAAACGTCAGTCGGTGTAGTCGGCGCCGGTGTCATTGGACGCCGGGTGATCGATGCAATCACGCTGCAGCCCGACATGTCGCTCTCCGGTTTCGCGGATGTGTCGGCGGATTGGCGGATCCGGATGCTGACAGAACGCGAGATTCCGCTGTTCGCCGCAAGCGCGAACGCCAGTGAAGCCTTTGCAGAAGCGGGCGTGAGCGCGGCAGGATCGCTCGATGACCTGATTGCCGCGAGCGACGTCATCGTCGATTGCACACCGAAAAATATCGGCGCCGAGAATGCGAAGGCTTACCGGCGCGCGGGCAAGCCGTTTATCGTGCAGGGCGGCGAAAAGCACGATGTTGCAGGTCACTCCTTCGTCGCTGAGGCGACCTATGAAAGCGCCTTGGGGCGCGATGCGACCCGAGTGGTTTCGTGCAACACCACTTCGATCGTGCGCACATTAGGAACTTTGAAGCGGGCCGGACTTCTCAAAAAGGCGCGCGGTACGCTTATGAGGCGTGCGACCGATCCGTGGGAAAGCCATCTCGGCGGAATCATGAATACCCTGGTGCCAGAGCCAAGCGTACCGAGCCATCAGGGGCCCGACGCGCGCCTTGTCGACCCTGATCTCGACGTCGTCACGATCGCCGTCAAGGTCCCAGAAACCATCGCCCATTTGCATAGCTGGTATGTCGAGCTTACGCGGCCATCTTCGAAACAGGAAGTGCTTGAGGCGTTCGCCTCATCACCTCGAATTCTGCTGATCGATGGACGCAGCGGACTGTCTGCGCTCAACAGTGTGAAGGAAGCGATGGCGATGCAGGGGCGACCCAATTCCGATCTGTACGAAGTGGCCTTGTGGAGCAATATTCTCTCCGTCGACGGGACCGAGCTCTGCTATAATTATATGGTCGACAATCAGGCGATCGTGATCCCGGAAACGATCGATGCGATCCGTGCGCTGACTTCGAGCGAGGACAGTCCCGCTGCATCGATGCAACTCACCAACGAGACGCTCGGTATTGGTGATGTCCTACAGGGCTAGAGGAGACCGAAAAATGCGTGGCGATCATAAAAAGCCAAGTTCCGCATTCGAAGCTGAAAAGGATGCGCGCGGGCGCGAAAATTCGGTCGACGAGGCTGGGGAAGAGTCCTTTCCTGCAAGCGACCCGCCCGCCTGGACTTTGGGGATGGAGCCCCCGCCCCGACCGGCCAATACCAAATGCAAAGCGAAATCCAGCTTGCGGAACTAGAGGGAAGGATAGGCTCTCGTCTCGCCTCACAGACCGCTACGAAGCGCCGCTGTCGACCGTTTCGTGCTGGCACTCACAATCAAGAAAACCGTGAATTACGCAGGTTCGGCACATCTGGAGCAGGCGCTGCTTGAGAGCGCCGCGGGCGCGGTAAAGGCGTACATTGATGTTGTTGACCGTCGTATCGAGACTTTCTGCAATGCTTTCGCGCGGTTCTTCGAGCAAGTCGGCGCGCCAGATGATTTCCGCATATTCCGACTTGAGCGTCGGCAGGAGGCGGTACAAGCAATTGCAAATCGCCGCTTCGATGTCGTCGTCGCTCGGGCCTTCGGCTTCCGCGAGCTCGGCAAGCTCCTGCGGGTCGACAACGGTTTCCTTCATGCGGCTACGTGTCGCTTGGCGATGGAAATCGATCAATGTCGTCGCGAGGACTTTCGAAAGCCACCCCTTGACCGACTTAACGTCTCGCAAGTCATTGGCACGCTCAATAGCGCGCAGCATGAACCGCTGAAGAACTTCTTCAGCATCATTGCGATTGCGCAGCCGTCCGATAAGAAACCGCAGCATCCCCTCATGGCCTTCCACCAGGGCCCGGCGCACCGCTTCATCCATTGGCCGCAAAGCCTCCTCGGGCTCGTTTGTCGTAACGTTATCACTATCGTTCATGCACTGTCCTGTCGGCTGCGCGCTGAAACCTGACGCCGCTGCCTTCTCTTGGAACCAATCGCGATTTGAAGCTGTTACTTTCATGGCATTGATACGTTCAAAGAGCAACTTGAGCGTTGTTATCAACCGGACTGACCTCAGATTTCGAACTGGGCACCCCAAACCAGCCTGGTGCGGAGCTCGCGGCAACTTAGAGTTCGCTCCGGCGAGCCTCTCAGCAGGTAGCTTTGTTGCGCGAATTTGGCGGCCAGGATTGGTGGAGCTGGCCGAACCGTCGCCGGGTTCTGGCGTAGCGTCGTCGGACCGGATGACGGATGGCTCTGTGCGCCACACGTGCATGAGTACCTCCATCGGCATGATCCGGCACTATTCGGCACCTAGGCCGGCCGCAACAACACAGGAGACACGGACGTGAGCTACTATTTTGCCAAGACCATCGAAGCAGGAGACATCGAAGCTGTGCTGGAGCGCGTGAGAGCGGCGCTGCAAGAACATGGGTTCGGCATTCTCACTGAGATCGACCTGCAGACAACGCTAAAGGAAAAGATCAGCGTGGACATTCGGCCCTGCCGTAACCTTGGCGCGTGCAATCCAAGCCTGGCGCACAAGGCGTTGCAGGCCGAGGACAAGATCGGAACCATGCTGCCCTGCAACGTCATTATCCAGCAGGTCGCCCCCGAAGTGTTCGAAGTCGCTGCGGTCGATCCGGTCGCCTCGGTGCAAGCGGTCGAAGACGAGGCGCTAGCAGAGGTCGCTGCGAGCGTGACGAATAAATTGAAAGCGGTGACAGCGGCGCTCTGACAGCGGCTCAATCGGCCTGTTCACCTCCTAAGAAACGTTCCAAGGAGGATGCCTATGCAGGGAAATATTTACGACCAACCCACAAAAATGAAGGGGAAATGACGATGGGGTCCCAGGCGATACAAAAGGCGCGCACTGCCACCGACCCGGCCGAGCGCCAGCGTCTGATGGTTGAGCACGACCAGAAAATACAGGAACACAGGGCAAGCATGGCGAAAGGCGACAATCGATTGCCCAAAAGGCAGCGGTCCTTCCTGCTAAGAGGTTTATCGCTGATCCAATATTTGGGAAATGCCCAACTCAGAGACTCGACCGCTTTTCCTTGTTCTCGAGCGGCAAGGCCATACGGCAGAGCAATCCTTGGGGAAGATAGTCAATTTCGACTTTCCCGCGCAAAGATCGCGTAAGAGTTGTCTCGATCAGGGTACTGCCAAAACCGCGGTGCGTTGGCGGAGATACGGGCGGTCCGCCGCTCTCTCTCCATTCCAGCGTCAGCCGACAGCCCCCATCACTGTCCTCAAGGGTCCATTCTACCGAGACGGTTCCTGTCGCAAGGCTCAGGGCTCCGTATTTCGCAGCATTGGTAGCCAATTCGTGGAGAACCAACCCGACTGAAAGACCTGTCCTCGCATCAAGTGGGACAGTTGGGCCCGCAAGCACGATATTGGTGCCGTTCGCGTTCCGGTAGGGCTCCAACTCGCGAAGGAGCTGATCAAGCAGAGCGACGCGGCTCTCGCCGTCCTGCGTCAGGTTCAGGCTCTTGGCGACCGCCCCAAGCCGCCCCTGCAGCGCTTGCTTGTAGGCATCTACGGATTGGGTGCCACCGGAGGAAAGACTCACGACGGATTGAACCAACGCCATCATGTTCTTCATGCGGTGATTCAACTCGGCGGCGAGTAGGCGTCGCTGTTCGTCAAGCTCACGCCGCTCGCTCACATCGAAGGAGACGCCAACAATGGTTTTGGCTTCTCCTTCCCCTCCCCGCAAGACCGTGCCCCGCGCGGCTACCCAGCGAGATGATCCCTCGCGATCGCGAATCCGGAATTCATCGGCAAACTCTTCGGTCCTGGCAATGACGTTATCGAGCACTCGACGCAGCCCGGGCAAATCCTCCGGGTGAACCCTCGCAAAAGCATCATCGACATGGACTCGTGCCTGTTCGCTCAACCCCCATAGGTGCCGCAAGGCGTCGTCGCCCAAGAGTTCGTCGTTCTGGAGGTTCCATTCCCACGTGCCCATGCGCCCGCCCTCGAGCGCCAGGCGCAGGCGGCTTTCGCTCGCTGCAAGCTCGCGGTTACGCATTTCGAGCTCCTGCTCGAAACGCCTGCGCTCCGAGACGTCGCGGATCACGACCGTGAGGGTAGTGTTCCCATTGAGCAAATGCCGGGATACCGTGGCTTCGACGGGGAATTCTTCGCCCGTCTTGCGTTGCCCGAGCACTTCCCTGCGATGCCCCATAATGCGGCGGGTTGCCTCCGGATCCACCGCGAACGCCTTCACGTCGCTCACATGTCTCGAGCGGAAGCGACGAGGGAGAAGGATCTCGACCGTTTCGCCAAGTATCTCGTCAGCCCCGTAGCCGAAAATCTCTTCAGCCGCACGATTGAAAAGCAGGATGCGTCCGCTTTCGTCTGTGCTCACGACACCATCCCCAATCAGCGCAAGAATATCCGATCCCGAAGCTGCTGATGCAGGATGGTTTAGGCCGGCCATGAATCTTTACCTATATGGTCACCTACGTTGAAAGTCGACACGAGAGTAGCGAGTGTCGCGCGCGTCCGGCATATGTACTCGCCCGCAAATCTGAATTTCATGCTCAAATCTCCTACATTACTTCCATGTCGTGATCTGACATGGACTCCATGTTGTGGCCAGCATGCGGATCGGCCGGTTCCGCGACATCCGAGGTCGTCGGAGCACGTGTCGGCGTCGAACCGGTTGTCGGCGTGCGCGATGGTCGCGCTATGGCCGGACCCGTCGGCTTGCGCTGGGTCGCAGGTACGCTGGCGACCGGCACGGTTTCTACATCCGTATCTGTCGGACTTTCGGAAGCAGCCTCAAAGGGCGACGGCGCGCTCGCCGAGGCTGTCTCGATATCAACCGTAGCTCCGAAATCCGTCATGGGCTCGGGTTGTTGATCGCATGCCGCCAGGCCCGCCAGCGCGGTCCCGAGGAAAAGCGTTCCAATCATCTTCTTTGGCGTGAAAATGCTGCATCATGTTTGTCCTTCAGGTCCAGGAGAGACCAAGGTGATCCGGTCCGTGCGCAAGCTCTCCGCCGAGAAAACCCTGGAGCAGAATGAGCGCGCCCATGACGAAAAGTCCGCTACGTAGAAGGGCTCTGCCTTCACGCGGCCGGTAGGCAAGTCCGGCCAGAGCAAGACCGAGCGCGGTGATCAGCATTCCGTTCCAGCGGTGGAGCTGCATGACTGTGTCTCCGCCAAACCAGACGCCCGTATGTATCCAACCGAACAGGGCTGCGACGACGGCACCGGCCGCTCCGCCATAGATCAGCACGCGGACGGCGGGTTCGGCCGCAGCGCCTCTCCCGGCCATGACGAACAACTCGGCCAGCGCCGCCATCAGGAACAGTGCGATCGGGAAATGGATCGTCGCGGGATGCAGCTTCTTGAGGACAGTGACGAAGTCACCCTCGCTGGCGCTCTCGTGTCCGCCGGATGCGTCATCATGCTCGTCGGAGCCGTGACCGGCTTCGGCAGACTGACCCGAGGCGCTTTGCATCCCGTTCATGCCAGGCGCTTCCTGGCTCGGCTCGGAAGAGGCGGCGACGTTTGCATCGGAACCATGTGCCTCGTCGCCATGCGCATAGACAGGACCGATTGCCAGGAACACTGCGCAGACAAGAATAAAGAAATGGACTGCTTTCATGGAGGCGCGTGCCCTTTCACCGCAGATTAACGAGAGCTATGTTGCCTGTTACGCGTCCCGAGCCGCCTCCCCTCACAAAATATTTGTGCGGGTAGCGCACGCGCCGCGCGTATGGGAAGAACGAAGAGCAGTTGAAGGATCGACCCGCACCGATGGAACAGGATCTGGACCCTATTTTGAGCGCTCTTGCGCACGATGTTTCACCGAGCGTGCCCGGCGGCTTCATGGAAGGCGTCTGGGAACGGGTCGGTGACATGAGTGCGCGGAGGGACAGGGCCATGCGCAGCATGCTGTTTGCCGGCCTGTTCGCAGTCGGACTCGGAGCGGGCGCCCTCACGGTTCAGGCTCCTGTCTACGCTCAGGAACGCACCTACCCCGTGTTCAGCGACGCCCGTCTTTCGCCCGCCGCGCTGCTGCACGTCGATTGATGAAAAGTCCCAAACTGTATATCGCGCTCGCCGTCCTGCTCGCCGCGTTGGCGGGATTTCTGGGAGCGATCGCAGCCGAGCGATGGTTCGCGCCAACCCAGCCGGGCAGCCTTCACGAATTCGTTCACGAACAGCTGGACCTCGACGCCCAACAGGAAGATCGGCTCGACCGTCTCGAGGAGCGCTACGCAATCGAGAACTCCCAGCGCGAACTGGCGGTTCGCCGTGCGAACGCCAATCTGGCCGCCGCGATGGACAAGGAGCATGAATACGGCCCCGAGGTCAGCGCCGCGATCGACGAGGTGCATGCCAGTATGGGCGAATTGCAGAAGGCGACGGTCCGGCATGTCTTTGCGATGCGCAGCATCCTCGACGAAGACCAGCAACGCGAATTCGATCAGCAGGTTGCCCGGTCACTGACCGGTTCGCCTTCGGAATGATCGCGGAGTGCAGGGGCAGCCGGATAGTCAGGAGCAGGCGCTTGTTGCAAGAGTCGCCGCTGGTGACCGCCGCGCATTCACGGAACTTGTAGAGCCGCTCATACCTCGCTTGCTCGCAACCTCATTGCGAATGGTTGGCGCGCGTGATGAAGCCGAAGACGTCGTGCAGAATGCCCTCGCTTCGGCGTGGATCGCGCGCACGCGGCTCGATCCGGCGCCCCCCTCCTCCCGTTTCTCACGACGATCACCCTTAATAAATGCCGCGACAAACTCCGCAGGCGGAAGGCAGCGCAGTTCCTGGGGTTCGGAAAGGATTCAATGCCGGAGCTTGCATCCGATCCGTCTCCCTCCCCGGAAACCGAGACAGTCGATCGGCAGCTTCTGCAAAAGACCCATACCGAAATTCAACGGCTTCCCGTGCGGCTGCGCGAGGCACTGATTCTCGTTGCCTTCGATGGTCGAAGCCAGAGCGAGGTTGCCGACATAATGGGTGTTTCGGAGAAGGCGGTGGAATCGCTGCTTTACCGTGCCCGAAAGGCTCTGAAGGAAAAAGTGCCGCGCGCGTGAGGGGAAAAGCCTCCGGCCGCGTAGGATAGGGCAAACCTCCTTCAAACAGGGCCTTCTCATGCAAGCAATCAATCGACGCAAATTCCTGGGCTCGAGTATCGTGGCCGGTGGCCTGTTGGGTGCCACTGCCGCGATTCCTGCCTGGGCGCGCGGCGGCAACATGAATGGCGCGACGATCCGTCAGGGTTTCGATGAAGTCTCCGGCCGCAATATCGATCTTACCATCGCACGGGGTCCGTTCGCGGTTCAAGGTCGGCGCGGAATGGGGATCGCCGTCAATGGCAGTGTCCCCGGCCCGCTGGTGCGGCTGAAGGAAGGCGAGCCAGTCAATCTCAACGTGGCCAACGCGCTGGACGAAGACAGCTCGATCCACTGGCACGGCCTGCTTGTGCCGTTTCAGTTCGATGGTGTGCCCGGTGTGAGTGTCCCCCGTCAGCACCTATGGCACAGATTAGAGGTTGTGATTTAAGGAGGATTTGGGCTTCGTCGTAGTGACGAAGGAACGAAGATGAAGCCCAAATCCTCAAAGCCCAAATTGCCTGCCGAGCAGGTGGTGAAGGACATCCGCCGCAAGACCCGTCGGCATTTCTCTGCTGAAGACAAGATCCGCATCGTGCTCGATGGCCTACGCGGCGATGACTCCATTGCCGAGCTGTGCCGCCGTGAAGGGATCGCACAGAGCCTGTATTACACCTGGTCCAAGGAGTTCATGGAGGCCGGCAAGCGCAGGCTTGCTGGCGATACAGCCCGTGCTGCTACCACCGACGAGGTAAAGGATCTGCGCCGTGAAGCGCGCGATCTGAAGGAATGCGTGGCGGACCTGACGCTGGAGAACCGTCTGCTCAAAAAAAGCATGATCGCGGATGGGGGAGACGACGAATGAGGTATCCCGCATCCGAGAAGCTGGAGATCATCAGGATCGTCGAGCAGTCGCACCTGCCCGCCAAGCGTACGCTGGACCAGCTCGGCGTGGCACGGCGGACCTTCTATCGCTGGTATGACCGCTACCTCGAAGGTGGGCCGGAGGCGCTCCAGGACCGTCCTTCAGCGCCGAGCCGGGTGTGGAACCGTATTGGGCCCGAGGTGCAGGACCAGATCGTCGAGATGGCTCTGGAGCAGACCGATCTCAGTCCCCGCGAGCTGGCGGTGCGCTTCACCGACGAGAAGCGCTACTTCGTGTCCGAAGCCACGGTTTACCGGCTGCTGAAGGCCCATGATCTGATCACCAGCCCGGCCTACACGGTGATCAAGGCGGCAGAGGCGTTCCACACGCAGACCTCTCGACCCAATGAGATGTGGCAGACGGATTTTACCTACTTCAAGATCATCGGATGGGGCTGGGTCTATCTCTCGACCGTGCTCGACGATTACTCACGCTACATCATCGCCTGGAAGCTCTGCACCACCATGCGAGCCGAGGACGTCACTGACACGCTCGATATGGCGCTGGCAGCTTCAGGCTGCAACCACGCCAACGTGCTGCACAGGCCCCGCCTGCTGTCGGACAATGGCCCCAGCTACATTGCCGGGGAACTAGCCGAATACATCGAGGCAAACAGGATGAGCCATGTGCGCGGCGCTCCCTTCCATCCGCAGACGCAGGGCAAGATCGAACGCTGGCACCAGACCCTGAAGAACCGCGTGCTGCTGGAAAACTACTTCCTGCCCGGCGATCTCCAACAGCAGATCGAGGCCTTCGTCGAGCACTATAACCACCAGCGCTACCACGAGAGCCTGGACAATGTGACACCCGCCGATGCCTACTTC
Source organism: Aurantiacibacter atlanticus (assembly GCF_001077815.2). Classification (GTDB taxonomy): domain Bacteria; phylum Pseudomonadota; class Alphaproteobacteria; order Sphingomonadales; family Sphingomonadaceae; genus Alteraurantiacibacter; species Alteraurantiacibacter atlanticus. Next base: position 1,136,657 of record NZ_CP011310.1, on the reverse strand, counting down.
GGCAGGGCTGCCGCCATCATCAAACGAAGAGAAAGGATCAAGCGAAAGACACTCGAACATCGGCGCTTGCAACACTGCAAGCTCGCCGCCTAAACATCAATCCGAGACGAGGCCCACACTCCGCTGATCTACGCCGCGAGTTGTGCCAAATGTTCTGACGACGGACACGCAGCATCGCGTGCGCGACGGATTTCTATCCACCGTCACGCGAGGCGCTCGAGAAAGCCGCGGAACTGTTCCCGAATGCGGATTTCCAGTTAATCCATGCTTATCATGTGCCGTTCGAAGGCTGGCAGAAGGCAGAGTATGTTCGCAAGGACATTGAAAAAGCCGAGCGCAAGGCATTCAATGAGTTCTTGGAAGAAATTGATCCCGAAACGCGAAAGCGGGTCACGACGCATCTTGCATATGGCAGCCCCGGGGGCGCGCTGCGCAAGGACATTCGAGAAAGCGAAGCCGACTTACTAGTCCTCGGCACGCACGGGGAGTCCGCTCTTCGGCACGCGACGATCGGAAGCACAGCCAATGAATTGTTACGAAGCCTTCCGATCGATACCCTGGTGGTCACAGATAACGAGTAGCGCTCAGCGATTTGACCTCGGTTTGCAGGGCTTTATTGGCGTTTCTCAAGATGGTCGTCTCACATAGTCTGCAGATTGCAAACTGATGATATGATCAGCAATCAAGTCGATATCCGTTTCATCGAGATAAACATTGACGTGCTCCCCTGAAATGTGACCGGTTTTTGGTAGAGTCCGACGCAAAGGAGTCGGATTCGAATGAAGCGAAGCAGGTTCAGCGAAGAGCAGATCATCGCGGTTTTGAAGGAACAGGAGGCTGGGATGCCGACGGCGGAAGTGTGCCGCCGTCACGGGATCAGTTCTGCCACGTTCTACAAGTGGAAGTCGAAGTTCGGTGGTCTGGAGGTGTCCGATGCCCGTCGGCTGCGGACGCTCGAGCAGGAGAACAGTCGGCTGAAGAAGCTGCTGGCCGAGGCGATGCTCGACAACGTCGTGCTGAAGGATCTGGCATCAAAAATGTATGACCCGCCCTGTCCATGCAAGGGTCGATTGGTGTTGACGGTGCCAGTCTGCACAAATGTATCCGGCCTCTCGCGAGTGGGCCGCTGTTGCGGCCAGGCCTTGATGAGATCCGCGCGCCTCGTTCCCAGATAAATGCTTCGGGCTTTCTGCCCGCTTTTTTGACGGGGCTTACGATGCGCTGGTCCACTGTCTCGTCATCACTCTTACGAACCTCGCAGTTGGTGGCGGCGCCGTTCAGCCGAACGCTGGAACGCGCCGCTCGTAGGTGGCGCCCGGCTTGGTCAGAATCACCCAGACAACGCGAGCGATCTTGGCAGCCAGGGCGACCGTGACCTTGTTCTTGTGCATCCTGCTCTCAAGCCCGTCGAGCCATGGGCCCAAGCGGTCCCTGCTTCTATCGAGATGTGTAACACAGGATCGAGCACCATGGACGATCATCCTTCGCAGGTATTTATTGCCGCGCTTGCTGATGCCAAGCAGCTTAGTCTTCCCGCCGGTCGAGTGTTCGCGCGGCACTAGACCGAGCCAGGCAGCGAGATCACGTGCCCTGCGGAACTGACGTCCCGACCCTGCCGCCGCCAGCAGAGCGGTCGAGGCCAGCGGTCCGATGCCCGGCACAGTCATCAGGCGCCGTGCGGTATCGCTGCGCGCGGCGATGGCTTCGATCTCGTGGTTCATGGCTGTGATGCGCTGTTCGAGTTCCATCATCTCGCCGTGAACCTCCGTCAGGATCCGGCGCATCGAAGGGGTGAGCTCGTTGGTCTCATCCGCAAGCACGCGCGGTATCTCGGCCTTGAACTTGCCTGCGCCCTGATGGATCGCGATACCATACTCGAGACAGAAGGCGCGCATCTGGCTGATCAGCCTCGTTCGATGGGCGATCATCCGGTCTCGCACCCGGTGGAGTGCTTGCAGGTCGATCTGCTCCGGTGTCCTTATCTCTACGAAGCGCATCGTCGGCCTAGTGACGGCTTCCGCAATGGCTTCCGCGTCGATGATGTCGTTCTTGTTCGACTTTACGAAGGGCTTCACGAATTGTGCCGGCACGATCCTAACTGTGTGCCCCATCCCTAGCAGCTTGCGCGCCAGCCACTGCGAACCGGGGCATGCTTCCATCCCGACCAGAACCGGCGACGCGCGTTCGAAAAACTGCAGCAACGTCTCCCGCCTGAATGTCGCCTTCTGGATCGGTGCATGGGCCGCATCGAGGCCGACAACGTGAAAGACTGTTTTGCCAATGTCGATGCCGAAGACGGCTGCATCTCTTGGTTGGTTGCGTATGCTCATAATTACCTCCTTCTCAGTCCGCCGAATGTGCATGGAAGGACAGGGCGGGTCATCCCATTAATGGTAACGCCCGGCGCGAAGCGGGAAGCCGTCGCCCATGCCCGTGAACAGCACGGGCTGAGCGAGCGTCGGGCGTGCAGTCTGGTTGGTGTGAGCCGCAGGGTGATCCGTTACGAGCCGACGAGGCCGGATGACGGGGCGTTGCGGCAACGGTTGCGTGAGCTGGCGGCGGAACGTCGTCGGTTCGGCTATCGCCGCTTGGGCTACCTGCTGGCGCGGGAAGGCATAAAGCCCAACCACAAGAAGCTGCTGCGCATCTATCGCGAGGAAGGCCTCAGGGTGCGTCGCCGTGGCGGTCGCAAGCGGGCGCTGGGCACGCGCAGGCCAATGGTGCTGCCAGATGGTCCGAACCAGCGGTGGTCGCTCGACTTCGTCTCTGACAGCCTCATCTGCGGCCGACGCTTCCGCATCTTGTGCGTGGTCGATGACTTCTCGCGGGAATGCCTGGCGCTGGTGGCTGATACGTCGCTGTCAGGCGCACGGGTGGCCCGGGAACTGACCAGCCTGATCGGGATGCGCGGCAAGCCGCACACTGTGGTCAGCGATAACGGCACGGAACTGACCTCGTCGGCCATCCTGCGCTGGTCGCAGGAGCGGCGCGTCGAGTGGCACTACATTGCGCCCGGCAAGCCGATGCAGAATGGCTTCGTGGAAAGCTTCAATGGCCGTCTGCGCGACGAATGCCTCAACGAGACGCTGTTCACCTCACTGGCTCATGCCCGGTTCGTGCTCACTGCATGGCGGCACGATTACAACACGGTCAGGCCACACTCGAAACTGGGCGGGAAGACCCCCGCCGAGATCGCCGGCGAACGTGTCTGGGGGCATGCCCCCAGACACGTTGCCATCCCATCAAACATCAATCATGAAGGAGCGAGACTCTACCTCTGAATGGTAACAATCAGGGGAGCACGTCACTGACGTTATCAAGGTACGCGTGCCGGGCAGTCGTCCCGAGGTTTCGCTGGCCGCTTTCGTTCTTTAGGGAAAGGGCATGAATCCGACCGTTGAATATCGATCCAGGCTCATGAGCGCAAAAAACGCCATCGAGATGATCCCCTCAAGCGCACATCTGGCCATGGGGATGGCGGTCGCTCAGCCGCCGGCGCTCTTGGATGCTCTGGCGGTCCGCGCGGAAGACGGTAGATTTGAGCAATTAAATCTTTGGTACTTTCATTCGATGGAACACGCAGGCCGGACGGTCCTGCGGTACGACCTGCTTGATAGGGTGCGGCCTCACTGCATGTTCCTGACGCGCATTGAACGCGAACTTTTAAGGCGCGGCGATGCAGAGGGCCGGACGGCGATCGAGTTCGTGCCCGTCGCTTTCAGCGAATCCTCTCGGCTGCTGGCCGAGCAGGTACCGGTGGAAGCGATCGTCACTGCCGTGTCACCTATGGACCGGCACGGCTGGCTCACCTTCGGAACAAACAATGACTATGCCAGTACGGTCGCTCGGACTGCCAAGCGGGTGATCGTAGAGGTCAACCCGAACATGCCGCGAGTGTTTGGCGACTCGTTGCTGCACATATCGGAGGTAGACGCGATCATCGAAAACGAGGCGCCGCTGCCCGAACTCGTCTTTCCGGACAGCGACCGTGACGACGAGACTATTGCGCGGACAATCGTCGACATGATCGACGACGGTGCATGCCTGCAAATGGGGATCGGCACGCTGCCGAATGCCGTCTGCGCAATGCTGACCGGGCACAAGGATCTTGGCATTCACACCGAGCTCATGACGCCCGGACTGGCGAAGCTTATCGAGTGCGGGGTGGTGACGAATCGGTTCAAGAGCACCTATCCGGGCAGGAGCGTCTTCACCTTCGCGATGGGCGACCGGTGGTTTTACGACTTTCTCGACGATAATCCGTCGATGCACAGCGCGCCGGTGCAGGTCGTCAACGATCCGCGCCACATATCGAAAAACGACAACGTCGTGTCGGTGAACGCCACACTTCAAGTGGACCTCGGCGGCGCCTGCAATTCGGAGCATCTATTCGGGCGGCAATACAGCGGCTCGGGCGGGCAGCTTGATTTCGTCCGTGGCGCGGCGGCCTCGAAGGGCGGCAAATCGATCATTGCCTGCCACTCCACCGCCAAGGGCGGGACGGTCTCGCGGATTGTGCCGAAACTGGAGGGTCCGGTGACGACACCGCGCAACGACACTCAGATAATCGTCACGGAATACGGGTGGGTTGATCTCAAGGGCAGAACCTTAAGCGAACGGGCCGAGGCATTGATCAGCATCGCCCATCCGAAGTTCCGCGGGGAGCTTGCCGAAAGCCTGGCAGCGGGACGAATGACGTAGGGTTGGTCCCTTGCTGCCGCTCTCCGCAGAACCGCCGAGATATGATAAGATGGTCTCTCGGTTCCGCTACCATCATGAAGATTGACCTTTATCAACGCGTGCCCGTGTCGAGCGCCCTATAGCTGGCTGGCGAAAGTGCGGGAAGAGGAGTGACGACGATGACCAAGACAATGAAAGCGGCGGTTGTACACGAGTTTGGCAAACCGCTGGTCATCGAACAGGTCCCTGTTCCAGAGCCCGGCCCGGGCGAAGTGCTGGTGAAAATCGTGGCATCGGGCGTATGTCATACCGATCTCCACGCCGCCGCCGGGGACTGGCCGGTCAAACCGAACCTGCCATTCATCCCAGGCCATGAGGGGGTGGGCATCGTCAGCGCACTTGGAGAAGGCGTCACTGATTTGAAAGAAGGCGACAAGGTCGGGATCGCGTGGCTGCACGATGCTTGCCGCAACTGTGAATATTGCGAAACCGGCTGGGAAACGCTTTGCGAAGCCCAGCATATGAGCGGATACACGGTCAACGGCACATTCGCAGAATATGCGATCGGCGCGGCACCTTTCGTGGCCCGGCTCCCGGACGATGTCGATTTCGCCGCTATGGCACCGATACTGTGTGCGGGCGTCACCACCTACAAGGGCATCAAGGAAACCGAGGCCAGGCCCGGCGAATGGCTGGCGATTTCCGGCATCGGCGGCCTGGGCCATGTCGCGGTGCAATATGCCAAGGCAATGGGTTTGCACGTGGTGGCGCTAGATGTCGCCGACGAAAAGCTCGCGCTCGCCAAGGAGCTGGGCGCGGACGTGGCGATCAACGCTGGATGACGACGCGGCCGAGCAGGTGAATACAGCTACGGATGGAGGGGCCCAGGGCGTGCTGGTCACGGCTGTTTCGGTTCCCGCGTTTGCGCAGGCCCTGAAAATGGTTCGCAGAAAAGGAACCATCGCCTTGACCGGACTGCCGCCCGGTGAGTTTCCCACGCCGATATTCGATGTCGTGCTGAAGCGGATTACCACGCGAGGTTCAATCGTGGGCAATCGCAGGGATCTGGCAGAAGCCGTGCAGTTTGCAAATGAAGGCAAGGTCAAGACGCGCATCAGCAAGGCCCGGTTGGAGGACGTCAACGATGTGTTCGCAAATCTCGAGGCCGGCAAGGTCGAGGGCCGCATCGTTATCGAGCTTTGATCGTCTGTCAGTCCGCGCTTATCTCGCCAGCCTGCCTAAAACTGCAAAAGCAAAAACTCGAACCACATTTATCTTCGATGCTGGTATCAACACAGGATCATTTCACCGTATACGAAAAGTAGCGCTCCATTAGAAACAGGTCTGACATATCATTGGCCACCTGAGTGCGAGCCAGTCGGTTGCGCATGCCAGTTCTGAGTTTGCAGGAACTTTGTCGCGCCATACCCAAGGGGAGGTTATAAGAAACCTTACTATGAGGATCGCCGTTTTCAGTTCGAAGAACTATGACCGTACTTTTCTCGATGCGGCTGCCGAGAGGACAGATGGAAAGCATCAGTTCACCTATTTGGATGGACAGCTGGACAAGCAGTCCGCACTGCTCGCGAAGGATCACGATGCGGTTTGCGCCTTCGTTAACGACAGGCTCGATCGTCAAGTTCTAGAGATTTTGGCTCGGGAAGGGGTCAGGTTGATCGCACTTCGCAGCGCCGGTTTCAACCATGTGGATCTGGAAGCTGCCCGGATGGAAGGGCTGACAGTGGCGCGCGTACCGGCTTATTCGCCCGACGCTGTCGCCGAGCACACGGCCGCTCTGATCCTTTCGCTCAATCGCAAAATACACAAGGCCTATGCGCGTGTGCGGGAAGGTAATTTCGCACTAGAAGGACTGCTTGGGTTCGATTTACGCGGACGCACCGTCGGCATTGTCGGAACCGGCAATATCGGGCTCTGCATGGCGGGGATCATGAGAGGCTTCGGCTGCCAATTGCTCGCGCACGATCCGCAACCTGATCCGCAAATGGAGAATCTTGGAGGTCGATATGTCAATCTCGACGAGCTTTTCGAGAGATCGGACATCATTTCGCTTCACTGTCCGCTGACTCCGCAGACCCATCACCTGATCGACCATCAAGCCATTGGCAAGATGAAGGAGGGCGTCATGCTGATCAACACGAGCCGTGGCGGAGTGGTCGATGCCAAGGCGCTGACCGCCGGCCTCAAGAGCGGAAAAATCGGGTCGGTTGGCCTCGATGTTTACGAGGAAGAAGAGAATCTGTTTTTCGAAAACCTGTCGAACCAGCTGATCCAGGACGATGTTTTTGCCAGGTTGCTGACTTTCCCCAACGTTTTGATCACAGGTCATCAGGCCTTCTTCACGCGCGAAGCCATGACGGCGATTGCCGAAACGACGATAGCCAACATAACCCGCTTCGAAGAGGACGGCACTGCGCTCCACGAGGTCTCGGTCGAGAAACTTGCCTGAGCGATGGCGGGACTGGCGCTCCTGCCGTTCATCGCGTTCGTCGTTCTTCTTGTCGGCCTGCGCCGCTCGGCAGCGGAGGCCGGGGTCTGGAGTGCCGCAGGCGGTCTCGCAATCGCTGTTCTCGTGTTCGATTACCCTTTGAACTCGCTGGCACTTGCCGGCCCCGCGCTGGAAGCTGTGTTTACTTCGGCGACGATCCTGTGGATCATTTTCCCCGCGCTCTGCATCTACGAATATCAGCAGCGCACGGGAGCTACCGCCGAGATAGGGCGCTGGCTGGCTTCCGTATCGACAAAGCCACAAATCCACGCATTGTTGCTCGCTTGGTTTTTCGGTCTGTTCCTCGAGGGGGCCGCGGGCTTCGGAACGCCGATCGCGCTGGTGGCGCCAATGCTTGTCGGGCTTGGCTTTGCGCCGCTGCGCGCGCTCGTGCTGGCGTTGTTCGGCCATGCCGCCGGCGTTTCGTTCGGAGCTGTCGGCACACCGATCGTACCGTTGGTCGAAACCATGGCGGCGGACCCCCGGACCCTGTCCCTGCTTATCATGCTTTTGCATGGCGCAATCGGCTGGATGCTCGCCATGCTTGTATTCCGCCTCGCTCGGCCCGACGATCCCGCGATGCGCGCCAGCTGGCTGGCGCCGATCGGCGCGGCACTGCTGTTCCTTGTTCCGGCTGCGGTCTTCGCCTGGGCGACGGGGCCCGAGTTGCCGACGCTGGGCGGAGCATTGATCGGAGCGCTGTTGTTCGTTGTGGTGGTGCGGCGACGAAGAATGGCCCCCGCTGGCTCCATCCCTGCGGGGACGCTTGCAATGGCAGCGATGCCTTATCTTGCAGTACTGGTTCTGATTCTTGCTACCCGGCTGGTCCCGCCAATCACAAGTATATTGCAGGAAGCAACTCTGGAATGGACCTTGGGACGGAACTTTGGAGGTTCGCTAGCGCCGCTTTACCATCCGGGCACGTTGCTGATGCTTTCCCTGCTTATCCCCGCATCCGCAAATGCAACCGGGCGAAGCATGCTGAACGTCACCTTCGTTGCCGCAGCCCGCCGGTTGCCTCCGGTCGCCCTGGCCCTCGTTTCCGTCCTGCTGCTTGCCCGATTCATGGTGCATAGCGGAATGATAGAAGCACTGGCCCTCGCTGCCGCCGAGTTGCTGGGATCGGCCTGGCCGCTCGCTTCGCCATTGACCGGAGCGCTGGGTTCCTTTGTCACCGGTTCGGCCACGACCTCGAACATCGTCCTGGCCGAATTCCAGGTGTCCGCGGCGTCTGCGGGCAATGTCGCGCCGCTGCTGGCGCTTGCCGGCCAGGGTTTCGGCGCAGCGATCGGCAATATCGTCGCGCCGCACAACATTGTCGCCGGCGCCGCAACCGTGGGTTTGATTGGCCGGGAGGGGGAGGTTCTGAAACAGACGCTGCCCGTCTGCTTGCTTTATGCGGTTGCTGGCGGCGCACTGCTCCTTGCGCTGTCTGCCTTGCTGCCGATGTTCTGAAATCGCCGCGAACGGCGTAACCCTCAATCCGGCCGCCGGCGTCAGAAGCTGTGGTGTTTTGACATATCTCCATAAAGCCGATGGATATCGTCTGCCCGGGCAAGGTCGGTACCGGGAGTAAGCACGGCGGCAGCGCCGGCCGCCATGCCGAAGCGCAAGGCGTCGACAGGCTCACGCCCAGCCGAGAATGCATGGACCATTGCCGCCAGAAAACTGTCTCCTGCTCCGACGGCACTCATGGCTTCCACGGGAAGCGCGGGGAGCCGGGTTGTTCCATTTCCATTCGTCAGGATCGCGCCGTCGTGACCCATGGTCACTGCGACATGCTCGGCTTCTCCGCGCCGGACTATGCCTTCTGCGGCTTCGATAATCGCTTCCTCTTCCTGCAATTGCTTGCCGGTCAGCGCGCGCAGTTCGCCAATGCTCGGCTTCACCAGAAAGGCGCCGCCGCCTTCCAGGCCGTGGGCCAATCCGGCTCCGGAGCTGTCTAAGACAAACCGTATGCCCCGCTCTTTAGCCAATCTGCCAATGCGGGCATAGAAATCCTTCGGCACGCCCTGCGGGAGCGAACCGCTGGCGACGAGGTAATCACAGCTGATTTCCGCCACGGCAGCTTCGCATTCCTGCCACTCTGCAGCCGATATGATTGGTCCGTCGGTTACGAAGCGGTATTCACTCTCGCTGTCCCGCTCAAATATCGATGTGCTTACCCGGGTTTCGTCGGCGATCGCGATCCGGTTGCGCACCAGCTGATGCAAATCGACTAGCCAATCGAGAGCAGCACCAGCCGCGCCTCCGCTCAGGTAGCAGCAACGGGCGTTGCCTCCCAGCCGCACAAATACTCGCGCAACGTTGATACCGCCGCCGCCAGGGTCATGTCGTTCATTGCCTCCGCGCATCTTGTGCACTGGCAGGATGCGATCGATTTCGAACGCAACGTCGAGGGTTGGGTTCATCGTAAGCGTCGCAATACTTAGCATCAGGCGTTGATCTCCAGTTCCGCTTTAACCAGCAAACGTGTTTTTCATGGCAAGGTGTCAGTTCGGGCCAGAAAAACTACATAGCAGCGAACTGGCAACAAGGCGCAGTTCAATACCCTATTGCACTGGGAACTGCGCGAAAAGCCGTGGCGGTACGCTATGCACCACGCATCGGGGCCCAAACTTGGCGGTGTCAATGCCAGCCAGAGGCTTGTGGGCGTTTAGAAGGTTTGCAGGCATCCTGTGGCTGGTAGTATATCAAGGTCGAACCGCAGCATGCCGAAAGCCCCGCCCAGGTGTTGGGGCCGCCTGGAGATTACAGTTGACCCGCATGGAAGTTTCGCTTTCGCCCGAACACCTCGACGCAGCGGTGTTCGATCTTGATGGTGTGCTTACCGACACGGCTGGCCTGCACGAAGCAGCGTGGAAGGAGACCTTCGATGCCTTCCTGCGCCGAGGACGCCCTCCCTTGGCCTATTTCAGCCAACAAGATTACCGGGCGTTCGTCGATGGACGCCGCCGCGAGGACGGCGTGCGCGCCTTCCTTGCCTCGCGCGGCATCGAATTACCCGAAGGATCGGAGTCCGACCCGCCCAATGCTGAAACGGTACAAGGGTTGTCCCGGCGCAAGAACGAGGCGGTACAGGAGCGACTGCGGCGCGATTCTGCGCCGCTGCCGGGTGCCAGGGCCCTGCTTCACGCTTTGCGACAAGCAGATATCCGGGTGGCGGTCGCTTCCTCCAGTGCTAACGCAGGGGCGGTACTCAAGGCCACCGGGCTGGACCGCTTTGTCCAGATCCGGGTTGACGGGGTCGACTCCGCTCGACTTGACCTGCCGAGCAAACCGGACCCGGCGCTGTTTCGCGAGGCTCTGAAGCGGCTGGAAGTCGAGCCGGCACGGGCGGCGATCTTCGAGGACGCGATCGCTGGTATCACGGCGGGTCGGAAAGCCGGTTTCCATACCGTTATCGGCGTCGGTCGTGGACAGCATGCCGAGGCTTTGCTTGCAGCAGGTGCGGACATGGTGGTGCCCGATCTATCCGCTGCGGAAGTTGTCTAAGCTTCGGCTTCGAGACAGATTTCACATGATATCGTCGGGTTCGGCGGGATCGACTGCCCCGGAGTCCAATTCCGGATCGGGCGGCGCTTTCGTCGTCGGTCGTCGCGCCTCCGGAACGGCGGGGCCCATCTGCACGGTTTCGTCCTCGTGCATGATCTCGATCGCATCGCCGGCTTCCAGCCGGTAGACCGTCTCCTGGTGATCGATCGACATGCGAAGGCGCCGCCCGCGGATCGTGAGCGGAATTTGCAAGCGTGTCCATTCGGCAGGCAGGCGGGGGCGGAACCTTGTTTTGCCACTTCCGTCGCGCAGACCGGCGAACCCGTAGGCGAGCGCCATCCAGGTGCCTCCGATTGAGGCGACGTGTGCGCCGTGCTTTACATTGCCGCCCACGTCGGAGAGATCCATCGAGGCGGCGAAATTGAAGTAGTCGAAGGCCTTTCGACTATAGCCGATCTCACTCGCCATAATCGACTGGATGCAGACAGACAATGAACTGTCATGAGTGGTGATCGGGTCGTAATAGTCGAAATCCCGCTTCTTTTCGGCATCGGCGAAGCTACCGTTCATCAGGAACATGGCCAGCAACGTATCGGCCTGCTTGATAACCTGCGATCGGTAGAGATTCAGGGGATGATAGTTCAGCAGAAGGGGATAATTCTCCTCCGGCGTGTTCTCGAAATCCCAAACCTCCTTGTCCAGGAAGCTGTCGTCCTGCGGATGGACGCCGAGCCGCTCGTCATAAGGCAGGTACATGCGATCTGCCGCTTCGCTCCATGCCCCAGGCTCTTCGGGTGCCAGGCCTGTCCTCTCGATCAGCGCTGCGCGCGCCTCGCTGCCGAGAGAGAGTACGACTTTGGCTGCGAGGCGCAGGTTTTCCTGCGCCATCAGATTGGTGAAGTAATTGTTATCGACAACCGCGTTGTATTCATCCGGGCCGGTCACCGCGTTAATGCAGAACCTGCCCTCCCGGCGGGCTGAAAAGAAGCCGAGGTCGAGCCAGAAGCGAGCCGTCTCGACCAGGATCTCGGCGCCGTAGCGGATCATGAAGCCATCATCCCCGGACACTTCGACATATCTATTTAATGCATAGGCGATGTCGGCGTTGATGTGATACTGCGCGGTGCCGGCCGCGTAATAAGCCGAGGCCTCGTTCCCGTTGATTGTCCTCCAGGGAAAGGTTGCGCCCCGATGACCCAGTTCGCGCGCGCGCGCCCGTGCCTGGGGAAGCATATCGTAACGGAATTTGAGCACCGCGCGCGCGGTATCGGGCGCGGTGTAGTTCAGGAACGGCAACACGTAGATCTCGGTGTCCCAGAAATAGTGGCCTTCGTAGCTGCGCCCCGTCAGGCCCCGCGCGCCGATACCATGACCATGCACACGGAAAGACGCTTGCATGAGCTGAAACAGGTTCCAGCGTATGACCTGCTGCATCGCAAGGTCGCCCTCCACTTCCACGTCCGCACCGGCCCAGAATTGCGCCACGTTCTTCTCCTGTCTTGCAAGCAAGGCGGGGAAACCGCGTGCGATGGCCTTGTCGAGACTCGCTCTGGCAGCGGCAACCATGTCGTCGCCGTCTTCGGCCCCGTAATGATAGGCCATGAACTTGGTGAGCCGGACCGGCACGCCCGCACGTCCAGCTATTCGCATCGTCACCGCGGCGCCGGTCTCCTTGCGTTCCGCGACCGTCTCGCACGGTGAGGACGTTTCGAGCACGTGATCCATCGCGCAGCCGAGCGCGAGCCGCGAACCGCAGGTCACAAAGCCCAGCACGGCTCGCAAGCCGTCCACCGAGCCGCCGGTGGGGCACAGAATGCTGCCGTCCGGAGTTTCGGCCAGTCGCGGGTCGAAGTCTTCGAGTGGCAACGGAGCGCGCTCCACGATCTCCGACGAGATCACCAGGTCCACGTCGTCCTCGGGCACGAGTTCCCAGCGGATCGCAGCGACGTGCTTCATGTCGAACGAGACCAGACGTGTCGTTTTCAGCGTAAGACGCCGCCCTCGCTGCGTTCTCCACGTGACGTTGCGCGTGAGCACGCCTTTCGCCAGATCGAGGCGGCGAGAGAACTCCAGCACCTCGGCCTTGGCGAGATCGAAGATTTCATCATCGACGGTCAGGCGTATGGGGGTGCCATCGGGGCAGACAAGCATGCTCTGCCCAGTGTCAGGAAAACCGTAGGCGCTTTCACCGTAGGTAATCGGCCGCGTTTCGTAGAAGCCGTTCAGATAGGTACCCGGCTCCTCCACCGGTTGTCCCTCGTCGATCGTGCCGCGGATGCCAAGATAGCCGTTGGAGAGCGCGAACATCGTTTCCGCTTGCCCGACATAGGCCTGAAGAAGGTCGAGGTCGAAGCGCGCCACCCCCACTCCCCACGGGTCGACGGGGAAGATGTCCCTGGGAGGGGTAAGGCGTGGGCGCAACATGGATTTTTCCTGATCGTAGGGGGAATGGATGGACGAATGCCGATGTCACATCGCATATCTGCGGGTGATCCGCTTCTCGGCTTCCAGAAGCAGCAACAATATGAAGCCGATCACAATGATAATTGCTCCTTCGCCGATGGTAAGCGACTCTGTTTCAAAAACCAGTTGCAGGAACGGCAGGTAAGTAAAGGCGATCTGCGCGACGATCACAATCGCCAGCGCGACCAGTACGGGTCTGGTGCCGAGCGCCCCCCTTAACGTGAGTGAACGCATGTGCAGGAAGCGAACATTGAAAAGATAGGCGATCTCGGCAACCACCAGCATGTTGACCACCATCGTACGGGCCTTTTCCACGCTGGCGCCCTGTGATTGCGCGCCGAAGAAAATCAACAGCGATACGGCCGCGAACAATGCCGAAACCAGTGCCACGCGCCAGACGAGGAGCGGCGTCAGCAGCGGCGTATCGCGCCTGCGCGGAGGCCGTTCCATGACGCCCGGCTCGGGTGGCTCGAAGGCAAGAACGAGGCCTAGCGTCACCGTGGTCACAAGATTGATCCACAAGATTTGCGTCGCAGTCATGGGCAGCGCGAAGCCGGCGAGGATGGCGAGCACGATCACAACCGCCTCGCCTCCACTGGTTGGCAGGGTCCAGGCGATAACCTTGCGGATATTGTCGTAGACAGTGCGGCCTTCGCGTACGGCGGCTACAATCGATGCGAAATTGTCGTCGAGCAGCACCATTTCGGAGGCTTCGCGCGCGGCCTCGGTCCCCGCGACGCCCATGGCGGTGCCGACGTCGGCCTGTTTGAGCGAGGGGGCATCGTTGACCCCGTCCCCGGTCATCGCGACGATATGGCCATGCGATTGCAGCGCGCGCACGATGCGCAGCTTGTGCTCGGGGCTGGCGCGCGCGAACACCGAAACCTGCTCCACACGCCGAGCCAGCTCGTCGTCGTCCAGTGCCTCGATCTCGGTGCCGGTCAAAGCCTGCGGATTGTCCGCAAGGTTCAACTGCCCGGCGATCGCCACGGCGGTCGCGGCATGATCGCCGGTGATCATCTTGATCGCGATACCGGCCGAGCGACATTCTGCAATCGCCCGCTTCGCCTCCTCGCGCGGCGGATCGACGAAACCCATCAACCCCAGCATCCGCGCATTCTTCAGGTCTGCATGGGTGATGCGCTCTCTTGGCCGTTCGAGCCGGAGCATGGCGAAACCCAGCAGGCGTTCGCCTTGCGCGGCCGCGCGTTCGACACGTCCCGACCATTCAATTTCCTGGGCAGTCTCTTCGCACAGCGCCAGCACCGCCTCGGGCGCGCCCTTGATATAGACGACATGCTCTTCGTCCGGCCCGCGATGCAGCGTAGCCATGTATCGATAGGAGGCATCGAAGGGTATCTGATCAAGCCGCGGCCACTCGCCGCGAAGGCGCTCGGTGTCGGTTTCCGCCTTGGCGGCAAGCGCCAGCAATGCGCCCTCCATCGGATCGCCGGCGACGCTCCACTGACCGTCCTGCTGCGTCAGTCGCGCGTCGTTGCACAGCGCGCCGCAGCGAATCAACGCGTCAGGCACATCAATGCCGGCAAGGGTTCCCCTCATCGGCATCACCGTACCCTCAGGTGCATAGCCAACGCCGCTTGCACCAAACTCGCCTTCGGCGGTGATGAGGCGCACGACTTTCATCTCGTTGCGGGTCAGCGTGCCAGTCTTGTCGCTGCAGATGACGCTAGTCGCTCCAAGCGATTCCACCGCAGGCAGCTTGCGGATCACCGCCCTGCGGCTGGCCATGCGCTGGACGCCGATGGCGAGGGTTATGGTGATCACGGCAGGCAGACCTTCGGGGATCGCGCCCACGGCAACGGCGACAACGGCAATCAAAGCTTCGGTCGGATCGAAGCCGCGTATCAGGACCGCAAAAGCGAACAGCGCTGCCCCGAAGCCGAGGATGACGAAAGTCAGCAGACGGGCGAAGGAATTGATCTGTTGCAGCAGGGGTGTCACCAGCGGCGGCACTTGTTGCAGCATGCCGCTGATCTTGCCGATCTCGGTGCTGATGCCGGTATTCACGACGAGGCCGGTCGCCTGGCCGCGGACGACCAGCATGCCGGAAAAAGCCATCGAGCTTCGGTCGCCAAGCGGGGCAGCGATCGATGCAGGTTCCTGCTGCTTCTCGGCTGCGAGCGATTCGCCGGTAAGCGCCGCCTCCTCGATGGCGAGCCCGCGCGCGCGAAGGATCCGCAGATCCGCCGGGACGCGGTCACCCGCCTCGATCAGAACAACGTCGCCGGGTACCAGATCGGCAACGTCGATGTCGCGCTTCTCTCCATCCCGCAGGACGATGGCGTGCTGCGATATCAGACTGCTCATTCCCTGCAGCGCCGTCTCCGCCCGTCCCTCTTGGACGAAACCCACCACGGCGTTGACCAGCACCACCAGCAGGATCACGGCGGCATCGATCGCGTGGTCGAGCAGGAACGTCACGACCGACGCAGCCAGCAGGAAATAGATCAGCGGATTGTTGAACTGTTCGAGAAAGCGCAGCAGCGGATGTGTGGACCTGGTTTCAGGCAGGCTGTTCGGGCCGTATTCGGCGAGCCTGTCCCTGGCAGTGTCTTCGTTCAGGCCTTCTGCCTGCGAATTCTGCGCCTCCAGCGCGTCAAGAATGTCGAGCGCGTGCCACTCGTAAACTTTCGTCGGTGTCATAAATCTCAGGTGTCCGTCGTCAGAACATTGGAACAACTCGCGGAGTAGATTAGCGGACGTGGGCCTCGTCTGGTTGATGTGTTTTGGGCGGTTAGAGCCCGCGACCGCCAAGGATATGGGCCCAAACCTAACGATCAATACGCTGGACGACAACGCCGCAGAACATGTGAATACTACAACAGATGGAGGGGCTCAGGGCGTGCTGGTCACGGCCGTTTCGGTCCCCGCGTTTGCGCAGGCCCTGAAAATGGTTCGCAGAAAAGGAACCATCGCCTTGACCGGACTGCCGCCCGGAGAATTTCCCACGCCGATATTCGATGTCGTGCTGAAGCGGATTACCATGCGCGGATCGATTGTCGGCAATCGCAGGGATCTGGCAGAAGCCGTGCAGTTTGCGAATGAAGGCCGGTCAAGACGCGCATCAGCAAGGCCCGGTTGGAGGACATCAACGATGTTTTCGCGAATCTTGAAGCCGGCAAGGTCAAGGGCCGCATCGTTATCGAACTTTGATTGGTCGATACGCCGATTAGCCGACCAACTCCGTTGCATGTAGCCTAGCGTAGTCTTCGGCCAATGCTCTAGCGATCCGTAATCTACCGACTGCCAATACTATTACCGCTCGCGCTCTGGTCCGGATCGTCTGCAAAGCCACCCCCCAGGGCCAGATGGAGCGCCACCCGGTTGTCCAGCCGCGCCCGTCGCACACTGAGGAGAGTGCTGCGCGCGTCATAGGCGCGTTGCTGCCCTTCGATTACGGTCAGAAACTGTTCCTTCCCGACGTAATAGCGATTGAATGCCACTTCGACCGATCGCTCGGCTTCACGCGCAGCTTCGGCCAGGGCCGCTTCCTGCCGCGCCAGATAGGCGTCGAGCGCAAGCGCGATTTCGACTTCGGAGAACGCGGTCAGAACCACATCGGCGAACGCCTCCACTGCTTCGTCGCGCTCGCCTTCGCGCGCCGCAACTTGCGCGCGCAGGCGCCCACCTTGGAAAACGGGCTGCAACAGACGTCCGGCGACCGACCAAATGAAGAAATCGGGATCGAAGATATTTGCAATGTCGGTGCTGGCGGTTCCCGCCGATCCGGTGAGCGCGATCTGAGGCAGGAACGACCGTTCCGCCGCAGTTAGTCTGTAGCCAGCGGCAGTGAGCCGAGCGCGTGCCGCCAGGATGTCCGGCCTGCGCTCGAGGAGGTTCGAAGGTAGCCCCACGGGGGGAGCAGGGGGCATCTCGGGCAGAGCCTCGGCTAGAGCGACTTCGCCATCGGGATAGGCCCGGACCAACGCGTCGAGTTTCCGAAGTGCGCGAGCGCGCTGTTGATTGCGGCGCTCGAGTTCGGCGCGAGCGGACTGCAGGTTCGAATTGGCAAGATAGCTTTCGTTCGGCGCGGCTCTGCCGACCTGAACGCGATTGCCGATCTGACGCGCCGATTCCGCAAAGGCATCGACGGTGCTTTGCGCCAGTTCGATCTGCTGGTTTGCCTCGATCGTTTCGAAATATGTGCGCGCTGTCTGCGCTGCAATCAATTGTCTGGCAGCGAGCAGATTGGCCTCGCTCGCAAGAAAATCGGCTCGCGCAGCCGCGGTTTGCGAGGAAAGCTTGCCCCACAGATCGAGCTCCCAGCTCACCTGTGCGGAAAGCTGGAATGTGTCGTAGGTGAAAGTTTCGTCCGTTTCGTCTTCCGTTCCGGGCAGCACGATGCCGAGGCTGGCGAGAGATTGCTGCTGGCGCGAAGCCGACAGGGCAAGGTCGAGTTGCGGATAGCGATCTGAACCGGCGATCCGCGCGCGCGCCTGTGCCTGTGCTACGCGTGCCAGAGCCATGCCCACGGAAGGGTTGTCTGAAACGGCCCGGTTGACGAGGACGGCAAGCTGCGGGTCGTCAAACCGCGTCCACCAATCGCTGTCGACCGGTTCGGTTTGCAGACTATCAGCCGCGATAAATGCGGCGGGAAGTTCCGGGAGGTTCGCCTGCGGTGTCGATTGAGCAGTTGTACATCCGGCAAGTGCTGTCAGGGCTAGCAACGCGATCGCTCGCCTTGCGCGTCGAGGGCTGCTCAATCGGACTTCGGGGGTTCGCATGATCAGCCTACCTCCCTTTGCTCGACGGACTCGCCATCGGCCAGGTCCGAAGAGGGATAGAGCACGACCTGCGCGCCCTCTTCCAGTCCCTCGAGGACTTGCGCCTGCGTCCCGTTATTGCGCCCGATTGTGACGCGCCGCAGCACCGCCTCGCCGCCGTCCACGGCTAACACCGCCCAGCGGCCCTGATCACGAAACAATGCGCTTGCCGGCACTATCAACGCGTCGCGGTCTTGCCAGACGATGATACGTGCCTCGACGCGAAACCCGCTGCCCAGGCCGGCGCTCTCCGGCTGATCGGCTGATAGGCGCACGATCGCATTGACCCGTTGTTCCTCGACACCCAACGCGGACACCTTGGTGAAGCCCTGCGGTTCGAGCTGCACGACAGCGCCCCGCAGCGGCGTATCTCCACCCCAGCCTTCGACCAACACCGGATCGCCCAGCGAAACTGTCACGGCATCGGTAGAGAGCAGTTCGACCAGCACTTCCAGGTCGCTGCCGACATCACCGATTTCGACAATGGGCGTTCCTGCCGCAAGCGTGGCGGCGCTCTCTTGCATGACTTCCAGGATTCGGCCCGATGCCGGTGCCCGGAGAGCAATCGCGCCACCACTTGCTCCGGGTGCACTACCCAACAATCGCGCGCGCGCCTAAGCCAGTTCGGCCTCGCGCATGGCGACCGAGGATTGCGCGGATTCGAGCGCGGCCTGCGCGTTTTCTGCATCGCGTATTGCCAGATCGAGCGCAGCGCGGCTCGTCGATTGCAACTCCCACAATTCCTGCTCGCGCGCCAGTTCCGCGTCCGCAAGTCGCTTGTCCGAACGCGCCTGTTCAGGCGCCCCAACAAGATGAAACGAAAGTTGACACAAAAAATTTTATCACAAGTCTTAATGTGATGTTGTCACCAAGCGGACGGCGATGAATCCCCGTCCGCATAGTTTCCATCACGACTGAATTTCTTAGAATAGTACAGCGGTCCTAAAAAATAAAACCGATTAAACTCCAATCACTGAGGTTGGGTCATAGTCGGCTATCCGATCCTGCGCCATGACGCTGGAACCTAGGCCCTGTTGACAAAAGACTTCAACCATAGGCGGATGCTGGCGAGGTTGAGGAAGCTGGCGAATGACAGAGCGGTCTTGTCATATCGTGTGGCGATCCGGCGGGACTGTTTGAGCTTGTTGAACATGCGCTCGATGCGGTTGCGATCCTTGTAACGACGATAGTCGGGATGCGCAGGAACCTTGCGGTTTGAGCGGGGTGGTATGATCGGCAGGATGCCCCGAATCAGCAGGCTTTCGCGGAACCGATCCCCGTCATAGCCTTTGTCGGCCAGCAGCGCTTTGGGCGCGGCAACCGGTATATCCATCAGCGGTCCGGCGGCGGTGTAATCGGATGCCTCACCGCCGGTCAGGATGAAGCCGATAGGCCGTCCCTGATTGTCACATCGGGCGTGGATTTTGCTCGTAAAACCGCCGCGTGATCGACCAAAAGCCTCCTTATGAGTCCCCCCCTTGCGCCGGCGGCCTGCGAATGGCCCCGGACACTGGTGCTGTCGATCATGTGTTGCCAATCGTCCGTCAGGCCCAGCTCGACCAGCGTGGCGAGCAAGGCATCCCATACGCCTTGCTCGGCCCATCGTCGGAAGCGGACGTAGACCGAGTTCCACTTGCCGTATCGCTCGTGCATGTCGCGCCAGGGGCAACCGACCCGCAGAACATGGAGCATGCCATCGAGAAAGCGCCGATTATCCTGCGCCGGTCGTGCCCAGCGGCCCCGTTCTGACGGCAACAGTGGCCCGATCAGTTCCCATTCCGCGTCCGTCAAATCTCCGCGCGCCATGCCTGCTCCTGCAAAAAGCAGCCTTGAATCACCCGATGGCGGTTTTGGGAATCCCTACCAAGCTTTTGTCAACAGGACCTAGGCCCTGTTGACAAACAGGATTCACAAACGGGCTGAGTTGTGATTCAAGATAGCTTTTGCGGAGGTTATCTTGGCGCGGTTGCTGATGGAGGATACCGAGTGGGCATTCTTTGAACCCTTTTTGATGGCGATCCGGGGGCAAGGCGGTCGCCCGGCCTCCAACCACCGCCTTGTTCTCGATGGCATTTTCTGGATTGCTCGCACTGGTGCTGCCTGGCGTGATCTGCCTGAAGAGTTCGGCAAGTGGTCGAGCGTGTATCGCCAGTTCCGGCGCTGGACCCTAGCCGGACTTTGGGAACTGGTGCTCGATGCCCTCAACGATAGCGGCGCAGCGCCAGACAGCGTCCAGATGATCGACAGCACCGTGATCCGCGCGCACCACTTGGCAGCGGGCGCAAAAGGGGGACTCAAAGACAGGGTTTTGGCCGTTCAAAAGGTGGCTTCACGTCCAAAATCCACCTCATTAGCAACGCTCACGGCCTCCCTGTCCGGGCGGAAGTAACCGGCGGTGAGGTTTCCGACTTCAAGGGCTTTGATGCGCTGGTCGATGATGATCTGCCAACCGCTCGCGTATTCCTGGCCGACCGGGGCTATGATAGCGACCATATCCGCAAAACGATCGCTGAGCGTGGCGGAACACCAGTGATCCCGGCCAAGGCCAATCGCAAAGAGCCGATCCCGCACGACACCGTCACCTACGCCTTGCGGAACCGCATAGAGCGGTGCTTCGCCAAGCTCAAATGCTCGCGCCGCCTCGCAACCCGATACGACAAAACCTCAGCAAGCTATCTCGGCTTCATACATATCGCAGCCGTCCGCCTCTGGACAAATCAGTTTGTCAACAGAGCCTAAATCAGAAAAAGACGATAACCCCTCCAGAGACTGGAGGTGCAAGCACTTTTTTTGCTGTCTGGAAACGGTGCCCATAGTCCCATTATAGCTTTCGCGTCAGCGACCCGCGGAAGAGGCAGCTGGGTTTCGAGAAAGCGTTTCGATGATTTTGCATTCGGAAACCTCGCCGCCCGTGCAGGCCGCGACCACACTTCTCAGTTCGGAACGAAGCGCTTGTAGCTGACTGATGCGCTCGTCCACGGCTCGAAGGTGCCGCATAGCGATGTCACCCGCCTCGTCACAGCTCTGATACGGTCTCGCCTTCACGCTTAAAAGCGAGCGTGTTTCATCGATCGAAAACCCCAATTTTCGAGCATGCCGAATAAAGGAAAGGCGCTCGACGTCCTGCTCTTTGTAGGTTCGCTGCCCCGCTGCCGTACGCGCGGCTTCGGGCATCAGTCCGATGTCCTCATAAAATCTGATCGTGTTGACCTTGGTGCCCGTGGCTTTCGCGATACCTCCGATAAGCATGAACTCATTCCTCTAATCCTGAAACCGCGAACCATTCGCAATTTCGGCTTGCCTCTACAGCAACTGGAGGTGTTATCTAACGCGTCATGTTGGAAAACGAAACATCGGGCTGTGGCTGCACAGGCGATACGCAAAGAGCAGGCGCAGACCCTGCCTATCGCCGCTCGCTCTGGATAGTTGTCATACTCAATCTGGGGTTCGGGATTGTCGAGGCCTTCGGCGGGTTTCTGGCGGACAGCCAAGCGCTCAAGGCCGACGCTCTCGACTTCATCGGCGATGGATCGATCACGCTCATCGGCATCCTTGCTCTGGCGTGGAGTGCCCGCACGCGCGCCCGGGTCGCGCTGGCACAGGGCCTGTTTCTGGGCGCGTTGGGCATTGGAGTGATCGGTCTGGCAGTCTGGCGCTCGCTTAACGCGGTCGCGCCTGAAGCCGACTTGATGGGCGGGATCGCCGTCGCGGCCTTGATAGTCAACATCGCGGCGGCGCTTGTGCTCATGCGGTTTCGCGAAGGCGACGCACATGTATCCGCGATCTGGCTGTTCAGCCGCAATGACGCGATCGCCAATGTCGGAGTGATCATCGCTGCTGCCCTGGTCGCCTGGACCGGGCAAGCTTGGCCCGATCTGCTGGTCGCAGCGGTGATCGCCCTGATCTTCCTGCATTCGGCCTATCTTATTGTCCGGCGTGCGATCGAGGAACTTCGCGCGCAACATGCTTCGGCTCTCGGAAAGGCCGCCTCCAAATGACGCTACGTGCTTTTGCGGTCCAATTGATCGCTTTCCTGTCCATCGCAGTCGCAATGCCCGCTGCTGCAGGCACGCATGGCGCGGTTCAGACGACCTGGCGCCTGCTCGATTATATCGCCGTGGATTACACCGAAGCCGTTAGCGGCGGTGAAGTCACGAACGAGCTGGAATATACCGAAATGCAGGAATTTTCTGCCTCGGTAGCCGAACGCATGGCGGCCCTGCCCGCAAACGCGGAACGTGCCCAGCTGGTTGCGGATGCCGAGACGCTCGCCGAGTCAATCTCGGCGAAGGTGGAGCCTGCTGTCGTCGCGCGAGACGCGCGCAGATTGGCAAGCGAGCTGATCGCGGCGTTTCCCGTTCCGCTTGCGCCCGAGGCGGCACCCGACCTCGCGCGAGGTGCCGCACTGTACGCCCAGAACTGCGCAAGCTGTCATGGCCCAAGCGGTGGCGGCGACGGCCCTGCCGCAGAGGGACTCGATCCCCCGCCAATCGCTTTTGACGACGTCGTCCGTGCCCGCGAGCGAAGCGCTTTCGCGCTCTACCAGGTCATCGGACAAGGGCTGGAAGGAACGGCCATGCCGGGCTTTTCCGATCTCCCGGCGGAAGATCGCTGGAGCCTTGCCTATTATTCAGGGTCGATCGCATTTGAGGATATAGAGCGCGGCAGACGGATCTGGAACGACGATCCGAAAATCCGGGCGCGTATTCCTGACCTCGCCGCTCTATCCGGCCTTACCCCGGCAGCCCTTGGCGAGGCGATCGGCACCGAGCGTGCCGATGCCGTTATGGCCTATTTGCGGGCTCATCCCGAAGCCGTGACGAGCGATACGGCAGGCTCACTCGCTTTGGCACGCGAACGCTTGCAGCAAAGTCTTGCCGCCTACGAAGCGGGTAATAATGCCGAAGCGCGCGAACTCGCACTCTCGGCCTATCTCGATGGCTTCGAACCATTGGAAGCCGTTTTAAGCACGCGCGATGCAGACCTGCTCGCATCTGTCGAAACCGGCATGGCCGAGCTTCGAGCGGCAATAGGTCGCGGGGATCCGGTGGCCACTGTCGCCCAGAGGGTGAAGGCGCTCGACGTTCTTTTCTACCGCGCCGAGACGGTCCTCGCCCCGGACAATGCCAGTGAGGCGTCGGCATTCGCAGGAGCCTTTGCGATCCTGTTGCGCGAAGGGCTCGAGGCGTTGCTGATCGTGATCGCGATGATCGCGTTCCTGCGCAAGGCCGAGAGAACCGAAGTTCTGCCCTTCGTCCATGGCGGATGGCTGTCGGCCCTTGTCGCCGGTGGCCTGACTTGGGTGGCAGCGACTTACCTGATCGGCATAAGTGGGGCAGGTCGCGAGCTGGTAGAGGGGTTCGGGTCGCTTTTTGCCGCTCTCGTACTGTTGTCGGTTGGCATTTGGATGCACGGCAAATCGCAGGCCGGCGAATGGCAACGCTATATCCAGAAGACCATGCAGCACGCTCTGTCGCGCAGGTCCGCATGGTTTCTGTTCGGGCTGGCGTTTCTCGTGGTTTATCGGGAAGTCTTCGAGACGATCCTGTTCTTCGCAGCGCTCTGGACGCAGGGGCATACCGGCGCGATTTTCGCCGGCTCCGCGTCCGCAGTCGTGTTACTGGCGCTGATTGCCTGGGTGATGCTGCGCTACAGCCGCCGACTGCCGGTCGGAACCTTCTTCGCGTATAGTTCGGTCCTCATCGGCATTCTCGCCGTTGTTCTGGCCGGGAAGGGCATTTCGGGCCTTCAGGAAGCCGGATTGCTGGGCATCACCCCGCTTCCAGGGCTGCCCCGTATACCAATCCTCGGTGTGGCACCGGCGCTCGAGCCGGTGGTCGCGCAAATTCTCACGCTCGCCCTCATTGCGCTGGGATATTGGCGCAACAAAAGGAAGGGCATGCAAGTCCGGACACTGCATGCCGAAACCGGTTGATTGCGCCATGGGCGCAGGGAAGCGATATAATCGATAGACATTCTATCTTTGGGGCTGCGGTGCTTGGCGCCGATGCTTTGGGAACAGCCGCGTACGGCGGACGTGACCTGTTAACATGCAGGAGTGCGACGCTCGCTTCGGTAACGGAGCGCTGGCAACTTCGCATTCCTACACTCTGTTTAGACGAACGAGAAAGTGGCGAGCGGGTTTTTGATTTCAATCTGCGCGACGGTGTCTCGCAATTCTTCGAAGGCATCGAGAAGCCGACGATACGGGTCTGATGAATGCAAGCCGCACTTTTTCTGAACGGGCGATCAACCGATCGAACCGGGAAGCAGCTGGACTGTGCGATTCGCGGGGCAGCTCTTTGTTCTATCCCGCAACGACCGGTGCCTGAAGTCTCGGAACAGGGGCTAGATGGAACGGTTGTCCTATATTCAGGCGAGGCCTTGCGGCTTGTTTTGCGGTTCGAGGACTACACCGACTTGAATTTGCCTTGCATGTACCGCTGATACACCTTCGAGCAAGGAGGCGGCAATTCACCGGCACATCCTGGATCAGACGCAGAGCAAAGACTTGTCACACCAACGCGAGAACCATTTCATGAAAGCATCCGATCTTCTTGTCGCCGCGTTGGAAGCCGAAGGCGTCGAATATATCTTTGCGGTGCCGGGCGAGGAAAATCTCGATCTCCTGGAGTCGCTGCGCACCTCGTCGATCCGCCTGATCGTTACCCGGCACGAGCAAGGGGCGGGTTTCATGGCGGCTACCTATGGACGCCTGACCGGTAAAGCCGGCGTATGCCTTGCCACGCTTGGTCCAGGGGCAACAAACCTCACGACGCCCGCAGCTTATGCCGCTCTGGGCGCATTCCCGCTTGTCATGATAACCGGGCAAAACCGATCAGGTGTCCGTCGTCAAAACATTTGGCACAACTCGCGGCGTAGGATTGCGGAGTGCGGGCCTCGTCTGGGTTTGATGTTTAGGCGGCGAGCTTGCGGTGTTGCAAGCGCCGATGTTCGAGTGTCTTTCGCTTGATCCTTTCTCGTCGTTTGATGATGGCGGGAGCCCTGCCGAAGTAGGCATCGGCAGGCGTCACGTTGTCGAGGCTTTCGTGATAGCGCTGGTGGTTGTAATGCTCGACGAACGCCTCGATCTGCTGTTCGAGGTCGCCAGGCAGGAAGTAGTTTTCGAGCAGCACGCGGTTCTTTAGCGTTTGATGCCATCTCTCGATCTTGCCCTGGGTCTGCGGATGGAAGGGTGCACCGCGCACATGGCTCATCCGGTTCGCTTCGATGTATTCGGCCAGTTCCCCGGCGATGTAGCTGGGACCGTTGTCGCTCAGCAGACGTGGTCTGTGCAGCACATTGGCATGGTCGCAGCCTGAGGCTGCCAGAGCCATGTCGAGCGTGTCGGTGACGTCCTCGGCTCGCATGGTGGTGCAGAGCTTCCAGGCGATGATGTAGCGCGAGTAATCGTCGAGCACGGTCGAGAGGTAGACCCAGCCCCACCCGATGATCTTGAAGTAGGTAAAGTCGGTCTGCCACATCTCGTTGGGGCGCGTGGTCTGGGTGTGGAACGCCTCTGCCGCCTTGATCACAGTATAGGCCGGACTGGTGATCAGATCGTGGGCCTTGAGCAGCCGGTAGACGGTGGCTTCCGACACGGATTCGAAGCGAAGCGAAGAAGGGCAAGCGGAGCGCGCCCAACTAGCGCTTCTCGTCAGTGAAGCGCACCGCCAGTTCCCTTGGGCTGAGGTCAGTCTGCTCCAGCGCCATCTCGACGATCTGATCCTGAACCTCGGGTGCGATCCTGTTCCACACGCGGATCGGCGTCGATGACCTGTCTGCCAGCGCCTCCGGCCCGCCTTCAAGGTAACGGTCATACCAGCGGTAGAAGGTGCGCCGTGCGACGCCGAGCTGGTCCAACGTGCGCTTGGCCGGGAGATGCGATTGCTCAACGATCCTGATGATCTCCAGCTTCTCGGATGCGGGGTATCTCATGCGTCGTCTCCCCCATCCGCGATCATGCTTTTTTTGAGCAAGCGGTTCTCCAGGATGAGGTCGGCCACGCATTCCTTCAGATCGCGGGCCTCACGGCGCAGATCCCTGACTTCGTCCGTAGTTGCTGCACGGGCGGTGTCGCCAGCCAGGCGGCGTTTGCCGGCCTCCATGAACTCCTTGGACCAGGTGTAGTACAGGCTCTGGGCAATGCCTTCCTTGCGGCACAACTCAGCTATCGAGTCATCGCCGCGCAGGCCTTCCAGCACGATCCTGATCTTGTCTTCCGATGAAAAATGCCGACGGGTCTTGCGGCGGATGTCCTTGACCACCTGCTCGGCAGGCAATTTGGACCTTGAGGATTTGGGCTTCATCTTCGTTCCTTCGTCACTACGACGAAGCCCAAATCCTCCTTAAATCACAACCTCAAATCTGTGCCATAGGTGCTGACGGGGGACAGGCTGCCGTACCCGTGCCGATGATTACCAAGTCGTATTCCATAGCAATTCTCCTACCTGCTTAATGAAGCTGGAGTGGCTACGGGTTCCGGCTTTGATGCAGCCCCCAACTCATAACCTTCGCTGGGGACTTCAAAATGCTATTGCGACTTACTCGCATTCACAATATCGGCGCCTTCAAGAATGGAAGGAGTCTTCATGCATAGTTATCTCGCCGGCGCCCTAGCGCTCGTCCTCGCCACCCCGGCACTGGCCCAGACCGCCGGGCAGGAAGACGCCGAAAACGAACGCAGTTCGAGCGAAAACGCACCGATAATCGTTACGGCTGCGCGCACACAATTGCCGGCGAGCGCTCTGCCCCTGACAGTCGATGTGATCGATAGCGAGGCGCTTGATCGGCAGGTTCTGATATCCGGCTCGACGGTCGACGCAGTCTCCGCCCTCTTGCCATCCTTTTCTCCCACGAGAGAGAAGCTGAGCGGGTCAGGAGAGAGCCTGCGCGGTCGCTCGCCGCTCTACGCGATCAACGGCATCCCGCAATCGACGCCCGTGCGCGACGGCTCGCGCGATGGCTACACCATCGATCCCTTCTTCATCGACCGTGTCGAGGTCATCTACGGCTCCAACGCCTTGCAGGGCATCGGCGCGACCGGCGGTGTGGTGAACCAGGTGACTGTGGGCGCTCCGAGCGAAGACGGCATCGCCGTGCGGGCTCTCGCGCAATTGACCCTGCCGGACAGTTTCGACGGCGAAGGGATCGGCGCCAAGACCGCTGCCCTCGTCGGCTACCGCGAAGGCGCCTTCGATGCGAGTTTCGGAGCAACATTGGAGCGGCGCGGTGCCTTCTTCGACGGGGCAGGCAACCGGATCGGAGTCGACGGAACCCAAGGCGAAATCCAGGACAGCGACAGCTGGTCGGTGTTCGGCCGGTTGGGATACGAACTGGCGAGCGGTGCCCGGTTCGAACTGGTGGCCAATCGCTATGAGCTCGAAGGCAATGCCAATTACGTGCTCGTCCCCGGCGATCGCGCTGCCGGTATTCCGGCGACCAGCGAGCGAGGAGTGACGCCTGGCGATCCGCCATCGAATACCGCCGAACTGCTATCCGCATCGCTCATTGATCCCGATCTCGGCGGTGGCACATTCGTCCTGCAGGGTTTCTACAGCCGGACCGACGACGTCTTTGGTGGCGGCGTGTTTGGCGTGTTCCAGGATCCCGCCATTGCTCCGCCCGGTACTCTGTTCGACCAGTCGGCCAACCAGTCGCGCAAGCTGGGCGGCAAGGTCAGCTACGAACGTTCCGTTCCCGACTTCGAGGACCTCGTTCTGACCGCCGGCTTCGATGCCCTGTTCGATCGGACCCAGCAGTCGCTGGTCCAGACCGGTCGGGTGTGGGTGCCGCGCAGCGATTTCCGCAGCCTAGCGCCCTTCGTCCAGGGCAATCTCGCGCTGGCTGACAAACTCGTCCGCCTGGCTGGCGGCCTGCGCTACGAAAACGTACAACTGTCGGTCGACGACTTCGAGACTCTGGCAAGCTACGGCCCGGTCCAGGTGGAAGGTGGCTCTCCCTCTTTCCAAGACCTGCTCTGGAATGCCGGCGTTATCGTCGAGCCCATTGACGGCCTGCGCGCTTATGGCAGCTATGCAGAGGGTTTTACGATTGCCGATGTCGGCCGAATCCTTCGCGGCATCACCCAGCCGGGCGTGGACGTGGACGATTTCCTGTCGCTCGAACCGGTCGTCTCGAACAATCGCGAACTGGGAATCGAATGGGATCGTGGCCCATTGAAGGCTTCGGCAAGCTACTTCTGGTCGTCGAGCGATTTCGGCTCGCTGCTCGTGCTTCGCGGCGGTGTGTTCGAAGTGGAACGCCAGCCGATCGAGATCGAGGGTTTCGAGGCCAGCCTCGATTGGCAGACGCCCCTGCCCGGGTTTTCGCTCAGCGGCGGTTATGCCAATCTGTCCGGACAGACCGACGGCGATGCCGACGGCCAGGTCGATGAGGATCTCGACGGGGCGAACATTTCGCCCGACCGCGTCAATCTGGCCGCCGATTACACGGCGGGCCCGTTTAGCGCTCGCGCACAGGCCCGCGTCTATCTCTCGCGCGAATTCAACGATACCGCGACGGAGACGGATTTCGAAGGCTACACGCTGCTCGACGCCTTCATTGCGTACCGCACCGAAATCGGCGAATTCTCGCTCGCCGCGCAGAACCTCACCGATGAATTCTATATCACTTACGACAGCGATACCGTCCGGGTGACGGACAATAATCGGTTCTTTGCGGGGCGCGGACGCACCTTCACGCTGGCATGGCGCGGTGACTTCTGATGACGCTGCTCTCATGGCTGCATCGCTGGACGGGCGGAATTGTCGGGCTGCTGCTCGCCATTCTCGGCCTGTCCGGCACGGTGCTACTGTGGGAAGATAGCTGGATTCTGCTGCCCGGGGCTGGCGATCCCGTAGCCAACGATCCGGCCATGCTTGGCCGCTCGGTCGCCGCGGCGCTGGAAGCGGGACCCGAGCTGTCGCGCCTCACTTTCGCAAGCGAGGAGATTGGATTGCACCAGGCTGTCTATGCCGACGGCAGCGGCGCCTATTTCGCGCAGGACGGGGTTCTGGTCGATCGCTGGGCAAGCGTCTGGGAACGGCCCGAACTGTGGCTGTTCGATCTCCATCACTACCTGTTGATGGGCGAGACCGGGAAGACCGTCACCGGCATTCTCGGTCTCTTGCTCCTGGCATTCTGCATTAGCGGTCTGGTCCTGTGGTGGCGCACCCGAAAGACATTCCGCTTCCGCCTCTGGCCCGCCCGCTTCACTGCGAGTGCCGTGGTCCGCCATCATCGCGACCTGGGAGCCGTCGCATCCCCGCTGCTGATCCTGGTGGCATTCACCGGGGCGATGATGGTCTTCCCTGCCATTTCGGGTTGGCTTCTTTCGCCGCTGGCACATGAGATGCAAGATGTCGCCCTGCCCGACGACCTTACCGACCATTCGGCACAGACCGACTGGACGCTGGTCATGACGCGGGCGCAAGCCGCCTTCCCGGATGCCGAGCCGCGGAGGCTCATGTTGCCCGCCGAAGCAGGAGCGCCGATAGCTATTCGTTTCCGGCAGGATTTCGAATGGACGCCCAACGGCCGCACCTATGTCTGGCTCGACCCTGGCAGTGCCGGAATTGTTGGCACAAGCGACCCCGCCAAGCAGGATTTGGCTTCCGCAGCGACCGAAAAGTTTTATCCGGTTCACGCCGGAAAAATCGGCGGTATGGTCTGGCGGCTGCTCTTGACTGCAAGCGGATTGGCTCTGGTGCTCCTGGGCGCGCTGGCTACCTGGAGCTTCTGGACAAGACAAGCTACCGATATATCCAGCAAAAGAGCAGGAAGGTGGAGCAGCGAGATTTCAGCACGCACCGCTGATTCCTCAGGGTCGCCGGGTTCCTAAGCGCCGCTGATCCTCCAAGGGTCGCGAACCTTTCGAAGAAGGTCTTCGCGACTCATTGCAAGGAATAGACTGGTTAAGTGTCCGCACGGTTTGGAGTTCGATCGGATCAGGTTTCGCAAGAACCTTGTCGGCTTCTATTACCTGTCTCGCAACGCCCCCTCTGCCTCGTCGATGTATCCGCGTGTCAGGGGCAGGGCCCTGCGATCGCGGCAATACTGAATCTGGTAATTGCACATGCCGCCATGTTCGAAAGCCGCCGTGGCTCCGGCGAGATAGAAGGTCCACATGCGATAGAAGCGCGCATCGAACATTGCCTCGATCCGTTCGCGATTGGCTTCGCAATTGGCATACCAGGCGCGCAGCGTTCTGGCGTAATGCAGCCGCAGCATCTCGACGTCGCTGGCAATGAGACGGTATTTCTCGCTCGCCGCGACGGTTTCCGAAAGCGCCGGGATATAGCCGCCGGGGAAGATATATTTGCGCGTGAAAGCATCGGTTGTGCCCGGTGCGCCTATCCGGCCGATCGTGTGGAGCAGCATCACCCCGTCATCCGCGAGCATATTGGCGCAGCTGCGGAAGAATGCCTCGAATTGCGGGCGTCCGACGTGCTCGAACATGCCGACAGAGACGATCCGATCGAAGCGCTGGCCGCGTGCGGCGAGGTCGCGATAATCGACCAGCTCGAACTTCACGCGGTCGGAGACACTCGCTTGCTCGGCGCGGGTCCGAGCCAGGCTTAGCTGCTCCTCGCTGAGCGTGATGCCCGTGACGCGCAGGTCCATTCTTCGGGCGAGATAGATCGCCATTCCGCCCCAGCCGCAGCCGAGATCGAGAACCTCCTGGCCCGGAGCGAGCGCGAGCTTCGCGGCGATATGGGCGAGTTTGGCCTCCTGCGCCTCGGCCAAGGTCTCGACACCATCGTCCCAATAGGCGCAGCTATATTGCATGTGCTCGGCGTCGAGCATCAGCTGGTAGAACGCATTTCCGATATCGTAATGATGCGCAACATTGCGCTGCGAGCCGATCCGCGAATTCACTGAATCGAGCGCGAAGGCGGCACTGTTGCGCCATCGCCGCAAACGGCTCGGCCGGCCGATCGAGCCCCCGCGGTCCCACGGCGCATTGGCGCGCAACAATTCGACCAGTTCCATGATCCCGCCGCGCTCGACAAGCAGCCGCCCGTCCATGAACGCCTCCGCCGCGCCCAGCCGCGGGTCGAGGAGTATGTCCCGCGAGACCTTCCGGTCGACAAATCGGATGACGACATCCGGAAAGCCTTCCGCGGGCTTGCCGAAATTCTCGTTCGAACCATCGGCAAAACGCACCACCAAGGTTCCGCGCTCGACGATGCCGGAAAGATAGCGAGTGATCAGACGCTTGCTCATTCAGTCACCCTACGCTGCGTGGCACTCCGCCACCAAATCTCTGATTTTCTATACTATCTGCAGAGCAACTCGGAACAAGTCCCCGGCCACACGGATTGGAACCGGTGATGATCGTTCCCCGTTCCCGACCGCAATCGTGCGATGTTTCTGGTCACTATGACGAACTCGATCGTGTTTATCGCGAGGTCTGGGGCGAACATGTGCATCACGGCTATTGGCGATCGGGCGATGAGCGGACCAGCGAAGCAGTAGAAGCACTGGTCGATTTGGTCGGCGAACGCATGGAACCCGAAGCCGGCCAGCATCTCTGCGATATCGGATGCGGCTATGGCGCGACGGCCGAGCGTCTTGCGGCGTCCTATGACGTGGAGGTAACCGGCCTCACGATTTCGAATGAGCAATATGCGCGGGCAGCACAGCGGACTGGCAGTGTTCGTTTTCTACTTCGCGACTGGCTGTACAACGATCTGGCGGAACGGTCCTTCGACGGCGCCTACGCGATCGAGAGCACCGAACACATGTCCGACAAGCAGCAATGCTTCGACGAGGCCTGCCGCGTGATCAAGCCCGGCGGGAAGTTGGTGGTCTGCGCCTGGCTTGCATCGGAAAGCGCGCACCCATGGGAGGTCCGCCATTTGCTCGAGCCGATTTGCCGCGAGGGACAACTTCCCGGAATGGGGACGCGCGAGGAGTATGTCGACTTCGCCGAACGCGCTGGGTTCGAACTTCTCTCTTTCGAGGATAGCAGCCGCCAGGTAAGGCGGACCTGGGACATTTGCCTGCGCAGGCTCATGAAACGGCTCGCCACCGACAGTTCCTATCGTAAACTTGTCACCAGCAGCGAGACGCGCAACCGCAGCTTTGCACTAAGCTTACCCAGGTTGATGCTTGCCTACCGGACCGGTGCCATGCGGTATGGCCTGTTCAAGTTTACGCGGCCGGGTGGCGAACCCGCCGTGCGCGGCGTATCCGAACCCGAATTGCAGAAGGAGGCTCCATGCGCCTGAACGCTTTTTCAACCTGCCTTGCCTCGCTTGCTCTCGCCGGATGCGGTCATGTGGCCGACATACCGGTCGAAGCCGCAAGCGGCCGGGCACCGCAGATCGTCGAACCGGCCGAGACTCTTCTGCCGACGTTCGATGTCGCCCCCGCTACCGGTTGGCCCGACGGCACCGCGCCCGTGCCGGCACAGGGCCTGGCGGTCACGCCATTCGCCGTAGGGCTGGATCACCCTCGCTGGCTCCATGTTCTGCCCAATGGCGATGTCCTCGTCGCGGAATCCGCAGCGCCGCCGCAGCCCGAGCTGGGGAAAGGTATCAAGGGTTTTTTCATGAAGCTGTTCATGAAGAAGGCCGGATCCGCAGTGCCGAGTGCGGACCGGATCACGCTGTTGCGCGATACGGACGCCGACGGGGTTGCCGATATGCGGACGCCTTTCATCACCGGACTCAACTCTCCCTTCGGAATGGCGCTGGTCGGGTCCGATCTCTACGTCGCCAATACCGACGCGGTCCTGCGTTTCCGCTACGAAACCGGCGCCATGAGCATCGCCGGAGCGGGCGAGACAATCGCCGCCCTTCCCGCCGGACCATACAACCAGCACTGGACGCGCAGCCTCGCCGTCAGTCCCGACAACACGAAACTGTATGTGGCCATCGGTTCGGCGAGCAATATCGGCGAGTACGGGCTGGAGCACGAAGTCGGCCGCGCCGCCATTCGTGAGATCGATCTACGCACCGGTGCCGAACGGCTGTTCGCCAGCGGTTTGCGCAATCCGGTCGGCATGGCATTCGAACCGGAGAGCGACCGGCTCTGGACGGCAGTCAACGAACGTGACGAGCTGGGGTCGGACGTTCCGCCCGACTACATGACAGCGGTCGAAGAAGACGGGTTCTATGGCTGGCCTTATTCCTACTGGGGCGATCATGTCGACGAGAGGGTCGAGCCCCAACGCCCCGATCTGGTCGCCCGAGCCTTGATACCCGATTATGCGCTCGGCCCGCACACCGCGTCGCTGGGGCTGGCGTTTACTGATCCTTCCAACCCGGCGCCGCTAGGCCTGCAAGGCGCTTTCGTGGGTCAGCACGGTTCGTGGAACCGCAAGCCGCCGAGCGGCTACAAGGTCGTGTTTGTCCCTTTTGAGCAAGGCCTTCCCAGCGGACCGGTCTACGATATCCTCACAGGCTTTCTCAGTGCTGGTGGCGAGGCTTACGGCCGGCCCGTCGGGGTGGCCCTCGATTTACGAGGAGGACTGCTGGTGGCAGACGATGTGGGCAACAGCGTCTGGCGCGTGTCCGACGAGTAAATGCCAGGTCGTGCGGTTCAGTAGCTCAGATCGGACAGGAGACGGAAGCTGAGCAGGCGGGGAGAAGCGAGTGGCACCGTCGCCCAACTCGGATCATCTCCCCGGCGCATTCACTATGCCGGCAGGAAAATAGCGCGGGTCCGGTCGGTCGCGGATCTTCGCGCCCGGGCCCACAAGCTCATGCCCCGGTTCGTGCTTGAATATCTCGAGGGCGGCGCGGGGCAAGAAGCCACACTCGACAGGGAACGCAAAGCCTTTGCAGAATGGCGGGCCATGCCCTTCACGCTGTCCGACGAGGCGTGCCGCGACGTCTCCGTAAAAATCCTGGGCCGCTCCGCATCGCTCCCTCTCGCGCTCGCGCCAACCGGCCTGAACGGCATTTTCATGCGCAACGCCGATATCGCACTGGCGCAAGGCGCTGCCGAAGCCGGCGTTCCGTTCATTCAGAGCACGATGTCGAACGACAGGATGGAAGATGTCGCGGCGGTGCCGGGGCTGCGGCACTGGTGGCAGCTCTATGTCTTCGGTGGCGAGGAAATCTGGCAGGAGCTCGTCGACCGTGCCGACCGCGCAGGATGCGAAGCGCTGGTCCTCACCAGTAACGCGCAGATATTCGGGCAGCGCGAGTGGGACGAGCGGAACCGCACCGCCAGCGGCTTCCCCAACCTTCCCGCGCTGACCGACGCTGCACGGCATCCGCGCTGGCTGGTGAGGACGCTTTCGCGTGGTCTGCCGGAGTTTTCCAATGTCATCGACTTCGTTCCGAAGGACAAACGCTCGTTCTTTGACAGCGCGAACTGGATTCGAGAGCAAATGCCGAAATCGCTTGCTTGGGACGACCTCGCCAGGATCCGCGAACGATGGCGCAAACCTCTTTTTCTCAAAGGCGTTCTCAATCTCAAGGACGTGTCACGCGCGATTGAGCATGGTGTCGATGGCGTAATCCTTGGCGGCCATGGCGGCAGGCAGGCAGACTGGGCGGTTTCGGCGCTGGATATCCTACCGCGCGCCCGGGAGCTGTCCGGAGACGACATCGCGCTTTATATCTCGGGCGGCATTCGCCGAGGCAGCGACATCCTCAAGGCGCGCGCCTTGGGCGCGGACGCGGTGCTGACCGGCCGGGCCACGCTTTATGGCCTTTGCGCTTTCGGGGCCGCGGGGGTCAGCCGCGCGATCGAACTTCTCCAGTCCGAAATGGTGAACGAGCTTGGCCAGTATGGCGTGTCGAACCTCGATGCGCTTTCGCCCGACCTGTTTGTCCGGGAAGACCGTCTGCCGCTCTAGTCCGGAACTATTCTGCGGGAAAGGCCATCGTCGACAGGAGGGAAATCTCAGCAGCGCGACTGTCGAGCCGGGTATGCTGGACGATGATCGGAACATCGCTTTCGATGATGCTGGCATAGCTGGTGTCTGTCCCCCGTCAGCACCTATGGCACAGATTAGAGGTTGTGATTTAAGGAGGATTTGGGCTTCGTCGTAGTGACGAAGGAACGAAGATGAAGCCCAAATCCTCAAAGCCCAAATTGCCTGCCGAGCAGGTGGTGAAGGACATCCGCCGCAAGACCCGTCGGCATTTCTCTGCTGAAGACAAGATCCGCATCGTGCTCGATGGCCTACGCGGCGATGACTCCATTGCCGAGCTGTGCCGCCGTGAAGGGATCGCACAGAGCCTGTATTACACCTGGTCCAAGGAGTTCATGGAGGCCGGCAAGCGCAGGCTTGCTGGCGATACAGCCCGTGCTGCTACCACCGACGAGGTAAAGGATCTGCGCCGTGAAGCGCGCGATCTGAAGGAATGCGTGGCGGACCTGACGCTGGAGAACCGTCTGCTCAAAAAAAGCATGATCGCGGATGGGGGAGACGACGAATGAGGTATCCCGCATCCGAGAAGCTGGAGATCATCAGGATCGTCGAGCAGTCGCACCTGCCCGCCAAGCGTACGCTGGACCAGCTCGGCGTGGCACGGCGGACCTTCTATCGCTGGTATGACCGCTACCTCGAAGGTGGGCCGGAGGCGCTCCAGGACCGTCCTTCAGCGCCGAGCCGGGTGTGGAACCGTATTGGGCCCGAGGTGCAGGACCAGATCGTCGAGATGGCTCTGGAGCAGACCGATCTCAGTCCCCGCGAGCTGGCGGTGCGCTTCACCGACGAGAAGCGCTACTTCGTGTCCGAAGCCACGGTTTACCGGCTGCTGAAGGCCCATGATCTGATCACCAGCCCGGCCTACACGGTGATCAAGGCGGCAGAGGCGTTCCACACGCAGACCTCTCGACCCAATGAGATGTGGCAGACGGATTTTACCTACTTCAAGATCATCGGATGGGGCTGGGTCTATCTCTCGACCGTGCTCGACGATTACTCACGCTACATCATCGCCTGGAAGCTCTGCACCACCATGCGAGCCGAGGACGTCACTGACACGCTCGATATGGCGCTGGCAGCTTCAGGCTGCAACCACGCCAACGTGCTGCACAGGCCCCGCCTGCTGTCGGACAATGGCCCCAGCTACATTGCCGGGGAACTAGCCGAATACATCGAGGCAAACAGGATGAGCCATGTGCGCGGCGCTCCCTTCCATCCGCAGACGCAGGGCAAGATCGAACGCTGGCACCAGACCCTGAAGAACCGCGTGCTGCTGGAAAACTACTTCCTGCCCGGCGATCTCCAACAGCAGATCGAGGCCTTCGTCGAGCACTATAACCACCAGCGCTACCACGAGAGCCTGGACAATGTGACACCCGCCGATGCCTACTTCGGCAGGGCTGCCGCCATCATCAAACGAAGAGAAAGGATCAAGCGAAAGACACTCGAACATCGGCGCTTGCAACACTGCAAGCTCGCCGCCTAAACATCAATCCGAGACGAGGCCCACACTCCGCTGATCTACGCCGCGAGTTGTGCCAAATGTTCTGACGACGGACACCCACGGCCCCGGCGAAGAAACCGGGCCACGTGAGCCAGTCAAATCCTGGAAGCAGCGGCGCCCACGCCTCATGCATGTGAAAGGTCTGGGGTACCAGCAGACCGAAGACGACACAGATCAGATAGGTGATTAGCAGGAAAATGCTGAGTGCCCAGCCCCATGTGAGTATCGAGCCCTTCATCGTCGTACCGGTCATACATAACTCCATATATTTATACCATGCAGGGGTATGGTATACTATCCGCTCATTTGCAACTGTGCTATCCAGAGTTCAAAGCCCGTTTAACCACCGAGAGATGCTCGTGATCGACAGTCAGGACGGAAAATTCAAGCGTGTCATTACACGCATGCGCCGGATCGAGGGCCAGGCCCGCGGGATCGCAAAGATGCTGGAAGAGGAGCGCTACTGCGTTGACTGTCCCCCGTCAGCACCTATGGCACAGATTTGAGGTTGTGATTTAAGGAGGATTTGGGCTTCGTCGTAGTGACGAAGGAACGAAGATGAAGCCCAAATCCTCAAGGTCCAAATTGCCTGCCGAGCAGGTGGTCAAGGACATCCGCCGCAAGACCCGTCGGCATTTTTCATCGGAAGACAAGATCAGGATCGTGCTGGAAGGCCTGCGCGGCGATGACTCGATAGCTGAGTTGTGCCGCAAGGAAGGCATTGCCCAGAGCCTGTACTACACCTGGTCCAAGGAGTTCATGGAGGCCGGCAAACGCCGCCTGGCTGGCGACACCGCCCGTGCAGCAACTACGGACGAAGTCAGGGATCTGCGCCGTGAGGCCCGCGATCTGAAGGAATGCGTGGCCGACCTCATCCTGGAGAACCGCTTGCTCAAAAAAAGCATGATCGCGGATGGGGGAGACGACGCATGAGATACCCCGCATCCGAGAAGCTGGAGATCATCAGGATCGTTGAGCAATCGCATCTCCCGGCCAAGCGCACGTTGGACCAGCTCGGCGTCGCACGGCGCACCTTCTACCGCTGGTATGACCGTTACCTTGAAGGCGGGCCGGAGGCGCTGGCAGACAGGTCATCGACGCCGATCCGCGTGTGGAACAGGATCGCACCCGAGGTTCAGGATCAGATCGTCGAGATGGCGCTGGAGCAGACTGACCTCAGCCCAAGGGAACTGGCGGTGCGCTTCACTGACGAGAAGCGCTAGTTGGGCGCGCTCCGCTTGCCCTTCTTCGCTTCGCTTCGAATCCGTGTCGGAAGCCACCGTCTACCGGCTGCTCAAGGCCCACGATCTGATCACCAGTCCGGCCTATACTGTGATCAAGGCGGCAGAGGCGTTCCACACCCAGACCACGCGCCCCAACGAGATGTGGCAGACCGACTTTACCTACTTCAAGATCATCGGGTGGGGCTGGGTCTACCTCTCGACCGTGCTCGACGATTACTCGCGCTACATCATCGCCTGGAAGCTCTGCACCACCATGCGAGCCGAGGACGTCACCGACACGCTCGACATGGCTCTGGCAGCCTCAGGCTGCGACCATGCCAATGTGCTGCACAGACCACGTCTGCTGAGCGACAACGGTCCCAGCTACATCGCCGGGGAACTGGCCGAATACATCGAAGCGAACCGGATGAGCCATGTGCGCGGTGCACCCTTCCATCCGCAGACCCAGGGCAAGATCGAGAGATGGCATCAAACGCTAAAGAACCGCGTGCTGCTCGAAAACTACTTCCTGCCTGGCGACCTCGAACAGCAGATCGAGGCGTTCGTCGAGCATTACAACCACCAGCGCTATCACGAAAGCCTCGACAACGTGACGCCTGCCGATGCCTACTTCGGCAGGGCTCCCGCCATCATCAAACGACGAGAAAGGATCAAGCGAAAGACACTCGAACATCGGCGCTTGCAACACCGCAAGCTCGCCGCCTAAACATCAAACCCAGACGAGGCCCGCACTCCGCAATCCTACGCCGCGAGTTGTGCCAAATGTTTTGACGACGGACACGCGTTGGTCACCGGAATACTCTTGAGACATCGTGAACTCTCCCGATTGGTAGCAATACTTGATCTCAACTAGCCTATCAGCTCCGATGAATCCAAACCTTGATACGATCAGGGCGGACTTTCAGGAGTCCTGAATGCGCCTCCTGATCCACTCCTCGACTTCGCTCTCCTGCCACGCAACGGCGTGACCTCCCAACTGCACCGGCCTGGGAAAGTGGCCTTCCGAGATCCAGCGATAAATCGTCGAGCGACCGAGCCCGACCCGATGCTGAACCTCCTTCAACCGGATAAGCCGACTTACATTCTGAGTGCCGGAGTCGGTGTCACGGACTTGCTCAGCCATGCGGATGCTCCGAGGTTGCCTCGAACATCGTGCCGAAGAGCCGATCCTTACGCTCAAGGTCTTCGATGTGGTCGGACAAAAGCCGGGCGACACGATGCGCCGTGCCTTTCGCCCAGCGTGGTTTGACATCATGAACCTGATTGCCAAGCACGCGTTCGAAAGCTGAAGGCAGCTCGACGGTAAACTCCTCGAAGAATTTCGCGAGATCCGAGTGCAGCCAAGCGACAGCCTTATCGCCGCTGCCCGCGAGAAACAGGAACAGATGCGCTTGGGGCGCCACTCCGGCTGCGGCAAGAATGCGAAGCGCTTCACCGACGCTCGCTGCACGTTGCCCCAAGAGCACCCGTCGCAAGCTGTCCTTGTGAATATTTGCGTCCAGCGCGATCTCGCATCGGGGCCGTGTGCTCGCTTCGACCGCAGCAAACAGCAGTCGCGCGAGCCCGGCGCGGATCTCAGGTTCGGGAGGAAGGGAGGCTTTTGACACGGGCGAATCCTATGCTTCGATAATACTCGCCCTATTGGCTAGCTTCGAAGGACATCTGTAGGAAACCGAAAAGAACATACATAGAACATACAGGATGCAACGAATCACCACTCGAGAGTGATTCGCTCAGAATCCGAACCCGAAAACGCAAAATCCGGCAGGTTGCGCGTGGATTGCCGCAGAACCGGCGCAAAATCCCGTCCTGAGCGCGCGAAATCGCGTCGGCATCGTCCCAAATGTCGCTTTTTGCTTTGTCGGAGGACGCAAGTTCGCGGTCGACCATTTCCTACACGCTGGTTCCGGGTGAAGGAAGAAACATACAGCGAACATCACAGTCGCTGTTGTCGATTAACCAACCGGAGTTTTCCTTCATGACCACCAAGACCCTGACCCGTTCCGCCCCGCGGATGCGCGACTATCTCGTGCCCGCTGCGCTGGCACTGGCGATCGCGGGTGCCGCCTATGCAGGCGCCGACACCACCTTCGATCCCGCGCTGACCATGTTCACCGACTTCCTCGAAGGTTCGGGCGGCAAGATCATCACCGTGCTCTCGCTAGCAGGCGGCCTCATCGCGCTCGCCTCGGGACGCTTCGCGCTCGGCCAGGTGGCAGTGCCGGTGGGCGTCGGGATCGGTGTCGGCACCGGCGTGCCCATCGTCACCTCTGTCGTGACCGCGACCATCTGATCGCTGGTCGAACGACGGGAGGGCGGCATGGCCGACAGGTATATTGTGCCACGGCGGCTCGACGATCCGGAGCTTATCGGCTTCTGGACCGTGGACGAGTTTGCGGGGATGCTGATCCCCTTCGCCTGGGGCATCCTCACGCAGCACATCATCATCGGCACAGGCCTGTCGGTCATTGCCTGGTTCGGCCTGCGGAAGGCGAAGTCAGGCAACAAGGGCGCGAAGCTGGTGCATGCTGCCTACTGGTACCTGCCGGGGAGCTTCCTCGGGCTCAAGGCCACACCGCCCTCCCATTGCCGCCTGATCGCAGGCTGAGGGGAGGACCATCCATGGAATCCGAAATCGCGCACGAACAGGCCCAGCGTCATCTGGCGCAGCGCAACCGCTTTGCCGCGCTTGCCGGTGTACTCGGAGTTACCAGCCTCGTCGGCATCGGTGCCGCCGTCACCAG
This sequence comes from Aurantiacibacter atlanticus, assembly GCF_001077815.2. Classification (GTDB taxonomy): domain Bacteria; phylum Pseudomonadota; class Alphaproteobacteria; order Sphingomonadales; family Sphingomonadaceae; genus Alteraurantiacibacter; species Alteraurantiacibacter atlanticus. Next base: position 1,096,343 of record NZ_CP011310.1, on the reverse strand, counting down.
CGACGAACAGGTCGTGCTGGTGCCGATCACCGCCGAGACGCTGACCGTCTCGAGTGGCGGGGTGGACGCGCATTATCTCGAGCTCGTCACCCGCGACACCGCGCTGATGCTGCTCAATCGCGCGCCCGAAAGCCTCGACTACTGGATGGAGCAGATCCTCAAGGTCGCCGACCCGGCAGCGCACGGCCGCCTCAAGGCCGAGCTGGTTGCCATTGTCGAGGAGCAACGCGGCTCGGATATCAGCCAGGCCTTCGTCATCCGCGCGATGGAAGTCGACACCATGGCGCTGACTTCCACGGTCAGCGGCACACTTAAGACCTTCGTCGGCGCGCAGGTGATCGCGAGCCAGGAGCGCAGCTTCACATTCCGCTGGTCGAAGCGCGGGCTCAGCCTCGCGCTCACCGGCTTCGAACAGAATTCAACCCAAGAGGACCAGAACCAATGAACCTCCTCAGCAATCCCGCATCCGCCGCGCTTGCCGCAACCGGCCTCGCATTCTTCAGCGTGGGCGCACAGCAGCGCCGCGATGTCGCATTGAAGCTCGCCGGCCTGACCGCACTCGGGCTTGCGCTCGTGCCAACACCCGCTTTCGCCGACCAGTTCATCGAAGCAAGCGATGGCTCGACGATCGACTGCGAGCTGGCGCGCGGCGAGCTCACCCGCATCGCGCTTATCGAGGACGGTTTTGCCAATGTCTCGAAGATCGCCAGCGGCTTTCCCTATAACGACTTTCAGGTGACGCACGAGCCGGTGCGCGGCGACATCTATATCTCGGTCCCGCCGCAATATGCCTCGGACCGGATCAGCTTCTTCGCCACCAGCCAGGCAGGCCATGTCTACAAGTTCGCCTGCCGCCTTGGCGGCAATGAAGCGACCCAGCTCTTCATCACCAATCCCGCACTTGCACGCAGCGAAGCCGAAGAATGGGAGGCAAGTGCAAGCCCGTCCGACAATGCCATCCGGCTGATCGAGGCCATGGCGAGCGACGCTGTCCTTCCGGGATTTGCCGCGCGCGCCGAACTGTCGCGCCTGCGCCGCACCGGTTCCATCGAAGTTCAGCAGGTCGCGCAATATGACGGCGCCGAGCTGACCGGCCAGCGCTTCGTCATCCGTAATCTCGGCAACGATGCACTGGACCTTGCCAGCGAACGCGAGGCTCCTGCCGGTGCCCTTGCCTTCGCCTATGGCCGCGAAAGCCTCGCTCCCGGCGAAGCGACCAGCGCATTCCTTGTCTTTGCTGCGGGAGGGCTCGAATAATGGCCGAAGCCGACGACACTAAGGGCCAGAGCGAAACCAGCCCCAGCGAACACAAGGATTCTGGGCACAGGGATTCTGGGCGCAAGGATACACGGCGCAACCTCAATGCGAATATCGCGCAGCGGCAGAAACTGCTGCTCGCAGGGATTGGCGGCGTGGCGCTGCTGGCCGGAGGCTGGTTCATCCTCGACGACGACGACAGCGCGCCGGGTGACAGCGACAATGTCGCCAGCATCGACACCGGTGGGCTCGTCAATCGCAACCTTTCTCAGCGCGAGTTCGTCGCCACCTATGGCAATCGTCTCGATGCGCAGGGCCGCGCGATCAAGGACCTGCAGGATACCCAGCTCCCGCGTCCCCAGATCGAGCAGGAACTCGAAGCGCTGCGCGCAGAAAACGCGCGGATGATGAGCGACGGCCAAGTCGCGATCGACGCGATCTCGGCCGAGAATGCCGCGCTCAGAACCGAACTCGAACGCTCGCGCGAAGCCGTGCCCGCTGCGCCTGCCATGCCGCCGCCTGCCTACGGTCCGGGCGTGACACCGCCCGACGAAGGAAACGGCAATGTAGCAAGTCCTGCTGCACGCCCCGGCGGGCTCGATATGCTGACCTTCGGCGAGCGCTCGCCTACGAATGCGCGGCCCGCCGCTGCCGAACACGCGCCCGCGCTGATGCTCGAAGCAAGCCGCGACTATCTGCCGCCCAATTCCTATGCGCCCGCTCGCGTGATCGTCGGGGTCGATGCCTCGACCGGCGTTGCCAGCCAGACCGATCCGTTGCCCGTGGTGCTGCGGATCACCGGCCCTGCCCGCTCGGTGATGCGCGGCAACGAACTGCTCTCGACCGATATCACCGGCTGCCTTGTCAACGGCGCGGCGCGCGGCGATCTCTCGGCGGAGAAGGTCTATGTCCAGCTGGTGCGCATGACCTGCGCCCAGCCCGGAGGCCGCTATGCGGTCTCCGAGGTCAAGGGCTTCATCGCCTTCGCCGGCAAGTCGGGCGTGCGCGGCCGTGTAGTCAGCCGCGAAGGCAGCCTCGTCAGCCAGGCCCTACTCGCCGGGATCGTTGGCGGGTTCGGGCGCGGCTTTTCCGCCAACGCCAATGGGATCTTCACCGGCCAGGTCAGAGCCAATGGCCAGCGCGAGGCACTCTCGCCGACCGACATTCTTGCCGGCGGCATCGGCCAGGGCGCGGGCGAAGCGGCCGATACGGTCAGCCGCTACCTCATCGAACGCGCCGAACAATACCAACCAGTCGTCGAGATGCCGACCGGCATCGAGGTCGAGATCGTCTTTCTCGACGGCGTCCATGTCAGGAGCACACCACAATGAAGTATTCCGAGAACCAGCCCGGCCTCAAGGCGCGCCTCGCCCATGTTGCCATTGCTGCGAGCAGCGCAGCTGCGGTGCTGACCGTCGGAGTCAGCGCGGTCACCGCCATGCCCGCATCGGCCCAGAGCCTGGCCAGCGAAGTTGCGCAGGCACTGAAGTTGCGGCTGCCGAAGACGCCGATCGACGAGATCGCCTGCGACACATTCGGTCCCTGGTGCGAGGTCGTTTCGGGCGAGACGCTGTTCTATATCGACAAGAGTGCCCGCTACCTGCTGGTCGGCCGCCTCTACGACATGGAAGAGCGGCGCGATGTCACCGCTTCGCGGCTGCTCGAACTCAACCCCGACCTGATCGCAGCAGGCGCAGCGCGTGCAAAGCCATCGGCACAAGAAGATGCCGCCGCCGAGCCTGCGGCCGACACAGTCGATCTTTCCACTCTGCCCGCCGAAGGGGCCATTCATTGGGGGAACAAAAAGGGTCCAAAACTCGTCGTCTTCTCCGATTTCCAGTGCGGCTATTGCCGCCGCCTGGTCGATGAACTCGGCAAGGCGGGTGTGCGGGTCGAGGAGCGACCGATCTCCATCCTTGGCTCTCAAAGCCGCCGCCTTGCTGAGACCGTGATTTGTTCCAACTATCCGGCAAGCGCGCTGCACCAGGCCTATGAAGGCGCGCTCGATCCCGGCGGGGCAAGCTGCGCGGAGGTACGCGGGCTCGATGCCAACGAGGCCTTCGCCCGCGCCAACGGCTTTGGCGGAACACCGGTGATCGTGCGCGCAAGCGATGGCGCAGTGCTCCATGGCTACCGCGATGCCGACACGCTGCGCGAGTTTGCAGCCCCCACGAAGGAGCAGCGCAAGTGAGCGGGCTCTCGCATCTGCGCGCGCCGGGCCTTGCCTTGCTCATGCTGACGGGCGGCTGCTCGACACTGGGCGGCAATGTGTCGGGCGATTTTGCCTGCCGCGCGCCCGAAGGGTCGTGTGCGCCGACGACGCTGATCGATGCAGCAGCCACCGGGATCGATGCCCAGGCAAACGCTGCCCCGATACCAGCATCAACGCCCTCAAACACCACCGGCCAAAGCCTGCGGATCGTGCTCGCGGCCCATCGCGACGAGGCAGGCCGCACGCACGAAGCGCGCGTCGTCCATGTCACCCTGCCCGAACCGGCAAGTGCTAGCTGGCGCGCGCCGCAACGCACGGGCGAGGTCCTGCGCGCGATCGGCAACTCGATCGAAGCATCCAACGAGGTGCGATCGAACGCTTCCACAAACCCCTCCGAGCAAATGTCGGACATGCTGCTTCCCCCCTGGCAGCCCGTTCCGGCAGAGCCCGGCGCTGATGCGCCGGCAACAGGGGTACCCGGCGCCGAGCAGGCGGCCCGCGTCCGGGTGCCCCACCCTTCCCAGACCCATGGAGACGAGGAATGAACCTCTCCTTTTCTGCCGCGCGCGACGCGCTCATGGCAGGCCTGTTCGCCGATACAGACCGCGCCGAGAAGGGGGCCGCGCATTTCGCGCTCGACATGCTCTCGGACTGGCTGCCCTACCGCGTCTATGACGAGCGCGCGGGGCTCTATCGCAATCGTGCCTCGAAAGGCTTCGTGCTCGAAGTGACCCCGCTGGTCGGAGCGGACGAACGCACCGGCGAGATCCTCGGCCAGTTCTTCTCCGAAGGACTGCCGCCCGGTGCCTGCCTGCAGGTTCTCAATTTCGCTTCGCCCAGGATCGGCAATGTCGTGGCCCCGTGGTTCGCGCCGCGCTACGAACAGGGCGGGATCTACGAAGCCATTGCCAGGGCGCGCACGAGCCGGTTCTACGATCTCGTCTGGCAATCGGGGAGCGCGCATGCGCCGTTCCATGCGCGCAGCAGCCGCCTGGTCGTCTCCCTGGGCGTGCCGGTTCCCGGCAGCATTACCGATGCGGAACTCACCGAATGCCGCGAAGGCCTGCTCGGCATGCTCCATTCGCTGGGCTTGCATGCCGCGCCGCTAGAACCCGCTGGACTTCTCGCGCTTATCGACGAGCTGACCTCGCCCACCACGGCGCGCGAGCCTGACCGGATCGACTGGAACCCGCACGAGACGCTCGATGTCCAGGCGATCCGCCGCGATATCGAACTGGAGGTCGAGGACGACCGGTTGGTCCTTCGAACTGAACGCTTCCGCGAGACCGGTCGCGACCGGCAGGGCGTGCCGCAGGTCGGCGAATGCTATCCCGACCGTTTTGACCTGCGCCACTATGCCTTCCGCACCGCGCCCGAACGCTGGGCGCCGTGGGAATGCGCGCGGCTGATCGGCGACATGTTCACCGACAAGCTGCGCTTCCCCTGCCCTGCAGCCACCATGCTGTGCCTTGTCTATCCCGACCAGGAAGCCGCCGCCGCGCGCGCGGGCTACAAATTCATGCGCACAACCAGCCTCGCCGATACCAAAAGCGCGCGCTTCCTGCCGCGGCTTGGTGAGCAGTCGGCCGAGTGGAAGCACGTCCAGGCCGAGCTCCAGGAAGGCAAGAAGCTGGTCAAGCTTTTCTACGGGCTCACCACCTATTCGCCGCTCGGCGAAGGCGATGCCCACGAACGCGTGGTGAAAGCCATCTACAAGGCGGCAGGCTGGGATCTCGCCGACGAACGCTTCCTGCAATTGCAGGGCCTGGTCGCGGCCTTTCCCTTGAGCCTTGCCGATGGGCTCGCTGCCGACATGACGCGTTTGAAGCGCCTTCGCACCATGCTTTCGACCACGGCGGCCAATATCGCCCCGATGCAGGGCGAGTATTTGGGCGGCCCCGTCCCTCACCTCCTGCTGGTCGGCAGGCGCGGCCAGCCCTTCTTCTGGTCGCCGTTCGAGAACGGTGCGGGCAACCACAATATCGCGATCTGCGGCAAGTCGGGCTCGGGCAAGTCGGTGCTGCTGCAGGAGCTCTGCGCAGCGCTTCGCGGCGCAGGCGCCAAGGTCGTCGTCATCGATGACGGCCGCAGCTTCGAGCATTCGGTCAAATTGCAGGGCGGACGCTTCGTCGAGTTCACGCTCGCCTCGGGCTTCTCCCTGAATCCCTTCTCGCTGATCGACGATGCACGCGCGGAAGGAGACGAAGACTACCGCCTCGACTGCTTCGCCATGGTGAAAGCGATCGTCGGACAGATGGCGCGGCCAAGCACTGCGCCTTCGGACACCGAGCGCGGCCTTATCGACAAGGCGATATCGCAGGTCTGGGCGAGCCTTGGCAGTGGCGGATCGATCGACGATGTCGCCCATGCCTTGCACGAAGGCGAGAACGAGACCGGCAAGGAACTTGCACTCGCGATCGCGCCATTCTGCCGCGGCGGCAGCTATGCCGGGTTCTTTTCGGGCAAGGCGAGTTTCGCTTTCGACGATGATTTCACCGTCTTCGAAATGAGCGATCTCGCCTCACGCGAGGAATTGAGGAGCGTGGTCCTTTCGGCGATCATGTTCATGACCGGCCAGGCGATGACGCGCTCATCGCGGTCAACCAAGAAGCTGCTGTTGATCGACGAGGCCTGGGCCATGCTCAAGGGCGGCTCGATGGGCGAGTTCGTCGAGACCTATGCCCGCACCGCGCGCAAATATGGCGGCGCGCTCGCCACCGCCACCCAGTCCTTGAACGACTACTACAAGTCCGACGGTGCGCGCGCCGCGCTCGAGAACTCCGACTGGATGCTGGTGCTCCAGCAAAAGCCCGAGACCATCGCCGACTTTCGCAAGGAAGCGCGGCTCGACATGGACGACCGCACGGAGACGCTGATCCGCTCCCTCAAACGTTCGGGCAGCGAATACAGCGAGCTCTACATCAAGGGACCTGAGGTCGAAGCCGTCGGACGGCTCGTGCTCGACCCGCTTTCGGCGACGATCTTCTCCTCCGATCCCGACACCTACGCCGCAATCCACACCCATGTCGAAAGCGGCATGCCGCTCGACAAGGCCATCGCGCTCGTTGCTGGCCTAGAAGGAGAGGCATGATGTGCATGCATGTCGAAACCATGCTTGACCGGATCGAGCACGGCACATTTCCAAAGCCCAAGATCACGATCAGGGAAATGGTGCAAGGCACCTGCCTGGTTCTGATCGAAGCGGCAGGTTTTGCCGCGAGCACGCTGCTCACCGTGCTCGGCCTGCCGCTGTTTGTCTTCCTGTTCCTTGCCGGATGGGACCTGGGGCTGCTGTTCGCCCAGCTCGGCAATCTCGCCGATCACTATGCCAGCGCCGAAGGACCTGCGCGCATCGCCTTCAGCCGCGACCTGCAGCTGGCGTTTCTGGTCCTCGCCGGCGGGTTCACCCTTCTTCGCCTGCCGGCCTTCATCCGGCGTCTTTGCACCAGGCTCGAACGGGAGATGCCGCATGACTGAGCAAGCTTTTTCGCGCCCGCTGGCGCTGAAAGTCGCCGCCACGCTCGCAATCGCAGCCGCGCTGCTCTGGGCCGGATGGATCACGCGCGCGGTGGTCATAGACGAGCCGCCCCGGATCGTCACCGTTCGCCTTGCCGAGACCATCGGCCAGTTCATCGACGAGGCCGCACGCGCCGATGCCGACCCCGCCACCGTGCAGGCAGCGAGCCTCGCTTACCTCCAGGCTGCCGAACTGGCGGTCGCGGACATGGGCAAGGACGGGCGCGTGGTGCTGGTCGCCGAAGCTGTGCTTGCTGGCGCTGCCGAAGACGCAACCCCCGAACTCGAAGCCCGCATCGCCGCAAGGCTCCAAGCGGAGGTACAGCCATGAGCCGCCTCTTTAACTGGAAGCGCGTTGCCCTGCTGTGCGCCCTCGTCGCGCTACCGCTCGCCTGGGCACCGATCGATGCCTTCAGCAAGAGCCATGCCTTCCTCATCAATGCGAGCCCGAGCCTCCCCAATTGGGCCTTCTGGCTCGACAAGGCAGCGCCCATCGGGCGCGGCAGCCTCATTTTCTTCAAGCCGCCCGCAAGCGCGCTCGTGGCGAAGCATTTCGGGGACGACCCGCAGATGTTCGGGAAAAAGGTGATCGGCCTGCCCGGCGATGTGGTGAGCCATGAGGGCATGGAGGTCTTCGTTAACGGGAAGCAGGTCGCCACGCGGCTTGCCCGGACCCGGCTCGGCATCACGCTGACGCGCGGCCCCGCAGGGCCAGTACCTGAAAACTGCTTCTATGTCGGAACCGATCATCCGCGCGGCTTCGACAGCCGCTACGGCGAGATCGGCTTTGTCTGCCGGGGCCAGATCCTCGGCAGCGGAAAGGCGATCCTGTGATGCGCCGCGCCCTTCTCTTTCTCGCCCTCGCGCTCGCCATGCCCGCAACGGCGCATGCCCGCGACTACGGCCAGCGCGGCACGGTATTCCCGGTGGTGGAGCGCGACCTGCTCGAACAGATCCAGTCGCGCCTCACGGCGATGGAGGCCTCAGGCGAGACCGCGCGGCTCAACGAAGAGCTGAAGCGCCGCACACTCGCGCGCGTCGAACGCCCCGTGTCCGTCTCCGGGATAGTGCGCGCCAGCGAAAGCCGCTCGTGGATCTTCGATCCGACCATCGCCTTGCAACAGGATATCAGGGGTGCGCGCGGCGAGCTCATCCATGCCGCGGGAACGCGCGTCAATCCGCTCGACAGCGTCTCCCTGCGTGCCGATCTTCTCTTCCTCGATGGCGACGATGCCGAACAGCTTGCCTGGGCGCTGCGCCAGCAAGGCCAGCCCAAGCTGATCCTTGTGAACGGCGCGCCGCTGCAGCTGATGCGCGCACGCCAGCGGCGGTTCTATTTCGACCAGCAGGGGACGCTGACCTCGCGCTTCGGCATCACGGCGGTGCCTGCACGCTTGCGCCAGCAGGGCCGCCAGCTCGAAGTCAGCGAGATCGCTCTCCCCGCTAGGGCGGAGGCAGGCAAATGAGCACCATACGCAAACTCCTTGCCGCCTTGCTCACGGTGCTGTCGCTGGCCCTTGCCATGCCCGCCGCAGCGGGCGGCGAGCCGGGCAAATGCACTGGCGGTTTCGTCAATCCGATCACCGATATCTGCTGGTCGTGCCTTTTCCCGATCTCAATCGGGGCGCTCGATATCTGGCCCTCGAACCGCCCCGATCCCGACAATCCCGACCTGCCCGTATGCCTCTGCGGTATCCGCCCGGGCATTGCCATGGGCTTCTGGGAGCCGGTGCGGCTTGCCGATGTCAGCATGAAGCCATGGTGCTTCGTCAACCTTGGCGGCACCAAGCTCGATCCTGGTTTCGATATCGGGTTCCGTTCGATCTCGGGTCCCTCGGCGATTGGCGGGGCGAGCCAGTATTATTCGAGCTGGCACGTCCACTGGTATGCCTATCCGCTGATCTACTGGATGGAGATCGTCGCCGATTTCCTCTGCCTTGAGCCCGGCTCGATCGACATTCTCTACATCTCCGAAATCGATCCGCTGTGGCAGGATTCCGAACTCACCGCGATCATCAATCCCGAAGCCGTGCTCTTCGCCAACCCGCTGGCGCTGGCTGCCTGCGCCGCCGATTGCGCCGCATCGACCGCCAGGCTGCCGCTCGACGAGATGTTCTGGTGTGCCGGCTGCCAGGGCTCGATGTACCCGATGAACGGCAATGTCTCGGCCTCGATCGGCCATGTCCAGGCCTCGCGGCTCGTGCTCTCGCGCTTTGCCTACAAGCTGCACCGCGAGCTGGTCTCCTGGGGTACAATGGGCAGTGCTGGTCTGTGCGGCAAATACCTCATGCCAGTGATGAGGAAGCAGCAATACCGCTTCCAGATGACCAACCCCAATCCGGCGACCTCGGGCCGCTACGCCTGCCCGCCGATTGGCGCCTCCACCACGCTTCAGGAACCCGGACAGGTCATTCCCGCCATTGGCGAGGACATGGGCTACCTCGTCTGGCGCAAGAGGAACTGCTGCGCGCTATGAAACATGCCTTTCCCCTTCTCGTCGCCATTTCGCTTCTAACCGCCGCAGGCTTCGCCGCCGTCGCCGCGCAGGACACCGATCCTGAGCTCGATCTCGAAGAAATCCGTGCGCGGGCCGGAGAGTTCACCGAAGATGCCGAAGCGCTTGCAATCAGCGTGCGCAATCGCGCCGAAACACTCGTCGAGGATGCGCGCACCACCCAAGGCGAGGCGCAAGCCAACCGTACTGCCTATGTCGCAAGCGTCGGTACAAGCACTTCGGGCGAGGTGCTCGATTTCGATGCCATGGTGCGCGACCAGGCCGCTGCCGAGCGCAGCGCCATGGGAACAAGCCCGCGCTTTATAGCCTTTGCCTCGCTTTCCATGCCTGAGGCTTCGCTCAAGGCGCTGGTGCAGGACATGGCGCGCGCAGGCGGCGTCACCGTGCTGCGCGGATTTCCCGAAGGCAATGCCGATCTCTTCAAGCGCCGCCTCGCGGCGATCTGGAGCGATGGCAGCGAGACCAGCGCACTCGGCATCGATCCGCGCCTCTTCCGTGACTTTGAAATCGAAGCCGCACCGAGTTTCGTCATGCTCGGCGGCGACTTTTCGTCCTGCGATGGCTTCGATTGCACCAGCAACGTGCCACCGCACGACCGCATCGCCGGCAATGTCAGCGTCGCCTACGTCCTCGAAACCTTCGCTTCAGGCGGAGGTCCAGGCGCAAGTGCAGCCCGTCAACACCTCACCCAGCTTGAAGGAGCCCGGCCATGAAATTGGCACCTTTATTCGCTTGCCTGCTGGCCCTCGCCTTGCCGGGAAGCGCCCTGTCGCAATCGACCGACGCCGCGCGCGCCGATGGCAAGGAGACTGCGCGCGAGCTGCTTGAAACCGCACGCGGCGCAGCATCGGCCCCGGTCGATGCCAATCGTCTGCCCAATTTCGATCCGGCAGGCGTGCAGGACCTCGAGACACTGGCTGACGATCCCGACCGGATCGAGAGCAATTCGCGAAGTGCTGCCCTGGTCCACGAAGGTTACCGGGCGATGGAAGAAAGCCTCGCGCGCCGCGCGCGGTTTGGACCCACCGAGATCGAGGCGGTGATCGCGCGCGCGGGAGCCATCAGCGATGCCCCGATCGACTATACCAGCGGCATGGCCATCGGCGGTAGCCAGGGCCAGTGTGTTGAATTACCGCCGGGTTCCTCCTCGGCAGGCACCTATATCGCGACCTGCAACAGCGGGACCTCGGGCGAACTTGTCGACGCCAGTTGCACGGCGAGCCTCGTGCCCGAAGTAACGACGACGAGCGAATACGACTATTACTGTCTGCCCAACAATGCGCCCGATAACGGCAAGTGGTCGTGTACGAACTATACCGGCGGCAGTTGCTATCTCTACCAGACCGCTTTCGTGCATTGCGCGAGCCTGCCGCAATTCTCGAGCATCCCCTGCCGCGGGCAGAACATGATCGAGGTGCACCGCTTCCGCTGCGGCGAGCAGATCGGTGGCTTCGCGCCCGACGATGTGACGACCACCCGGACACTCGATGTCCGGCTCGACGACAGCCAGTGCCTGCCGCTTGCCCAGGCTTCCACCTGCTCGCAGGTCACCGAGACCTGCACCGATGCCAGTCCGCAGACGCGCGTGGTCGATGGTGTTTCGATCACCCGCAGCTGTTGGGAATGGCAGCGCGACTACGAGTGCCTCGACACGGTGTCGGGCAATGATTGCGGTGAAATCGAAGCCAATCCCGAATGCCGCTTCCTGCGCGAAGAATGCCTCACCGACGATACACCCTGCCAGACCAGCGAGCGGCTCTACGAATGCGCGCTTCCGCCCGATGGCTCGGCGCCTGCGCAATATATCTGCGATGGCGATGTCTATTGCATCGACGGCTCGTGCGAGACCATTGAGCGCACCGCCAATGACGAGTTCAAGGATGCGGTCGTTGCCCTCAATGCGATGAACCAGGCGCGCGGCGAATTCGACGCGCAAACGCTCACGCTCTTTACCGGCACGCGCAACACCTGCTCGTCCAAGGTCTTCGGCGTCCTCAATTGCTGCAAGGGCAAAGGTTTCCCGCTCATTCCGGGAATCAGCCTGCTCGTCGCGCTCGGCTGCGACCGCGAAGAAGTGCTGCTCCACGAGCGCGATGCCCAAGGCCTTTGCGCCTATGTCGGGACCTATTGCTCGGACAAGTTTCTTGGCGTGTGCCTCACCAAGCGCAAGGCCTATTGCTGCTTTGAGTCCAAGCTCTCGCGCATACTCCAGGAACAGGGCCGCGCGCAGCTGCCCAAGCCCTGGGACGAGCCCAAGAAAGAGACCTGCGAGGGTTTCACGCTCGACGAGTTTGCGCAGCTGGATCTCAGCCAGATGGATTTCTCCGAAGTCTATGCCGAGTTCACCGAGGCTGCACGGCTGCCCGACGAACTCGAGACCAGCGTGCTGATCCAGCAGAAAATCGAAGACTATTACGCGAGGAGCACTCCGTGATGCGCTGCCGTTCCTTTCCCATCATCCTGGCACTGACCGCTTTGTGTACCGGAATGCCCGCTCTCGCGCAGGGCGCGCAGCCCGGCGCCGAAACTGCCGAAACGATCTACTGCGAGAAGCGTCAGCTCGGATACTGGTTCTACTGCATCGAACCCGAACCGGAGCCACGCGAAGCTGAAACCACGCCAATGCCGACAGCTAACGCAGTCGAAGAACTCGACGCCATCACCGGGACCTTGCGAGAATTGAAGGCCCAGGCAATCCTCTATCCCACGCCCGCCAACGTCACCGCCTATATCCGCTTCCAGCGCGAGCAACTCGACCGCGCCTCGCTCTTCTCCGATGTCTGGCAGCGCGCGCTGTGGCAGGATCCCGCGCTCGACTACACGCTCGAACGCCCTGTCGGCGCGCTTGCCAAACGGCAATGGCAGGATGCGCGCGCTGCCGAGCGTGACGTTGTGATGGCGCGGCTCTCCGAACGCTACGGCCTGTTCTATTTCTTCGCCCAGACCTGCGGCGCCTGCGAGGTCATGAGCCCGATCGTCAAATCGGTCGCGGATCGCTGGCGCATCACCGTGCGCGCGATCTCGACCGATGGCGGGCCTTCGCGGCATTTCCCGAACTATACTGTCGAGAACGGCCAGCGTCCGCGCATGGGCCTCGAACCCGGCATCACCCCTGCGGTCGTCCTGTGGGACAGCGAGACCCGCCGCCCGATCCCGATCGGTTACGGCGTGCTCTCGGCCGACGAGCTGCAGGACCGCATCTACCTCCTCACCACCAGGGAAGCAGGCCATGACTACTAGGATCGGAACACTCGCGCTCACGCTGGGCGCTCTCGCCATGACCACGGCTCCGATGGCGGCGACCGCCCAAGACGTCGGAAACAGCATGGACCGGTTCATGGACGACATGGGCGCGGCCGCCAATGTCACCGGCCCCACTGCCTTCGAAGGTCAGTCGGCAGGCTACTACTCCATGGGCAATGTCTGGACGCGCTTTCCCCAGAAGACCACCAACATTGCCAATCTCCAGCTGCCACGTGCACGCGCGGGCTGCGGCGGGATCGACATCTTTGCCGGGTCCTTCTCCTTCATCAACGCCAGCGAAATGGTCGCGCTCTTGAAAGCCGTCGCCAACAATGCGGTGGGTTTCGCCTTCAGCCTCGCGATCGACACCATCTGCCCCGAGTGCAACAAGATCATGCAGGAGTTTAGCCAGAAGGCGCAGCTCATGAACGAGCTGTCGATCAACTCCTGCGAAATGGCGCAAGGTCTGGTTGGCGGCGTCTGGCCGCAAGGCGATCTCGCCGACAAGGCGATCTGTGAAGCGATCGGCAATTCGACCGGCATCTTCACCGACTACGCCGCCGCTAAGCATGGCTGCGGCACGCGCGGCCAGCGTGAGAGTACGAACAATGCAGGCGGCACCGATTTCGAGGACGTCAATCCCGGCGTGCCGCGCAACTACACCTGGCATGTCCTGAAGGAGTCTGCCTTCTTCAATCCTGGAGGGACCTTTGACCGCGACCTCGCCGAATATGCCATGACGCTGATTGGCACGGTCATCTACGTACCGCCGAGCGATGATGATCCGGGCAGCTTCGTGCCTTTTGCGGGCGATGCCTCCTCGACGCTGGTAACCGCGCTGCTCGACGGGACGCAGGGCCAGAGCGTGCAGGTCTTCCGCTGCGACGAGCCCGATCTCTGCCTCAACCCGACCTTCCAGCAATTGAGCTTGTCCTCTACGAAAGCGATCCGCCCGCGGGTGGCTACCATGATCGGCAATATGGTCGAAGCGATCCGCGAGGATACCGCCATCGGCGCTGCCGAGATCGAACTGCTGCAGGTGGCTTCGCTGCCCTTGTACAAGATCCTCACGGTCCAGGCCGCCTATGGCCGCGGCATGGCGACCGACGACCGCGCGACGCTCGCCGAAGTCACCAGCATCGACCTGCTGCACGCGGTGCTCGAGCGGATATCGTCCGAGGCGAGCCGCTCGATGGCGAGCTTCATCGCCGCCGACGAAGCCAAGCTGACGCTCTGGCGCGCGCAGGTGGCCGAGGTGCGGAACCAGCTCGCCAGCCGGCAGGCGACCGGACAAGCGCGCGTCACCGCCATCGTCCAGATCATCGAGAAGACCGCGATGATCGAGAACATGCTCGCAGCTTCCATGTCGCCCTCGATGGCCGCCGCACTCGACTGGTCGCGCGGCATCCAGTCACGCTCGATCGTTCCCTGAGGAAATACCATGGTCGAAGTCTACACGGTCGGCGGCGGCGAATATCTCGTCAATGTCTTCAACGCGGTCGCCGCCTGGACCGGCGCAGGCGGATACAAGGGCCTGATCCAGGTCGCGCTGGTGATGGGCATGGCGCTCGGCGTCGTCGTGCTCGCCTTCAACCAGGACTGGCGCGCCTGGGTGAACTGGTTCCTTGGCGCCACGCTCATCTACATGTGCCTGATGGTCCCGCGCATGGACGTCCATGTCACCGACCGCGTCAATCCTAGCCTTGCACCGGCAACGGTGGCCAATGTCCCGCTCGGACTCGCGCTGATGGCGAGCTTCACCAGCCAGGCGGGCGACTACCTTACCCGCTCGGCCGAACTGGTCTTTGGCCTGCCCGACGATCTCAACTACTCGAAGAACGGCATGATCTACGGCGCGCGGCTCCTGGAGGCGACAAGGGGTCTGCGCATCTCCGATCCGGAATTCGCCGCCAATCTCGACGAGCACTTCAAGCAATGCGTGTTCTACGACGTGCTTCTGGGCCGTTACTCGATGCAGGAACTCAGCCAGTCTGCCGATATCTGGGCGACCATTGGTCCCGGCAGCGAAGCGCGCGCGCAGCGTTTCCTGACCCGCAATGACAGTACCGGCGAGGTCACCTCTGCGGTTACCACCTGCCGGACGGCCTACAACACGCTCTCCGGCCAATGGGCAGGCCTTATCGACGACATGGGCACGGCCTTCGGGCGCCAGCTTTTTCCGCGCCAGTCCGAAGCGCTCGCGCGCGCCAAGCTCTTTGCCGACCTGCCGATTGCCTACAGCTACCTCTCAGGGGTTTCGAGCAATGCCAGCGACATCTTCCGCCAAGTGCTCTCTATCAATGCGATGAACCAGGCGATGCACGGCTTTGCCGGAGCGAGCGGCATGGGCAGCATCGATGTCTTTGCCCAGACCCGCGCCGATATCCAGACCGAGCGCACCTATTCCTCGATCGCGCACAATTCGATGAAATGGGTGCCGATCCTCAATGTGGTGCTGACGGTCGTTTTCTACGCGCTGTTCCCGGTGCTCTTCCCGCTGTTTCTGATGCCAAGGACCGGACCGATTGCGCTGCGCGGCTATGTCACCGGCTTCTTCTACCTCGCCGCCTGGGGACCGCTCTTCGTGATCCTCCACATGATCCTCATGTTCAAAGGCGCGAGCGATGTTGCAGCGGCAGGCGGCGATACCGGTCTCAGCCTCGCGACCTTCGCCGGGATGTCAGACGTGAACTCCGATATCGGCGTGCTTGCTGGCTATCTCGTTGCGTCAATTCCGTTCTTGGCGGGCGGCGTGGCGCGCGGCGCCATGGCCATCTCCGGCCAAGCGACATCCTACCTCAATCCGAGCCAGAACGCCGCCGAGGAAGCCGCGCGCGAAGCCAGCACAGGCAATATTTCGCTCGGCAACACCAACCTTGAAAACTCCTCGGTGTTCTCGCGGCAGTTTGCTCAGGGTAATCTGGCACCTAACATTGCCTATGGTGCGGGCCAGACGCGTAGTTTCGGTGATAGCGGTACCCAAACCACGGGCTTTCCTGATGCCGAATTCGCCCACGTTCCGACCTCGAGTTATCCCTTCTCGCCGACGCTGGGCTCGGATTTCTCGAGCAGGCTCTCGACCATTGCCGGGCAGAGCCGCAGCCAGAGCGAGACCTATTCCAACCTTGCGCAGCAATCGACGAGCTCGGCGATCACCCGCTTCTTCGAGCTGCGCGATGCCTACTCGACCGGGCAGTCGAACGAGACCGTCAGTGGCACCTCGAGCGGTGACAGCATTGGCACCGCGTTCAGCGAGATCGACAACGCCTCGCGTACGCTGCAGCAGCAGTTCGGTCTGTCGCGGCGGGCCTCGGACGATATCACCGTGTCTTGGTTCCTGAATGGAGATGCTGGCCTCGGACTTCGCGGCCAAAGAGGACCGCTGCGGGGCGATGTTGGCTTGCGCGGCGGGCGCAATCACAGTTGGACCGACAGCGATATCGGCATTGCTTCCGAGGATCGCTCCCGCCTGCTGGCCGCGCTCACCCAGATCTCCGACAGCCGCAACTGGTCGAGTACGCGAGAAGGCTTCCTGCGCGAGACAAGTTCGAGTTCGGAGAGCCTCGTATCGACCTCCGCGTCCGGTCTCAACACCTCGCTCACCGAAGCCCAGAGCTACACGATCGAGGCCCGTCGTGCCGAGGAACTTGCCAGCCGTCTCGAAGACCAGGCGAGCTGGTACGAAAGTGCCAACGCCGCCGGCACACTCAACCTGAGCCAGGCCTATCGCGAATGGGGTATGGCCGAGATCGAAGCCAACAGGGACTACTATGGCCCCGTGCGCTTTGACGATATCGCATTCCAGATGAGCCCGGCCGGACAGCAGCTGCAGGCGCGCTTTGTCGGCAGCTACGCAGACCAGCTCCATGCGGATATCGAGGGCGAACTTGCCCTGCCTGCCGCCGCACCGGTCTCGCGACCTAATGTTGGTAGCAGAGGTGACGTCCGCGGCTCGGCAAGGCTTGGGTCGGTGCCAGTAAGCCTGTCGGATCCTTCAAGTGCAAGAGAGGATATTGGCCGCACCGTGGACCGTGTGCAGAGCCGTGGCGGCGAACGCGTCGATAGCGTTGGCGACTATCTTGACGGGCGTACACGCAATGCGCGGGGAGCAAGCGCGGAAGCGGCCGACGAGATCAAGGAATGGTAGGTCAGAGCAGGCCGTCGTAGATCACGACGAAGATAACGAAAGCCGTGAATAGTATGGCAAAGAGGATCAGGCCAGCTCGACTCCACGGGTCCGCCCAGGCTTTCCTCCAATTATACGCGGTCATTCGATTCTCGGCGATTGCGCGATCGATTTCGCGAAAGCCCTGCCAGTCGTCCTTGGAAGGCGGCAGGGAGTTGTCAGGATTGCTCATCGATTGTCTCCTTCGCCAGATCCAGAGTGGCCTCCCCTCTGGGATGCTCCAGTTTCGAGCCTGTCGACCATAGCCGACTTGGCCGGATATTTGAATTGCTTGCTGGAACGCCCGTTCGTGATGCGGTCGTTCCCACACTGGCAGACACCGGCGTTGGCGCCACACTCAGCCAGGTAGGCCTCCAGCCGCATCACGGTCCTGCGGCGCGGATTGCGGCCTTTCCTGAGATCGAGCACAAAGCGTGGATCACCAACAGCTTCTCTCCCGAAGGTGGTCGCGGAAATGTCGTTATCTCTCAGATGGTTTTCGATCCGTTCCAGCAGGGTCATCTACAACTCGCATCAACTCAAGAATCACTTGTGTTCTTGTTATGTTCTTAGTAGGAAAGCAGCCTCAGGTCTAGGAAGAATCCTACGATCCGGAACGAAGGCACGAGACAATGGAACAAGTCCGACAAGAGCTCGACCGGCTCCTGCGTGAGCGAGGAAGCGGCTATGCCGCGATCTCGCGGATGCTCGGTCGCAACCCCAGCTACATCCAGCAGTTCATCAAGCGCGGTTCGCCCAAGACGCTCGAGCCGGAGGATCGCCGAATGCTCGCCTCCTTCTTGGGGGTCGATGAGCACGTGCTCGGTGGCCCGGAAAAGAGCGACAATGATGGCATGG
The DNA here is from genome assembly GCF_001077815.2 of Aurantiacibacter atlanticus. GTDB lineage: Bacteria > Pseudomonadota > Alphaproteobacteria > Sphingomonadales > Sphingomonadaceae > Alteraurantiacibacter > Alteraurantiacibacter atlanticus. The sequence continues at coordinate 1,078,577 of NZ_CP011310.1, read as the reverse complement.
TCGAGATCCCCATTCTCGATGTGCAGGCCTCGGCCGGGTTTGGCGCGATTGCGGCCAGCGAAAATGCCTATACAAGGTTCGGCTTCGATGAACGCTGGCTGCGCGCACTGACGCCCGCCAAGAGCGCCAGCCTGTCGATTGTGCGTGTCCTTGGGGATTCCATGGAGCCTACTCTGAGTGACGGCGACGAGGTCCTCGTCGATGCGTCGGATCATGGCTCGCGGCTGCGCGATGGCATCTATGTTCTGCGCACCGACGATGTGCTGGCTGTCAAACGCATCGCTATCAAGCCAGGAGCGAGGCAGATCACCGTCGCCAGCGACAATCCGGCATATCCGACCTGGAACGATATGGACCGCTCCGAAGTGCACGTGGTTGGGCGGGTCATCTGGTTCGGGCGAGCGCTCTGACCTTTTGCGGTCGATAGACCGAAGTCATAAGCTCGAAATGGACTGCGCGCTTGCGATCCAAAGCAGTCCAGTGCTATGTGACAATTCCTCGGATAATATTAATTCCAGTTTGAGGAAATGTCACGCGATGCCACAAGAGCAAGGAACACAGCGCGACACCCTGCGCGAACTGTTCGGCGCGCAGCCAATCCTGCGCGCGCGCGAACTGCGCAAGGCAGGCGTCGCTCCTCAAACCATAGCCCGGGCCCTCGAAGACGGCGAAATCGAGCGAATATCGCGCGGCCTCTATCAATACGCCGATGCCGAGACCGACGCTGACCAAGCTCTGGCGGAAATAGCAAAGAAGATCCCCAAAGGCGTGATTGCAATGCTCTCGGCGCTCGCCTTTCACGGCCTTACCGACCAGATGCCGCGCCGCATCTGGGTCGCGATCGGAAACCAGGACTGGTCGCCTACCCTGACCTATCCCCCAATCCGCACCGTTCGCTTCAGCGACAAATACCTCCAGCAGGGAATCGAGCACCACCAGATCGCCGGGGTATCCGTACCCATCTATTCCGTGCCCAAGACGCTGGCGGATGTCTTCAGGAACTCGAGACTCGTTGACCGCTCGGTCGCAATTGAAGGCCTTCGTGCCGCGATCGAACAGAGAAAAGCTCGGCCCGGCGAAATAGCCCAGGCTGCCGTCGAAGGCGGCGCCTGGAAGAAGATGCAACCCTATCTCGAGGCCCTCACCTCCAATGGCTAGGCAGCCGGTCAACCTCGCCAAGTCGGTCAAAGACCGCCTGCTCAATCTGGCACGGGCGGAAGGAAAGGTGTTCGATGTGGTGCTCGTGCGTTTCGCGCTCGAGCGGCTTCTCTATCGCCTGTCACTCTCCGAGCATCGGAATCGCTTCGTCCTCAAGGGCGGGATGCTCGTGACCATCTGGCTCGACGACGATAACCGGGTCACGCGCGATGCGGATTTCCTCGGCCACGGCGATGCGGATGCCGACCGGCTTGTGGCCGATTTCAAGGAAATCATGAGCGTTGATGTAGACGACGGACTGGTCTTCGATATCGACAACCTCTCGGCGACGGCAATCCGCGAGGAGATGGAGTATGGCGGCACTCGCCTGAAGACCGTCGCCTATCTCGAGAAGACGCGCATCCCGATCACCATCGACATTGGTTTCGGCGACGCGATGGCCGACCCGACACGTCAGCTGGACTATCCAACGCTGCTCGATCTGCCCGCGCCGAACATCCGGACCTATCCTCCCGCAACAGTGATAGCCGAGAAGTTCCAGGCAATCGTGGTGCTCGGAATTGCCAACGGACGCATGAAGGACTTCTACGATCTGTGGGCGATCCCAAGGTCAATCAATGTCCCCGACGAAGAACTCGATGCCGCCTTGGCCGCGACTTTCGAGCGGCGGGAAACAGCCATCCCTACTGAACGACCTGCCGGCCTTACGCCGGAGATGGCGGACGATCCGAACAAGCAGCGACAGTGGAAAGCCTACGCAGCCTCAATCGAGCTCGAGAATGTCGAACTGCAGGAAGTCGTTGATGCCATATGGGCCCTGATCGGTCCTGCATGCGAGCGCCTCACTCGGGCTTCATGATGGTGAAGCCTTTCCGCTGTGCAGCCACTTCGTCAAAAGGCGGGTGTCCGAAAAATACATGCAAATTTCGGACACCTTTGCGCATGGTTGCGTGAAGTATCGCCACAAGCAAAGGAAGGCTCCGAGCCAATTTAGCGCCTACTCCTGGGCCGAAAGCGGAAAGGCGGCTTTGCGACGAGACACTGGAGAAAGCGGCCGCAAGTTTCTTGCTAGGACGAATGACGACTGAAACTTGCCGGGGATGAACTTCTATCGTTGGCCGACGAGCCGAGCCTGACCTACTTCACTCGTTGAATGCCAAAACTACGCCCATCCGCGCTCCGTGCCTCGCGCAATCCTCAGGTTAATCCTTCTTTCGGATGCCAAGTCCGAATACCCGTCAGCTTCCCCGGCGGTGGCCCCGCCAGCAAGGCGAGACCGTCGCGGAACAGCGCATAGTCGTAGTCCTCGCCCGTGCGTCGTCCGGCCGGTTCCGCGCCGCCGGCGGCAAAGCCCGCAAGATCGTTCACCGGCAATTCCAGGGTTTCGGGCCGTTCACGAGGGCCGAAGCGTATCATGCCGGTCAATGCGTCGAGAAACGCGGTGCCTGCTTTCTCCTCGATGGCGAACATATAGAGCGGCGGCGGGCCGCTCGCCCAGCGCCGCTCCCAGCGGTGACGCCAGAACGGATGGTCATGGAGCTCGTCGAGCCAAAGATAGGGAGATCGATACGGTGCCAGCGCGTCGATCGAGGCAAGAAATGACCGGCCCGCATAATCGAACCTGAAGAAGGTCACAGGTTCAGCGTCTTCCGGCAAATCGTGGTCGCCACTGAGCCAGTCGATCCAGCCGGCGACCGGCAGCGTATCCATGAGAATGAAGCTCGAGCGGTACGTCGCCAGCGCCATCGCTGCCGGCACGGGGTTCGACGCTCCCGGCGCCGGGGCCGGCACGGGGGGCTTGGTGGGCTTGGCCTTGGGGCGCAATGTCTGCGACAGCCGCAGGAAGGCCCCGGCGATCCCCGGACGTGCACCGAACGCGATCGAGTAGCCGTGGATGACCTGGCCGTGGGGTGAGGCCGCACCGATATAGGGTCGGACCTGACGCAGATATTTACGCTGCGCCTCCGCCGCCATCTTGGCGTCGCTGGCCTTCGCGGCGAACGAGCCGCGTGCCTCGGCCAGCACGATGCCGTGACCGAGCGCGGCGCCGCCATGATAGAGGAAATCGGCATGAGGCTCGAGCGATGACGACAGGCAGGCCGCATTGTCGCGCCAGCCATAGCCCAACGCGTTCATATAGAGATCGGTGATGCCTGCGCCGACCCGCGAGGCGAAATGGGTGCGCTCGCTGTCTGCTAGGTTTGATAGCAGGTCCGACAGTTCAAAACCGGGCCCGTCGGCGAGCAGAATCTGCGCTTCGCTCAGCGCGCTGTCCTTCATGTGCGCGAGCAAGGCCGGTGGCGCGTTGCGAAGAGTCGCGGTGCGCGCGATCGCAGCGGCCAAGGCAGTTGGCCCGAATTGGATCTGCGGTGCCAGCAGTGGCGCAGTGAAGGCTGGGGCCACCATGGCGCCCTTGTGGAGATGGCGGCGCTGACCGGTTAGCGCCACCGTCTTGTCGGCTGCCCAGAGCGCGAGCTTGCTCAATGATCGTGCCAGTCGAAGCATCCCGTTGCCGCGATGAAGTGCGCCAGGATATGATCCGAGGCAAGCACGAGATCACGGTCGCGGAGGCTCTGGGGCGACTTCTCGCCGTGGAAGAGATTGCAACGCACCTGATAGATGGTCCGCAGTAGCTGCTCCCAGCTTGGACGGCCTTCGGCGACCCAGCCGGAGGGCTGTTGCTTAACATTCGCCGCCGCACAGAGCGCCAGCAGCGCGGCGCGATCGTGCTGGCGAAACGCGTCATAGCCGAGCTTAGCTCGCACGCTGCGCACGTTGAGCACGGGCCACAAGGCGGTGAACTCGGTTACCATCTGCCGAAAATTGGGATCGCCGGCCATCAGCTGATCGAAGGCGTCGATCAGCCGCGGAGCAGCCACGAACGCATCGATCATCTCCCTGTCAGTGTCCTTCAGGGTCACCGCAGACATCCAGCCGTTGAAGGCCATCCACCGGTACATGAATGCCATGAACGAGGGCGGCTGCCCTTGCGCGTTAGCGAGCAATTCGATCGCGACATCCCGCGCGACGGGATCGAGCCGCTGGAAGTTGCTGAAGCTGACCATCTAGTATTCCCCTCCGCTCCCGCCGGCGAAACTTTCACGCTCTAAGCACTGGGACGAGGCAGCGTTGCCTCATCATTATCACATGAACCTGCCGCATCGCTTAAGACTGATCATCGCCCACCATGGCAACCAGCGTCTCATAAACCCAACCCTGCGCGAGTTGTTCGGTCAGAGGGTCTCGATAGACAACAAGTCTCCATCGCTTTTCGCTCTTCACAACGGCAATCGGCGTTCCCGCATCGGCAACCATAATGCGGGCCGCTGAACCTGAAGGACCAGAGCGAATGTTGGCTTTGCGGGCCAATTCGCCTCTCGGAAGCGAAGCCACATACTCCCCGCTCAGTTCTCCCTCCGCTTCGATAAGCTCCCGCAGGCTGTCTTGTAGATCATCGACTTTTTCCTGAAGCTCTGAATATGCCTGCTGTTCTTCGGCGGTCATGCCAGGGTCGGGTTGAAGCTGCGGCAGCGCCATGATTGTCATTGTGATCACCAGCAATCCAAGCAATCCTTGACGCCGCAACTCATCGACCGTGTTGTCTCCCAGAGCTTTGAAGATTGCCGCAATCGCGGCGACGAATGCCACAAAGAGCTTTGCACTTTCATCCGGCGTTTCCGCGTGAGTGAGTGCTTCCGCCAACTCTTGGGCTTCGATGACTTGTTGGGCTGCGATGTACGCCGCTGAACCATGCAAATGCTCAGCCGTTGCACGGAGCGTCGCCATATCGAGAATCATTGCTCGTTCGGCAGTCGCGCGCAGAGCTAGCAGGCCAGGTGAAAGCTGTTCCGCCAACGACTTCCATTGATCCTGCCATTTGGAAGCTGCCATTGCGGCAGCTAGGACAGAATTATTGCCTTGCAGCGCTTTCGCCGTCGCAAGGATGCCTGTGTCAAAGGACCGCGACAGGTTTCGGATGTTGGATAGCAGCCCGTCATTGTGCTGGCTCAATGCCATCGCAGCTTGGGTGACACCTGAAAGTCTTTGAGAGGACATCAATAGGTTGAGCGACCTGAATTCTTCAGCATGGAGCTTTCGCGCCTGATCTACGGCACCAAGTATGCCTGCGTTTTGCATTTCGGACATTAAGCCCAGATGCGGTTTGAGCGCGTTCATTTGCTGTTGCAGCGCATAGGTCGGGCCAAGCGCCTGTTTAATCAGATCGCTTCTCTGTTTTTCGCGGCGATAGAACTCCTCGACAACCGAATGGGGTCGTCGGCCAAATGGATCATCCGAGGTCATCTTTGAAGGATGGCAGATTCGGCCTGCGTCTGCCACGGGTAGTTTATGCACCAGATAAAGCCAACGTGCCGGAATTCGATAGTTCCAGTTACACGCCATCGTGACGTTGCTCGCACTAGGAGGGTTCCGGAATGAGGAATCTTGAGCCCCAAATTATCCTTTTGACTTCCTCAATAAGGTCGGCCTTCGACTTGTTCCTTATCCACATCTGTTCTATCTTCGTTCTAGCGGGAACTTGAGAACCTAATGAGCGGACAGTCAGATAAAATAGACGTAGTACGGGCATCCCGCGATGGGCACCAATTCCACGAGGCTTGGGCAGCGCGCCTTTGTCTCGAATTGCTTCCCCCTGACACCGATCTCAGTGCAGTCGCTATTGAGGGCTTTTCCCACGAAGAAGCAGAGGATGTTTCGCAGACTGCCCATGAAATCGCGGACCTCACTCGGTATCGCGGCGGATCGCGGATCCTATCCGCCACCAAAATCGAAACCCTGCAATTTAAGTACTCCGTCAGCTCGGCGCATGAGCCAATGCGGGCTGCTGAAATGTCCAAGACCCTGAATAAGTTTGTCGGAGCCAACAACGACATCGAAACAATCCGACCGGCCGAACCCGAGCTTGCGAAATTTGCGCTGATCACCAATCGCCCTATCGATCGAGATACGATGACTGCCCTCGAGGCGTTGCGGTCCGGTACCGCGGCGGAAGGGCGGGTCGCACGGCATGCCCAACAACTTCGGGAAGCGATTGGCCTGGACGGCGAAGCTCTGCAGGAGTTTACCCGAAAACTCAGCCTTATAGGAACCGGCGAAGCGCTCGACGCGACCGAACATGGCAATCTGAAAGTACTCGCGTCCTGGTCAGGGGCGACTGACAATCTGAGCCATGCTCGCCTGGCAAATTTGCGCAGGCTGGTGCGCGATCGCGCCGGCATGCGCGGACAAGATGACAACGTCATCGGCCGGGTGGACGTCCTCGGAGCGCTCGACGTCGCCTATGAACGCGATCTCTATCCGGTAGAGGCGGCCTTCCCCGCCATCGAAACGCCGATATCGCGCCCGGTCCTGAAGGACCTCGTTGCGGCGCTGTTCGCCGATACGCGTGCCTTGTTGGTTCATGCTGCAGGAGGCGTTGGCAAAACCGTCTTAATGCAAGCGCTTGCGCGCGAGTTGGACGACCAGCATTGCGTCCTGCTTTTCGACGGATTCGGCGCGGGCAGGTGGCGGGAGCCGTCCGATGGCCGCCATTTGCCGCGCAAGTCACTGCCCCATCTCGCCAATCTGCTGGCGGCCGATGGTCTGTGCGATATCCAGCTTCCAGCCAGCCATCTTGAAGACAATATCGGTGCGCTTCGCGACCGACTTAGTGCAAGCGTGCAAGCGCTGCGGGCGTTCAAGCCGGACGCCCACGTCGTTCTTATCCTCGATGCGATCGATCATTGCGGCATGCAGGCCGAGCGGACGGGAACCCAATCCTTCGCGCAAATCCTATTACAGAGTTTGAACGTAGCGCCTCTGGACGGCATACGTGTCGTCGCATCGTGCCGTAGTCATCGCCGCCATCTTGCACAGGGCGACGCACGGTGCCGCGAATTTGAGATCCCCATCTTCACTCGCGACGAAACGGAACGTCTCGTTCGAGCAAGATTTCCGACCGCAAGCGAGAACGACATCACTGTCCTGCAGCGCCGATCGGCCGGCAACCCGCGCTTGCTCGACAATCTTCTGAGCCGCGGCGAGCCGTTCGATATCGAGGGGCCAGGTGGCGAGGGTGAGACACTCGAAGGGCTTCTACGTGAACAGATCGACGCCGCCCAAGAGCAGGCGATTGCCCGTGGTGCCACGCAAGCTGAAGCGCGCGGCCTGCTCGCGGGCATGGCGATGTTGCCCCCGCCCGTGCCAATCGAAGAACTCGCCGCGGCGTTGGGATTGGACGCCGGTGACGTGCAAAGCTTCGTCGCGGACCTCTTTCCTCTCATCGAAGCAACACTCACCGGACTGATCTTTCGAGATGAGCCGACTGAAACCTTGGTCGTCGAGATGATCGGGGCCGACACGGTAGCACGCAGCGATCTGGTGGCGCGTCTCCTAGCGAGGCAGGACCGTTCTATCTACGCCGCGCGCGCACTCCCTGGAATTTTGGTGGAGGTCGGCGAGATCGATACTCTGGTCACGCTGGCATTCGATTCGCTCTCGAGCCCCGATCTCGGCCGCGTGGCCCATCGCGCGATACGGCTGGCTCGCCTCGAGGCGGCAGCCTCTGCGTGCGCACGCGGCGGGCGAACTGACGATTTGACGCGGATCACAGTGGAAGCGTCCCGCATTGCCAGCGCCTCCGAACGCAGCGATGCCTATCTGCGCGCTCATCCAGATCTCGTCGCTCTCAGTGAGGACCCCGAAGCCATACGGCGCTTTCGAGACGACCGATCCGGCTGGCCAGGTGTCCGGCATTCCGCGTTGGCCGTGCTGGACGCCTTCTCAGGAGACATGCACAGCGCGTCCTTGGAATCCGATCGCGCTCTGACCTGGTTCAATTGGTCCCTCCGCGAGCGGCGCGAAGGCAGATCGAAGGGGCATAAGGACCTGGCCCTGCTCGAAGCCGAAGCGATATTCGTCCAGCTGCTGCTCGGAAAGGCCGTCAGGGTCGACCGCTGGTTGTCCGGCTTGAACGATATCTATGCGTTCAAAATTGCCGCCGACATGTTGGCGTTTGTCGACCGGCTGGCAAAAGCGAAAGATGCGAGCGCGCCTGCCGACAAGATGATTGCAGCAATGGCGAAGTGCAGAACTCAATCCCCGGTCGTAATCGCTGCGATCTTGGAGCGGATTGAAGTCACGCCCGATACAAGGTGCCGGTTGCTCACGCGCCTGGCGAAGCTCGAACCGGAGCCATTCGAACCAGGCAGCTATTTCGACTATCGACGCGAGGACCGCCTGTCCGACGCGCTCCTCACGGCCGGTGGGCAGGCGATCGGCATGGGACTGGTGCGCGAAGCACAAGCAATTGTTTTGCATGTGCCAGCTCCAGATCTACGCACCTATGAGATCGACGATCCCTGGCCTCTGAGCGGCGGAAGTGTCTCGCGACACCTTAAGCGCGCTGCGATTGCTGCCGCAGCCCGGCGGCGATCGACAGCGATTACGGATATTGTGCCAGAGGAGATGTGCGCGCTGGTACCGCTCTCGATCCGTCGACGCGGACCAGCCGCCTTCGAACGCCATTTGCGTGCCGTCCTCACAAAAGCCCAGAATGATCGCGCGAAACGGAAAAGGAAGCTGCCGGGCAGCGACGAAGCGAGGCGCTGGGAACGCCTTCTCTCCCACCGTCTGGCGCCGCTCACGTCCTTGGTCGACGATGTCGCAGCAATTCTGACCACGGACAGACCCGGGCCAGCGATCGCCGCTGCGTTGGCGCGCGCAGAGAACGCGATAACATCCGCATCGAACTATCCCTATCGCGATCAGGATCGCTTCCTTAGACATCTTTGTCTCGATGTGCTCCGATGGGCTGCGCAATGCCGCGCTCCGCTCGATCAAGCCAGCGGCGAAGCCTTGGCCGCCTTCCTTGAGCAATCCGGATCCCAGCTCGTATCGGATTGGCTGCGATATACAGCGTTGCTCGCCCGTGGAAAGGAAACTCAAGCGGCGGCCTTGCGGCTTGCCGGCCAAGCGGAGCGAGTGATTGCCGCAGACACCGATGTCAGCAAGCAGATCCAATCCTACGGCATGCTTGCGCGCGCGCTCCTCCCGATATCGCCCGACGAGGCACGGCCCTATTTTCGCATCGGACTGGAACTCGCAGATGCGGTCGGGTCGGATGATCAGGAACGGATCGGCGACTTCATCACCTTCGCTGCGCAATATTCCGGCGAGCCGTTGCCGGCAGCTGCGGTCCACCAATTTGTACGTTTGTGCGAACTCAATTTTCCCGACGAAGCAGAAGCGCTCGATTGGCGCAACTTCGCAAAGGCAATGTCTGCCATTGGATCAACTGGCGGACTGGCAGCGATGGCCCGCCTCTCGGACCGGGACAAGGTCGGCCTCGGATGGACGCTAACGCCGATGTTGAAGGCACTCGTCGAACGCGATCGTCTACGCCCAACGCTCGCTGCAGGGCTCTTCGGGCTCGCCGCTTTTGAATCGACTTGGAACTGGTTTCCCCCGGAGGTGGCCAGACCCATCATGGTCCGCCTTCCCGGGCACCTGCGCGAAGTATTCGCGGACATGATCGTCGCCGACCTAGATCGCGAGGACGCCGCCCGGCCTCACCGCGAGACGGTGAACGGCTTGAAAAGATTGTTCCAAGACGAACTTTCAGAGCAGGCAGCCGCCAGAAAGCGCATCGTGTCGCTGCACGCCGACAGGACACGGGGCACTAAAGCCGAAACGGCTCCCACAGCGCGGCCGAAGCCCATCGCGCCCGATGCACTTCGCAAGGCGTCGGCCATCACTGCAGACGAATTGCGGGCAGCGATCGAGCAAGGTGCCGCGGCTTTTGAGGGATATCGACCGACCGACGGTTTTATTCTCAGCGGATTCGTGGCGGACGTCACCGAACCCGGTCCGAGAACAGCATTGCTCTCGACCGTCGTCGAGGATCTACAGCTCTCGTTCGCCGACAAGCTGTCGTTTCTGGAGGAGGCGCAGGAGCAATGGGCCGGCCAATCACGAGCCCTTGACGGGCAACTGGAGGAAGCAGCCCTTGGCATTGCACTGCGGGATCTTGGGGCAGTTGTTCGGTCTGGGGATAGCTGGCGCCGCCCCTTGTCCCGCGTCGCACGGTTGGCAGGTGGCGCGCGCGAACGCCTTGTCGCCGCTGTGCTCAAGGCAACACCAGGCCAAAATCTTGAGGTTTCCAGCGATTTCTGGATGGCTTGCGCGATCGAGCTGGCAAGAACTGCAAGCGCTTCGTCGATCGGTGACGCCTTGGGCCGCTATGCCGAACATTCAACGCAGTCACTGCCCGATACGATCGGGGATGGACCGTGGACGCGCACCTTCTCGACGACCGACGAGGAAGACACGATCGTCGCAGACCTTCTATGGATGCGCCTCGGAGCGCCCGATGCGGCAAGTAGGTGGCGAGCGGCGCACAGCATTCGGCGGTTGGTGGCGCTGGGCGAGACGCACTTCCTTGACGCGCTTGTTGCAGGGATCGATCGCACCGGCGCCGGCGCATTCCAAGATCAAACGCTTCCTTTCTTTCATTTGCATGCGCGCCTCTGGCTGCTCATCGCCATCGCCCGTTTGGCAAGCGATGCGCCCGCAACGGTTCTACCTTATCGAAACGCGCTTGAGGCCATCGCGACGAGCGAAAGCTTCCCGCACGCGCTCTGTCGCCATTTCGCCATCCTGGCGTTGCGCGCGCTTGCATTAAGCGGATCGATTCCGGAGCCGGGTACCTATCTTGCCTGGCTTGAGACACTGAACGTACCTGCAATGCCGCGCGTATCACGATCCGGCCACCGGCCCGGCTTTTACGACATACGGCCGGCCGATCGGCCCGAACATCCATCCCCGTTCCGCTTCGATTATGATTTCGACAAATACCAGATCGATCCGCTGGGCAGATTGTTCGTCCTCCCCAAATGGGACGTACAAGATGCAGCGACGAACTGGATTCGGCGTTACGATGCCGAGGTCAAGACCATGTACGATTGCCCTCGGCCTCGCTGGTCATCGGAAGACGATCGCAATTATGGTTCGACGTCATTTCCCGATATTGACCGCTATGGTGGTTATCTCGCCTGGCACGCGCTTATGCTCACCGCAGGACAGTTCGCCGCGGATAAGCCCATCATCGGCGATAGCTGGCAAGAAACGCCTTGGGAGAGCTGGCTTGCCGAAAAAACTTTGTCGCGAAGCGATGGGCTGTGGCTGGCGGACGGAACCGATTTGTTCCCGCTGGAAGACGCGCGATCGGTCGTTCCGTATATGCCGGGCGCCAGCGAGACAGGCTCGGTGCCTTCCCATCCGTTGGATCTCTTGCCGCTCGCTGGCTTCGATGATTCGCTGAATCTACCAAGCAGTTTCCTCGTTAGTGGCAGCTGGGAATCGATCGATGGTCTCGACGTTACCATCGGATCCCAGCTTGTTGAGCGCGACATGGCCCGCACTGTCGCTCATGCCGTCTATTCGGCCGATCCCTTCTTCGCCTACTTGCCTGTTGACCAAGATGATGGTTTCGACCGCCGCGACAATCGCGAAAAGCAGTTGCTCACGCGCTGGCTCAGCAGCGATGACCATGCGTATACAAAACTCGACGAACGCGACCCCTTTGGTTTCAAGACAGCGCTTCAGCGCGTGCGGCCCTCCGCGCAAACCGTCGAAAAGATGTCCTTGTGGAAAGCCGATGCGTTCGAGCGCCTATGGGTAGATTCTGCCGATCAATGGACTTTCCGCGCCAACGCGTGGGGAACCCGCAGGGGGCATGGCCGCCATGCGACCGAGCGAGGCGGTACTAGGCTTGCGGTCAAATGGGATGCTTTAAAGCCGCTGCTCGAAGCTGAGCAGCAGGCGCTCCTCCTGCTGATCAAGGTGCGTCGGTATATCGAGAAGGATCCCAAGGATGATCACTTTCGACACCAGATGCTCGCGCTGATTGTCCGCCCGGACCAGCCCCTCGAGGTCTTATACGCGGTGCCCAAGCCGGTTCGCGCGGCCATTGCAAACCTTGGCCATTATGAGCGTGGCGAATTTGGTGATCGACTGACGGCGATCGAAGCGGCGGGATGTCCGCGCCGTCAAGCCTGGCCCAGAAGCCGCGCCCGCCGCAAGACCTCCTCCGACGAGAGGGCTCCAAGCGATGCTGCAGATCAATAGCGGCAAGCTCTATACGCGCGGTGTTGGGCGGACGAATCAACTGCGCGGCGTGCTCTACTCCAATTTGGAGCTCTGCTACGGGAAGGATGTCCCGACCGTCGCAGGAACCCTCCGAGAAACCGACGGCATTCGCGGAAACCGGGCCATCGTTTACGAGATCGAAGAAAGGATTGAGGCGGCTGAGGCCGGGCCGGGAATACTGATCTCGCACACGATCGCGCCCTTTCTCACCGATTTCTCCGCCCTCGCCAGCTTTGGCCTGCGGGCAATCGTGTCCCCCGACGCCGCAGTAGTCGAACGACTGACCTCCAAAGGGCCTGGGTTCGCATCCTACGACCCGCCAAGCAAATTCGCGCTGCGCTATTTCGATGAGCGCCTGCCGCTTCGCGATGACGAGATCGCCCTTTTCTCTGCGTTTGTCGACCAGCTGATCGCACTGGATCGTAAGAGTTTCTTGGCGGCGATGCGCGCTATCCGCACCTTCGTCACTGGCCTCCATCGCATGCGGGACGACTTGGCACTCGCCTACACGCTCTTCGTTTCAGCGGTTGAATCGCTCGCGCAGGAATTCGACGGATATTCGACGCACTGGCACGATGTCGATGAGCGCAAGCGCGGTCCGGTCGACAAGGCGCTGGCGAAAGCCTCAGCACGCACTCGTGATGGCGTTCGCGAGGCGATCCGATCCACCGAGCATGCTTCCTTGGCGCGCCGTTACCGGGCATTCGTTCTGAATCATGTCGGCGGCGACTATTTCAGGGCCTCCGGGCTCGTACCGGGCGCGGCCATTGCTCGGCACGAACTAGAAGAAGCGCTGAGGCAAGCCTACGCGCATCGCTCGCGCTATGTGCATAACCTACGCGAACTGCCTGATGCCCTTACCCTCGCGCAGGGTCATCGCGAAGTGGCCGAAGTCGATCGCCGCCCCGTGCTCAGCTTCGAAGGCCTTATTCGGCTGACGCACCACGTGATCTCGGCGTTTGTCGCCACGGGCAACACGGTCGAGCACGAGCCATACGATTATATGATGGAACAATCAGGCGTGGTGATGGCGCCACTCGCGCCCGAACTTTGGGTCGGTAGGCCGTTGCGAAAGGCAAAAGATGCGCGGCAACGCTTGGAAGGTCATTTAAGCCAGATCGTGCCACTTCTGGCGGGTAAACAAAAGGCCACGATTACCGACCTGAGGCCGATTTATCCGGACATCGAACGACTGGCGAAGTCGAGTGGCGCAGCCAACCGGACGACACTGCTCACGCTTTACACCCTGTTTGCGGCTCTGATGTCAAAGGATGATCGATCCGAGAGGCTCGATGCCCTGTTGCAACAGCATTCCGCTAAGATCGGCGAACCAAGTAGCGAAGCACTGGTAATGGGGACCCTATTCGGTTCCCTCGACGCATGGCCTCTCGAGACCCACAAGGAGACGCTTGAGCGCTATTTCGAGCAGCGTTCCAAACCAGGCGGATTGCACGCCCCGAAACTGCTCGACGCGGCGATGTGCTTCGCGCTGGCGGAGCGCTGCCGCAAAGAGCGAGACTTTGATGCAGCGCTGGATTGGATCGGCCGTGCGGTGGAAACCCATCCGGGCCTTCCCGCCGTCGTCGCCCTCGAATCCGATTTCTCGCAGCGCAGGAAGATCGACTGGCAAAGCGTGCTATTGCCCAAATTAACCAAGCCGAAAAGACGACGGCGCACCAAGCAAAACAAGCCCTCTGGCGGATCAAAAAAAGGGGCGCCAGCTCCCGACTGCAAGGCCGGCAACAGCTAGCAGCATGCACCAGATCACCGGCCCCGCAGCCGAAACCCTTATCCAGCAGCAAATCGCAGCGCACAGTGGCGGTATCGCCCAAGCGCTTGCGCCCTTCCGGGCCCAAAGCAGTGTATATGCTTGGCTCGATACGATCCGCGCGATCGAAGAGTTTATCAATCTGCCGCTCTTCGGCCTTGAGGACGATGCTCTCGAACAGGCTATCGTAACCTTTCGTCTCGACGATCTCGACCCGACCGCGCTGGCGTCGATACGAAGCGCCTTGATTGATCAATTTGGCGAGCGTCTCGCCGAGCGTTTTCTTCTCACTGTAATACAGGCAAGCGCGATCGGTGCAGCCTTTCGTGCCCACGGCCTGTTCGAAGTTGCCTCCGGATTTCAAACCATCGCACACGCGATCGGATATTTTCAATCCCGCCGACGCCATCTCGTCGCGATGCTCTACGCCATGCCGCTAGCCTGTCGCGGCTCGCGAGAGATGGGGCGAATAGATACGCTGAATTTTATTCTGCCTCTGGTCGAACACAGCGGTGCAACGATTACCGGCCTACATCAAAAACAAATGTTGGCTCGAATTTTCCCCGATTTCGCACTTAACGTGAGTGCGAACGGCTTCACAGCCAATTACGAGTACGAGCTGCTCGAAAGCATGTTTCTGGAACCTGAGCGTGCGGGGATTTTGGACGTGCAGCCCGGCATGGATGGCGCGCAAATCATGGCCACCCTGGAGCCGGTCGATCCCCGCCTAATCTTTTCTGCTGCCGAACTACGCAATGATATCCGTTTGATGGAGGCGGCCTATGCCGAATTTGCGCTTATGGAGACTGATTTTGGCCCCATGGCGCATTTCGTCCAAGCGTGCCTGGCCTGCTGTGAGGATGACTATCTGATCAAACTACCGGCCGACCGTCTTACTGAACTCGCCGATGAGGCCGAGCTCCCCGGGGCCTTACGCCGACACTTGGAGCATCACGATGCGGACTACGTTGCGTGCACCAATGCGATCGCGCCGTTCATTAGGTTAGACGGCGCCCATATCTCGACGGTGACCCTTCTCAGCCGATTCCTCTATTATTGGAAAACTGCCTGTCTCAACCGCCAGCGGCGCTTTCAAATCCGGTCGGGCTTTATCTTCGAAGACAATGTGAATGCCGCGCTCGCTAAACAGGGATTTGCGGTTACCGACGTCAAGCGCATCAACCGCAAAGAGTTCGATGTAGTCGCGACGCTAGATCAGGTCATCTACAACGTACAGTGCAAGAACAACCTCATCGATATTAATCGCATTGAGACCGATCCTGTTCGTTTCGCGCGTTACAATTGCAGGCTTGATCGATACTACGGCAAGGCCCTGGCCAAAGAGGAAGCTCGAGAACACCTGCTTAAGGAACGGCTTGGTTTGTCGAAAGTGCGGCACTTCCTCTTGAGCCGCTTTCCTGTCGTGACACTCAATCCGAGAGTGATCCCTTTTCGACGCATAGATGAATTTCGAACGCTGATTGCGGAGGATCCCCCAATCTAACGACCGATGGGAGGTCGTACGGGTGAGGAGCCGGCCTCTACGATGTAATAGCCCCAAAGGATTCGAAAATCAGAGAGGCTGCCCCAGTCAGACGACCTAACCAGCATCTGGCAACAATCGAATGTCAGCTTTCAGGCGGTTGGCGCATTGTCTTCTATGTCCGAAATTGAGGCGCTAAGCGGTCTTTTCGGGGGAAGTACCTGATCATATCCCAAAGTCCATGGAGCGACTGCGCTCCTTGGCGAGTTCCGGTTCGGTAGCTTTGGGGACATTCTTAGCCATCGCCTTACCCGTCCCCGCCTGTGCAGCCGCCTTCAAGCGCTCGGTCACTTCCAACGCCGATGACTTCTCACCCTTGTTTTTCGAGACAGCAGCACCAAGCCGTGCAGCACTGTCGACCACGAGGGTAAGGTGGTCGCGTAGCCGAGTAACTGTCACGAGAAATGTCTTCTGGTTGGCAAGGTTGCGCTCGCGGCTGTCCATCACCGCTATGCCTCGGTCTGAGGTGAGACCCTGCGCCATATGGGCATTAAGAGCGTAGGCTAGGTCGAGACGCTTCAGCATCGGGTCGTCTTTATCGAGCCTTTGTTCGACACCCTTGGAGGTCTCGACAGTGACGCGATCGCCATCGATGTGGACAACACGAGCCTGATCGGCATTGAACAGCCCGCGCCGATGATCATTCCTGGTCCAGCGAATGCGATCACCCTGGTGGACTTCAAGCTCGCGCCGGTCGAACAGTGCTAGATTGTCGTCCTTGCCCGTGCGCCCGATCCGCGACGGCTTGAGCTTGTGCAGCCTGCCTTGCCTGTCCTCAAGCTCGACGATTTCCTTCCGGTCGTCGACCTTGCGCACTGCATATTCGCCGCGCTTGAGACCAAGTGCGCGCTCAAGTTTCGCGACCTCGAGCACCATGCCGGGCTTGTAGGCGGCAAGGTAGCGCAGCTCCTCGCGCGTGAGATTGGCAAGGTCGAGGACCTCGAGTTCAAGCTTTTCCGGGCCGATCTCGCCATTGGCAGCAAGGCCGGTCTGGACGGCCTCGTTGACGGCTGCACGGATCTTGCGGCCCGAAGCATAGATCGCGGTCCGCGTCCGTTCATCTGGCGAGAGCGAAAGCCAGCGCTCAGCAGCAACAATCGCTCCATCCCCTTTGGCTTCGACTGTGTTGCCCTTGAGGTGATTGAGCGCCGTGCGAACCAGCCCCGCCTGCGCAGCCGCCTGTGCCTCGCGCAGGACCGGATCGCGGCCGCGCAAATTGGTGGTCATCCGCGCCTGCGCGATGCCCCCCTGCTGCAGGAGGTCGAACGGCTTGCCTGCATCGACCGCACCCAGTTGCTTGCGGTCTCCCATCAGGACAAGCCGGTGGGCACCGACGCGATTGGCGATGCGAATAAGTTGCTCCTTGTCGGCATTCGAGACCATCGAGGCTTCGTCGAGGATGAGGACACTGCCGCCAAGTTCCTTGCTCGCCTCGCGATCGAGACCGGACCGGACCTCCCCTTCGCTGATCGGTCCCCAGCGCTTGAGGAAACTCGCGAGCGTTTGCGCCTCGATCCCGGTCTCGCGTTCCAACATCTGTACGAGCGTGTTCTGCACCGAAAGGCCAAGCACCTTGTGTCCTTCCTCGCGCAGCACATCGGCGACAGGCTTCAGCACGCTCGACTTCCCCGCACCTGCAACGCCCTGCACGGCCACGGTCCGATCGCGCGAAGTCAGGATAAGCCGCGCAGCGCCTAGCTGGCCTTCGTTCAGTTTGAAGCCCTGATTGACGAGAGCCGATGCCTGGATGCTGGCGTCGGCCTGCCGTTCAGGGAGGATGGGTTCGACTGCACCCTTGCCCTCGTTTGCCCAGGCGAGGATGCGCCCCTCGCGCTCGATTTCCTCGCGGCTTGCCAGCCATCCCTTGTGCTCGCCCTTGCCCCGCAGCAGCTCGCCTGAACGCACCAGTGAGCGCACCGCCTTCTCGACATGCGCGATGGTCGTCGGCAATCCAAAATCGAGCGCTGCCCTGTACAGGTCTTCACGCGCGAACCCCGCCTCGCGCTGCGACAGGTGGCGCACCGCCGATGCCGCGGCCTGAGCCGCCGCAATCTCTTGAGGACCTCGCTTGAGGACATGGTCGGGAACCAGCGGATCACGCTCCTTCCCCTTGATGCGTTCAGCAAAGTCCTTGAGCAGCGCCAGGCCGCGCTCGACCAGATTGGGTGCCTTCGCGTCGGCAGCATCGCGCTCGCTGGCCCTCGTTTTGGCAGTATCGACCAGTCGCGGGAGGTCGAGGCCGATGGCCTGCGCAGCCGCGTGCCATTGCTCACCCAGGACCGCGCGATCCTCGATCGGTTGCTTGGGCGAACGGGTGGCAAGCGCGGCCACCTTGCCTGCTTCCAGCCCCGGACCACGGCGCGCTTCGAGCACTTCCTTGCGCCGCGAAGAGAACGCCATCACCTGTTCGCGCGTTATCCCGCGGGCCTCGAAATTGCCGTGCTTGCCGACCGGTCCGGGTTCGTAACCGAGCTTCTCGACCGCGATCCGGAAGCGCGCCATCGTCATGGAATTGAGCAGGGTGCCGAGCGCAAAGAGCTTGTCGTTCTTGAGAGTGCGCCATTTCCCGTCCTTGCCCTGAGTCACATTGGCGACGACCGCATGGAAGTGCAGGTTGGGCTCCTGGTTGCGGTTGGTGTCATGCTGGAAGAGGCCGATGGCGAGGTTGCCGGTCGCCACGGTCTTGACCTTGCCGCGTTCGACAAGGCGGGTTTCAGCGGCGTTCTTTTCGGCCCATTTGAGCGCCTCGGTCACCGCCTCGCGGTAGGCAGCAACAATCCGCTCGTCCTTGCCTACCAGAGCCAGCAGCGACCAGCTCTTGGGCAGCGAGAAGGTAAGATCGGTCCCTGGCCGGTGCGCCTGGCCGGGATTGCCGACGCTCGTTCGATCGGGGAGTTCACCGCGCAACAAGGCATCGAATTGCATTGTCTCGACGCGCCCTGATAGGCCGAGCGACTTCGCGCCTTCGCCGACCCATTGCCCGGACCGATCGGCATCGGCCCGGGCATAGTAATTGTCGTCAGCAAAGTAGCTGGCGGCAGCAGAGGGCGAACGCACATTGGCGATTGAGAGCATCGCCTAGTCCTCCCACCGGCTCACTGCTGCCACACGTCCACGCATTAGATATCGGGCTCGATATCGCCCACGTCGGGTTCGTCCCGGTCGGGCTTGTCACGGTCCCTGTCATGCGCGGCACCACCAAGCAGACCCTGCTGACGGCGCTCCTGGTCCGCACGATTGCGCCCCTCTCTGCTCGCTTTGTCGCGGTGCGGATCATTATCCTCACCGTTCTTCACGGACCGACCCTTTGCGGTCTCATCGCGCGCCCGATCCTTATCGGCGCCAAGCGGCAGTTCGCTTTGCCGATTGCTTCCCTGGTCGGTGCGCCGCTGCGCCTTGTCGGTGTCTCTCTTTCGACCCGACCTGACATGCTCGTCAGCCAATTGCTTGTCCTGGGCTTCCTCGCGCGAACGGTCTTGTGCGCGCTTACTCCGAGACCTCCGGTTAGTCCGCTTCTCCTGACCGCTATCGAATTGCTGACCGCGGTGCTTCTCGTCACGGCGACGGCGTTCACCGGAATCGTCGCTGTCGCTGCCACGATGCCCGGTATCGTCGTCTTCCGGTTCGTCAGCGACCGGTCGGGGGGCAGTTTTTGCGAGCTTCGGTATCTCGCGGGGGATGAAACCCTCGGCAACGCGGGGCCAGTCCTGCGGCTCGAGCGTGATGGGTGCAGTGGGAAGCCCCTCTGGAAACTTAATGTAACCCTCCAGGCTCTTCAATCCCATGAACTCGTCGGGAAGCAGCAGCGGTGCGATCTCGCGGCGGGCTGTCAGACTCACCGCATCACGGGCACTGTTATGCCCATAGCTCTGGTTCTCTTCGACTTCGCGAACCTCGCGGTGACCGACAGTGTCGGAGCACCAGGTAGCGGTCTCGCGGTCGGCCGTACCGAGCATGAGCTTGGTCTTGGCGAGCGACGACAAGGTCATCGCCATGTTCTCTCCATAGACCTCCTTCAGCTTGGCATAGGCATGCACACCAGTGACGATGGCGCCGCCGTAATTGCGCGCGGTCTGCAGGCCCTTCTCGAGCGAAGGGAGCCGATGGAGGGCGCCAAGCTCGTCGATCAGGAACCACAGTCTGAGGTCAGACGAGGTCCGCCCGGTCATCAGCGTGTTGATCGCCGTATCGAGCCACAGCGTGAGCATCTGCGAGAGGACGGTGAGATCAGCATAGCGCGCCGAGAGGAACAGGATCGATCCCTCCTTGCCCTCGCCCTTGACCCAGTCGCGGATCGAGAAGTGCTTGCCTTCAGTCGGCAGCAATTGCAGCGCCTTGGCGTTCACGTTGAACACGGCGCGCACCGATTCCGCCATCTTGGCAGCCTGTGGATCGGTCATCGGTCCCGCCATTGTGTCCTCGAGTAGCTGGTGTAGGTCGGAAAGATTGGCGTTCATCAGGTCGCTTGCGAGCGCCGCGTTGGTGCCCTTGCCCTTCTCGACGAGCTTGAGGCAGGTCTCGACGAACAGGGTACGTGCTGCGAGCACCCAGAACTGCTCTGCTCCGCCGCCGTCATGGGGTACGAGCGATTCCGCAGCGGCATGGAACTCGGAACTGGTGGTGCAGTCGTTGAACACGCTCCAGGCCGGACAGCGGGCATCAAGCGGGTTCAGGATGACGTCGCGTTCGGGCTCGTAGAAGGTCTCGATGAAGGCCCCTGTGAGGTCGAAAATGACCGCGCGTTCTCCCCTCTGCCTGATCTCGTCGACGAGTTCGAAGAGCGCCACGGTCTTGCCCATGCCCGTGGTGCCGACGAGCATGGCGTGGCCCTGTTCCTGCCGCCACGGGTAGCTGACACCAGCGAGATGCGCGGGCGCATAGAGCCCCGCTTCCTGCAATGCGTTGCGACCAGCGAGCCGCCATTTCCAGCCCAGCTCACGGCCATATTCGAGGGCGCGCTTGCCGCGATTGTGGCGCGCGATGTCGGTCTTGAGTTCGGGCAGCGAGACGAGGCGCGCACCGCGCAGGTGGCGCCTGGCTTTGGACTTCTCACCGAAGTGCTCTGCGACCCACCAGAAGAGTGCCATGAGCGGCACAAGGCACACCGTGGAGAGCACCACCGCCTGCTTCACCGTGGCGAAGAACAGGTCCCATGCTTCGCGCATCGGCGGGAAATCCCGTACCACCGCCATGGGGAAAGCAACCATGTCGCCATCGGGCAGGCGTAGGTTCACGAGCTTGGCCGGATCGAACTCCAAGAACATGTAGCCCGAAGTATAGAGATGCATCCACAGCAGGTAGGCCTGGTAGTCGTCGAGCGCGCTGCTGACCTGCCACCAGCAGGTCCCCAGCACGACCAGTACAGTGATGATCAGCGGCAGCTTGAAGCCGGCTGCAAACATGAAACCGAAGTGCCCCAGCAGCTGGGTGCCGCGCGTGAAGTTGACGATACTATTCTTCATCGCCGGCCTCCTTCGCACGCGTAGGGATGAAGCCGAGCTGGGCCAGGCGGCGGTGATAGGCGGCATGGGTCCGCTTGCGCAGAGTGTCGTCGGGATGGCTCGCCAGCAGCGCATCGAGCGCCGTGGTGAGGAACACCAGCTGGCGTGCCGGATCGCTCCCGCCGGGACGGTCGGCGCTATCGTTGTCGCGGTTCCATGCGGTAACAAGGTGATCACGAATGACCACACTCACGCTGGTATCGCGGGTGTTTGACTGCTCCAGAATCCAGTCCGCAATCAGCGGCGGGACGTAGGTCTGGAGGACCCTGTAACGTTGCATTTTTCCAAGCTCCTTGTGCTCAAGAAGCCTGGTTCGACCTGCGGAAGGCGAGGATCACACTAAATAGGAAAGGCCATGTAGGAAAACGAAAAGTTCCCTATCTATTCCAGTATGTTAGACTAAGGTGATTTGCTGCCAATTTGCGAATCCAAATCGCGATTTGCGGTCAAATCGGTCGATGCACATACCGAATTTGCACTGCAACCGATTGAGAACATTAAAAGAACAATGGCGGCCCCGCTGCGTCCGGTGTGCCTGTCAAGTTCCCAATTGTGTGGACGTCTCCGGTAGCTCGCGAGTTCCGCTCAATAGATTGAATTTACGCCATTATTTCAGGAGCGAGAGCAAGTGGGCCTTGCTGGGACAACGCGAGATTCTGGCCGAAAAATTCTCTGGGCTACAATCTGGCCTTGGTTCGGCGGAAACTGCTGTCCCTGATCGGTACCCTGTCAGCCCCTGCAACTAGGCTTCGTGGACAAAGGGTATCCAGAGTTTGACTGAAGCAAGCGCAACGAAGCCGAGGTAGGATTCCTTGGTCTTGTCGTATCGGGTTGCGATCCTTCGCCAGTTCTTGAGCTTGTTGAACAGCCGCTCGATCTGATTGCGCCACCTGTATTTCGCACGATCGTGCGGGGCGGGATTGCGCCGGTTGGTTTTGGCCGGGATGACAGCTTCGACGCCTGCCGCCTCGATCTCATCGCGGATCGCATCGGCATCGTAGCCCCGGTCTGCCAGGAAAGCCTCGATCCGGTCGGTTATCAAGCGGAACAGCGGAGCAAAGCCCTGCACATCGTGCGCCTGTCCGGGTGTCAGCACGAAGCCGAGCGGTAGCCCTCTGGCGTCGCATCTTGCGTGGAGCTTGGTGGAAAAGCCGCCTCGCGATCGGCCAAGCGCCTCTCTTTGCTGAGTCCCCTTTTTATGCCGACTGCACAATGATGTGCCCGGACAACCGTGCTGTCGATCATGTCGGCGGAAGTGTCCCGGCCCGCCAGCTCGGCCAGTGTCTCGAGCATGGCATCAAACACTCCGGTCGCAACCCATCGTCGATAGCGTCTGAACACGCTGTTCCACTTGCCATACTCGTCGGGAAGATGCCGCCACTGAGCCCCGGTCCGCGCGATCCACATCATGCCCTCGAAGTAGGGCCGGTTATGCTGCGCCGGGCGACAGCCACGACCGCGTTCCGGCGGCAGCAGCGGCTCGATTAATTCCCACTCTTCATCCGTAACGCCAATCCGTTCGCCCAAGACTGCCTCCAAAAGATAGTCTTGAATCAGCGGATGAGTTACGCGTCAAGGATTGCTCTTCGTTCCTGCCGCTCGACAGCGACGTCTACATCTCCGTGTTCGATATTGTCGTCTGGATATCTTGCGGTTTCGGAATGTCGGAACCCGGGGTCTTATAAACGGTCAACTCGCCGTTTTCCCAAAGGCCGACCTCGACAGCCTTGGCTGACGGATCGACGAGCAGATAGAATGCGTCGCTACCCCCCTCATTATCCTTGTTGCCCGACGTGAAGAAAACTTCGCCATCGCGTTGCAAGGGGGCGGCTGTGTCGCTGTTCTGCATCAGCACGTTCAGCTTGTCTCCCAGAAGGTTCCTGAGTTGCGGCGCTATCGGGCTTTCGTCGTAAAATTTGCTATCCACGGGATGTTGACCGACATATTCGCTGAGTGATGACCAATCGCCATTGCTCTCGCCCGCAGCCGGTGCCGACCGATTCTGAGCTTGTTCCGCGCCATTTGAAGATGCCGTTTGATCGGTTGACTGCCCGCATGCTGCCAGCGCCGCCGAAAAAGCTATCAGCAAATATGCTCCACGCACTCGATTGTCTCCACAGAAATTAATTGTTCAATTCCCTCACTTACCAACAGATGGCTGGTATGCAACCTTTGTCCACGAAACCTAGTTCGAAATGAACGACAGAGCGCCCTTACGGACAGTGCTGCACTGGCTCTCAGACGTCGGACTCCAATGATCATCAGGGCAGGATTGCTCACGATGTAAGTATTGTGATGGGGACCAGATAGCCATGGCGCAGTCAGATGTTCAATGCGGTTTCACATGCCCCGTACCGTCGAGATTTCATTCCCCAGCTTGGCCAACTGTCGGCAATTGCGAACAAGAAAAAAGGCAGGAACCGTTGCCGGTCCCTGCCCCGTCAGTGCGGTCAGAACTCGTCTGACATCGCCCCGTGGATAGTGTGCACCACGCGCGCTGCAAGGTGCGACGGAAGTGCGTTGTAGTCGCCCTCGTCCAGGGCAAAGTACCCAAGGCGTTTGTCCTCGACAATATGCTGATCGAAGAAGCTGTGCAGTGCTCGACGCTCTGCCACAGCCAGCGCGGCAAAGTAGCGATCCGAAGTCGAAGTGCGTTGGAATTGCGTAGCCATGATATCCTCCTGATGTCTGCCGTTGACGGCAGGAGCAGGACGGATGGGCGTGCGACCGGCGGGTCAGGGATCGCCCTGAAGGGCGACCGCGAAGCGGCGGTAGGGGAAACGATTTTGTCGAACCGTAGCGCAGCGAAGGGGAGGCAAAATGGTGGGTCCCTGCCGTCCTTGACGCGCCGGTTGTACGGCCATCAGAATGGGACAACCGTGAGCCAGGCCCCTCCCCCGCCAGAGAGTTTGAACAACGCAAGAAGGGGCCCCGTTCGGTTGCAACGGGCCCCCTTCAGAGGATCGATTGACGAGAGAGATCAGTCGATCTCGGGAGCGTCGGTGTTGTCGTTGTCGTCACCCGAGCCATTGCCGCGGGAGAGGAAGTCGACCTTGTCGGCGAGGATCTCGGTACCGTAGCGGGTGACCCCGTCCTTGTCCTCCCACTGAGTGTAGTGGATGCGGCCCTGGACCGAAACCAGCTGGCCCTTGGAGCAGTACTGGCCGACGGTCTTCGCAAGGCCGTTGAAGCAGGTCACCCGGTGGAACTCGCTTTCCTTGGCGGTGTAGCCGTTCTCGTCCTTGTAGGTCTTGCCATCCTTGTCGCGCGCAGGGCGATCAGTGACGACGGTGATCCCGGTGACATTGGTGCCGCCCTTGGTCTCGCGGATATCGGGATCGCGGGCGATGCGGCCGGTGAGGATTGCGATATTGGTCATGATGAAAGTTCCTTCAGTTCCTCAAACCGGAGACCATCTCCGGCTTGCGAACATCTGAAAGAAGCAGGTCATGGGAGGACTGCACCGCAGGCCTGTAAGGCCGAAGGGGAACCTGTTCATGACGGGTGGGGCGGGCAGGCAGCGCAGCTGCCAACACAGCCGGAAAGGAACGGGTTGCCGTCCTCAGCTGACCTGGTTCAGGACTGTTCGCGAACAAAGCCGGATGGGTATCTGGTGCGCGTCTGAAGGTGCCAAGACCCTGCTGCAATCAGCCTGCCCCATCGCCCTCCGTTGCCGCCAGGAGATCCATGAAGTTGCGGGCAGCTTCCCGATCTTCCTCGTTCTCGAACGCCACATCGAGATCGGGGGCTGACTCGGAAATGAGAAGGCCGGGACTACCCTGTCAGCCAATTGAGGGAGGACGAGAATGACTGCCTTAGAGGACAATCCGGTCAGGCTGCTTTCTGGAATGCGACCGAGGTAAGCAGACATCCGAGAGCGGATTAGGTTGCGTCAGCTTTGCGCTCTAATTGCCGCCCCTCGGCTCGTCGGAGGCAATCCTAGGAGCGGGCATGAACTCAGGCGGGGCACGCCGCTAACATATCCGCATCATGTGACCGCCGCCTCGGCCGCTGTTGCATCCGCCACAGGCGGCCTAAATGCGAACTGGGTCTCGCATTTGTCATGCGCACACACCGGCTTATTTAGGCCGAACGGCCGCTGATACTTGGTGCGGCCGCACACGCATCCGAATTGCTGCCGGAACGCCTTGAACTCGTCCCACCGCGTCTGCTCGTCCCCAATCGAGCCGTTGCCATATGGGGCGTCCTGAAAGTGGCTTCCGAAATTCTCAATATCGCCTTTGATAAGGCTAGTGATGAAGCGGTTGTTCACGCCCGGCACATCAGCAGGAGTCAGCTTTAGGTCGCCAAGGAAGCCGCCGATCGCCGCGGCCAGCTCGGCGCGCTCGTATGAGTAGGCCTTTTCAAGCTGTCGGATGCGGATATTGACGCCGAACCCGCGGGCGATGCCCAGCAGCCATTCCTCCTCCGCTTGACGCATCTCGTTCGCGGCAGATTCTCCCTTGGCCCAGCGATCGGCGATCATCTCATCGGTGACCTTGTGGTCGGCGAAGCGAGGCCCATACGCCGGATCAAGTCCGATGATGCGGGTGAACTGCCAGTCCTTCGCTGCGAGCTGGTCCTTTAGATGATTGAAGAAACGTTCGTCATGGGTGGCAAGGATGATCTGGCAGTCGGTGAACATCTTCGCGAGCAGCGCACCGATCGCGCGACGATGATCGGCGTCATAGGACGTGACGACATCGTCCAGCGCAATCACCGGTGCGGCACTATTGAACTTCTTGATCGCCGCAAGGCGCAGCGCGAGCGCGACCGAATGGATCTGAGAGTCGCTGAGATAGCCGGCCGGCGCGACGCTTTGACGATTGTCCGCAAAATCGATCACTAGCTGCATACGCTGCTGGTTGGTGTCTTCCTCACCAGGCAGTTCAAGCCGGATCGGCTTGGCGTCGGCGCCTTGGATCTCCTTGTAGATGTCGTTCATCGGCGCCTGAAGCGTATCGAGGAGCGACTGGACCTTCTCCCGGATTTTTCCCGAAACGAGCGTGGCCTGCGCAACGAGCGCGTCGTGCAGCGTGGTCAACTGCTCGGAGGTGCGGGTTGCCAGCGCCACATCCTTTTGGAGATTCAGCAGCCTGTCGATGCTGCCCTTGACCTTGCCCCAAGTATGCTCGCCCTGTTTCGCCTCGATGTCGGCGATTTCATGATCGAGGTCCGCGAGGCGGGTCTCCAACTCAGCGACGATGGCGGCGGAATCGGGCGCGTTAACGGTCGGCCATTCATCAACGCCGGCTTGGTAGGCGAGGAGCGCAGTCTTAAATCCAACGCCATCGTCATCGGACAAATGATCGATCATCGCGGGAAGACGCGCTACGAGCCGACTGTGCGCCTGCCTGGCGGCGGTCTCGGCATTGTCCAGGGCGGTCCTTGCATCGTTGTAGCTTTGCAGATCCTCGAGATGGGTCGTCAGGAGATCGCGGATCGCGGGCACGCTTCCGGCGGCAGTGTCACCGATTGCCGTGGCACAGACCGGGCATGCGTCGGGCGCGGTCGCGTCGTCGGCAAACAGCTTCTCGGCTTCCTTCCAAACAGACCGGAAGACCGTGCCCGCCGCCTTGTCGCGCTCAACGACCTCAGTGGCCTTCGCGTCGGCCAGCGCAGACCGCGCCTTATCGAAAGATTCGATGGCGCCCGAATATTTGGCATCGCCGCCGTCCTCGGGGACGATTTTTTGCCACAGCGCAATGAGCGAATTGCGTATCTGTTTGAGGCCGGCGAGACCGAGCCGCTTTTCCTCCGCATCAACACGATTGCAGACCTCGATATAGCTCTCGTCCTCGGCAGAGAGCGCTGCGAGCGCTAGCTCGGGATCAAGCGGACCGATGACGCTCACGTTGACAAAATTGAGCACGGTCGCGTCATCCCACGCCTGAACAGCCTGTGCGGTCTCCGTTCGTAAGAGACCGGCAAGGCGAACCTGTTCGGTGGTACTCTCGGCAGCAGCCTTCACATCGCGGCGCAAAAGACGGAGGTTTTTCTGCACTTCCACCAGCGGCGAAAGCTGCAGCCAGCTCGCCACTTCGCTGTAGCGATTCTCGGGACTATGCGTTTCGACGAAAGTGCGCAGCGTATAGCCGCGGATGATCGGCGAGACGACGAACCCGGCTTTCATCGCGGTCGCAGCCGGATGGATCGGGCGAAGATTTCCGGTAGCGGTGCGACTGCCCTCGACGGTCGTCTTGCCAGTGATCGTGCTAAATTTGACCATCGGCGCGATGCCAGCCGCCTGCGCGCCATTGTGCTCGAGCGCGGGCGGTCCGGCCTGGTTGTTCAAAGTGCGCTGCCCGAGACGTTCTAGCGTGCCATGTTCGGAGAACAGAAACTCGATTGCGTCGATGACGCTCGATTTGCCGAGGCCGTTGGGCGCGAAGATCGCGAGGCACGGCTTCTTACTGAGGTCGAAGGTCTTGGGCTGAAGATAGGCGCGGAAGCCTTCGAGAGTAAGCGAGTGAAACAGCATCGGATCAGCCATCGGACTGCACCTCGACCGGTGCAGCGCGTTTCGCCGCGAGCGCGACGATCGCGGCCTTGGCATTGGCTATGGCATCAGCATGTGGCGTAACCGTCAGCAGTTGATCGGACAGGATGTCGGCAAGATCGACGTCGACATCGTCCGACGCACTGAGGGTCTCTGAGAGGGTCGAAAGGAACACTTCGGGCGAATCCGCCTGTTCAACCTGTGGCGCGGCCAGTGCCGCAAGCATTTCGGGGGTCGCCGCTTCTTCCGGTGCCCCCGTTTCATCCTGCCCCATCATTCCCCCCTTATTGTCGTCCCTCTTCCAAGAAGGATCGACGGTGACGACCTAGCAATGCCGCCAACATCAGATGGCGGGGGGGCTTAACTGCAGGCGCTGACTATTCCCCCTCACTCAACGTGAAACCAGAGAGCAAAGGCGTCAATGGTCAAAGGTGACTTTAGAACCCATTCCTTGCTTGATTTTGCGAGGTCGGCCGAAGCACGAAAGTCTGATTTCCCACTGCTGGTGCTTGAGCCGGAAAGTCAGCAATCGTGAAGGGTTCCGGGCGCCGGAGGCGTACAGAACCCTTCACGATGACGGACTGGCAGGTTTGCGATGACCAAGGGCTGAAAGGTGCCGATTGGCAGGCGCCTTGCTAATAGACGTTGGGCGCCATCCGGCCGTCCGCCAGATACTGCCATTCGTTTGCCTCAGTCTAGGGACGGGTGATGTCGGCTGACAGATGCGCGGCCGGTTGAAGGACAAGAGGAGATCGAATGGCAGGCAAGTGGCTTGACCCGTGATCCATGGAGATCAGTCTCATGCTTGCCAGTGGAGCGCGAGCGAATGGGCTCCGGCATGAGATGAGGAGCCTATCACTACTTCACAGTGCTGTCCCGCCACCGGACCGATGTCGAAGTCACTTTTCGGCTCACCGGCAGCGTGCAATAGGAGATGCATGCCTGCACCAAAGATAATCAGTGATCTAGTTGAACGCTTCCGCCTTCACAAAGATGCTTACCAAGCCAGCTCCTACAACGAAACTCAGGTCCGTAGGGAGTTCATCGACCCGTTCTTCAAGGCTCTCGGTTGGGACATCGACAACGAGCAGGGCTATGCTGAAGCTTACAAGGATGTGGTGCATGAAGATGCACTCAAGATCGGTGGGAATACCAAGGCGCCCGACTATGCCTTCCGTATTGGAGGCACGCGAAAGTTTTTTCTGGAAGCGAAAAAGCCATCGGTAAACATAAAGCAGGACGTTGGCCCAGCCTTCCAAATTCGCAGGTATGCCTGGAGCGCCAAGCTATCTCTTTCGATTCTCACCGATTTTGAAGAGTTCGCCGTCTACGATTGCCGGGTCAAACCCGAGAAGAATGACAAGGCCAGCATTGCTCGGACGGCGTATTTCACCTTTGAAGATTACATCGACAAGTGGGATGAAATCGCTGAGATTTTCTCACGCGAAGCTGTCTTAAAGGGATCCTTCGATAAATACGCTGCCGACAACCGGCGGAAGCGAGGGACGGCCGAAGTCGATGATGCGTTTCTCGCGGAGATCGAAAACTGGCGGAGTATGCTCGCCAAGAACATAGCCCTTAGAAATCGACAGCTTGACGTAAGGGAACTCAATGCTGCGGTTCAGAGAATTATCGATCGCATTGTGTTCCTTCGGATCGCGGAAGACCGAGGAATAGAGAAGTATGGTCAGCTTCAAAGCATTGCTGACAAAAAGGGCATCTACGAGGGTCTAACTGCCCTGTTTCGCAAGGCGGATGATCGATACAATTCCGGGCTGTTTCACTTCAAAAAGGGAGACGGATCACCTGAAACTCTGGACACGTTCACCCTCGACCTTGAGATAGACGACAAAGTTCTCAAGCCGGTAATCAAGAATCTGTATTACCCAGAGAGTCCGTACGAGTTCTCAGTTCTGCCAGCGGATATTCTTGGGCAGGTCTACGAGCGTTTTCTCGGAAAGGTCATTCGGCTCTCTGGCTCTCGCGCCACCATTGAAGAAAAGCCAGAAGTCAAAAAGGCCGGCGGCGTATATTACACGCCCAGCTACGTGGTGAATCACATTGTTGCCAAGACTCTGGAGCCCTTGCTTGCTGGAAAAACACCGGCTCAGGCGTCTGGTCAGGATGGAAGAGTCAAGAACGCAGCCCCCCTTCGAGTTGTGGATCCCGCGTGTGGGTCAGGTTCGTTTCTGATTGGGGCATACCAGTTCTTACTAGATTGGTATCGCGATGCTTACGTGAGCGAGGGGCCACAAAAACACTTGGGCGGAAAAGACCCGAAACTGTTGGAGGTCGGTGAAGATGACTGGCGCCTAACCATCGCAGAGCGTCGACGTATCCTCTTGGCGCACATTTATGGTGTAGACATCGATCCACAGGCGGTCGAAGTGACCAAACTTTCACTACTTCTAAAGGTGCTCGAAGGCGAGACCGCAGACGCAATGGCTCGTCAAATGGACCTGTTCCGCATTCGGGCACTTCCCGATCTCGGAGAGAACATCAAATGCGGGAACTCCCTAATTGGTCCGGACTTTTACCAGCAGATTTCAAGCGATCTGTTCGGTGAAGAAGACTTATATCGCATCAACAGTTTTGATTGGAAGTCCGAGTTTCCCTTTTTCAAGACTGAAGGCGGTTTCGGCGCTGTAATCGGAAATCCACCATGGGTATCTTTGACGGGGAAGTTCGGGAACGACATTCTTTCAAATGAAGAACAAGAGCACCTCATAAGGAAGTTTGACGGAAATACGTACATGCCGAACATGTATGAATACTTCATTTCCATGGGGCTCACGATAACCAAAGATGGCGGCAGATTTAGCTTCATCGTGCCGGACCGTTTTGGAAAGAACGACCAATTCTTGGGGCTCAGGCAAAAGATTTTGAAGAATGTGGCCCTAGGGGAGGTGCTATATCGTGCGCCATTCCCTGGTGTCACCGCCGATACGCTGATCTTCGGAATCGAGAACAGAAAGCCAAGCTCTCGCGAAAAAACTTTGATCGGGGACTACACCGGGCATAGACGGTCGATTCCTCAGGCGTCTCTCCTGAATGGGGCTAACCGTTTCCGGTTTGAGGATCTTGATGCTCTAGCCTTAGGGAAAGCGTTGGTACGACTGGAGGCGAGCGGGACGGCAAAACCGCTTGGACAGCTTATTCAAACGACTTCTGGGTTCGGTGGGAAATCAACCATGATTACCAATGCCCGTCAGAATGCGAAACAGATTGAGGTACTAAAGGGTGCATCCATATCAAAATTTCGGGTCGGGAACCCACTTTATTTTGATTTCGATAAAAAGAATATAACGGGCCGAACAACTGATAAGGCCAAGTTAGGCTGGAGCCCAAAATTACTGATCCGAAAAACTGGATCTCGTCTCATCGCAGCTTTTGATGAAAGTGGTATCTTCCCTGAGCAGTCTTTGTATTTCACTTTCGGCGACTCGAGCATAAGCGAGCACTATCTTCTTGCACTGCTCAACTCTCGCCTAATTGGCTACATCTTTGCCGAGCGGATGCTGACCAATCAGGACAGCATCGCACAAGTGAAGAAGGTAGACCTTGATGCCCTCCCAATTGTGATGGAAGATCAAATCGGTGATGGTAAAAACCGCGTCGACTTAGTTGCTGAAGCGGCAAGATCGATTTGCTCGTCTTTGGCTGCGCATGATGGTGCGAAAAGCGAACAAGTGAGAGCGGTTCACCGACGCACAATCAAGGCCAGCCTCGAGAGTATCGATCAGCATATATACGACCTCTACGCTTTGACGCCTGAGGAGCGCGCTGAAGTAGATGATTGGGACGGGCATCTAGAACTAAGCTTTTAGGGGACTGGCAGTCGGGATTGTCCCCGTTAGAACATCGAATTGTTTCGCACGCTTGCTGAGGCTTTCCGGCGAGCATCGATGACCACGATTTCCGAAGTCCGTTCACCGCGTGCTTCTGCGTCCTGTTTTAGCTTTTCGATCTTGCGCAACTTTCGACCCATGCCACCAATATCCATGATGACGAAAATCGCTTGGGAGGTGGTCGCTGCCTTTTTGTAGATTTCCAGCTGCGTCTTATAGCCATGCTCCACGCGCCCCTTGGAAAGCTTCATCTCGACAAGGACGCGCCCACGAAAGCCCGTGGAGAATTTGAAGTCTACCGGTCCGCCGCCTGAGTTAGTCTCTGGCGAGATGTCAACGTCGTTCACCGTGCACATGACGTTGGCGATTGCGAAGAAGAGCAGCTGACTAGCCCGTTCGTGCCTATGCGTGCTGCCGTGCCAGAGCAGCTCCCACATGTTGTTGTCTTCGACCAAGCCCTGGAACGTTTCCACGATGGTCATGACCGTTTCGAGGAGCGTCGAAGCATCCTTCGTAGCGGGATTGCTTAGCGCTCCGACATAGGGCGTAGGGTCTTCACTGAGGATTCGGCGGAACTGAAAGTATCCGTCTAGGTCGGCTTTCTCATCATAGCTTTCAGCGGCGACTCCCACGGCTTCGATCAGTTCGCGAAGTAGCGATTCCGACGAAAGCACGGCTCTCCGCAGCGCTGCCTTCTTCTGTGACAGGGTAGCCTTGGCGAGGTTCCCGAACATGCTGTTCACCGCGTCCCGGATTTCCTGAATTTCCATGACTACACGGCTGACATCCGACCAGTCAGCGGCGAGAGGTAAGTCACGAAGAATATCGCGCGGCACCATGATAACGGGCTTGTCGGTCTGGAACGGATTTTCGGGCAGATTGCGGTTGCCGTATTTCTTGCCAAAAGCGCGAACAGGGACTTTGTTAGCTGCGCAGAATTCCTCAGTCACCTGACACAGGACGGGCAAAAGGAAATTCGTTGTCATATCGCTGAGCGTGTCTGGGCCAACCCCGTCCTCAAAGAGAGGCATCAGCGGGATCATGCTTGGGTCTTTTACCCCAAGCGCAATGATCTCTTTGGCCGTTCGAAGGATTCCGTTTCTGAGCTTTGGCGGCCGGGAGCTGCCGCTTGTTCCTGCGCCGCCATAGCCCAGCCCGGTTTCTGACCGTTCTGACAGGTCAAGCGCATTGAACGCGCCACGCCAAGCGACATCGCCCTCATTCTCTGAAATGGATAGCAAGCCGACCACGTTCTGAAAGCCGCTCTCAAGATCCTTCCGTCCCTGCTTCTTCATTTTCGTATTCTGACTCTTCGGGACAAGCAGAGGATCGATGAAGAGCTTCGTGTCACTATTGAGCACGGGATCAAGCAACTTGGCTTTGGCGAGCGCCACGGTGCTCACGCCGAAGTGCTTTGAGAAGAGCACCGGGTTCACGAGGGTTTTTCTGGCTGCCATCTCTCCATCCTTTGCCGGGGCATGGCGGTATAAATCAAACCAAATGGCCACTGGCAAACCCGACGTGATTCAGAAGGATCGGAAGGGCAGCACAGCTTAGCCAGAGGCAACTCTGTCTCCTCTGCGCTCAGGCGAGCATACCGCTAAAAGCGTGTCGGATCCCCGTGGAGTGCTACCTCCGAATGCATAGCGTCTGCAACTCTCGGACTCGAAAGCGAGGAACAACAGCTTTTGGAACCCCGCTGTGGCAACTGGAATGAACGAAACGAGGGCGCCTAGCAGCCCTAGGACCCGATGGCGCGATCGAGGAAGAACTAGCCGAATCTGTCCTTCAGGACGGTCCAACTTGTCTTGTCAGCTACTTGGCAGGTGAAGCGAAATGCTCTCGCCGATCAAAGCTGCAACCTCGAGTAAAACGCCGTCGTCCAAGTGAGCGTAACGAGCAGTAGTAGTGACGTGCCGGTGCCCCAAGAGATTGCCGATCATGGGCAGCGTTTCGGAAGAACGCGCCGCCAGGCTGGCGTAGTTATGCCTCAGGTCATGCAACCTGACATCCTCTAGGCCCGCTTCGGTCCGCAATCTCCGCCAAAACCAATCCAAAGCCGATCTTGGCAGAACGTCGAATGTGAAAACGCGCTGGTCCTTTTCTCCGCGCGGAAATCGATCAAGCACCGCCCTCGCCTCCCGACCAAGCCAGACAATGCGCGGGCCGGTCTTTGAGTCATTAAGTTTCAGCTTTCGCCCCTGCACCTCTCCCCAGGTGAGATTCAGGATTTCGCCTCGCCGACAACCGGTGAGCGCGAGAAGCGAGATCACCGCGACCTCGACGGAGTTTTCAGCACGATTGTCCGCCAACGCGCGACCAAGCCGGGCCATCTCGTCGTGACTCAAAAAGCGCTCGATCTTGCGTCCCCTGTTGCGCTTCACACCGCGAAACGGATTTGAATGCTCAGCCAGGTATCCCCAAGCCTCGGCCTTGCCGAACATGGCTTTGAGAATTTCCATGGCGCGGTTGGCCGCTCCTGGTCCCGCCGAGCGCGTCAGCTCTGCATGCCAGCGCACAGCATCAGCATGGCTTATCTCGTCGATGAACTTGCCCGGAAAAGCATGCTCCAAGTGGGTTCGCCGGTAAATGTTCTGGATTTCGCGCGTTGACGGTTTCCAAGTCGGCGCCGCGACCTCCCAGTATGATTGCAGAAATGCAGGATAGGTCGGCGTCTTGCGCGCGCGCTGCTTCTTGTCGGCAGGGTTCTCGCCAAGCTCGATGCGCAGGATAAGGCGCCGGGCGACATCCTTGGCAATTCGCTCTGTCAGGATGGCGGCGTCGCCAATGGTGATCAGTCGCTGCTTGCCGCCCATCGTGCGCTGCAGGACGTAGCTCTTACGGCCCGATGGATGAATCCGCTCACCAAAGCCGGGAAGCACATAGTCGAATCTCGAGCGGCGCTTGCCAGCCTCGCCCGGTATGACTCGGGCCAGTTCCTCTGCAATGATCTGCTTGAGGTAGTACTGGGTCATGCAGCCATCCCCATGGCACCGGCGAGATTGGAGCAGATGCGATCGGCGCTTTCCGCAATCACTTCATCGGCCAAGTGCGCATATCGTGCAGTCGTTTCCGGAAGAGCGTGGCCAAGGAGCTTGCCGATTGTCGCCAGTGGAATGTGTTGAGCGATGGCAACCGAGGCAAAGCTGTGGCGCAGATCGTGAAGCCGCACGTCGGGCAGCGCAGCCTTGCGCCTGATGCGATCCCAGTACTGACCGAGATTGATCGGAGCCTCGCGACGCATGGCAGGAAAGACCAGCAGCCCATCGGCACGACGTTCCAGTCCATCAAGCACTGCGATGGCTTGCGGATTAAGATAGATCGTCTTCGGGCCAGTCTTGCTGTCTGGCAATTGCAGCCGTGGAGGCTGGACATACCGCCAGCGCAAGGTTGCGATTTCGGAGACCCGAGCGCCAGTGTATACAAGCATGAGCAGCGCCGGAACAACGAACGGATTGCCGCCGTCGTGTTCGGCCAGAACGCGCCCCAGCTTGCGATATTCGTCGGCGGAAAGGTAGCGCTCGGGAAGGTCGCGCTTGAAACGCGAGACACCGCGACACGGGTTGGTGTTCTTAGCCCGGTAACCCAGCTTCTCGGCATACTGCATCATCACCGACATAATGGGGATGGCGCGATTGAAGGTCCCTCCCCGCTCCGCCATGCTATC
This sequence comes from Aurantiacibacter atlanticus, assembly GCF_001077815.2. GTDB lineage: Bacteria > Pseudomonadota > Alphaproteobacteria > Sphingomonadales > Sphingomonadaceae > Alteraurantiacibacter > Alteraurantiacibacter atlanticus. Next base: position 1,043,448 of record NZ_CP011310.1, on the reverse strand, counting down.
TCGCCAGCGGTTGATATCTCCGCGTTCAATCATGTCGACAGGCAGCTCACCGAACCTAGGGACGAGCAACTGATCGATGCGCGAACGCGACGATCTCTGCGTCGCTGGCTTCCAATGCGGCGAATAATCCTGCCAGAACTCTTCGACATAATCAGCGAACAGTGGCACTCGCCTCTTCGCGGGCGCGGTGGGAAGGTCGGCAAGCGTAGCCTTGATGAGCAAACTGCGCGCGGCAGCGCGCGCGGCGGGCGCGCTCAGCGCACCTGCCGCCATGCCCGCGCAACCAAGCGTCACCATGCGCTGCACACCTCGCGGGCTGTGCTTGACTATCCATGTAAGATGACCCGACTTCCTTTTACGAAGTCCGAAGCCGGGAAGTTCCGTGTCCCACGTAATACCGATCGGAAGCGACTTGCGACGAGCGATATGACCAGTCAGTTTCAGCCTGAGGGATGGCCTTCGAGGGGCTATGGCTGAGCCTTGCCAACCATGCGATCGCTCACGTGTTGCCGAAACTGAACCTCTTGTTTTATGGCGATTTTCTTTCATTCATGCAGCTTAGGCTGCGTCCGGTGTGCATCTCGTCCCCAATTGCACAGGTTGTGACCAGTGATCCTTGCCGTTCTGCTCCGAGGGTCATTGCTGTCCTTTACCAAGGGAGCGTGAGCAACCCTTTGGCATTGGTCAATGTCAGCAAGCGGAAGTGCCCTAACGCCTTCCCTAACAAGAGATCGCACCTGCGCGAGAGGGACCGGCCAAGGACCACGTGTGGAGCGGCAGGACCGGGGCATGTCGGTCTGCCGCGCGCGCTGGTCCGACCCGGTTCCGGTGCGCAAGTGCGTGCGGGGCCCAGGAGCAAATCAGGTCGCGCCCTTAGGAGCGCAGCATTAGCTGCGCGGGACAGAGCGCGTCCACAGCCCGCACTGTTTGGCGCCCAGCCATCTACCCTGGCGAGCATGAAAAAAGGGCGGGAACCGTTTCCGGCCCCGCCCTCTTCGGCGCTTCAATATTCGTCGAGCAGGCCCCCGTGGACCGTGTGCACTACCCGGTGTGCCAAGTGTGCCGGCAGGGCGTTGTAGTCGCCCTCGTCGAGTGCGAAGTAACCCAGATCGTCGTCCTCGATAACGTGCTGGTCGAAGAAGCTGTGCAATGCCCGCCGTTCGGCCGTTGCGAGTGCCTCGAAGTAGCTGTTCGAATTGGTCTGAACCGTTGCAAGTGTAGCCATGATATCCTCCTGATTTTGTCGGGAAGCCGACAGGAGGTTGGCGGACGGGGATGCGGCCGCCGGGTCACAGGATCGCCCGCATGGGCGACCGCGCCAGCGGCGGTGGGGGTAACGGTTTTGTCGGACCGCAGCGCAAGCGAAGGGGAGGCAAAATCGTGGGGCCCCGCCGTCCTTGACGCGGTGGTTGCAGCCCCGTCAGCATGGGAATTCCGTGAGCCAGGACCCTCTCACCTTTCCTCTAGGCGCGAGGTCAGATTCCATTTTCCTACATGCCTGTATCCGGGGCAGGATGCGTGCGGGCTGCCGCCACAAGGGGATTTTGGAAAGGACCCCCATATGCCGTCGCAACGAAGCGCGATTGCCGCATTGAAGAAACTTGAAGCCGACCGGGAAGCGCTCGACCAGCGCCAGCGTGACCTCGAAGAGAAGGCTGCCATTGAGCTGGGCCAGATGTTTCTGGGCACCGGTATCGAGACCTTCTCGAAGAAGGGCATCAGGAAGGCCGGCGAACTGCTCGGCAAGCTGGGCGAGGAAGAAGGCCTGCGGCGGCTGGAAGCAGCGCGTCCTGCTCCCGCTCGCGAGCCCCAGACATCGGCCGGTTAGAAAAGGAAGAGGGGCGCTGTCCGGTCTGGACAGCGCCCCTCTGATGGGGATCGATGATGTTGGAAGTCAGTCGATCTCGGGAGCGTCGGTGTTGTCGTTATCGTCGCCAGCTCCGTCCCCTTGGCCGTTGCCGCGGGAGAGGAAGTCGACCTTGTCGGCGAGGATCTCGGTGCCGTAGCGCGTGACCCCGTCCTTGTCCTCCCACTGGGTGTAGTGGATGCGGCCCTGGACACTTACCAGCTGGCCTTTGGAGCAGTACTGGCCGACGGTCTTGGCGAGGCCGTTGAAGCAGGTCACCCGGTGGAACTCGCTTTCCTTGGCGGTGTAGCCGTTCTCGTCCTTGTAGGTCTTGCCATCCTTGTCGCGTGCAGGGCGATCGGTGACGACGGTGATCCCGGTGACATTGGTGCCACCCTTGGTCTCGCGGGTGTCAGGATCGCGGGCGATGCGGCCGGTGAGGATTGCGATATTGGTCATGATGGTAGTCCTTCAGTTCCTCAAACCGGAGACCATCTCCGGCTTGCGAACATCCAGAAGAAGCAGGGCATGGGAGGACTGCACCGCAGGCCTGAAGGGCCGAAGGGGAACCTGTTCATGACGGGTGGTGCGGGCAGGCGCGCCCAAGCGATTGCAGCAAAAGTGGGAACCGGTTTTGCGTCTGCAATCGCGAAAAGGGGCGAGCCAACACGGCCGGAAAGGAACGGGTTGCTGTCCTCGGCTGACCTGGTTCAGGACTGTTCGCGAAGAAAGCCGGATGGGTATCGGGTGCGGTTTGAAGGCTCACGTGACCCTGCTGCCATCAGCTTACCCCATCGCCCTCCGATGCTGCCAGCAGATCCATGAAGTTGCGGGCTGCTTCCCGGTCTTCCTCGCTTTCGAACGCCACATCGAGATCGGGGGCAGACCCGAACATGTGCAGGAACGACCACAGTGCAAAGCGCTTGCCCCGGTCCTCCTCAAGGCCAAGATCGACCCGGCAGTGCTCGATGCCGGCTTCAAAGGTGTCGGGAGCAACCTTGGAGAGGTCGGTGGTGGCAAAGTAGCGCTGTAGCAGATCGTCAAGTTGCATTCGCACAAGATAGGACGGCGATTGGCAAATGCACATGTGTTTGCGAAGCAACGCCCGATCCCTTCGGCAGTTCAGGGAATTGATCCTTGTCCAACGAGCCCCATCACACCCCAAAGGGTGGGCTGGTGAAGGAAGTTCGGGATGACGAAAATTAAAGGACAGAACGGTGGCCCGGGCGGCCGGAACGAGCACTATGATGTCGGATCACGCAAGAATGTGCCGCGCCGGAATATCGTGGCAGAAATCAAGCGCGGCGAGCACCCCGGCGCTCATGTCGTGAAGATCAACGACAAGGAATGCCCGCGACAATCCTGATCCGTCCAAGAGCGACAACGTCAATCGCGGCAAGTAAGCGGCTGGCCGGGAAGCGGCGTTAGCCGCCCCGTGGGGATGTTCCCAGCGGACCGCGGCGATCGACCACGGTGATCCGGCGAGCCTTGGCATCAATCACAAGCCGTTCGGATACGCCATTGCCCGGAAAGGCGACGACATAACGTGGATTTAGCGAGAGCATCTGCTCGTTGCGCTTGAACCCGGCGCGGGCACCGAGACGACGATCGAGCGAATAGGTCAGTTGCTGAACCTCGCGGCGTTCGGCCCAACTCGCTGCCAGGCGATCGGCACCCTTGCCGTCGCCGCCATGGACCAGGAAGAGATCGGGAACCACATCGCGAACCTTGTCCAGCGTCGCCCAGATATTGTCGGCATAGGCACGCGCATCCTCGGCGTTCTCGAAGCTCTGACGACCACCGGCAAAGACGACGGGAGTGCCTTCCGGGATCAGGGCATGACGACGATTTTCCGCGCGTGCGCGAAGGAAATCGCGCGCATCGATCACCGCTGAGGTAAGGTGGCGCGAATGGCTCGTGCGCGAGCCGGAAACGGGCTTCCATGAAGACCCGGTCTCGTCGCGATAGAGTGCTGCCGCAGCCTCGCGCATCTGCTCGAAGGCCAGCATGCTGGCTTCGGCAGCCTGCGCGCGCTCGACCTGCTCTTCCAGATTGCTCGAATGCACTTCGGAACCATCGGCGGATGCGAGCAGGACCCGTAACTCGTCGCTGGCTCGGTCCAGCTGGGTCGACTTGCGGCTGGCTGCGCGGTGGAAGAGATTGACCACGCCCCAGGCAATATCCTCGGCATCGGCCTCCAACGCAGTGTCGGAGAACATCGCAAAGAGGTCGGACCAGACTGCGGCCAGCGTCTGGTCGATGGCGTCTTCGCAGGGAAAGTCGGTTGCGTTGAAAGGCGCAGGTGCAATGGTAAAGCCGGACAGGTCAAGGCCGGCAAGCTGGGATGTAAAGCTGTTATACATGGTGCAATTCCTTCTGAGTAATGGCGAGGGCACCGAGGAAGAAGTCTCCCGCGAGAATGCCTGTTCGCCGTGCCCCAAAAAGGACCGGGAGAAAGGGATCGCCGCACCGCGTCAGCGGGGAACCTGCGCAAGGCAAGGCTGGCGCGGGCCACACGGGCCGTAGCCTTGCGCGGGTTGCGGCGGAACCTGGCCGGTCCAGGGGCGAGGGTTCAGCGAACAGGCTGGCAGGAGCTTGGCAGGTGCAGGCGCGCTCAGGAGGTTGCCGCCAATGCTCAGCCGAGCGATGGCAGTCCGAACTGTTCAGGCGTGTACGCCAGAACATCGCCATGCGGAAAGGCGGCTATCGCGGTCAGGCGCTTGCCCTCAAGACGAAGGTGCCAGCCCCGTCCGTGATCGGGTGCAGACTGGCCAAAGCAAGCAGGATCAAAGAGCGCGACATTGAAGCCATTTGGCTCTCGCACCGATTGCGCGCGAATGGCCTGCCCTTCCGCCTCGCGTACTTTTGCTGCGATGTCCTGGCAGGCGGAGTAGTCGACCGGCTCGGTCCATCGCTCTCGCTGCGCATCGAAGGGAGACTTTGTGAGGTCTAGCAAACGGGTGATGGCTAGAGGCACAGAAAAGCTCAGGTACTCGCTGGTGCGGTTGCCGTGCACAAAGCCCGGTGAGCGGCTGAAGAAACGAAGACGCCAGTACGCGGTCTCGGCAATAGCCGTGCGCTCGGCTTCACTGGCGTAGAAGATACCGGGCCGCTCGATCGGCCGGCGAAAACGGCTGGCCACTGTGTGACCATAGCGAAAAGGAGAAGCGAGCAGATAGTGGAGCCCCTGTGCTGCCTTCGGCAGATCGGGCTTGGCGCTATCTGCCAGTTCCTCGAGCCGATGTTGCTCGGCAAGGTCACCCGTCAGCCTATTGGTGGAAATCCGGTGCTGGGCCTCCACCACGCGCCACACAGCCCGGCGATAGCAGCGAAACTCAGACGCGAGCGCGGTAGGCGTCGACATAATCGCAGACAGTCATCAAACCCTTGAAGCTGTCGACCAGATCGATTGGACGCGCGTCCAGGTCGACATTGCGCGTCGCCAGCCAGGAGCGTGCCGCCATGTCATCGCTGCCGAGCAGGGCATCGAGCGAGCGAAACAGGCGCAACAAATATTGTGCTGCCTCAAATGACTTGCTCGCCGGATCGAGTTCGGCCTTGCCGGCGCGCAGGCGCGAAACCGTCGCGGCCGAGAGGCCGAGAACACTACCGAGCTTGGCATTGGTCAGCCCCCAGAACTCCCCAATACGCGCAATCGCAGAGGTGAGCAGCTTGCCGTCATCGGGTTCGAGTTCAAGCGGCTGTGTTGCCATAACGCTTCCTTTCATATGCACGATATATACATTCAGCGCTCAAATGCAACATTATGGGCGCTTGAACACTGCTTCGCCATTCGAGAACCGACCGACCAGGCGCAGCTTGCCAAACAGGTCGATGAACCTGCCCGACACCTGGCCAAGCCAGTGCCGTGCTCTCGCCGTTCGTGGTTTGTAGAAATCGGCCTCCCAATACCGGGGATCGTCGCGCTCGACGAGCCAAATCGCGGCAAGGCCGCAATAGGTCGATACGCCGCAATCGGCATAGGCGTTGCGCAGGAGGATACGATCCTCGCGGTCGCGCCATCCATCGAAGCGCTCGAAGCTAGGAAAGGCCGCCTTCGCAACATCCATGATCTCGTCGACGAGGCACTCGTAGACCCAGTCGACATCGTCGTCTTCGCTGTCATCAAGCAGGCGAAAGGCCACCACGGAGCCGGTCGGATAGCTGACGGAACGTCCCATATCCGGTCTCCCGCTCAGGCCGCATGGGCAAGGTCGATATCGTCCTCGCTTCCGCAGGATCGGTGACCACCCAGTTCGAGGAGCAGGCTCGCTGCTTCTTCTGCCTTTGCCGCAGCCGTCAGAATTGCGCGCTCGTCCGATTTGAGGATTTTGAGCCAGGACGCGATGTAGCTGGCGTGATGGTCGAGGTGGGTAACCGGAAGTCCCAATTCAGCTCCAAGGATGGCCGAGGAGAGCTCAGCAATCAGTTCCTCGGCGGCATAGGCGTCGCTGCCGAAACGGTTTTTGAGATCGCGGTCGAGCCGCGAAGAATGTCCCGTCCAGTGCGACAGCTCATGCGCGAGTGTCGCATAGTAGTGGTCATAGGCTTCGAAGAGTTCGGTTGGCGGCATGGTGACGCGGTCGCGCAGCGGCTCGTAATAGGCCTGAGCACCATGATGGCGCAGTTCTGCGCCGATTTCGGCGAAGAAGGCATCGAGCCGGTCTTCGCGCCCTTCAGGCTCAAGCGCGGCAACCAGTGGCTTGGGATGGTAGAACTCCGGGAGGCCATCGCACTGGTCGGCATTGAACACCGCATAGGCCTTGAGCACGCGCCGGTTTTCGGTGTCTACTTCGCCTTCGGGGCTTTCGACTTTCTTGGTGTAACTCTTGTAGAAGATCGCGATGGTCGATTTCTCACCCTTGCGGACCTGGCCCCCGTGCGCCTGACACTGGCGGTAGGTCATCCAGTAAGGCGAGGCATAGCCACAAGCATCGGCCACCATCCAAAGCCAGAAGGTATTCATGCCGCGATAGGGCGTCCCGCAAGAGCGCATGGGCCGCGAGACCGGCACACCGCGCCATGGCTTGACCCAGGGCTTGGTGCCTTGCTCGAGCTTTTCGATGATGGCGGCGGTGATGCGCTGGGCTGGCGAAGCTGAAGCAGTGCGGCGGGACTTGGTCATGGGAGGTCTCCTGATCGCCGGAACGGACATGCCCCGGTTCAGGAAGAGCAAAGCTCCCTCTCCTCTCGCCTCTCTGAAACGGGCGACAAACGGGGGAAACGCGAAAAGGCGGCCCATCCCGAAAAGGACGGACCGCCCGCCGAGTGACCTGGACCTGTCAGGAGGGGTCAGGCAGCCTGCTCGGCAATTTCGTCGGTCCCATCGCTGCTGACCGTTTCATCGGCGTGGTCATCAGCCGACGCTTCTTCCTCGAGATCGGCTGGAACGTCAGCATCAGTGAACCGCATAATCGAAGGGACCCAGGCCTGCGCCCGTTCCTTGGCGTCGGGCTCGCCGATGAAGTTGCCCGAGAAGATGCGCTCGGCAGCGCTCGCCAGTTCCGCCTTCTTCGAGGCAGCATAGCGACTGACAAGTTCCGGACCGCCAGCGGCATCGAGCGCTTCGAGCGTACGGGCCTTGGCCACGCGGTCGAAATAGTTTGCCGCGGTGGGACGCCACCAATGCGCGGTCTCGATTTCGAGCAACGAGCCGAGCGCCTCGTGCATCGGCACCGAGCGCTCGCCTTCGCAGGCAAGACTGGCAACCAGCGTGCGGGATACGACATGGCCAAGCCAGGCCGAGCGCGCCTCGTCGGTTAGCGCCCGGAACCTGGCAAATCGTTCGACATCACTTTCATCCGCACGCCAGCTTTCATCGAGCGACCCGGCGAACTCAGCTAGCGCGGCACTAGCCGGTGCATCCTTGGCCTCGAACCCGGTAATCGGGCCGGACGCGACTGAGCCGACAAGTGTCGACGCCTTTTTCGCGCGCCAGTCGTGCCCATCGGCATCGGCGAGCGTGAAGACCATGAAGTCGAGAGCAAGCGCTGGATCGTTCGCGAGATGGATCGCCAGGATGTCGCGGCGCTGCATCGCGAGCTCGTCGAGCAGTCGCTGCGACAGCGAACTGCCCTTGGACCTTGGCCCACCGCTCTCTTCCACTGCCTCGATCGCGCCATCTTCGTCGGTAATGACCTCCGTCTCCGTGTAATATTGCGGGACAAATGTCGGCTCGCCATCGCGCGAGAGGACGATGAAGGCACCTGCTTCGGCCTTCAGTTCATTGGCAAGCACGGGGGGACGATCATTGAGCGCGCGCATCGAGCGGTCGATCACCACCAGTTCCAGTTCGGCCTTGGCGACCTCGTCCTCGTCGCTGTCTTCGTCTTCGAGCACGGCGGCGACGCGGTCGTAGTCAGCCTCGAGCTCGCCGAGCTCTTGTACTTCCTGTTCGGTCATCGGCGCAGGCTCGCAAGGCAGACGGCCGAGACCTTCAACGAGGTCATGGCTGACATAGGTGCCAAGCGTCGGCCGAACCCAAGCAATGCCATGTTCGAGGGCAGTCTTTTCTGCCGCCTCTTCCATGGCCTTGTGCGCGAGGTCTTCGAGCAGCGCGACATCGATCCAGCTTTCGCTGGCATCATCATCGAACAGTTCGCGCTCGATCCGGCCACCCGCAGCGAGGTAGGCATCGCGACCGACAAGAACAGCGCGTGGATCGGAACCGCGCACCGTGGCATCGAGCACCATGCGGCGGATCGTGTCCGGCGTGATCTGGTACCAAGCATCTTGCAGCTCGGCATAGACATGCGCCTGGCGCTCGACGTCCGAGATCGCGCCGTAGGCCTTGGCCATGTCGAGCGTGATCGTGCCTTCGGCGAGGGCTTCGAAGACGCAGGGCGCGAGACTTGCCAAACGCAGACGTCCTTCGACGAACCGGACGGTGAGGCCGAAGCGGCGCGCCACGTCTTCGGTGGTAGCCCCCGCCTCGATGATGGAAGCGAAGGCCTGCGCCTCGTCGGCCGGATTCATCGCGAGACGCTGGAAATTCTCGGCAAGGCTGGCCTCGCGCACTTCGCTTTCCTCGCCTTCGATGACGAGGCAAGTTACTTCGTGGTTCATCGGCAGGGTGCCCTCTTCGGCCAGCGCCTGCAGCGCGGCGAGACGGCGACCGCCGGCCTCGACCTCGAACTTGCCGCGCTTTCCTTTGCGTACGACCAGGTTCTGCAGCAAGCCGCGCGCGGCAATGTCTGCCCGCAGCTGGAGGTCGGCCAGCACGTCGCTCGACTTGCGAACGTTGCGCGGGCTCGCAGCGAGCTTCTTCAAGGGAATCGACTGGATCATGGGTGTTCTCCTGATGGAATGAAGGCGCAGGTGAGGATCACGAGGCCCACAAGCCCAAAGGGCTCCCTCCACTCTCATTCTGAGATTGGGGTCTGCCCGAGCAATCAGGCGGCAAGCGCGGGGAGGACCGACGAGGCTGCGGAGACTGGCACGAACAGCCGGGTGCGATAGCGGATGATCTCGGTGAAGCAGCCCTTCCCCTTGTACCAGTCGAGCCGATCGGGAGAGAACCCGGTCAGTTCAAGGCGCTGTTCGCCGCCGACCAGCGAGCGCTTCACGGTAAGTGCATCATGGCTTGCGAGGCCCAGCGGTTTGCCGCTGGCGAAGACGAGGTCGCCGATCTGCTCCGCCGATGGTCCGGCAACTCCGGAGAGGCCAAAGGTCTCGGCGATCGCAGCGAGATCGATATCGAGCACTTCGCGACCGATGATCGACTGGCCGTCCTCCGCAACGAGCCGGGTGACGCGGACATGATCGCCGGGGAGGCGTTTCCAGACCGGGAGCAGCAGCCCGGTGGCGAGATGGACGCGCTCGGTCACCGGTGAAGCGGCGGCCTCCTCTTCCTCAGCCCGCCAGGCGCTCGTAAACGCGGGCACACTGATTTCTTCCCAGTGGCTTTCAGCGAGTGCCTCGAGCGTCCAATTCGCGGACTTGAGCGGACGCAGCAGGCGCCGGCGTTCGATTACCGCCCCGTCATCTGCGATAAGACGACGGGCCGGAACCGACAGTGCGACTTTGCCCGAGCGCGTATTGCGCATCGGGATTGCGTGCGGGCTGCCGATCTCGTGCATCCGCACCAGGCGCTGCAGTCGAAGAGGCCGAAGATGCCTGGTCACTTCGAGCGAGACGAGGCGGGTCTCGGCTCCGGTCACGGGATCGGTGCGCAGGAGCTCATCGGCAAGCAATGTGAAGTGATCGACCCTGACCGTCTCGAGTCCTTGGTCGAGCGTTCCCGCCTCGCGCGCAGCTTCGATCCGCGCTTCGACCAGCCCGATATATTCTTCGAAGATCGCGTTTTGCAGTGCGATCGGCAGGGCGAGGATCCGGTTGAGCCAGCGCTGGATCGTGGGCAGATTGTCGGTCAGCCCGCCATCGGGGTTTTCAAGCCGGAGGCCGGTCATCTCGACGAAGTTCCCGAAACTCGTGGCTTCGAGCTTGCCGTCATAGAGCAGCTGGAACCAGCGGCTGAGCGCGTCGCGCGCATAGTCGCTTTCGAGATTGTCTGCCGGGTCGAACAGGTTCTGTCCGCCGGTCTGGCGCTGGCCGCGCGTAAGCGCGCCCAAAGCGTCGAGCCTGCGCGCAATGGTCGAGATGAACCGACGTTCGCCTTTCACGTCGGTGGTTACCGGGCGGAACAGCGGGGCCGAAGCCTGGTTGGTGCGGTTGGTACGACCGAGCCCCTGGATGGCGTTGTCGGCACGCCAGCCCGGCTCGAGCAGAAAATGAACCCGGCGCTGCTGGTTACGGCAGCCAAGGTCGGCATGGTAGGAACGCCCCGTACCGCCCGCATCCGAAAAGACCAGGACGCGCTTGGTTCCTTCCATGAAGCTTTGCGCTTCGGCGACATTGGCGCTCGGGCTTCGCCGTTCGAGGCGTTGCTGACCATCGCCGCCCGATACCAGCCTGCGGGTCCGGCCCGTGACCTCAGCCACGGCCTCGCTTCCGAAGTGCTCGATGATTGCGTCAAGCGCAGTGGCGATGGGAGGCAGCGCGCAGAGCTGCTCGATCAGCGCATCGCGCGCGGCAACGGCGCGCGGACAGAAAACCGGATTGCCCTCCAGGTCGCTCATCGCGTCGGAGCGAAGATTGCCTTCCTCATCGACGAAAACCTGCATCAGGCGAACCGGGAAGCTCTTGGCAAGGTAGTCGATGACGTATTCTTTGCAGTCGCAGTTTATGTCGAGCGTCGCAGCCGGAGGCGCGGGATTGCGTCGGTTCGTCATGATTTTACTCCAGATAATTGTGCGGTTGGGGCAGCGTGGCCGAAGGCTATGCCCGCTTGCGGACGTCGTTGAGCATGGCGATCAGAGTGTCTGACGGCGGCTTGAAGCGTCCAGGGCTGATTTCCGGCCCGCCATGCGCAGCCAAAATCCGCAGCTTCTCCTCTGAATCGGCGCGCAGATATGTTTCGGTGCTCTGGATGCTGGCATGTCCAAGCCATAGTGCGACCTTGCGAATATCGCCTGTCGCTGCGAGCGTGTGCATCGCGCAGGAATGACGCAATACATGCGGCGTGACTCGTTTGCGCAGCAACGACGGCTGCTTCTTTGCTGCCGCGTTGACATGTTTGGCGAGACGGAATGCGAAGCCATCGCGGGTGATGGGCTGCCCGTTCGCGTTGAGAAATACCTCGGCGACCTCAGTCTCAGGACGGATGACAAGCCATGCGCGGAGTGCGGACTGGGTCTCTTTCCATAGCGGCAAGACCCGCTCGCGACGGCCTTTACCCATGATGTGGACCGTCGAGAGCGATCGATCCGGGAAATCGCGCAGTTGCAGCGACACGAGTTCCGATACCCGAAGCCCCGCTGCATAGGTCAAGTGCAGCATAGCGCGATCGCGCGTACCGAGCCGTGTCCGAGGATCGGGCGCGTCGAGTAATGCCTTGATCTCGGCCCGGTCGAGATAATCGATCAGCGTTTTGTTTGCCTTCTTGCTGGGGATCGATCGAACCCGAAGCGCCTGGTCAAGACACGCCGGAACCCGATACTCGATGTACCGGAAGAAGGATCTGATCGCAGCGAGCCTGCCATTGCGGGTCCGCACACAGCTGCCGCGCTCGACCTCGACATGGCCGAGAAAGGCCATGATCATGTCGGTGCCGAAATCCTCGATCTCGAGATCGGTCGGTCGACGCTTCAGCCGATCGGATGCGAACCGGACCAGCAGGACGAAGCAGTTGGCATAGGTCTTCACCGTATGCGGGCTTACGGCGCGTTCCCGCGGCAGATGTTCGCGCAGGAAGGCTGTGAGATGGGGAGCAAGCGCCGTCATGCCGCTTCTCCCAGATACAGATCCTCGCTCGCGGCAGCGATGTCGCGCAGCAGCACTGGCGTGGCTTCGAGATACCAGTAGGTGTTGGCGACCGAGGTGTGACCGAGATAGACACTGAGCGCGGCCATGTGATGCGTCACGGCGTCCCGGTCCGGCGAGCAGGACTCGAGCGAGCGTACGGCGAAGGTATGCCGCAAATCGTGAAGCCGCATACCTGCAGTCCCGGTTGGTCCACGATATCCGAGCTGTCGCGCCAGCCTGACGAACACGACGTGGGCGCGGACCTTATGGGGTGCTCTTCCCCGGATCGTCACGAACAGATCGTTGCCCGTGGCACCGAGCCTTGCCCGGGTTGCGAGATAGGCCTCGAGAGCCTGACGGATTGATGGCTGCAAGGCGATTAGGCGCTGCTTGCCGAACTTGCCGTCGCGGACGATCAGACCGTCTTCGACCAGATCGTCGCACTGTAGTGCTAGAGCTTCGGAAATCCTCAGACCGGTCGCCGCCAGCAGACCGAACAGGTAATGATAGGTGAAGGGACTGATCATGCCCTTGGGCGGAAGATCGAGCGCCGCCTTCATGATCGCCCGGACCTGTTCCGGTTGGATGATGTGCGGCGTTGGTCGCGGACGCTTCCCCCGGCCAAACACACCGGCGGGCGGAACCTGGTTGGCTGGATCCTCGGCATGGGCAAACAAGCAGAAGTTGCGCACGAAAGTGAAGCCGGTCCGCGCGGTGTTCTGCGAAGTCGTCGCTCGGCACCAGTCGTAGATGCGGTCGATACGGGTGTGGCTGTCTCCGAAGCCAGTCGCGTAGGTGCCGAACTTGCGAAGCAGGCGCTCCTGCTCGAAAAATTTGCGACCGAGGCTGCGATGCAAAGCGACGTACCGCGAAATCTGTGCGTTTATCATGACAGGTCTCCGGGCCAGGGTTGTGCGATCTTCAAGAGCATCGGCAGATCGGTCTTGGCGTAAATGGCGGTGGTCTCGGGCGAGCTGTGGCGCAGGATGGTCCCGATGGACTCCAGGCCTGCACCAGAGCGCAGCATGTTGGTTGCAAGCGAATGCCGGAATATGTGCGATCCGGTCGGCAGACCTTCGATCCCGCCGCGCTCGAGTGTGCGTGCAACGATGCCGGCGATCTCGGCTGACGAACTGAATGGCCGGAACGGGGCTTGCGAACGCAAGAACAGGTGCGCTTCGATGGCCGTCGGGCGGGCCGCAGCAAGATATGCCAGGATCGCGTCGCCAACACCCTGTGGCAATGGCAAACGATCCGGTCGACGCGTCTTGCCCTTGACCTTCAGATGGCCGGATCGCCAATCGATATCGTCGAGACGCATATCCCGAATATCTCCTGCTCGCAGGCCAAGTCTGGCAAGCAGGAGAATGATCGCCTTATCCCGAACTTCCACCGGCCGACCTGTCGGGCAGGCTGCAATGATCCTCTCGATCGTTGCCGGGTCGATGTAGCGCGGCAATGCCGAAAGCCGGTATCTCCGTACGGAAGGCATTGCGTGCAGCAGCGCTGGGCGGCATTGGCCTCGGCCAATAAGAAACCGAAGATAGCTCCTCATGATCGTGGCGAGCAGCGAAGCCGATCCCGGGATCTCCTTGCTGCGACGCTCGAACGCATCTCGCAGAGTGGCAGCATCCCATTGTGCCGGCGCGCCGAGCATGGGCATCAGCCGCTCAATCTCTGCCCGGTATCGCCGGATCGTCTCGTCGGTCACGCCTCGATCCTGCCTGAGCCAACCGACATATGCCGCGACCTGCGGATCTTCGACCACCTTCACCGCGACCGGAGCGATGGCGCGCCGATCACGAAGAAACTCAACGAAGTGCCGTGTGCAACGCCGCCGTCGCTTCCTGCCGGAAGTGGTCAGCTTGCCGCGCTTGCGGAAAACCGGGCACCGACAATCGTGATCGGCATACTGTTTGGTGACCGTGTCATCGACATCGGTCCATGGACATCGCGATACCCGCAGCCAGGCCGCGAAGTGCTCCGCCTCTGAACGGTAGGCTTGCGCCACCCCCTTCGCGAGTTGGAGGCCATCGATCATATGCGAATAGTCAGCAAGATGACGCCCGAGATCGTAAATCCCATCGGCTACGTCGATGTAACCCTGGTCTTCGAGAAACCGGACAAAGCGCCTGACACGCGCCGCAAGATCGGCCTTGTAGGCTGTCGCTTGCGCTGAATACCTTGGGCACCGGCATCGATGCTGCTCAAAACGGCGCACGATGCGATCATCAACCGTCCCGAGCGCAATCCCGCGTAGTCCCAGCCAACACAGAAAATGGCGGATCGCTGCGCTGTACAGGACCGCACAGGCGGTTCCCTCTTCAACCGACAGAGAGGAGAGGAATGCACTGAATAGGGCGTTAGTACTGGGCGGCTCTCCAACCCTGCTTGGTGCAGGCTGAAACGACACAAATGATCTTGTTGGCATGGTGGTTCCTTCGACATGTTGAGGTCGAAGGACCGGTAATTATCTGGAGTAAAATCATGACGAACCGACGCAATCCCGCGCCTCCGGCTGCGACGCTCGACATAAACTGCGACTGCAAAGAATACGTCTAATGCTGAGCTCAGCATTAGACATATTCGCGAGGGGACAGATCGATATCGAGCGCTTCGCGTTCTTCCACGGTAAGGTCAGCAAGGCGCCGGTCGAGCATGGCCTCGGCGGTCGAGACCAGCTGCACGACCACCGAATGGTCCTCGCCAAGCGCCGCTTCCATCGCGGGGATCAGGCTCGGCAGTTTCATCGAGAGCAGGAGCTGGGCAAAAAACCGCTGCTTGGTGCCTTCGAAGATCGACAGTGCCGCAGCCTTGGCATTCCGGTTGAGGGTATCGCCGCTGTCCTCGTCGACCACGCGGGTTGCTTCGAGCGCCGCCTCGAGATTGCGGTGAATGATCGCCCAGGCCTCGGCATAGCCATCGTAAATCCGCACTTGTGCTTCGGTCAGGCAATGTTCGAGGATCTCGTACTCGACCCCGGCGAAGGACAGCGCACGGGCAAGATAGAGGCCCTGGGCCTTGAGGTCGCGGGCAACGAGTTCCATCGCCGCCACGCCGCCGGCGCGGATCTCGGTCATGAAAGCTTCGTGGGTCGGAAAGGCGGTCTCGGGTCCCCACAGGCCAAGCCGGGAGGTGTAGCCAAGATTGGCGATATCCGAGGCGCCGGTAGCAGACGCGTAGAGCACGCGGGCGCGCGGCAGATGATTCTGCAGCCTAAGCCCCGCCATCCCCTGTTCGGAGCCCTTGACCTTGCCGCGGGTTGAAGAGGACCCGAGTGCATTGGCCATGGCGTGGGCTTCGTCAAAGGCGATCACACCGTCGAATTCCTCGCCCGCCCAGGCAAGGATCTGGTCAAGGCGCGTATCCTCGGCGCGCCCCGAGCGCAGCGTTGGATAGGTGACGAAGAGAATGCCTTCGGACATCGTCACGGGGTAGCCGAGTTTCCAGCGGGAGAGCGGCTGGAGATCGAGCGGCAGCCCGCCTAGCGCTTCCCAATCTCGGCGCGCATCTTCGAGCAGCGCCTCATTCTTGGTGATCCACACGTGACGACGCTCGCCTGCCAGCCAGCGGTCCATGATGACTGCAGCGATCTGCCGTCCCTTGCCCGCTCCGGTCCCGTCGCCGAGGAAGAAGCCCTGTCGGTAGGAGTGTCCCTCTTCGGACAGTTCCAGCGCGGTGCCTTCCTGACTGACTTTGAACTGACCCGGGAGATCGCGCGCAAATGCCTGGGCGGCGTAGACCAGTGTCTCGCATTGCGCTTCGGACAAGAGGCCATTTGCCTGCCAACCTGCGGGAAGGCGCGGGCTGACGTCCGGCTGGGGCGCCGCGACCGAACCCATGGCGACGGATTCCACGAGCTGGGTGGGATGGACCGGAGCATCTTCGAACGCGATGCGGCTGGGACGGTAAGGCAGGTAGAAGCCGGTCTGTTCGGGCACCGGCGCGGGGTCGGCCAAAACCGAATAGGCAAGGTCGATCGCATTCGCTGTGGCTGCTAGTGTCGCAGCGAACGGTGCCAACGGCCGGACCGGCGTGCGTTGGATCGAAGTCTCGCCAACGAGGCGCACCGGCTTGCCGACTGGCAGGCGATGGAGGCCGGCGGAGGTCTGCGCTCGTGGCGGTAGCTCGGTGACAAGTTCGCCGAGCGGGATCAAGTCGCAGGTATCTCCGATGATCGTTGACGAGGACGCAGCCGGTACCTTGTCGAACACGACCAGGCGAACGGCGATCCCCGTCCCTGTACGGCGAAACATCTGCTGAAGGCGTACATCGAGGAGCAGCGACGCTTCATCCTGTGCCTTGGCGAAGGTGCCATCAGGCATGATGGCGACAATCCTCGCTCCACTTGCGGCGGACCGGATCGCGCTGCGCAGGTGGCGCTGCGCGGTATCGCCGTCCTTGCCGCGTTCCTGGCTGCGGGCGAATGGCGGGTTCATCAGCACGACCGAGGGAAGAGGGCCGCGATGCAGGTCGGCTATCAGTTCCCCGTCGTGCGCAGTGACCGTGGCCGAAGGGAAGATATGGCCCAGGCTGTCTCGTCTTGCCGGATCGATCTCGTTGAGGACCAACGAGGCGTTCTGGACGCTGCCCCAAAGAGCAAGGGCACCATTCCCGGCGGACGGTTCGAGCAAGGCGTCGTGCGCAGAAAGAGCTGCGGCCTTCGCCATCAGCCAGGCCAGCATCGACGGTGTCGAAAACTGCTGGAGCTCGACCTGTGCTTCGCTGCGAACGTGCCTCGGCGGCAAGGCTGCTTCGAGCCAGTCGAACCGAGCTTCGGCTTCGTGCACGCTTGTCGCTAGATCAATGCGAGAAGACTCGCGAAGCCAGAGCAGTGCGCCGATCTCGACCGCGTTGTTGTAGTCACCGATCGTCCAGGCGCTTCCCCAGTCCAGGGCGCCGGTTTCCTGGGCGAACAGGCCAGAAATGTCGGCACGGGTAAGATGACGTCCCGAAGCGAGAAGTTCGGCAATCCTGGTGCCGACCGCGTATGCCAGGGGCACTGACGGCATCTGTTCGCCGACGGGAAACAGGTCTGATTGAAACATGGCAATTCGTCCTCCTGATGGGGGCATCGGGACACGCCCTCTGCCGGATCAGGAATTCGAGAAGCCCTCTCTCCTCTACCGCGCCGCCTTGCGGCGCAGCCATTCTGTGAGTTCATCGTTCCAGTCAGTGTCGTGGGAGGATGGCTTGCGGACGTAAATCGTTCGTCCATCCCGCGCGTAGGCCGCGAGGCCACGCGACGCGGCCAGTTCGCCGCCAGCGTCCTGATCGACGAAGAGATGAAGGTCGGTCACGCTCTCAGGCACGCTGACAAGGCCGAAGCGCTCATTGCCCAGGGTCGCCCAGACGGGAATACCAGTAAGTGCGTAGGCCGACATCGCGCTCTCGATACCCTCTGCGAGGCCGAGCTTGCCGGAAACCGGAGCAAAGAGTCGGACAGCAGCTTCACCGAGCCCGCCGAGCGCGCGCTTCGGCTTGTCGAAGCCGGCCTTGGTACAGGCCTCGGTAGACAGGAATGTGCGGTGGATTGCGATCGGCCCACCGTCGAGGCTGACCGCCGCGATCATGGCCGGCAGAAAGCGGGTGCGTCCTTTCGGGCCCAAGGGCGTTCGCGGATGGAAGCGAAGAGCCGAAGATGCGGCGAGGATGCCGCGGCCCTCAAGGTAGGCCTTTGCCGGACTGGCACGCAGCGGCTGCGCTTCGCGCCAGATCCTCAGCGCAGCTGCCGAGGGTTTGCGAGTTGTGGTCGGCTCGGGAAGGTCAGCAGGTGTAGACCCTGAGAAAAGCGCAGGAACCTCGAAGCCTTCGCGTGCCAATGCGGACAGCACGCTCTGCTGATCGCACCCCGCAAAGCAATGGAAGAGGATAGCCTGTCGACCGAGCGACACACCGAGTGACGGCGTGCGGTCGTCGTGCGCAGGGCAGCATGCCATGCCCTTTGTGCCTGACCATTTGCCGCCGCGGCTTTCACAGATGCGCTTGGCCGTCTCGGCTAGCGGATGGCTGGTCGCGGTAACGGGCATAAGGGCTCCTTCGCAGGTTCGTGTCCCCCATGGCCGCTATCCTCCCCTCTCATCGATGGGCAGGACAAAGGATTTTCCTACATGTTCTATTTATGTTCTATTCCGATTCGCTGCAAGCGACAGGAGTGACTGCGATGAAACTGGCTGTGCTGATTGGATCGATGGCGACCATCGTCATTCCTTTGGCACCTTGCGCACAAGCGCAAGAGTTCACGATGTTGGAGCATCGGTATGAGCCTGCTGAATCCGGCCCAGAACAAAGCCATTGGATTGGCGATGAAACGCCATCGAGGGTGCAGCTTTCAGCATCCTATCGCGAAGCGCTCTACGAGCCGCTCATACGGAAAGCAGAAGCCCGGTATCGTCTTCCGCCCAAACTAATGCTGGCTCTGGTCTGGGCCGAGTCCCGGTTCAACCCGATGGCTATTAGTCCAGCTGGTGCAGCCGGCCTTGCCCAGCTGATGCCCGCAACGGCTCGCGAACTTGGCGTCAGTAATCGGCATGATCCAAACCAGAACATTGAAGGTGGCGCGCGCTATCTGCGCCAGATGTTGGACCGCTTTGGCGATGTTCATCTGGCACTTGCGGCTTACAACGCCGGCCCAGGCGCGGTGTCCCGCGCCGGTGGCATCCCCCGGAATGGGGAAACACCTGCATATGTCAGGAGCGTTCTTCGTCGATGGATGGCATACGGATCGTCATGAACACGAATCGAAAGCGGATCAGCGGGCGACTAGAAACCTGCCTTGCGGCGTTGCCATCGTGACTGATGCTGGCGATCTCTGGGTTCATGAAGATGTAGATCCAGAAATTGATCGTTTCGGCAACGAAGTCACGACCGAGGGTGTCGCTGTCGGTCTCGACCGACTGCGTGTTGAGTGGCTTGGCGAAATCTAGTTTCGAAACTCAAAGTGCCAATTGAGCCAGCGCATGTTCCGCGTCGTTGCGTACCAAATGCCCATAATGTTTCTCGATCATGGCGACGCTCGTGTCCGACAGCTGAGCAACGGTCAGGATCGGCAGGCCTGCACGCACCAAGTCGGTGATGACGCTGTGGCGCAAGGTATAAGCGGAGGTTGCCGGACGAAGATCTGCATCCTTCACCGCGTTCTTTATCGGACCTTTCCATTTATCCTTGGACCAAGGCACACCATCTGCTCGCACGAACATAGAAGCAGAGGGTAGCTTGCTCTTGCTCTGATCCGACAGAAAACCGGCGATGCTTTCAGGAACACTGATCTGTCGAGGAACACCATTCTTGTCGGCACCAATCGTAAGCGTTCTGGTCCTTTTGTCGAAGTCACTGACTTTCAGGGCGGCAAGAGCACCTGGGCGCAACGGCAAGAGGCAGAGGCCACGGACAAATGGTTCGATGTCTTCAGGCAACGCGGCCAGGAGCTTCTTCCGCTCTGCACGGTCTAAGTAGACATCGCGACGCCGATCTGCACCCTTGATTGGCTTCAACGCCTCTTGCCACGCGGCGTCCGTATTTGGGGCCCCGGGAGAAAGAACCCGCCAAAGTGCCGCGCGAAGCGGAACCATATCACGATTAACCGTAGAGGCAGCTCGGGCCTTGAACCGAGGCTCGCCTTCTTTGCTTCGCGTGACAAGCGCTGGCGCATTTTCGAGCCGCTTTCGCCATGCCCGCAAATGGTGCTTCCGCAGCTTATCCAACTTAACCTTGGCAATCGCGTCATCGTAAACGTGACGACGGAACACCCCTTCAGCAATAGGACCCGGCTTGTCTTCGAGATAGGCTCGACACGCATCTGCAACCGTTTCCAGCTTCTCTGACCGCAACCCTCCCGCTTCGACCAGTTCGGCGAAGGCTTCCGCATCCTTCTTTGCCGTCGCGAAGACTTCATGTCCGGACAGGGCACCATACGACCCAAGATTCTTGCGCCGGTATTTGCCTGCATCTTCATCATACGTACGAGCAAACCAAGAACCCTTCCCGCCGCGCCGGGATGGTCGATAGCCGACGTACCAGCCAGCCTGAAGCCGCTGCCAGTGAGGCTCCTTGTCTCCTCTTGGCTTCAGCTTTTCGCGCTCACCAATCTTGCTTAGATCAGGCATCTGCGGATCGCCTTTGTATGAAACGTATGAAACAAGTATGAAAAACTTGGGTGGAATGATTGAGACGAGTTTAGACAAAACTATCTGTTTTTCAAGGCTTTTTATGATCCCAGAAAATCCCAGATTGTCCGTAATCCCATCCTTCACATGGGTGGGGTCGCAAGTTCAATCCTTGCCGCGCCCACCATCTTTTGTGTTTAGCTGACTGATGTCGCGCCAGCGTGAGAGTAAGGTTTAGCTTTCTGTCACGCGCTGGCGCGCTTTTTCTTCGTAGCGTCGACCATAGCTGCCCATTCCGGCCAGAACCTGATCCTCGCTCAGACCGAATTCGGCGAGGCTGTAACGATGCGGATGGCGTTTCAACCGCTCGGCCCGACGGGCAAACGCTTCCATCGCAGGCCATGCGCGGTCTATGTCGAGATCGAGGAAGGTGTAAATGCGCCGCATTGCATTGCGCCAATCTGTATCGACATCCTCATAGTCGATATCGATCATACGATCGGGCGCGATATGTTTGCGGGCTGCCTGCATGCTGTCGACCTGCAAACGGGTTTTGCGCAGCCATTCGGACCCTACCTTGCTCGCATCGGCATGGTCGGAATAAATGCAAGTCTGGTTCCATGCGAGAGAGGCTGAGCTGGCCACCACCCGCAGCGGATCACGATGCGTGAAAACGAAGCGCGCGTCGGGAAACACCTTTAACAGCGCCGAAAGATCGAGCATATGCTGCGGCGTTTTGAGCACCCACGGGCGCAGTGAACTTGCCTGTTGCGACCAGCCGACCAGCCGCAGCAAATCCGCCATATGGCGATAGACAGGCTCCGCATCTTCACCTTCGCACCAGCGGCCATAAGACGGAATGAACCACTGCGCTTCGTGTTTCATTCCCCAGAATGAATTGACCAGCAGGCCCAGCTCTTCTTCAGGCTGCATCGGACCTGTCGGATGGATCGAAAGCGTTGCCGGATTGGCCAGCCGGGCCACTCGCCTTATCCGCTTTGCCAGTGCAATCCGCCCATCGCGGGCTCCATGCGAAAATCCCGGACGCGGCACCGGGCTGATCGTTTCGAACCCACGTACGTGGTTGAACCTTTTGTCGGCAGCAAGCAGGCGGTGCAAACGCGTGGTCCCAGACCGCATCGGCCCGACAACAAATACAGGATTACGCAAGGGGCGGGACAGAATTTCAGGATGCTGCGCAAACCATTGCTGCGCCCAGAGCCGGTCCACCAGCACCTTTTCGCACTGCTGCACCGCGATATGCGCGCCCGTCTCATGCAATTGCGCTTCGCTTTCCACCGCCTTAACCAGCGCTTTTAGCGGACGTTCGAACCATGGATCACCAAAGTCAGCGGAGCCGGCCTTCTTGGCGGCCCGCGCTTTCATCGCATCGACATCGAGATCCGGCTTTCCGAGGAAGCCTGCGTTCATTGCGAGTTTCACGCTGCCCTGCACAATATCGACAAAACGCGTGCGGCGGGGCGGCTGGGTAATCGTCTTGTCGAGCAATGCAGGTCTCTTGTTATCGCTATCGGCCTGAAGCATCAGCGAAATGGCGTGGCAAAAGTTCCCCCTAAACACAACGTACGGAAAAGCGGTGCTGGACAAAAGGGCGGGCAAAAAGGCATAGGCCGCGCCATGCACGATCTGCGATATATCCGGGACAATCCCGAAGATTTCGACGCCGCGCTGGCGAAGCGGGCCGTAGCGCCAGCCGCGGCGCATCTGCTGGCTCTGGACGAAGAGCGCCGCGCCCTTACAACCCGGTTGCAGGAAGCGCAAAGCCGCCGCAACGACGCTTCAAAAGCTATCGGTCAGGCAATGGGCCAGGGTGATACCGAAAAGGCGGAGGCGCTGAAGGCAGAGGTGGCCGAAATCAAGGCAATCATGCCTGCGCTGGAAGACCGCGAACGGGCGCTTGGGGCGGAATTGACAGCGGCCTTAGCCAGCCTGCCCAATATCCCCGCAGACGATGTGCCCGTGGGCGAGGACGAGGCTGACAATGTCGAGCTATCGCGCTGGGGCACCCCGCGCGAATTTTCCTTTACTCCGCTCGAACATGCCGATCTTGGTCCGCCCTTGGGGATGGAGTTTGAAACCGCTGCCAAGATGAGCGGATCGCGCTTCACCTTCCTGCGTGCCGGTATGGCCCGCCTGCACCGCGCTCTGGCCCAATTCATGCTGGACCAGCAGACCGACATGCGCGGTTTTACAGAATGCAATCCACCAGTGCTGGTGCGCGACGAAGCATTGTTTGGCACGGGGCAATTACCCAAATTCGCCGAAGACCAGTTCCATGCCGATGATCACTGGCTTATCCCCACTGCCGAGGTCAGCCTGACCAATTCGGTGCGAGAGGAGATCATCGGCGATCTTACCGATCCCATGCGGCTTACAGCGCTTACGCAATGCTTTCGCAGCGAAGCGGGTTCGGCGGGCAAGGATACGCGTGGTTTCATTCGCCAGCACCAATTCGAAAAGGTCGAACTCGTCAGCATCTGCCGCCCGCAAAGCTGGCAGGAAGAACATGATCACATGGTCGCCAGCGCGGAGGCGATCCTGCAGGCGCTTGACCTGCCCTATCGCACCATGCTGCTGTGCAGTGGCGACATGGGGTTCACCGCGAAGAAGACCTATGATCTCGAAGTGTGGTTGCCGGGTCAGAATGCCTATCGCGAAATCAGCTCGATCAGCTGGTGCGGCGATTTCCAGGCACGCCGGATGAAAGCCCGCTACCGCCCCGACGAAGGGGACAAGAAAACCGAATTCGTCCATACGCTGAACGGTTCGGGACTAGCCGTCGGCCGCACGCTTGTCGCAGTGCTGGAAAATTATCAGCAGGAAGACGGATCGGTGATCGTGCCCGATGTTGTGCAACCCTATATGGGCGGCGTGAAAAAGCTGGTATCTGCCTGACCAATGCGGATTCTCCTCACCAATGATGATGGCATCCACGCCCCCGGAATGGCCGTTCTGCAAGAGTTGGCGGCGCAATTGTCTGACGATGTGTGGGTTTGTGCGCCATCGGAAGAACAATCGGGCGCGGGCCATTCGCTGACCTTGCACCTTCCGGTGCGGCTGCAAAAGCTGGGGGAGAAGCGTTATTGCGTCACCGGAACGCCAACTGATTCCATCAATCTCGCGCTACGCAAGCTGTTCGATGATGGCCGACCAGATCTTGTCATTTCCGGCGTGAATGCGGGTGAAAATCTGGGCGACGACATTACCTATTCCGGCACTATTTCCGCTGCGATGGAAGCGGCCCTTGCAGGCATACCCGCTATTGCTCTCAGCCAGGCCTTTCGCCGCAATGGTGCCAGCTTTTCTGCAACCGAGGCATGGGGCAAGCAGGTGCTTGAACCGCTGATCGATGTGGCCATGGCCAAGCGCACGCTCATCAATGTCAACTTTCCCGCCCTGCCCGCCGAAGAAGTTCGTGGCATTCGCGTAGTCAGGCAGGGCTTTCACGATTACAGCCGTGGTTCGCTGGTGGAAGGGAAGGACCCGCGCGGGCGTCCTTATTATTGGTTTGGTTTGCAGGATGCCGAACATACGCTGGACCATGGCACCGATCTTGAAGCGATTGCGGAAGGCTATATTGCAATCACGCCCCTCCAGCTCGATCTGACACATCATTCCGCAATCGGCGCACTGGCGGAACGGTTCACGCAGTAATGGCGGAAGGGGGAGAACCGACGCGCAGACGGTACCGGGTGGAAAACATCCGTTACGGCAAGCGCCGCTTCACCCCTTTGCGCCGCGCAGTACGCTTGCCAGTATGGGGCGATCTGGGTATCCGCATTTCGACAGCGGTTTTACTCATATTCCTGGTAGTGATGATCCACTGGTGGGATCGCAGCGGCCTTGTCGACAATGCTGATGGAGAAGTCAGCTTTCTCGATGTCGTCTATTTCACCATGATATCCATCACCACTACCGGATTTGGCGATATCACGCCGATAAGCGACAGGGCGCGGCTGGTGGAAGCCGTCATCGTTACGCCGGTCAGGTTCGCAGTGCTCTTCATCTTTGTCGGCACTGCCTATAATTTCATTATCAAGCACAGTTGGGAGAAGTGGCGCATGGCTCGCATACAGGAACAGCTGAACGACCATGTCGTGGTTCTCGGCTTTGGCGTCTCCGGCTCCGAAGCGGTAGAAGAACTGATCGAGCGTGGCACCGATCCCGAATGTATCGTGGTGATGGACACAAACCCCGAACAGCTCGCCCTTGCAGAATCGCTGGGTTGCAATGTGATCGAGGCCGATGCCACCCGCGATGAAAACCTTGAAGCGGTGCGCATAGCTGCCGCGCAGACTGTTCTGGTATCAGCGGGCAGGGATGACGCCTCCATCCTGATTGTGCTGACCGTGCGCCATCTGGCACCATATGTGCCCATTAGCGTGGTGGTCCGCGCATCGGACAATGAATTGCTGGCACGGCAGGCGGGCGCGGATAATGTGATCAATCCGGTACGCTTTACCGGTCTGCTTCTGGCAGGCTCTGCCCGTGGGGCGCATATTGCCGAATATATGGCCGACCTCGCTTCTGTCACGGGGCGCGTACAATTGGTGGAACGTAAGGTCCTGCCAGAAGAAATTGGCCTCCCCCTTACCCAGCTTACCACGGGCGGTGTGGGCCTGCGCATTTATCGCAACGGAAAGGCCTGCGGCTTTTGGGAGCATCAGGCAGAAGCTTTGCAGGCAGGTGATGTGGTGGTCGAAATCCTGCCGTCCGAACATGATGAAGAGCTGACCGAATAATTCGGGCCAACTAACCCCGCTAGTCGAAGGCTACGAACACACCGCCCATCGCGGCCATGCCGGCAATGAAATAGCCCGCATCGATGGCAAACAATTTGCTCGATCGCATCTGGAACAGATAATTGATGCCGATTGCGGGTGCCATCAGCAGCGCGCCATATCCAATCGCGATCATCATTTTTGCGCGATCCGATGGATTGGTCATGGCAAATTGATGCGCAAGCGTTAGCGCAATCAGCAATTCAAACGCAAAGCACAGCATCATGATCAGCCAGACAGGGTTCTGGCCGGGTCTGGGCCCGGCTGCCATGTCTTCGGCCGTAATGCCCACCAGTTTACGCCACGACTTGCCGAACAGCGGCCCATACCACAGCGCCCCCAGCACAAAGAATGCAGCACCTGCCAGAAACACCGTGATGAGATTTATATCGCCCATGATAAACCCTTCCCTGAAATCGTCCCATCCTTACCACTAGCCCATCTCGCGGCTTGGGTGTAGGGGCGCAGCAGTCATGGCAACCCAGATACAAGATCAGAAGAAAGTGGGCATGGTCAGCCTCGGCTGTCCCAAGGCGCTGGTGGATTCCGAGCGCATCCTCACGAGGTTGCGCGCCGATGGCTATGCCATGGCTCCCGATTATGGCGGAGCGGATGTTGTGCTGGTCAATACCTGCGGCTTTCTCGATTCCGCCAAGGAAGAAAGTCTGGAGGCGATTGGAGAGGCCATTGCGGAAAATGGTCGCGTAATCGTTACCGGCTGCATGGGCGAAGAAGCAGACGTGATCCGCGCCCGCTTTCCGCAGGTTCTCGCGATCACTGGCGCGCATCAGTATGAGGATGTGGTAGAAGCCGTTCACGAAGCCGCGCCGCCTTCGCAAGGCCCATATATCGACCTTGTGCCGCAACCGTCTGAAACTGACATAAAGCTGACGCCGCGCCACTATAGCTATCTCAAGATCTCAGAAGGCTGCAATCACTCCTGCGCTTTTTGCATCATTCCGCAATTGCGCGGGAAACTGGCCAGCCGGAGGATTGATGCGGTGTTGCGCGAAGCGGAAAAGCTGGTCGCCGCAGGTACAAAGGAATTGCTGGTTATCAGCCAGGATACTAGCGCCTATGGTGTCGATACCCGGCATGAAAGCCGGACGTGGAAAGGTGTGGATGTCCGCGCGCATATGACAGATCTGGCCCGCGAACTGGGCCAGCTGCGCACGGCGGAAGGTACGCCGCCCTGGGTCAGACTGCATTACGTTTATCCCTATCCGCATGTTGACGCTGTCATCCCTCTGATGGCCGAGGGGCTGCTGACGCCCTATCTCGATATCCCCTTCCAGCACGCCAGCCCATCTGTGCTGAAAGCAATGAAACGCCCTGCTAACGAAGCCAAGGTGCTCGAACGCATTCACAAATGGCGCGCCATTGCTCCTGATCTCACGATCCGTTCCAGCTTCGTGGTCGGCTTTCCGGGCGAGACGGAAGATGATTTTCGCTATCTTCTCGACTGGCTGGAAGAAGCCCAGCTCGATCGCGTCGGGGCATTCCGGTTCGAACCTGTTGAAGGCGCAGCCGCCAATCACCTCCCCGATCCCGTGGCAGAGGCGGTCAAGGATGAACGCTATGCCCGCCTGATGGAAGTCACAGAGCGCATCAGCGCGGCCAAGCTTTCTGCAAAAATAGGCCGCACCCTGCCCGCTATTATCGATGAAGTCGGCGAAGAAGACGAGGATGGCGATATTGGCGCCACGGCGCGCAGCCAGGCTGATGCACCTGAAATCGACGGCCAGGTTTATCTGCGCAATGTTTCCGCGTCACTGGCGCCAGGCGATATCATCAATGTCGAGATTGAAGATGCAGATGCGCATGATCTGTTTGGGGTTCCGACGGATCCGGCCCTGGACGCTGCCTGACATTCAACAAGAAAAGACGGCCTGCACGTTTCTGTGCAGGCCGCAAAGTTGGCACGCCGGATAAGGCCGGCGGGCGGGGTCGTTCGAACTTACTTGTGGGATGTGTTGGGCCCATCTGTGTTGCGGGTAGGCCCGGCTTCGCGGTTGCTCTGCCCTTCGGCCTCACCCATCACCAGCGCATCCCCCGCGCCTGAAAGATTGCCGGCGGGGACCATTTCCTGCGAGTCGCCCGACTGGACAAGCACCTGGCTCACCTGGCCATGACGGTCGGCAACGATGTCGCTCACCTCGCCGATATGGTCGCCATTTCCAGACAGAACATCCATGCCCGGAGCGATTGCGAAAACGCCTTCGCCAGATGCGGCACTGCTGCCTTCTGCCGCGAGGATACCGGTACCAATACCATAAAGGGCGCCACCTGCCGGATTGCCGTCAGCGGCACCATTGGCAGAACCGGAAACCGAAGCGGCTGCCGAACCGCTGGCCGAAGCAACGCCATTGGCCGTGCCAAGCGCAGATCCAGCAACCCCGGTTGCCGCACCACGAGCGCGACCGGCTACACTGGTCGTCGTTTCAAGTGCCGTGCCGACTGCGCCAGTCGCGGTGCTGTGCGCTGTGCCTACTGCACCCGTGGCGGTCCCATGTACTGTGCTTACTGCACCAGTAGCGGTTTGACGCACCGCATCGGTGCCGACCAATTGGGCGGATACCGAACCATTGGCCGAAGCATTGCCCTGGCCACTTACGTCAGCAGCGGAGCCGCCCAGCGGGCTGTTAAGAACCTGCGTGGCGTTACCGGTGATCGAACCTTCTGCTCCGCCGTCAGCATCTACGCGGCCTTCACGAGGGTTGATGCGGGTGTTGCCACGGGTTGAACCGCGGGTTTCAAAAGCGCCGCCAGTGCTCGACCGTACAGTGCGATCAATGCCGCCAATAGTGGAATCGAGCATGCCGCCGCCACCACCGCCGCCGAGTACGCCGCCAAGAACCTGCGCGCTGGCAGGTGTTGCGATCAGCGTGAGGGCGAGAGCTCCAGTAATTGCCGAAGTAAGAGTAAGAGCCTTTTTCATGATCCAATTCCTTTCAAAACCAGGCCGGTGGTTTCTTGTCCGGCCGATAAAAGGAAAACGGATGGTGACTGCGGCTTAATCCATCCTTGCGCGATTTTTTTAAAAAAAGTTTCAGCGCCGTATGGCGCAAGCGCGGCAAACAAGGCCGCGGCCATATATTTCATCCGCTCCGCGCGGTCCGAGGTCATGCGCTTCTTCGTCCAAAACGCTACGCCATTGTTCGCCGCGTCCCAGCGCGGCAGCAATGCGCGCGGCAACCAATGGCGTAGCATAGGATGTGCCACGCAGCCTTTGCGACCGTCCGCGTCGATCAAGGCCATAGATATTCGCACCCGGCGCAGAATAATCGAGATGGAGGGCGCGTCCCGCCTCAAGCAGAGCACGTTCGTGCCTGTCGACAGCTGTGACGGCCACCACGCCTGTATAGGAAGCCGGGTAGGCAGGGGGTGCAGCCGGCCCGTCATTGCCGACCGCTGCAACCACCACCACACCCCTGAGACGCGTAGAAGCGATTGCGCGGGCAAGCACCGGATTGTCCGGCCCGACAAGACTGATGGTAACGACGCGCGCACCATTCTGGGCCAGCCATCCCAGTGCACGCGCGATGGCAAGCGCATTGCCGCCAGCGCGATCGGTGCCATAGACATCGGCGGCGTGGATACGGTTTGCCCCGGCAGAGCGCAGAAGACTGGCAATGGCACTGCCATGATCGCTTGGCGTTCCTCCACCATCAGCAAAGCTGCGCATTGCGGTAACGGGAACGGCGCTGGCAGGCGCGCCATCAATCATGCCCACCGGCGCAAAATTACCTCTGTTAAATGGTGACGTTGCCACTTGCTGCGCCGGCGAACCGGCCTGGCCGGATTGGAAGTAGAGATTGTCTGCGCTGATCGTCGCGTCGGGCATGATCCGCCCCAGCGCCTCTTGCCCGTTATCCAGCTCGGTGCCGCGGGGAAGGGCAAAGCGGACTACATCTATGCCCAGCCCTTCAAAATCCTCTTGCCCGATTACGCGATAGCCCGCCTGCTCGGCGCGGACGATGTCGGCGGCATTGGCGTCCATTACCAGCAATTCACCCCTGCGCGCAGCTTCACCGCGTGCATCACGCTCTATTATGTCGCGGTTGCGCTGCACCAGGCGATCAATCCGGCGCAGACGATCCTGCGCCAGCCCCTCCACCTCGCGCGCTAGCCTTCCCGTGAGCCTATCCGTGCGGTGAAGGACCGATTCAATCAATGGATCGAGCACTGGATCAAGTGCTGGGCGGGGCAAATCCTGCACGCCCGGCATACCCATTGGCGTGCCCATCGGAACACCAATTTGAGCGCTGGCAGGAACCGCCGCCGACAAGGCGAATATAAAGGTTAGCGAGGGAAAGCGGATCTTCATTGACTGTCTCTTGCACTTTTTTCCATTAAGCGTGGATGAAACGCGCAGGGCCGACCGTTTAATCCATGTAAAGGCAAGGACACTGGAACAATCGTTTGAAAAGCAGGTTCTGGGCCTCCTTCCCCGTTTGCGACGTTTCGCAGCAGGTTTGGCGGGCAATGAAGCTGACGGTGACGATCTTTGCCAGATGACGGTAGAGCGCGCGCTGACCAACCGTGAAAAATGGGCGGAAGGCACGCGGCTCGATAGCTGGATGTATCGAATTATGCGCAACCTCTGGATTGATGAAACCCGCGCGAAAGGTCGGCGCAGCCAGACCTTCGTAGCCGAAGAAGCAGGCATGGCTGTTGGTGGCGTCGGCGCGCAGGAAGCCACGGTTGAGCTTTCCAATGTCGACCGGGCGATGCAGCATTTGCCCGAAGATCAACGCGAGGCGGTTCTGCTGGTGATGGTGGAAGGCTATGCCTATAAGGAAGCCGCCGCCATAATCGGTTGCCCTGTCGGCACGCTCAATTCGCGGCTGGTGCGCGGGCGCGACGCTTTGCTGGCCTTGCTGGAGGATGCAGCATGATAACCGTTTCACCCGAAGAAATCACCGCATGGACCGATGGCGAAATCACCGGTCAGCGTGAGAAGGAAATCGCCGCCGCCGTGGCGCAGGATACGCAATTGCAGGCGCAGGTCGCGGCCCACCGTGCCCTGAAGGAAAAACTCGGTGGCCACTTTGCGCCGATTGCCGCAGTGCCCGTGCCCGATAGGCTGGCTAATCTGCTCAAGACCACACACCAGGAAGACCCGCCTGCGCAAGTAGTCGATTTTGCCGCCGCCAAGGAACGGATTGCGCAGCGCCGCACGGTTCCGCGCTGGGGCTGGATCGCCGGGCCTGCTCTGGCTGCGTCGCTGGCGCTGGCTGTCTTCCTGCCGCGCGGAGGGGATGATGCCCTGCCCGGCGCCTACGCCGATACGCAGCTCGCCAGTGTGCTCAATACGCAATTGGTGGCGCAGCAGGGGAACACAGCAGATACGCGTATCCTGCTCAGCTTCCAGAATGATGGCGGAGAATTCTGCCGCGCCTATTCAAGCGATCAGGCGGGCGGAATTGCCTGCCGTGACGACGATGGCTGGCGGATTGAAGCGACAGGTGATGGCGCTGACGACTCCACTAGCCAATATCGCATGGCGGGGGCTGCCGAAGTCATGGCAGAAGCGCAGGAACTCGCCGCTGGTCCGGCGCTTGATGCCGAGGCCGAAGCCGCAGCACGCAAGGCTGGATGGCGCTGAGCCGCAGAACGCTGATGCCGGGACGCTCGGCGTTTACCTGACCATCTACGTCACGCGGAAGCTGTCGCCATGATAGAGCGCGTGCTAATGCAAATGGCATGCGCCAATCCCAGATCCGCCTTTCGATATCCACGCACGGCCAGGCCCTGTATGAAGTGACGCAGGACGTTGCGCGGTGGCTGGCTGAAACGAGGATTGAAATCGGCCTGCTGACGCTGTTTTGCCGTCATACGTCTGCCAGCCTCCTGATAAATGAAAACGCCGCGCCTGCCGTGCAGCGCGACTTGCTGCAATGGCTGTCAGCCAGCGTGCCTGAAGGTTCACAATATGAACATGACAGCGAAGGACCGGACGATATGCCTGCGCATATCCGCACCATGCTGACAGGCGTTTCAATAAATGTGCCAGTGGCAGGGGGCCGCATGGAACTTGGCACGTGGCAAGGCATTTACCTTGTTGAACATCGCCGCACACCACATCAGCGTGAAATCGTGGCGCATGTCCTTGGCGAATAGCCTCTCTGCATTCAAATCCGCTCAATACCCCTCAAGCCCGAAAGCCCCCAATGGCCATCAAGATTTCTTCGAGTTTTTCCGTGTCTCTGGATGCGCCCACCGATATGCTTCTGCAATTCGAGGCGGCAGACATTCCGGAACAACAGATACTTTCCAGCAATACGGTTCTGCCGCCTGCCATCCACATGGCCCGCGTGGCCGCGCAGGCAGAGATCGGGGAGCGGATATGGATCCGCGCGCAGGGCGATTACAATGTCGAATATTCGGCCAGCATAGAGGTCAATCGGCTGGTGGAAGACATTGCCTCGCTCAAACGGGTTGATCCGCATGATTTGCCCGGCGAAACAGTCGAATACGTATTCGATTCGCGGTATTGTCAGGCCGATCCTATGCAGAATTTCGTTTCCGACGAATTCGGTCGTTACACAGGAGGAGAGAAGATCGCCGCCATGCGGGACTGGATCGCGGATCATTTCACCTACGAACCCGGCACCTCCAATTCGGGCACGACAGCGCTTGATACATTCGTGGAAAGGCGCGGAATTTGCCGTGACTATGCCCATGTCATGATTTGTCTGGCACGCGCTTCCACGATTCCTGCACGCTACGTCAGCTGTTACGCACCCGGCGTGGATCCGCAGGATTTTCATGCGGTTGCCGAAGTATTCCTGGAAGATCGCAACACGCCGGGCGGCGGCACCTGGCAGATCGTCGACCCCACGGGCATGGCCGATCCTGCGAAGACAGTAAAAATCGGCATCGGACGCGATGCAGCAGATGTCAGCTTTCTGACATCATTCGGGCGCTCTTACTTCAATGAGAGCAAGGTGGGGGTGACCGACACGATCTGAGGGGCATAAATCCCCTACTGGTTGACGAGAGCATTGCACCAGTGCCCAGTTTATGTTGCATTGCATCATGGTCCGCACGCGATAAGGGAATTAAAAACGGCGATGCACAACAAGGCCGATACGCTCATCCTTTTCGGGGCTACGGGGGATCTGTCACAGCGGATGCTGTTGCCATCCCTGTGCGCGCTGGATGCAGATGGCCTGCTCTCCGATGAATTGCATATCGTGGGCACGGCACGGTCCGAGCTTTCGGACAGCGAATTCCGCAATTTCGCTCGCGAGGCGGTAGAGAAGCACTTGCCTGCACACCGGCGCGGCGGAATGGCGGATTTCCTCAACCGGCTAACTTATAGCCAGCTCGATGTAACTACGCCCGAAGGATATGCTGATCTGGCAGGCAAGGTGGGAAAGGATCGGCAGGTGGCAATCTTCCTGTCCACTGCGCCCAGCCTGTTTCAGCCCACGGTCAAAGGCATGGCAGATCACGGCTTGGCAGACGCCAATTCACGCATTTGCCTGGAAAAGCCGCTTGGCGTTGATCTGGAAAGTTCCTGCGCCATCAATGATGCAGTAGCCGCAGCTTTCAGTGAAGAACGCATTTTCCGGATCGATCACTATCTCGGCAAGGAAACGGTGCAGAACCTCATCGCCCTGCGCTTTGCCAATATCCTGTTCGAACCGCTGTGGAACGCCCAGCATATCGATCATGTGCAGATCACCGTGGCCGAAACAGTCGGGCTGGAAAGCCGCGTCGATTTTTATGACGATACAGGTGCGCTGCGCGACATGGTGCAAAACCACATGCTGCAATTGCTGGCGCTGGTAGCCATGGAACCGCCCAGCAGTTTTGATGCAGGCTCCGTGCGCGATGAAAAGGTCAAGGTGCTGCGCGCGTTAAGAGCGGTGGAAACGAATGAGAGCGTGACCGGCCAGTATCGCGGCGGTGCTTCTGATGGTGTAATCGTCCCCGGCTATGACGAAGAGTTGGGCAGCGACAGCAATACCGAAACCTTTGTGGCGCTCAAAACCCATATCGACAATTGGCGTTGGCAAGGCGTACCCTTTTACCTGCGCACCGGCAAACGCCTGCCCGAACGCGTGACCGAAATCGTGGTGCAATTCGCCTGCGTTCCGCATTCTATCTTTCCTGGCGCGCGCCTGATGCCGAACAAGCTAGTGATCGGTATCCAGCCGGAAGAAAACATCAGCCTGTCGCTTATGGCCAAGGTCCCGGGTATCGAACATGAAGGCATGACATTGCGCGAAGTGCCGCTGGATATCGCCATGCCCGACGCCTTTACCGGCAAGCACAAGCGCATTGCCTATGAACGCCTTCTGCTTGACCTGATCAATGGCGACCAGACCCTGTTCGTTCGGCGTGACGAGGTGGAGGCGCAGTGGAAGTGGGTAGATAACATTCGCGCCAATTGGGAAGCCGATGGCAAGGCACCCAAACCTTACAGCGCGGGGAGTTGGGGGCCAAGTTCCGCTATCGCACTTGCCGAACGTGACGGAGTAAGCTGGCATGAGTAACCTTCATCCCACCATCGCCCGCGTGACTGATCGGATCATCGAGAAATCGAAGGCCGGCCGGGCAAACTATCTCGCGCTGATTGAGCGCGAAGCACAAAATCGGCCTGATCGCGGACAAGTAAGCTGCTCTAACCTTGCACATGCCTTTGCAGGCGCACTGGAGGATCAGGAAGCGTTAAAGGCCAATAGCGGCCCGAATATCGGTGTTGTCACCGCCTATAATGACATGCTGTCGGCGCATCAGCCCTACGGACGCTATCCCGAACGGTTGAAAATCTATGCTCGCGAAGTCGGCGCCACAGCACAGGTCGCAGGCGGCACGCCAGCCATGTGCGATGGGGTTACGCAAGGCGAAACGGGCATGGAGCTCAGCCTGTTCAGCCGTGATGCCATTGCCATGGCCACCGGTATCGCGCTGTCCCACGCCATGTATGACGGGATGCTGCTGCTGGGCATATGCGATAAGATCGTACCAGGATTGCTTATCGGGGCGCTGCGCTTTGGCCATCTGCCCGCCGTTTTCGTCCCCAGCGGCCCGATGCCTTCGGGCGTATCGAACAAGGAAAAGCAGCGCGTCCGCCAGCTTTATGCAGAGGGCAAGGCAAGCCGGGCCGAATTGCTTGATAGCGAACTTGGCAGCTATCATTCGCCCGGCACCTGCACCTTTTACGGCACGGCCAACTCCAACCAGATGATGATGGAATTGATGGGCCTGCACATTCCCGGCGCGGCCTTTATCCAACCGGGCACCAAGCTGCGCCAGGCGCTTGATCGCGAAGCTGTTCACCGCGTGGCGGCCATGCATGCCGATGGAAATGATTATCGCCCACTTGGCCATTGCGTCGATGAGAAGGCGATCGTTAACGCCGCCGTCGGCCTTCTTGCCACCGGCGGTTCGACGAATCACGCGATCCATATTCCGGCCTTCGCCCGCGCTGCAGGTGTGCAGATCGACTGGACCGACCTGTCAGAACTCAGCTCTGCTGTGCCATTGCTGGCGCGTGTCTATCCCAATGGCGCGGGCGATGTGAACCATTTCCACAATGCAGGCGGTATGGGCTTTGTCACCCGCGAGCTCATTGGTGCAGGTCTTGCGCATGGCGATGTGATAGGCGTGGGCCGCCAACGCGGCATGGGTGATTACGCTTTGGAACCGGGGCTGGACGGAACGGGCGAAGACAATGCCGGTCTGACATGGCGCGACGTGGGCTCATCTGGCGATGCAGACATGCTGCGGACCGCGGCTGAGCCATTCCAGCCCGATGGTGGAATGCGCCTTGTCGAAGGCAATCTTGGCCGTGCCTGCTTTAAATCCTCCGCCGTTGAAAAGGACCGCTGGACGGTGGAGGCACCCTGCCGCGTTTTCCAGACCCAGCACGATGTTGCTGCCGCTTTCAAGGCGGGCGAACTTGATCGCGACATTGTGGTGGTCGTGCGCTTTCAGGGGCCTCGCGCCAATGGCATGCCCGAACTCCATAGCCTGACCCCGCCGCTGGGCGTGTTGCAGGATCGCGGTTACCGGGTGGCACTGGTCACCGATGGCCGCATGTCGGGCGCATCGGGCAAAGTTCCCGCCGCCATCCATTGTTCGCCCGAAGCTTTGGGCGGCGGACCGCTCAGCCTGTTGCAAGATGGCGATGTGGTGAAGATCTGTGCTGCCACGGGAGAGCTTTCGACCACGGGCGATCTTTCCTCCCGGACAGCTGCACCCGATCCTGTGCCGGAAACCGGCACGGGCCGCGAGCTGTTCGCCATGTTCCGCGCACTGGCAGACGAAGCGGAAAAGGGCGGTAGCGCTATGCTTGCATCGGCCGGATTGTGAATGTGACAGACCAGATTGAAAACAAGGCGGCGAGCGGGCGGGATAATACGACCGAAATCGTCACCCTCGATATCGGCGGGACGCATGCCCGCTTTGCCATTGCAACATGCTCTGGCGACGGCAATATCTCACTGGACGATCCGATCACTCTCAACACCGATGATCACGCCAGCTTCCAGACAGCATGGGAAGATTACAGGGCGCGCAAGGGCAAGCTGCCGCCTCGCTTGGCAATGGCGATTGCCGGATCGGTGGACGATGCTGAAGACCCAGACACCGTTATCCGTTTCACAAATAATCCCTGGATCATCCGCCCTTCCACGATGCCAGAAATGCTGGGGGTGGATCATTACATCCTGGTGAATGATTTTGAGGCGGTTGCCCATGCAGTGGCTCGCGCTCCGGCAGAAGATTTCCTTCATCTGACAGGCCCTGCAGAACCGCTTCCCGAAAGCGGGACGATTAGCGTGATCGGTCCCGGGACAGGCCTTGGCGTGGCGCATCTGTGGCGTGACGGAACAGGCTTTACCCATGTTCAGGCGACCGAAGGCGGCCATGTCGATTTCTCCCCGCTCGATACGGTCGAAGACGCAATCCTTGCGCGATTAAGAAAACGCCACACGCGCGTTTCGGCAGAACGCGTCGTGTCCGGCCCTGCTATCGTTGATATTTACGCCACGCTTGCAGCGATGGAGGGACGCGCGATCAGGGAGCAGGACGATGTTGCCATCTGGAAGGCTGGCATGGACGGTCCCGACAGTCTTGCAATTGCCGCAATAGACCGGTTTTGCCTGTCTCTGGGCGCTGTCGCAGGAGATACTGCGCTGGCCCAAGGGGCAAGCGCGGTCGTGATTGCAGGCGGTCTCGGCTATCGCTTGCGCGACCATTTGCCGCGTTCCGGTTTTGCCGAACGTTTCCGCGCCAAGGGCCGCTTTGCAAGTCTGATGGCGGCGCTTCCGGTCAAGCTTATAACCCATCCGCAGCCCGGCCTGTTCGGTGCCGCTGCCGCTTACTTCCAACACACCGGAGACCAGAGATGAGCCATACCAAATCCTATTCTCCCACAGAGATTGATCGCATCATGCGGCTTGGCCCGGTTATTCCGGTGCTGGTGGTAAATGATGTAGGGCATGCTCGCGAAACGGCAGAAGCGCTTGTCGAAGGGGGTCTCACTGTCCTTGAAGTGACATTGCGAACGCCGGAGGCGCTGGGCGCTATCCGGCGGATGAACCTTGTCCCCGGTGCGATTGTTGGTGCAGGCACTGTAACCAATGAGGAGCAATTGGACGATGCGCTTGCCGCTGGCAGCGAATTCATCGTTGCGCCCGGCCTGACCGATAGCCTTGGCAAGGCTGCGATTAAGGCGAGAACACCTTTCTTGCCTGGTGTCGCCAATGCATCAGATATCATGCGCGGAATGGATCTGGGGCTCACCCATTTCAAGTTCTTTCCCGCTATGACCAATGGCGGCATTCCCGCGCTCAAGAGCCTGATGGGCCCGTTCTATCAGTGTAAATTCTGCCCGACCGGCGGCATCTCGGCAGAGAATGCGCCGGACTGGCTCGCCCTCAAACAGGTCTTGTGTGTCGGCGGCAGCTGGGTCGCCCCGGCTGACGCCTCGCCCGAGGACATCGCAAAGCTGGCACGCGAAGCATCAGGAATGATCAAATAATGGATATCGCATATTTGGATGAGCGCCTGCGGGAGCTCCATGGCCGCACGACGGAAACGCCCCTCTTCAACCCGGTTTTCCAACTCGCTCATGATTTGTCGCGCCAGCTGGAAGCGGGCGAGTTGTCGCTCAACGATATTGAAAACGTGATCGCGGATCTCGAAGTTGCCGCCCTGGGCGAACGCGCATCGCGCCTATCCCGCATGGTGCAGCCGCTGGATGACAGCAGCAATGAAGCAGCCTTGGCCGAAAGCCTCGGTGCAGGCGATTTCACCGCCTTTCGCAATCGCTGGGAACGCCCCTGCCTGCATGCTGTCTTCACCGCGCACCCAACATTTCTGCTTACGCCAGACCAATCTGAAGCGGTCGCGACGGCAGCCTGCCAGAATGCCAAAATCGACAAAACAATTGTTGGTGGCGAACGGCCACAGGTCAGCCTTTCCTATGAACATGAACGCGCCATGCGGGCCATCGCCCATGCGCAGGATGCCCGCGACTCCATCGTTTCGCAGCTGCTGTCCCATGCCCGCGATAACTGGCCCGATGAATGGCACGACATCACCCCCCTGCCCTTCCGTTTCGCCAGCTGGGTAGGTTATGACATGGATGGGCGGACCGACATCACATGGTCCAATTCTGTCGGCTTCCGGCTCAGCGAGAAGGCTGAACGGCTGCAACGTTATACCGCTTCGCTTGAAGCCATAGACGCAGACCACCCCATGTTGGCAGAAATGCGTGCAGAAGCGGCCTATGCTGCCGAGCGGGCGCAGGATTTTGCCGCCGATCTGTCCGATCCGGCCGCCCTGTCCATAGCGGCCAACAGATTGACCGCGAGTGATCCGCGCAAGCTCCTCTCGCTTTCCCAGCACATCTCCAAGCTTGAAGAAGAAGCGCGCAATTGTGATGATGCTGCGCGCGCAATCGTGCTCAAAACGCTGGCCGCCGCCATGCGCGCTGATGGCCTTGGAATGGGCTGGATCCATTTCCGCGTGAATGCCAAACAGCTGCACAACGCCATCCGTCGCCGGATTGACCCCGAAGGCAATCTCGACCTCGCCAGCAAGGGTGCGGTGGTCCATCTGCGCCGTGCAATTGCGGATGTCGATCCTCGGCGTAGCAATTTCGGTGCACTGGCAATTGAGGCTTCGACCGCCATCCGCCAGTTCCTCGCGATGGCCCAGATACTCCAGCATGTGGACGCCGATGCGCCAATCCGCATGCTGGTGGCAGAGTGCGAGGAACCCGCCACGGTCCTTTCCGCACTCTATTTTGCCAAGCTGTTCGGCATTGCGGATCAGGTCGATGTTTCACCGCTGTTCGAAACCGAAAGTGCGCTGGAGCATGGGGGACGCTTCCTCGATGAATTGCTCGCAGAGGAAGTCTATCGCGATTATGCCCGCAAACGCGGACGCGTGGCCATCCAGACCGGCTTTTCGGATGCTGGCCGCTTTGTCGGACAGGTGCCCGCCAGTCTCGCAATAGAGCGGTTGCAGGGTCGGCTTGCAGTGGCAATGAAGGCCAATGGAATGTCCGATGTCGCCGCGCTGATTTTTAACACGCATGGTGAAAGCATGGGGCGCGGCGCGCATCCCAACAATATGGCGGACCGACTCGATTGGCCTCTCAGTCCCTGGGCAAAGCGGCGCTTCGCCCGCGCCGGTGTGGCATTGGAACCCGAAGTCAGTTTTCAGGGCGGCGACGGTTATCTGTGGTTTGCAACGCCCGAACTGGCGCGCGCCACGCTGACCCGTATCGCCTGCCTGCGCCCTTCCGAAACGGACAAGGATGTGCCGAAAGACCCATTCTATCAGCGCACCGATCTCAGCCTCGATTTTTATCGCGCGATTAAGGATCATCAGCGCGAACATCTGGAAAGCCGCACATATAGCCGTGCCATCACCGCCTTTGGGCTTGGTCTGCTGAATTCCACCGGCAGCCGCGTCAGCCGCCGGCAGAGCGATCTTTCCGCTGATCGTGAGATGAGCCTCCGGCAGATCCGCGCCATTCCGCACAATGCCATCCTGCAGCAGCTTGGCTATCCGGTGAATGTCATCGCCGGGATCGGCCATGCTGCAGAAGGCAATTACGAAGAAATCGCAGCCATGCTGGTCGAAAGTCCGCGCGGCCGTGAATTGGTACGTCTGGTGCGCGCTGCCAACGCCCTTGCCAGCGTCAAGACAGTGGCGGCCTATGGCGAACTGTTTAATTCCGCATATTGGGCCAGCCGCCCCTATCGCGGAACTGAAAAAAACCTGACGACGGCATGTGAGAGCCTGTCAGAATATCTGGTGAAGGATGACCGTGTCGGCGTGTTCCGCCGCCTTGCCAGCCGCCTGCGTGTGGATGCAATGAAGCTGCACCGCCTGCTCGATTTCGTGCCCGATGAAGCGCCGATCGAGGGGCGCGAAGACAAGCGCCGGATGATCGGCATATTGCAGGCCCTGCGCATCACCCTTTTCCAGGCGATGTTCATCCGCGCGGTCAGCGTGCCGGTATTCAGCCGTGCCAATGATGTTTCGCGCGATGATGTGCTGGAAATGGTGTTTACACTGCGGGTGGAAGATGCGCTGGCCCAATTGCGCCGCGCCTATCCCACCAGCTTCCCGCGCATCACTCGCTTTGATCTCAACGAAGCGACCGACTGGCCCGATGGCGCGGACGAGGGGTATGAGGCGATCCATCGGGACTTCATTGACCCGATCGAGCGCGCCCATAAGCTGTCACTGCGCATTTCGACCGCGATCTCTAATATATTCGGCGCGCATGGCTGACGGGTGACAATAACATCGCCGGCGCGCCGCGTCTCACATCGGGACGCGGCGCCTCTGAACGATGGAAGTTGTATGGCCGGGTGCCTAAGATCTGCGGAATGAACACGGGCATAAAATGGATTCTTGGCGTGGCGCTTGGCGTGTCGGTCATTCACGGGGCGACCGTCCTATTGGAAGATCCCCTGACCAGGCAGAGCGATGACCGGCTCGTTCTCACCCCCAGCGATGTGCTTGTGGAAGAAGAAACGGTAACCAACGACGTTCAAAAGGCATCCTCTCCCGGCCTTGGCGATGCGCAGTTTTATGGCAATGATCCGGTGGCTTCGGAAGATCGCCCTTATGTTGCGAATGCCGTGGTGCAGGGTGTGCCAGCCTATGATCCGGAAAACCCCTTTGTCATCAAGCGCGTCCTGCCGATCAACGGCCCGATCCGTTATGGCGAATGGCATTGGGATGATGAGGGCATTCCCGATGGCTCTCTGGTCGTGACGGTTGATTTGCAGGCGCGGGTTATCTCGGTATTTCGTGATGGTTATGAAATCGGGGCGGCAGCCGCATTGCTTGGCACGGATAG
This sequence comes from Aurantiacibacter atlanticus, assembly GCF_001077815.2. GTDB lineage: Bacteria > Pseudomonadota > Alphaproteobacteria > Sphingomonadales > Sphingomonadaceae > Alteraurantiacibacter > Alteraurantiacibacter atlanticus. The sequence continues at coordinate 1,003,047 of NZ_CP011310.1, read as the reverse complement.
CCATCCGACCCCGACGGGCGTGTTCCCGATCCTGACCAAGGAACGCCACAATGTATCGGAGAAATACAACAACGCCCCCATGCCCTGGACATTGCGCCTGACATGGGATGGCATTGCCATTCACGGCGGCTCTACAGTTGAATTGGGCTATGCCAGCCACGGCTGCATTGGCGTACCAGATGAATTCGTCAGCCGCCTGTATGACATCGCGCAAACTGGCGATGTCGTGATCATCACGGACGGAGTGCGAACCAGCGTGGGCGGTTCGCTGGATCACTCAAGCTGATCAGGTCGAGGTTCGGGCCGGTTCGGGCTGGAACACCCATTCTTCTCCGTCCAGAGTGACGAGCACTCCGCCAACATTCCCGCCCTTGCCACGCGCAAGACCAGCAATCAGTTGATCCAGCTGGCCACCGCGAGGGTGCGCATTCATCTGTCCGAATATCCGGGCAGCTACGAAAAGCTGGATTTGCCGGGGTGCCGATCGGGGCGATCCGGTGTAGCGGAAGGCGTTTTTTTCCTTACGCACATTCTCTTTGAACTCTCGCATGGCAGCCCAGGCAACAGCATCGGCGGCGTCGCCAAGGTGGCAAGCGGAATTGGCTATCGCCGCCACATCAAGCCAGTCTGCCGCGGCAATCGCCTTACGCATGCGCACACGGTCAAACCGCTCATCCCTATTGCTCGGATCGTAGGCCACGGCAACGCCTTCCTGTTCCAGCAGGCCCGCAAGTTCACTTCGCCGAAATGCAAGAAAGGGTCGGATAAGCCGAACTTTTTTGTTCGCATAGTCCAGCAATCGGAGTTGCCGGATGGAAGAAAGGCCCATCAACCCGCTGCCCCGATTAAGGCGCATCAGCAGGGTTTCAGCCTGATCATCCATGTGGTGCGCAGTTGCGATACTGCCCAGCCCGCGCCTGACAGCCCAGAAGAGCAAAGCACCATATCTGGCGTGACGCGCCTCTGCCTGGAGGTTGCCGTCTTCCACGGTGACACGCAGCACTTCGCATGGAACATCGCGCGCCCGGCAGGCGGCTACGACCAGCTGGCATTCTTCCGCTGCTTCTGGCCGCAGGCCGTGATTAACGGTCGCAACTTCAAAACGACCGGGGATGGCAGCATGCGCCAGCAGGAGCATTGCCATGGAGTCCGGTCCGCCGCTTACGGCAAGGCCGATACGCTCGCCGTCAGGTAAACCTAAAGCGTCCTTGGCCCTGGCGACGAGCGCCGGATCAATCGCAATCGACCCGGCCACGCAGCCCATCATACATCGATTGCAAACGCCCTACTGCCAGTGCCGGATATCCGTCCCCGAATTCGGCCAGCGCGATGCAGGCACGGCGGGTATCGCCAAGCGCAATCATGCTTTGTGAAAGATAAAGCAGGCTGTCCGGCGCACGAGCGGCGCGTTTGTCAGCCTGATAGTTCTCGAAGAAATGCGTCGCGGCGGAACGCGGATCGCCCGCATCGAGAAAGGCGCGACCCAGAAGGTTGCGGCCATAGGTGGTGCGCGAGTGGTTGGGATAGCGTTCAACGAACAGGGCAAGCTGCTGCTGCGCTTCGGGATAGAAACCAGCATCCCACAGGCGGAAGCCATAGGTATATTCATCATCGCCCGCATCGCCCGTTGCAGGCTTCACAATAGCCTGCACCGCTGCAACCCGTTCTGGTGAGGGAGCGGTTGCGCCATTGGTGCCCGAACTGGCCTGCGCCTGCGAGGTGTTGCTGCTGGCCGGCAGTTCTACCCGTTCATCGGGCACGGGTATGGTGCCAGTAGGCGCGGGCGTCGCGGCTGCAAGATCTGGCGACCCACCTTCAAGGTTCACCAATCGCGCTTCCAGCGTGGCAAGAGCATTCTGGTTCACCTCGGTCGCAGCGGTCAACCGTGCAAGCTGCGTTTCCATCGCATCAAGCCGCGCGAGAACATCTGTCAGCGCAGTCGTGGTCGCTGGCGGATTGACGGTTTGGCTATCGACCCGCGCTTCAGGCGTGATTTCCGGCTGAAAAAAACGTTCATCTCCGCCTGGAAAAACTGCGCGCTGCAGTGCGTTGATCTGCTGCTCAAGACGGGTAAGCCGTGCATCGGACTGCGCTGCTGCGGGGGTTGCGACCAGCACCAGTGCTACGCCGATTGCCCCTGCGAACGTATTGCGCCCCCGTGTGCCGATTGTCACGGCTCCACCTGCGCTTTTCCATTTCATCGCCACGGATCTCCTCAAGTATGCAAATATGCAAGCGTCCCTGCCATGGTGCGGCAAGATATATGATTAACGACGCCGTTAAAGCAGGCAAATTCGCTTATTCACGGCTAATCGCCGATTGTGCCGGCGACGCATAAACTCAGTTTTCGGGCGTGGTGGCAGTTTGCGGAGCATTGGGCGCCGTAGCCCCCTCCCGCACCAGCAGGGCTGCTGCTGAAACCTCGACATCAGATAGGGTTTCCAGCTCTTCCGAAAGCTTGGGAACATTGCGACCACCAATGGTGATGGCCAACAGATCCGGTCGACCTGTTATAATGCGCGGGCCTTCGGCTGTGGCAGGGATGGTGAAACTCTCACCTTCCTGCATCGTCCGTTCGGTCAACACACGGTTCTGCGCGTCATAGAAGCGGACCCATGCTTCTCCCTCTGCGGTGAATACGACCTCGCCTGCCGGATCGATCGCCTGCTGAGTGCCATTGCCAGCCTGCGCATCAGCGTCCACCCCTGCCGCGGCGACCTGCTCGGCCTCCTCATCGGTCAGGCGCGGCAATTCTGCTGCGGGTGAGAACAGCACACGGGCAGCAAAGAATATGCCGATCAGCAGCAGGACGACTGCAAACAGCGAAAACCACACCAGCTTGCCACCCGGTGCCCGCGCAGGGTCGCCCGGTTCGAACTTCGTGCCAGAGCCTGCCGCGCCAGAATGTTCACGCGGATGCTCGGCATCGAGTTCTGCGCGGACCATAGCGAGAACATCGTTTTGATCCAGACCGACCACCTTGGCGAGCGTGCGCGAAAAGCCGACAGCGTAGGTGCGCGCAGGCAGCAGATCGAAATCGCCGGCTTCGATATGTTCGATATGGCGCTTTGATATGCGCGTTTCGGCAGCGACATGGTCTATACTGAGACCTTTCGCCTCGCGCGCTGCGCGCAGTTGCGGGCCAATGCCTTGCGGTTCAGCAGAGGCTACTGTCTGGTCTTCAAGAACTTTGTCGTCGGACATGTCCGCTCCAGCGTTGGGGGGGCTGGGTCTATCGCAAACCCAATATACCCTGAAAGGGGCCATCGCCTGTCAAGTCAAGCAATTGTGCAACGCAATAGCTAATCGACTTCGATTGAATGCGCTTTCGCCCAAGCTTGCAACGCAACCCGCATATCAAGCGGGGGTGACGCAAGCCAGCCGTCCATCGCATCGCCAATTTCGCGTGTGTCCACCTTGCGCACCAGCTCTTTTATCTGGCCGACCGCTGCAGGGGTAATCGAAAGGCGGCGGATGCCCAGCCCGATCAGCGCCAGCGCCTCCAGTCGCCGGCCGCCCATTTCGCCGCACACGCCAAGATCTACCTGCTCACCTTCACAATTGCTCACCACCCGTGAGAGAAAACGCAGGATCGACGGGCTGAGCCAGTCATAGCGTTCCGCCAGCATCGGGTTCGCCCGGTCAGCGGCGAAGAGGAACTGCGTCAAATCATTCGTGCCGATCGAGATAAAAGACAGGCGCGGCAGTAACTGGTCCAGCATCTCGGCAAGTGAGGGCACTTCGAGCATTACGCCATAGCGGATCGCGCTGGGCAATTGCGCCTTGCGGGTCTTGAGCCACGCCAATTGCTGGTCAAACACATCCTTGGCTGCATCAAACTCCCATGGTTCAGACACCATTGGGAACATGACGTTGAGTTCGTAGCCAGCCGCGCCTTCGAGCAATGCGCGGGCCTGGGCCTTCATCAAGCCATCGCGTTCAAGCGCAAGGCGCAGCGCGCGCCAGCCCATGGCCGGGTTTTCATCAAGCTTGGCGGTTTCGCTGGAAAGATAGGGGAGGGATTTATCGCCGCCAATATCGACGGTGCGAAACACCACCTTCTTGCCATTGGCCGCTTCCAGCACATCGCGATAAAGCCGCGCCTGACGTTCGCGTTGCGGCAAGGCGGCCGATACGAGGAACTGAAATTCAGTCCGATAGAGCCCGATACCGTCGGCCCCCGTCATGGCCAGCATGGCGACATCATCACGCAGGCCTGCATTCATCATCACGTTGATCCGCTTGCCATCGCGGGTAAATGGTTCGACCTCGCGCAGCTTGGCATAGGATGCTTGCTTTTCCCTGCTGCGGGTAAAGCGCGTTTGAAAGGCGGAGGTAACGCCCTGGCCAGGACGCAGCGTTACCTTGCCCGCATCACCATCGACCAGGATCGTATCCCCATCTCGCACCAACCCACGCACATTGCGCAGGCGGCCGACGACCGGAATGCCCATGGCACGCGCCAGGATGACGACATGCGCCGTAAGCGAGCCTTCTTCGAGAACCACACCTTTCAGCCGCCGCTTGTCATATTCGAGCAATTCGGCCGGGCCCAGATTCTTGGCGACCAGAATGGAATCGCGCGCCAGACCTTTTTGCGCTGCAGTACCAAGCTGGCCGGACACGATACGGATCAGCCGGTTCGAAAGATCTTCCAGATCGTGCATCCGATCGCGCAATAATGGATCGGAAATCGCCCGCATCCGCATCCGCGTACGCTGCTGCACCCGTTCGATGGCCGCTTCGGCTGTCAGGCCGGAATCGATCGCTTCGTTAATGCGCCGCGACCAACCTTCATCATAGGCGAACATCTTGTATGTTTCGAGCACCTGGCCATGCTCCCCATCCACGCCAAATTCGGCCTGGTTGGTCATGGTATCAATCTGCTCGCGCATGCGATCAAAGGCGAGATAGACGCGCTGGCGTTCTGCCTCGATATCTTCGGCAACGGTTTGCTCGATCTGGATGCGCGGCTGGTGAAACACGGCCTCCCCAATAGCAAGTCCGGCAACCAGCTTCAGTCCATCCAGCGATTCCTGCCCGGTTCGCGCCTCTGTCGACCCGCCCAGCCCTTCCTCATCTGCCAGACCGGCATTGTTGATCAGTTCGGCCAGCACCATTGCGACCGTTTGTAGAGCCTCGATCTCCACCTCTTCATATTTGCGGGGATCGACATGCTGAATGGTCAGAACGCCAATAGCTCGTTCTCTACGGACTATAGGCACGCCAGCAAAAGAGTGGAAATTTTCCTCCCCCGTTTCGGATCGATATTGAAATTCAGGATGGGTCGCCGCCTCGTCAAGGTTCAGCGTCTCGATATTCTGGGCTATCGCGCCCGTCAGGCCCTCGCCCACACCAAGCCGGGTGACATGAACCGCCGCCTGGTTAAGGCCGCGCGTTGCGTACAGTTCCAACATGCCTTCGCGCAGCAGGTAAATCGAACACACTTCGCTATGAAGCGATTCGCCAATGATCTCGACGACCTGGTTCAGCTTCGCCTGCGCATGCGTGCGCGCGGCCATGACCTCGTGAAGCGAAGTCAAAATGGATCGTGCGGCAGAAAAGGCGGACATAATACCCGACTATAGCACGCCCGCGCGTTTGCAAGTCGCCCCGGCATGTAAAATACCGGGGTGCGATAGCTTTCTCACAACATCAATGATGCGCGATTTCTTCCTTGATGCGCAGTTTTTGCTTCTTGAGTGCCTGGATCCTCGAATTGTCCGGTGCCGGCCTGTTCATTTCATCCCTGAGCCGGGTTTCCAGCCCCCGGTGCTTTTCTTCGAGGGCGCTGACATGCGAAGTATCCATATGCTCGTCTCCTTACCATCTGAGCTGATAGCCGGACCAGTAACAGGGCAATCACTCACCCCGCCGGGCAGCGACTCGCCATGTGCAACGAGCGCCGCATTTGTTATCAAACCACAGAAAGTACATTTCGACAAATCGCATGGCGATGAGATGCCTCTTGCGCCAGTCGTGCGGGTAGGAGAGGGAGAAGTATGGAACCAATGGCGGACATCTTCGCGTGGCGGAAACCGAGCTGATCAAGCGCCTTGCTGCATTGGAGACCGAGCATCGCGACCTCGATATTGCTATCCGTGTGCTGGAAAACAGCGATGGGTCCAACCAGTTGCAGGTAGCCCGTCTGAAAAAGCGGAAACTCAACTTGCGAGATCAGATCGCCATTATTGCAGACTATCTGACGCCGGACATCATTGCCTGATCTGTCCAAGTCCGGGACACGGGCTTTTCTTAGGATGAGTCGAATAACTTACATCTGGTGCAGTAACGCGATTGAGACTAGCCATGGATTATCATGACCTGCACCGATACTATTACACCGGCAATCGTCGACGCTGTCTATGAGGAGGCTCTTGACCTCACAGAAGAGGCGCGGACGGTATTTGAGGCCGATGACTGGAGTCCTGGTGTCGGGTCAGCCGGGGCAGAGACGCAAATCGTTCTGTCGCGCGAAGCGCTGCGCGCCACAACGCGGTTGATGCATGCCATGGCCTGGCTCCTCAACCACAAGGCATTTTTCTCAGGTGAATTGAGCGCAATGCAATTGCAGCGCAATGGCCGCCTGCCATCTGCACAGCCTGAAAGTGATCCAGCGCAGGTAGCGCTTCTTGATCCGCTTGCCCGCTTGGTGATCGCGCGCAGCCGCAATTTGTTTGCCCGTGTGGAACGGTTGGACAAGTCTTGGCAATTGCGGTCTGAGACCGATGAAACAAGTGACATTGCACTGGGTTCGGGCGAAGTCCATCAGCTGAGGCAAAAGCTGGGCCGCGCGTTCGCCAGCAATTAGGCCGTTACACTTTCGCCAATGCTGCGTCCCATCGCGCAATCCGCTGCGATCTTACAGAATCTTCCATCGCCGGTTCGAACGTCTGTGTCTCACCAATCATCGCTAACACCGCCTCCGCAAGCGAAGCGTGCCAGCCGCATCCGACCGCTGCCAGCATTGCCGCGCCCAGCGCTGTCGTTTCCACAAAAGCAGGGCGGGTGACGGGCAATCCTAGCAGATCGGCAATATCCTGCGCCATCCAGCTGTTTTGGGCCATGCCGCCATCTATCCGAAGCGAAGTCCAGGCGGCATCATCGGCGGCGAAGGCATTTGCCAGATCGCGTGTCTGATGTGCCATTGATTCCAGCGATGCTCGGGCAATATGCGCGCGGCCTGTATCAAACCCCAATCCTGAAATAATGCCTCGCGCTTCGGGCAGCCAGTGAGGCGCGCCAAGACCAGAGAGCGCCGGCACCACCACGACCCCGCCATTATCGGGAATGGAGCTAGCCAGTTCCTCCGTCTCCTCCGCACTTTCTATAAGGCCGAGCGTATCGCGCAGATATTTGATCAGGCTTCCGGCCACAAAGACAGCGCCTTCCAGTGCATAGCACCGTTCGCCATCAAGCTGATAAAGCACGGTGGCCAGCATTCGGTTTTCGGAGCGGGGCACGCTTTTGCCGGTATTGCCGAGCACGAAAGCGCCAGTGCCATAGGTCGCCTTGGTATCTCCGGGCGAAAGGCACCCCTGTCCTATCGTTGCAGCCTGCTGGTCGCCTGCCATGCCGCAAATGGGAATGGAGCAGCCCAATATGTCTGGCGCGGTGCTGGCAAGTTGCCCTGCACAATCGACGATTTTGGGTAATGCGGCGCGCGGTACGCCGAAGAGGTCACACAATTCATTGTCCCAACCGGCTCCGTCCAGCGCTATCAGCAAGGTTCTGCTGGCGTTACTAGCATCACAAATATGCGTATTTCCGCCTGTCAGCTTCCATATAAGCCAGCTTTCGATGGTTCCGAATGCCAGCCTGCCGCGTTCCGCCGCATCCCGAACCTCGACCACATTATCTAGCATCCAGCGCATTTTCGTGCCGGAAAAATAGGGGTCCAGCAGCAGGCCGGTTTTCTTCCGCACGAGGCTTTCGTGACCCGCGCCTTTCAGCTCTGCGCAAAAAGGCGTGGTGCGACGATCCTGCCAGACGATCGCGCGGGTCAGCGGCTCTCCGGTCGAATTGTCCCAGGCCACCACCGTTTCGCGCTGGTTGGTGATACCGATGGCTGCGATATTTCCGGCGCCGCCTGCCCGATCCACCATCGCCTGCGCGCATTTCAGGGTCTTGGCCCAAATCTCGCCCGCGTCATGCTCTACCCTGCCACTCTGCGGATAATACTGATCCAGTTCTTCCTGCGCGACCCCGTGCAATGCGCCATCCCGCCCGAACAGCATCGCGCGAGTGCTGGTGGTACCTTCGTCAAGGACAAGGATAGATGTTTCTGTCATTGGCAATCCTCTTTTGGTTCTCCATATGCCCAGTATGTCTATGCCACCGCAACCCTGGCCAACAGGCGATGTCGAGCAGATCGAGCCTCTGATAGCGCGCGTGCTGGCGGCCAATGCTTCGCCCTTCACCTACACTGGCACGCAAACCTATCTGGTCGGGACCACGGATCTGGCCGTGATCGATCCCGGCCCTGACGATGCTCAGCACATTGAGGCGCTGACCCGCGCCATTGCTGGCAGGTCCGTGGCCGCAATCATGTGCACCCATACCCACCGCGATCACTCTCCCGCCGCACGCGGCCTGGCCGAAGCGACCGGTGCGCCCATCATAGGCTGTGCCCCGCTCCACATCCATTCCGATGCGCCGCGCGCAGATGCCCCATTTGATCAGGACTACGCGCCTGACCGCGTGCTCGATGATGGCGAGGCAATGACCGGCACCGGCTGGACGCTGCGCGCCCTGGCCACGCCCGGTCATACATCGAACCATCTGTGCTTCGCCCTGGAGGAAAGCGATGCGCTGTTCACCGGCGACCATGTTATGGGATGGTCAACCAGCGTGGTTATGCCACCCGATGGCGATATGGGCGATTACCTCGCAAGTCTGGCACTGCTTTATACACGCGAAGATCGCATCTATTATCCCGCCCACGGGCCTGCGGTTGAAAAGCCGCGCCAGCTGGTGCGCGGCATGGTTGGCCATCGCCGCGCCCGCGAACGGCAGATAATGCGGCTTCTGGCTGAAGAACCGCGCAGCATCGCCGCAATGGTGCCTATCATGTATAAGGGCGTGGATGAGGGCCTTTGGCCAGCAGCCGGACAAAGCGTGCTGGCGCATCTGCAGCAATTGGAACGCAGCGGCACGGTTGTTTGTTCAGAAGATATATGGGCAATCAACTAAAACAGGATGAAATGTCGCGCGTTGCCGTGGCTGATGAAGGGTTCGCGCGCTCCACAGGTGTCGGCGTCTGGATTGTCATCGGCCTGATGGCTGCCGCGCTGGTCTGGCTGGCATGGGAGAAATGGGGCCCGCAGGATCACGGTGACATTGTCGGCAGCGCAATGCTGACCTTCGAAAAGCAGAATTCGCTAACAGTGTTTTCGTCGCGCTTCGATGTGGTTGCCGAAAGCACGTCTACCCCAAGCATAGGGCCGCTGGAAATTGATGCGCTGCAATCGCGTCAGGCCATGATTGTGCCCGCAACGGTGGAGTACCGCCTAGATCTGTCAGGCATGGACCGCGCCGATTTCGCATGGGATGCCGCCAGTCAGACGCTGAATGTTGAATTACCCGGCCTTACCGTTTCCACGCCCAATATCCATGAAGGACAGGCACGCTATTTCACTGATGGTCTGTATGTCAGCCGGGACGCATCTGTATCGCTCAGTCGCAGCAATTCCGATGTCGCCGCCCGCCGTGCGCGTGACTTTGCAAAAAATCCCGAAGTGATGGCGCTTGCCCGCACTGCCGCGCGCGATGCTGTGCGGCAAAACCTCGCGATACCCTTGCAGGTTGCAGGTTACGGCGATGTGCAGGTGACCGTGCGCTTCGCTGACGATAGCCCGGAAACAAGCGGCTAAGCCCTCGCCAGCCGCGCAACTGCGGCTATAAGCAGATAATGTATTCGACAGGAAAATCAGCATGACCGACCAGCCCACCAGCCTTGCAGGACTAGATCTGCGTGCAGAAATTGACCGTCTGCGCAAGGAACGCAACGCCGTGATCCTGGCTCATTACTACCAGAAACCCGAATTGCAGGATCTTGCCGATTTTGTCGGGGATTCGCTGGAATTATCGCGCAAGGCAGCGGAAACCGATGCCGATGTGATCGCCTTTTGCGGGGTGAAATTCATGGCCGATACCGCCAAGATTCTCAGCCCCGAAAAAATCGTGGTTCTGCCAGATATGGATGCAGGGTGCAGTCTTGAAGACAGTTGCCCGCCCGACAAATTCCGCGCCTTTCGCGAAAAACATCCCGATCATATCGCGCTGACGTACATCAATTGTTCGACAGAAGTGAAGGCACTGTCGGACGTGATCGTCACCAGTTCCAGTGCCGAAACAATCCTCTCACAAATCCCTGAGGACCAGCCGATCATCTTCGGTCCGGACCGCCATCTGGGCGGCTTTCTCAACCGCAAGTTTGATCGCGACATGCTGTTATGGCCGGGCGTGTGCATTGTACACGAAGCTTTCAGCGAAAAGGAATTACTGAAACTGAAGGCGCAGCATCCCGATGCGCCCATCGCAGCGCATCCTGAATGTCCGCCGCATATCATTGACCATGCCGATCACGTAGGTTCGACCAGCTCCATCCTGCAATATGCCAAGACCTTCCCCGGCGACACGCTGATCGTAGCGACAGAGCCGCATATCATCCATCAGATGGAAAAGGCGCTGCCCGAAAAAACCTTCCTCGGCGCACCGGGGGCGGACGGCAACTGCAATTGCAATATCTGCCCGTATATGGCGCTCAACAATCTTGAAAAGCTTTACCTGTGCCTGCGTGACCTCGAACCGCGTATCGAGATAGAGGAAGGATTGCGGCTGAAAGCCAAGGCCAGCCTCGACAAGATGCTGGAAATGGCCAGCGGCACTATTGGCAAGGGTGATCTTGGCGATCCTGATGGCGATTGAGCCGCATTTGATTGCCTATGATGTTGGGGCTGCATGAAAGCCGAAATCAAATTTCTTTGGGCACGCCTTAACGCCAATTACTGGTTCTATCCGGCGCTGTTTTCCATTTTCGCTGCGGCTCTCGCGCTCACGATGATCTATCTTGACCGCGCAGGATTTGCCGAATTCCTGAATGAAATAAGCTGGATCATCCCCGCGCGTCCCAAGGGCGCGTCGGATATGCTCACCGTAATGGCGGGCTCCATGATCGGGGTGGCGGCTACGGTGTTTTCGATCACCATTGCCGCCGTTGCCTATGCCAGCGGCAATTACGGCCCACGCCTGCTGACCAATTTCATGGAAGATCGCGGGAATCAGCTTTCGCTGGCGACCTTTATCGCCAGTTTCGTTTATGCGCTGATCGTGTTGCGCAGCGTAAGGGCAGAGGACGAATCCGCCTCTTCCGCAGCCGATGCTGCTGCAACCGCCCTACCTGGCTTTGTGCCGCAATTATCACTATTGGTTGCCTATGCGATGTTGGGCCTTTGCGTTGTGGTGCTGGTATTCTTCCTCAACCACATCCCGTCCTCCATCCGCATCAACAAGGTGTTGGAAGGGATCGGATCGCGGCTGCTTGAATCTATCAGGACGACATATCCGATCGAAAATGACCTGCGCGATGCAAGGGAGTCGGAAGCCGGCGAAGAAGTGACAGCTCAGGGCACTGGCTATGTTCAGTTGATCGATTTCACGGAGCTTGTCGAATGTGCCCGCACACATGAGATAACCATTTCGCTGATAGTGCGAACAGGGGATTTCGTCCATCGCGACCTGCCATTGGTAAAAGTGACAGGATTTGATGGAGATGATGGCGTGGAGGGGGTGAAAGCAGATCTCCTGAAATGCTTCACCCTCGGCCCGACGCGCACGCCCGAGCAGGATCCGCAATTCCTGATGGATGAACTGGTCGAAATAGGCCTGCGCGCGCTATCCCCCGGCATCAACGATCCCTTCACTGCAATTACCGCACTTCACTGGCTGGGCGCCGCGACAGCCGAAATCGGCCGGCGCGATCTGCATAAGGATATCTGCGGAGACGATTCCGATGATTGCCCCGTGATCCCGCGTCCCGATGATTTTGAACATTTCACCAATCGCGGCTTTGGTTCGATCCGCAGCGGCGTGGCCACCAGCGTCAGCGCGACTCAAATAATGCTGGAGGTGCTGGAAAATGCCGCAGTGCCTATTCAGCATCCCCAGCGCCGGGCATTGGTACATAAACACGGCGTCCAGCTCATCTCGCAAGCGCGCCTTGCCTTGTCAGGCCCTGATCTCGATATGGTAGAGTACCGTTATAGCAAGTTTCTGAAGCATTTTACGGCGATGGGATAAGGGCCTGCTATGCCCGCACACGCGGTGATGCCGCCTTGGCAAGCACCAGCGCGCTACCCACAAGAACGATGCCCGCGTAATCCATCGGCACCAGCACTTCATCGAAGGCCAGCCAGCCCACCAATGCTGCAACCGCTGGCTGGGTCAGCAGGGCAATGCCAATGATCAGAGGCGTAAAATGGCGCAGCGCATAAACCAGAAGCCCCTGTCCCATGATCTGGCTTGATAGCGCCAGGATCACCACCGGGGTCCAGTCAGTCGGCCAGAAAGGTTCTCCCAGCGTCAGCGCGGTCATCAGCAGGATTGGCGTGCTTGCCAGACCAGCCAGGGTCAGCAGGGCCCAGCCGCCCAATTCCTTGCGGGCATCCTGCAACAGCAGCAGATATCCGGCATAAAGCAACCCGGCGATCAGGCAGAAAAAATCGCCCACGAAATTGGTCTGCGAAATTTCCATGGACCGCGCCAGCAGTATCGCAGCCCCTGCCAGCGCCGCCACGATGGCAGGCCACTCGCGCCCTTGCGGCAGGCGGCGCAGGACAATGAATGTCCAGATCATCAGGATGATGCTGCCTGAATTGCCAAACAAGGTCGCATTCGCCAGTCGCGTTTCACCAATGCCGATGTGCCAACTTGCAATGTCCAGTCCGAAGAACACGCCGCCCAACAGGACCAACGCCGCAGTGCGACGGCTGATACCAACAAGGCGCTGGGAATTCGCCCGCGCGATGAGCGCAAGGAAAGGCAAAGCCAGGGCAAGCCTCCAGAAACCGACCGAAACTGGCCCTGTATCGGCCAGCCGCACCAACCACGGCCCCAGCGCCAACGCGATATTGCCGCCCAGCAGGGCCAACATAGGCAGCGCGCGGCTACGAATCGCTGAGCCTATCTGATCCATCCGCCAGCATTAGCGCGCAGGCGCCAAAATTGCTTGATGAGGCGGGAGAAGAGGCGCGCTAGCTGTCGGCGGGATCGCCTTGGCTGTCATCCCCGTCGGAATTGTCGGGCATTTCTGAACTGCCAGATGGCTCCCCATCGGCTTCTTCGGACACTTCAAGAGGGGCCTGCGAACGCAGTTCATCAAGCGGCAGCATCGCATCACTGATTGAACCTTCAAGGACTTCGCCAGGTGCCTCGCCCCCGGTGCCGTCGGCGGGATCGGGGGCATCATCAGAGCATGCAGCCAGAAGACCGATCAGCGGAACGGCGCACAGCGCTACGAAACGAATGCTCATATTGTCGTCCTTCCTGGGCGTTCCAGAGCGGCGAGAAATTGCTCCGCACGCGCAAGCAATGCCCTATCCCATTCATCTGCCGAAACTGCAATTCCCAGGGCTTCAAGACTGGTGACGCCGTAATCGGCAATGCCGCAGGGCACGATGCCGCCAAAATGTGAGAGGTCAGGCGATAGGTTCACCGCGAATCCGTGCATCGTGACCCAGCGCCTGACCCGCACGCCGATGGCGCCAATCTTGGCTTCTGCTCCTGTCACATCGTGGGTCCAGATGCCGATGCGGTCAGAAATGGCGAAGGCGGTGACGCCAAAATCGGCCAGAGTAGCGATGACCCAATTTTCCAGCGCATGGACGAAATTGCGCAAATCCTTTTGCCGGCGCGACAGATCCAGCAACACATATGTCACGCGCTGGCCGGGACCATGATAGGTGTAGCGACCGCCGCGCCCCGTCTGGACCACGTCAAAACGCGGATCGACCAATTCTGCAACATCGGCGCTGGTGCCGGCTGTATATACCGGCGGATGCTCCAGCATCCAGACGAGTTCCCCTGCCTCCTCTGCAGCGATGGCGGCATTGCGCGATTCCTGTTCCTCCATCGCAGCGCGATAGAGAATTTGGCCGTCGGAACGGCGCCATTCGATGCTGGCGGGCAGATCATGCCCTTTGGAGGCGCGGGAAATCATGTCGGTCATGGAACTACGGCGGTTGCTTATCAGGGTATCCCCGGCTTATCAGGGCATTTCACGAATTTCATCAGAGGTAGGCATGGCGATCAAGCTGGATATGGGCAAGGCCTGGAACGATGCAGTAGCATTGCTTTCGGCCAATAAGGACGTTGTCCTGATCGTTGCGGCGGTATTTTTCTTCCTGCCCAATGCCATTGCCTCGCTCACCATACCGCAGCCGACCGAGCTGGAGGCGATGACGGCTGCGGGCGGCCAGCCCGACATGGACGCGCTGGTAGAAGTGTTGACAGTCTATTGGTCCAGCGTCTGGTGGGTTTTTGCCTTGCTGGCCGTTGTTCAGGCCATTGGCATGCTTGGCCTCTTGGCGCTGCTCAGAGACAGTTCTCGCCCAACCGTGGGTCAGGCGTTGAGTTTTGGTGTCAAGGCGCTGCTGCCCTATATTGCGTGCCAGTTGCTGGCGACTTTACTCATGGTAATCGTGGTGGGCGTGCTGGTTGGTATCGGCGCACTTATAGCGCCCGCAGTTGCTGCGCTCCTGGGCCTGGCCGGGATGGTTTTCGCAGTCTATATCTATGTGAAGTTTTCGCTACTTTCGCCCGTGATCGGGATTGAGGGCCGGTTCAGTCCGATTAGCGCCTTGCAAAGATCGTGGCAGCTTACCAAAGGTAATTCGCTGCGGCTTTTCGCCTTTTATCTGATGCTGATCGTGGTCTTTATGGTGCTCTCTATCGTTGCCAGTATGTTCCTCGCGCTATTTTCGATCATGGGCGAAGAATTGGGGTTGTTTGCAAGTGCAATTGGCGGCGCACTGATTACCATGGTGGTCACCTCCATCATGCTTGCCGTGCTAGCTTCTGTGCACCAACAGCTTTCGGGCGGGTCGGGTGTGACTGCAAGGGCAACGTTCGAGTAAGAAGACGCGCTGAACATCGCGCTATTCAGCTGGTATGGCCGCCTCTGAGACCTTGTCCTTCCAGCCCCATGCCAGCACACAAGGCGGTATATTGCGCCAGACATATCCTGTTTCCACACGGGGGAAATATTGCGCCGTCAAATCACGGGCAGCTGCCATGAACTGATAGGTCAGGAATGCACCGCCCTCGCGGATGACGCGGAAAGTCGAAGCGGCGATATCCGTCCCGACCCCTTCGGGCAGAGTAGAGAATGGCAAGCCGGAAAGCACGAAATCGGCCTGTTCGTGACCAATTGACCGCACGATTTCTTCAACGTCCTGCGCCGATCCGAGCACGGCGTGAAAGCGACTGTCACGGATGGTGCGCTTGAGATAATCGATGAAAAGCGGGTTAGTATCGATCACCAGTAGTTCACCGTCGCGCGGAAGGCGATCAAGCACGGGCTGGCAGAAAGTGCCCACCCCCGGTCCATATTCGACGAACAATTTGCAGCGGTTCCAGTCGACAGGTGCCAGCATCGCATCAATCGTTACGCGCGACGACGGGATGATCGAACCCACCATGCGCGGCTGTTCGAGGAAACCGCGAAAGAAAACCCCTGCCGGTCCGAATGCCTGCATGATCTTCCGGCGCAGGCCGGTGCGGCGCTCGCGGGCCAGTTCATTACCATTCATCGTGTGATCTTGCCTTGTTTTATTCGATGATCCCTTTCGGGGTCGCATCCCATAATGGCCATTGCAAGGCCCAACTGGGTCTCAATCGGGTGCAGCAACACCCCAAATCATCAGAGAATGTCCTCAACTTTTTCCTTTGGACGGCACAGCCGGACACCCTTTTGCGTTTCAACGAGTGGTCGCTCAATCAGGATCGGTTCGGCGATCATCGCGTCAAGCACCGTGTCGCCATCCGCAGTATCCAGACCGCGCTCCGCTGCATCGGTGCCGCGCATACGAAGCCCTTCGGCGGGACCCATTCCTGCATCTTTAAAAAGCTGCGCGAGCTTTTCGCGCGATGGCGGGCTCTTGAGATATTCGATCACCTCGACTTCTACCCCATCGCGCTCGTTCAGAATGGCAAGCGTATTGCGCGATGTGCCGCATTTCGGATTGTGCCAGATAGTCGCCTTCATATGCACTCCTTCAATTCAATCCCGTCCGACCAGGCTACTGTGCCTGATTGGATACACGCGCGGCCTAGCGCGCAACTATTTCCACGCCAAGCCAAGATTGACTGTTGTCAATGATAATCACTCGCAATAGAGAGCGCGTTGCAAATCACTCGCAATAGCGATTCGACAATCAGGCTTACGAAGGAAATTCCCATTCGCACCACCGCCATCCGTATCGCCCTTCTGGGCAGCGCCACCGTTCTCAGCTTTGTCGCTATGCCTGCTGTCGCCGTGCATGCAGAAGATGATCCGCAGCGCAAATATTTGCCAGGCGATATCGTAGTGACGGGCGAAAGAGACGGCTATGTCATCGATGACGGCAGCTCTGCAACCCGGACGCCGACGCCCATAATCGACGTTCCCCAGGCCATGACAGTGATCACTGCAGACCAGATGGAAGATCAGGGCGTAACCCAGCTTGGCGAAGCGTTGCGATACGTTCCCGGAGTGACGCTGGAAACCGGTGAAGGCCACCGCGACGAAGTCTTCATTCGCGGTCAGGAAACCACTGCCGACTTTTATCTCGATGGCTTGCGCGATGACGCGCAATATTATCGCTCGCTCTATAATGTCGAGCGGGTGGAAATCCTAAAGGGCGCCAATGCGCTGATTTTCGGTCGAGGCGCAGGTGGCGGTGCGATTAATCGGGTCAGCAAAACCGCCGATTTCGATATGGCCGAATATGGCCTTGCCGCGCAGGTAGACAGCTTTGGCGCCTTCGCGTTGAACGCGGACGCAAACCTTCCTGCCAATGACACGGTCGCATTCCGCATCAATGGCACTTACGAAGAATTTGCCAATGATCGCGATTTCTACGATGGTCGCTTCTTTGGCATCACCCCCACGATGACTGCCAAGCTTGGCCCCGATACGCAGCTTACCGCCAGCTATACCTATGATGATGACGAAAGGGTCGTCGACCGCGGCGTGCCAAGCCTGAATGGCCTGCCGCTGACCGGATATGACCAGACCTTATTTGGCGATCCCGATTACAATTTCAGCGACGTCGAAGTACATATCGCGCGGACGCGGCTAGACCATTCTTTCAGCGATAGCTGGAATCTGAACGCCAGCCTGCAATTTGCCGATTATGGAAAGTTTTACAGCAATATCGTCCCCACTGGCGGCGTGGCCACCATGGTCAATCTTGCGGGATATCAAAGCGGCACTGACAGGCAGAACCTAATCGGCCAGGTCAATCTCGTCGGCCAGTTCGACACCGGAGCCATCGGCCACACCGTGCTGCTTGGCGCCGAGTTCACCTCCTCCGACACCGATTCGGTTCGCGATCGGGCTCTATTCAACAGTGGAGTGGACACCAGCGTCACCGTGGCGCTGGAGGATACCATCACCGTGCCCGCCTTCACTCTTGAGCCGCAGCGTGCCAGCACATCAGAATTGTCGACCTTCTCTGCCTATGCGCAGGAACAGCTGGACCTTGGCATCGTGCAATTGGTTGGCGGACTTCGCTATGATCGCTTCGATCTTGAAACCACCGATCTAGTCGCCAACTTCGATGGCGCGCGGGTGGATGATCGCGTGTCTCCGCGCTTTGGCCTTATCGTGAAGCCGCAGGAAAACCTGTCAGTCTATGCCAGCTATGCCGAAACTTTCCTGCCTTCTGCCGGCAATCAATTCACCGTGCTCAGTCAGCAGGATGAGGCGCTGGAACCTGAATTGTTTGAAAATATTGAACTGGGCGTCAAATGGGCTCCGCATCGCGATCTGCTGCTGACCGGCGCGATCTTCCGCCTGACCCGATCCAACACGCCATCGGTTGATCCTGTCACCTTGCTGACAACGCTGGCAGGTGAAAGCACAGTCGAAGGGTTCGAACTGGGTCTTGTGGGTGAACCGGTGGAAGGTCTTTCTGTCAGCCTTGGATACAGCTATCTCGACGGTGAGATTTCCGAAAGTGCCGATGTCAGCGATATCGGCACCGTGCTCCAGCAGGTGCCGGAACACCAGATCACTGCCTGGGCGCGTTATGATGTGACGGAACGCCTTGGTTTTGGCGGCGGGCTTGTCCATCTTTCCGATCAATTTGCCAGCAATAGCAACGCCGTTGTCCTGCCCGCGCATACACGCGTGGATGCTGCAATCTTCTTTGAAGCGACAGACCAGCTTTCGCTGCAACTGAACGTCGAGAACTTGCTAGACGAGGATTACTACGCCTCTGCCCATGGGGATAATAACATTCAGCCCGGCTCCCCGCTCAGTGCTTCACTGGGCGCGCGGTTAAGGTTCTGAAGTCTCCGTAGCGCTGGAGGGGTCATCTCCTCCCATCCCCTCCGGCCCCCGCATCGCGGGAACGGATTGCGCCGCGTCTGCCGGGTCAATACCCGGTACAGGCGCGGCGCTAATAGTTTCTCGCCGTCGCGTAACGCGTCCGGCACGCTGGATTGCCTCCACCAGCCGCGGATAGACGCCGCAACGGCACAGGTTTGGCACCGCCTCACGGATATCCTGTTCGCTGGGATCGGGGTTGCGCCGGATCAGCGCAGCGGCGGCAATCGCGATACCCGGCGTGCAGAAACCGCATTGGATCGCCTGCTCCGCCACCAACGCCTGTTGGACCGGGTGTGAACGATCCGGGCTCAATCCTTCGATCGTGGTGACGAAGCGACCTTCCGCCTCTGCAATGGTGACAAGGCACGAACGCAGCGCCTCCCCGTCCACCAGCACCATGCATGCGCCACAATCGCCAACTCCGCAGCCATATTTGGTGCCGGTCAAATTCGACGCATCGCGCAACGCATGGAGCAGCGGGGTTTCGGGATCCATGTCGAACTGCACCGGCCGTCCGTTCACAGTCATTGCGGGCATCTTGTCATCCGTTATTTGCGCCAGCGTGCATTTGGCCTGCCTGTCTTGCGCAATGGTTAGGCAATGTCGAGCCTTGTCGGCCCGGGCCGTTGCCATGTGCGACAAAGCGCAGCCACACAAGGAGTTGATCGTTCGCGGCGCTCGTCCTACTGCGCTGCCTGCGGCCATCCAGGTCGCCCGCAAGGGAAGCCCATGGCCGCATCTACCCCACTACCGCCTGCCGAAGCAGAGCCCGGTCAGGGCGGTTCTGCCAATAAGCGGCAGGCCAAGCTGGCCCATGGATCCATAACCGGACATCTCCTGCGGCAAACCGCCCCTGCGATCGTGGGCGTGGCAGCGATCATGTCTGTCGGCATTATCGATGCGTATTTCATCGGTCAGCTGGGCAAGGCCGAACTGGCGGCAGTCGCTTTCATTTTCCCGGTAATCACCGCGCTGCAAAGCCTTGGCGTCGGGGTCATGGTGGGGATCAATTCGGTAGTCAGCCGTGCATTGGGCGAAGGTGATCATGATCGTGCGCTGGCGCGCGCCAATCTCGGCATGATACTGGGTATGGTGACGGGCATTTTGCTTGGCCTGCTTCTTTTCGCGGTGCGCCAGCCATTGTTCCGCCTGATGCAGGCCGATGCGCAGGTTCTCCCGCTGATCGACGAATATATGGCACCCTATGCTCTCGGCTTTCCGCTGATGATGGCCATGATGGCCATGAATGGCGTGCTGCGCGGGCAAGGGGCGGCAAAAAGCCATACGGCCGTGCTGGTCACCTATTCAGCGGCAAATTGGATGCTCGATCCGCTCTTGATCACCGGCGCATTCGGCATGGAGGGATTTGGCGTTGCTGGCGCAGCCTATGCCACGATCGGCGGCTGGGCGATCGCGATCGTCTTGGCATTCTGGTTGCTTGGTCGGCACACGCTGCCCTTTTCGCCAGCGGCGATGAAGGGGTGCAACTGGCGGCGCCAACTTGCCGCCATATCGCGTGTGGCCGGGCCTGCTGCCTTTACGAATTCGATCAATCCGGCGGGCCTCGCCATCCTCACATCACTGCTTGCAGTAGAAGGTCAGGCTGCGGTTGCAGGTTTTGGCGCAGGGGGCCGGCTGCAAAGTTTTGCCGTAGTGCCATTGCTCGCCCTGTCAGGGTCAATCGGCTCCATCGTCGGACAAAATTGGGGCGCAATGCAATATGACCGAGCCCGCGCTGCACTGATGCAGGCCGCCTTATTCAGCATCGGCTATGGGGCGGCGGCAGCGCTGGTTCTCTATTTGGCGCGCGGATGGTTTGCAGAACTGTTCAGCGATGATCCGCAAGTGCTGTCGGCGACCACGCAATATCTCGCCATATCGGTCTGGGGCTATGCCGGATATGGCATGCTTGTGGTGGTCAATGGCGCACTCAACGCGATTGACCGCGCAGCAAATGCGCTGGCCCTGTCAATATGCCGCGTTCTGCTGGTGATGGTGCCTGTGGCCTGGCTGGCGCGCGATGCGCTGGGCACGCAGGCGATCTATATTGCTGAAGTGAGTGCTAATCTACTGGGTGGAGTGTCTGCCGCTGCGATTGCCTGGTGGGTGCTGTGGCGGCGGCCCGATGCCACCGCCCACAGCTGATCCAAAAGCTTAGTCGAGCGGACGACTCGATCCGAAAAACAATGCCTGGCTGATTGCCGCACGCACGGTATTTTCATGGAACGGCTTGGTAATCAGATAGGTCGGTTCCGGGCGATCGCCCGTCAGCAGACGCTCTGGGTAAGCGGTGATGAAGATTACCGGCACCGAATCTATCGCGAGGATATCTTCCACCGCATCCAGCCCTGAAGAACCATCTGCAAGCTGAATATCGGCCAGAACGAGGCCGGGACGATTGTCCGCCACCACTTCCTGTGCCTGCGTGCGTGTTGCCGCTGTTCCGCAGATATCATGGCCAAGCGACCGTACAAGGTCTTCCAGTTGCATCGAAATCAGCGGCTCATCCTCGATGATGAGAACGCTGGTGGTGGTCTCACGCTCGATCTCGGCGACGGCTTCGCGCACCAGAGATTCTACTGCGTCTTCGTCCACACCCATGATCTCAGCCGATTGTTCGGGCGTGAAATCCTCAACCGTGGTCAGCAATAGAGCCTGACGGTTGAGGGGCGTAATACGCTTTAGCTGGTCCTGCGCTGCAACTTCGTGCGGCGCCCCTTCGGAATCGCCCTCGGCAACTTCCATATAGGCGCTGGACCAGACCTTGTTGAATGCGCGATAGAGCGGCACACGGCCTTCGCGCAGAGAATTTGCCAATTCGTCATCGGCGAGCGCTGCTTCCAGGGTAGCCTGGACAAAGGTGTCACCGGTTGATTGTGAACCCGTCAACGCGCGCGCATAGCGACGCAGAAACGGAAGATGTGCGGCTACTTCAGCCCCTATGGTCATGATTGCCCTTCCCGGATTGATCGTTGCACCTGAACGCCTTGCCCGCCTGTCGGTTCCAGTCAACCCGTACAGTTCCGCAACTTCGCCGCAATTTTCTTCTTCGCCACTGCATTTGCCCCGTAAAATGAAAAAAATGCACTGATTTGCAATCATTCGGGAACCGGCATTTTGCACAAGCATTTAGCCTATATCGCCGCCAACCCCCCTCCCGTCCAAATGGCAGGTGATACGATCCCAAAGGCCTTCACTCACAAGAGTGGAGGCCTTTTTTTCGGCCAGCGTCAGGTGATGACAGGCAATTGCAGACAGCCCGGCGTGCTGGATCTCCAATCCGATCAATCCTGCAGGGCGGAATCAGCCCAGAAAGCGGGAGAAGAGGCCGCGCTTGCGGCCCGCTGACAATTCAGCGACGAGGGCCTGGGGATCATAGGGCTTTTCGAAAATCGGCCCCATTTCCGCTATGGCAGGCGGGATGTCCTGCGGTGAGCCGGTAGAAAATGCGATACGCGGCGGGGTTGGCCCAAGCATGGTGACGACCTCCGCAATGGCCCAGCCATCATTGCGATCCGCCAGATGAACATCGAGAACAATGGCATCGGGTCGGGCATCGTCCAGTGCCTTTACCGTTGCCTGCATCGTCGCGCAGATCACGACTTCACTGGCACCGGCTTGCAGGAAGGCGTCCTCCAGCATCATGGCCAGTACAGGATCATCCTCAACCAGCAAAACCCGGCCGAGCTTCTTGCCCGTCACATTCGGGGCCTGCTTGGCTTTGGCCGATTTCACGAAAACCCTTCCGGACACATCAGTTGCGCCTCCCGCATTAAAGCCATGTCTTATGCATGGGTTCCAGAGACAGGAAAAGCACAGTCACAATTCCTTGCGATAAATGCGATATTCGCGGTTGATCCTGGAATTGATGGCATCGGCAATGGCCACCATGCCCTGATTATCTTCCAGCACCCAGCCGATTTCAGCGCGAACACCGGCATGCTGTGTTGCAGCTTCGCGGCGGATATATTCGATCATCATGAAAGCCAGCTGGCTGGCCAGGCGCGTGTTCTGGTATTTCGAAACGACACCCATCAAGGGAACGCGAAAATTCTCCGACCGCGGGTTACGCAGCCACCACAATAGCTTGGCCCAGTTGAATGGAAACAGCTTACCGCCATAATTGCGCAGCTTGAGGTTGATATCGGGCCAGGCGAGCATAAAGGCGGCGGGTTCACCATCGACTTCTGCGATCATATTGGTGCCTTCCAACGTCAGCGGCTTCAGCTTCTTGGCCCCATAGGCTTTTTCCGTTTCGGTAAAGGGCACGAAACCCCAGTTCCTGGACCAGGCATCGTTGAGGATATCGATACAAATTGCGGCCTCTTCATCAAAGCGGGACTTGTCGACTTTTCGCACCTTGATCCGCTTGCTACGTTCTCCCGATGCGACGATGCGATCAACGATCGGGGGGAATCCCTCCTTCACGTGATGCAGATCATAAGTGTACAATTTCTTGGCCGTGACATAGCCCTGCGCTTCGACCCAACCTTCATAGGCCGCGTTATCATGTCCCATCAGCAGCATGGGTTGGTGATCGTGGCCTTTCACCAACAGGCCCGGCTCTTCCCACATCGACAGGCTGATTGGCGCGAGCACATGGGTCATGCCCTGTTCGCGCAGCCAGTCTTCGGCGCGGGCGATCAGCGAAGCAGCAATGGCTTCATCCTCGGCCTCGAACAATCCCCAATTGCCCGTTCCGGGCCCCATGCCCTGCTCAGGCGGCTGCGCCAGCGCCAGTTCATCATAATGGGCCGATATTCGCCCCACGACCTTTCCACCACGACGGGCGAGGAACAATTGCACCCTGGCATGTTGGTGGAACGGGTTTTTTCCCGGGGTGAGCAGTTCCACCATGTCGGCGCGCAAAGGAGGCACCCAGTTGGGATCATTTGCGTTCAATCGA
This sequence comes from Aurantiacibacter atlanticus, assembly GCF_001077815.2. GTDB lineage: Bacteria > Pseudomonadota > Alphaproteobacteria > Sphingomonadales > Sphingomonadaceae > Alteraurantiacibacter > Alteraurantiacibacter atlanticus. The sequence continues at coordinate 979,549 of NZ_CP011310.1, read as the reverse complement.
TAAGCGCAATCGATAAATGCATTAAGGTCGCCCTTGCCCGAAACGGGGGCGATATCTATTTCTCCTGCCACAGACCCTGCCTTCTTGTTCATGTATGAGACGCACTGCTTGTGCTTTAGACGGGATGTCAAGCGGCCCCGAAATGCTATAGGGCCAAAATCGCATGGCTTTGATTGCCATGCACGGCGCTTCGCCATGCCCAGATGTTCGAGAGATATATCGCAATGAATGCGACAACACTTCCCGAGAATGCCAGTACCGGCCCCGCCGCCGGCGGTAGACGCGTGCATGCGCAAATCCCTGATGACAAAGCAATGTTGCGCGCTGCCGTGGAATTGACCCGCGACATTACAGAGGCACGTGCCGCAATTTACTGGCCGGACATGATTGCCAGCGCGCTGATCGGATATGCCGCGCTGGCGGGTGCGATCCTTCTGCAACCTGTGTGGTTGTCCGTTCTTAGCGGTGTGGTTTCCGTTTTCGCCCTGTATCGCGCCTTGCTGTTCATTCACGAAATAAGCCATTTGCACCGTGATGCCCTGCCCGGCTTCCGCACAGCGTGGAACCTGCTTGTTGGAATTCCGCTGCTAACCCCCAGCCTGATGTATGAACAGGTGCACACGCTGCATCATGCCCGCACCAAATATGGCACGGTGGAAGATCCTGAATATATGCCCCTGGCACTGATGAAGCCGTGGAGCCTGCCTGTGTTCGTGCTGGTCGCAGCGCTCGCACCGCCTGCTCTGCTGATCCGCTGGGGTGTGCTTGCGCCGCTGGGCCTGATCATCCCGCCATTGCGGCGCTTTGCGTGGGAGCGACTTTCATCACTCTCGATCAATCCGGAATTCCGCCGCAAGCCAGTTGGCAAAAAAGAACGGCGCTGGTTCCTGTTCCAGCAGGTCGGGGCGAGTGTCTGGGCGTTGTTCGCCATGTCCACGCCATTCTGGCTGGGCTGGAAGCCATTGCTCGTCGCCATGATCATCACTGCCGCTGTCGCCGTGTTCAATCAATTGCGCACGCTTGTTGCACATCTGTGGGAAAATGACGGAGAGGCGATGACGGTCACCGCGCAATATCTCGACAGTGTCAATGTGCCGCGCTTTGCTGCGGGGATCTGGGCTCCGGTGGGCCTGCGCTACCACGCCCTGCACCATCTTATCCCTTCGATGCCTTACCATTCGCTACATGAAGCGCATAAGCGCATAGCAACGCACCTTGCTGTGGGATCGACTTTCCACCAGGCCAGCCATCCGGGCATGTGGCCACTGGTCGCACGGATCGCCAAAAGCACGATGGGGCGGCGACCGGCAGACTGAATGCCATGAGGCGCGCTTACCGCGCCTCATGCAAATACAGCGCACAAGAAAAAGGGGCCCCGCAACGATGCGAAAGGCCCCTTTCCTTACCAGACGTCTACGGAACGCACGATCTAGTCTGTCTTGACTTCCAGCGAAGGATTGTCGGAAATATCGGCATTGATCGAAGTATTGCCGTCATTGATATCTGCGGAAACGCCATCTTCACTGATGGACACGCTGTCTCGATCATTTTCGTTTTCATCGACAACAACTGGCTCGCTTGCCGAGGGAAGCGTGGTGTTTTCCTCTGCAGTCATCACCTCACCATCAGTTTCGTCAACTGCGGCATCACTGCAAGCAGCAAGGGAAAGCGCGGCTGTTGCGGCCAAAGTGGCAATAACCTGTTTCATGGTCAAAACTCCTTAGTGGACTCGGACCAGAACGGGGAGCCGACAGTGGCGTTCCCGAAAAAAGGCAGAATATGGCAATCACGGCGAAAACGCCTATTCCTCTGTCCTGACAAGAACGGTTTCGCCCAGCAGCAGGAACAGGAAAAACGGCGCCCATGCCGCCAGTAGCGGCGGATAGCCGCCAAAACTGCCCAATGCGAGTGCGGCATTATCGACCACGAAATAGGCAAATCCCAGTGCCATGCCAATGACTGCACGGATGAACAGATTGCCTGAACGCGCGAGGCCAAAGCCCGCCACCGCGCCAAGCAGCGGCATAAGCATCGCGGACAGCGGACCGGAAATCTTGTGCCACCATTTGGCTTCAAGTTCGCTGGTCCGGCGGCCTGCCGTTTTCAGCGCGTCAATACTGCGCGATAGCTGCGGCAGTGTTTCTGCATCGGGATCGACGCGGCCCAATTCCACCTGGTCCCGTTCTATGCCGGGGGCGATCACCAACTCATCCACCTGCGATGTTTGCGTGGTGGCGACGGAAAAAACAGTGGCATCCTCGATTTTCCACCCCGGTGCCGCATATCTTGCCAAATCCGCGCTCATCTGGCGCACGATCATGCCATTATCGTCCCGTTCGTAGAAGGTGACCTTGCGAAATACGGTGTTCGTGCCGGTGCCGCCTGCGCTGGCTGCCATCAGCACATTATTGCCATCGGCGTAAAAGACATTGCCGCGCCCGGCGGGATCATCGGGAATGGTGGCGTAATCGACCGCCTGCCACGCCTTTAACGAAGTGGTCGCCCGCGTCACCACGCGTTCATTAAATGCGAAGGAAATGCCGGAAACCAGGAACCCCATGAGCAATAGCGGCGCAAGGATCTGGTGAGCCGAAAGCCCCGCGGCCTTCATCGCGATCACTTCGGAATTCTGGTTCAGGCCAGCCAGCGTGATAATTGTTGCAAGCAGCACGGAATAAGGGAGGAAACGCGCAATGAGCTGGGGAACGCGCAATGCCACATATTTCAGCAGCTCCGGTTCTCCATTGCCTTCCACTGCGAGGATATTGCCCGTCTCGCCCAGCAGGTCGAGCATCATCAGCACCAGCACCAGCATGGCCATCACGGCGACAATGCGAAGGATGAACATTTTCGCGAGGTAGATTGTAAGCCGCCGCGAGGGGAAGAAATCAAACGACACCCGGTGCCTCCTGAAGGGGCGCGTCGGATGAATCGTCCAGATCGCCAAATTCGCGTTCGGGCACGACTCCTTTCAGTCTTCGCCGCCCAAAAATCTTTCTGAGTTGGCGGCCAACCTTTGCATAGAAGCTTTCAAGGAAGCCAATTGCCTGCCCGCCGGGAACGAATGCAACCTGATAATACATCCACCCGATCATCGCGAATAACACCGCAAACGGTCCCCAAAGCGCCAGAAAGGGGTCAAGCTGGCCAATCGCGGCGACTTCCGCACCATATTGATTGACCTTATGATAGGCGACGACAATGACGATGGAGAGAAACACGCCCAGCGCGCTGGTCGATCTCTTGGGCGGAATGGCCAATGCCACCGCCAGTAACGGCAGCATGATCATCATCATCACTTCGACCATGCGGTAATTGAAATTGGCGAGGCTGCCTGCCCGCTCCTGCGCAGTGCTCTCTTGGCTCCACCCGATTTCGAGCAATTCGGGCAGCACATATTCGCGCTCGTCCTCTCCGCGGTCGCGGAACTGTTCCAGCGCGGGCAGATCGATCGGCAGGTCGTGCTGGCTGAAGCTGAGGACGCGCGGCGAACCATTGGGGACTTCGTGGACAATCGTCCCATCATTCAATCGCAGGACAATCGTGTTGCGGTTTTCACGATTGGCAAGGAAGCGGCCTTCCCGCGCAGTGATGGACAGCACCTGGCCCTTGTCATCTGCAAGCCGTGCAAAGATGCCCATGAGCTGGCGCCCGTCATCCCGGCTGCCCTCAATCCGCAGAGCCATGCGGTCTTCGATCGTATTGAATTCGCCTACCTTTATGGAAGCGCCAAGTGCGCCTGAACGAAGTTCAAACTCCATTTCCTCATAGGCGAAGCGCGATTGCGGCTGGATATAACCGACAATTGCAAAATTCAGCGCCATAAGGGCAAATGTGATGAGATAGGGAACGCGAAGCAGGCGGGTATAAGACCAGCCGACTGCGCGCATCACGTCCAGCTCACTCGAAATGGCGAGCTTGCGAAAGGCGAAAAGCACCCCCAGCATCAGACCCAGCGGGATGGCCAGACCGGCATATTCGGGGATGAGATTGACCAGCATTTCAAAGACGACGCCAATCGGTCCGCCTTCTGTGCTGACAAATTCGAACAGGCGCAGCATTTTTTCAAGGATCAGCAAACTTGCCGCAAGCACAAACACGCCAATCATCGGCACAATGACGAGCCGGAAGATATAGCGATCCGTGGCGGTGATGAAGCGTGACAAGAAAGCGGTTCTTTGCTGCTAGGACGAAATGCTGCCGTAACAGGGCCTAGCCGCAAATCCAGCCCCGGTCAGCCCCGCCTGTGATCTCTTATGGCCGGTCTCAGACCTTTTCCAGCGTGCATTGCAGCGGATGCTGGTTTTCTCGGGCGAAATCCATCACCTGGTTCACCTTGGTTTCGGCCACTTCATAGGGAAAGATCCCGCAAACGCCGACACCGCGCTGATGGACATGCAGCATGACCTGCGTCGCCTGCTCCAGATCCATTCGGAAAAACCGCTTGAGGACGAGCACGACAAATTCCATCGGCGTGTAATCGTCATTCATCATCAGCACCTTGTACTGGCTGGGCTTTTTCGGCTTTGCCCGGGTCTTGGTGGCAAGTCCCACCTGGCCATCGCCTTCCCCGTCACCTCTGCCGCCCTTATCGTCACCGCCATCGCCAGCACAGCGCCAGGCCGGTGTGGTCATGGCCCAAGGGGCAAGAGAATCGGGAGTGTCAAAAATTATCATGGCAGGGGGCAAATATCGTATCGGGCGGGAAAGCTGCAAGGGGTGGATGAAGCAAAAGCTATAATCTGCGCAGAATAAGGGATCGGTCAATGCCGAACCTCGACACAGGCGCTTGATCCGAATGACGTCAATAACCCCCACAAACGCAACAGGCCGGACAGCTTGCGCTGCCCGGCCCGATCGTTCCTGACTGCCGAGAGGAGAGAGAGGCAGTCCGGATCGCGAAGTGAATTAAGCGACCTTGGAAAGCTTTTCTGCGGCAACGTTCATACGGCCCGAAATCGGAGCCATGACGTCGTTGGTCATCTTCATTGCAGCATCGGTGTTCTTCGAAGTAACCGCTATCATCGCATCGAAATTGCGACGCAGGATCTTGCCTTGAAGCTGGAACAGGTCGGTCGGGCTCGTGACCGAAGCCATCTCCTTGAGATCAGTAGTAACAGTTTCATAAGCCGACTTTGCCTCGTCAGCATAGGACTGACCGAGGGTCTGCACGCCTTCAGCGAAAAGCTTGCCGCTTTCGACGACAGCTTCAACATTGCCTTTGGCGAATTCGTTGGCTTCGGTCATTGCCGAAGTGCTCTTTTCATAAGCGGACTGAGCGCGCTCCTGAAGTTCCTTGACGGCGCCGTTCATCGTGTCGGTGACGGCAGCGGTGTAATCAGTGTTCTTGGTAGCCATGATCATTTCCTTAAGCTGGGTAACTGAGGGTACGGGTTTTGCCGCCGCGGCCTTCGCGACTGGCTTGGTAGCGGATTTCTCGGCAACCGCGTTTTTGGGAGCGGATACCTTCTTGACCGGAGCCTTCTTGGTCACTGCCTTCTTGGTCACTGCCTTCTTGGCCGGAAGCTTCTTGGCAGTTGTTTTCTTGGGCGCAGACTTTTTTACCGGCGTCTTGGCAGTAGCTGGAGCGACCTCGGCAGCTGGAACCACCTCAGGCGCGGTCTTAGCAACGGGCATTTTTATCGGCGCAGACTTGGTGGCAGGAGCAGCTTGGGTTTTTGCAGACGAAATCTCAGCAGCGTCAGCCTTCAGCGACGCGTCGAGATTTTTGTCCTTGGCAGGAGTTTCCGCAGATGCATCGGCGTAAGCCTTCTCAGCGGTGTCAGCACTCTTGTCAGGAGACGCGTTTTTCGACTCGGCCATGTTTCCTCGCTTTCGCAGCCGCACCATGCGACTCTTGTTGCAGTGCACAATATATGTTTGCCCAACTGCGTGTCAAGGAAAAATGGTGCACCGCACAATAAAGCGCAATGTCTTGAAATCCAATGGGTCGCTTGAGTCAGCGCATCTTGACGTAACGGCCAGGAGCATCTTCGATTGCCGGGTTGACCTTGCTCCCGGGCTTGCGTCGGCCTGTGGCCTTTACCCGCGATGAGTCATGCCCCTTGATCCAGTCGATCCAGTCCGGCCACCAGCTTCCGGGGAGTTCAGTTGCGCCTTCGATGAAAGCATCAAGCGATGCTGATTTGCCATCGTTGATCCAATATTGATATTTATTCGCCTCGGGAGGGTTGATCACTCCGGCGATATGCCCGCTCCCGGCAAGAACAAACCGGTTTGGGCCGGAAAAGTGATCCATTATCCGCCACACGCTTTCTGGCGGGGCGATATGGTCTTCCTTTCCTGCCTGGATGTAGCAGGGGGTTTTGACCTGCGTCAGATCAATCGGCGTACCGTCAACCGAAAGCGCATCTGGCTGCACCATCAGATTATCACGATAGAGATCGCGCAAATAGGCCGCATGCCATTTGGCCGGCAGATTGGTGACGTCGCCATTCCAGAACAACAGATCGAAGGCCGGATAGTCTTCACCCAGCAGATAGTGGTTCACCACATAGTTCCAGATCAGGTCCGATCCGCGAAGCATATTGAATGTCGCCGCAAGATATCTTCCATCGAGATACCCGCCTTTGGACGCCTGCCGGATCATCTCCAGCTTTCCGTCATCGACCATCAGCTGCAGATCACCCGCGTGCTGGAAATCGACCTGCGCTGTAAAGAAGGTTGCGCTCGCGACCTTGTCCGACTCGTCGCGCCGGGCAAGTACGGCCAGCGTGCCCGCCAAGGTCGTGCCGGCAACACAATAGCCGACAGTGTGCACACGCGGCACCTTCAGCCGGTCGCGCACCACCTCGATTATCTCCATCTGTGCAGCAAAGTAATCATCCCAATCGATATGGGCCAGGCTTTCGTCCGCGCTGCGCCAGCTCACCATGATGACCGTAAGACCTTGCGCCACAGCCCAGCGGACGAAGCTCTTCCTCTCGTTCAGATCGAGAATATAGAAGCGATTGATCCACGGCGGGAAAATGATCAGCGGCGTGGCAAGCACCTCATCGGTAGTAGGCGAATACTGGATGAGCTGGAACAATTCGGCTTCGTAGATGACCTTGCCCGGCGTGGTAGCGATATTCTCTCCCACCTTGAACTTGCTGGTATCGGTGTGGGTTAATTGCCCGTTTTTCAAATCCGTCGTCAGGCGGTCGAGCCCACAAACGATATTCTCTCCGCCGGTTTCCAACGTCCGTTCCAGCACGACAGGATTCATCAGGGGGAAATTGGCCGGGCTCATCGCGTCGAGGATATTATTGGTTGCAAACCGCATATTTCTGCGATCCTCGTCAGAAAGGCCGTCTGCTGTATCCACACTGTCACGCAGTCTTTCTGCAAACAACAAATAGGTCTGGTGGATCAGGGCGAATACGGGCTGTTCACGCCACGCCTTGTCGGCAAAACGGCGATCGCGGCGTGGCAATTGCGGATCGGCTTCATTGCCGCCCTCATCCGTGCCCGCAGCGGAGCCGTATTGCGACAGCACTTCTTGCCAGAGTTCGCAGCCATCGGCCCATAATTTCTGTTGCTGCTGGGGATCGAGCATAGGCATGGTCGCTGACCACTGTCGCATTGATTCCATCCAGCTTGATGGATCTGTCAGCAACGGGGCAGGACGTTCTTGTTGCGGGAGGCAGAATTGGAGCCAGCTCTTGTGAAACTCCATCATGGCAGCGCCCATCTCGTCAATCGCGCTATGATCGGGCACGGCATCGTGCGCGTCGGGTGCGATCGTCTGCATCATCTGACGAGCAGCTTCTCCCTGGATACGCAGCATTTCGGTAAAGATGTCTGCCGCATCATCCCCCCTATCAGTGCCTTTGGTCATGGCTTCTCTCTCAAATTCTCACGCATCATTGCTTTTGCTATAGCGCAGTCTGGCGCGATTGGGAGATAGTGCGTCTATTTGCTGCGATAGGTTTGAAAGCTCTGCTTCGCGTTGCGCTGTTTCCCACTTTGCGCCATCTATGCAGCGCATAACCAGACCGCCCCTGCAAGAAGGATCTCATGGATAACGAATTCTACCGCATCAAGCGCCTGCCGCCCTACGTCATCGCTGAAGTCAACGCGATGCGAGCGGCCGCGCGAGCGGAAGGGCGGGACATCATCGATCTTGGCATGGGCAATCCGGACCAGCCCCCTCCGCAGCATGTGATCGACAAATTGTGCGAAGTGGCCAGGAAGCCCGATGCGCACGGCTATTCGCAATCCAAAGGCATACCCGGCCTGCGCAAGGCCCAGGCCGATTATTACGAACGGCGCTTCGGCGTTGATCTTGATCCTGAAAACGAAGTGATCGTTACCCTTGGATCGAAGGAAGGGCTGGCAAGCCTTGCCACGGCAATCACCGCGCCCGGCGATACGATACTTGCGCCCAACCCCTCCTATCCAATCCACACCTTCGGTTTCATTATTGCCGGCGCCTCAATCCGCTCGGTTCCGACCACGCCGGACGAAAATTATTGGAAGGCGCTGGAGCAGGCAGTAACGTTCACCGTACCGCGCCCTACTGTGCTGGTGGTGAATTTCCCGTCTAATCCGACCGCCGAAACCGTCGATCTCGACTTTTACGAGCAGCTGGTGGACTGGGCCAAATTCCACGAAGTGTGGATCCTTTCCGACCTTGCCTATTCGGAACTCTATTATGACGGCAAGCCGACCCCATCGATCCTTCAAGCGAAGGGTGCGAAGGATGTCGCAATCGAATTTACCAGCCTTTCCAAGACCTTTGGCATGGCTGGCTGGCGCATGGGATTTGCTGTGGGGAACCGCACGCTGATATCCGCCTTGACCCGCGTGAAGAGCTATATCGATTATGGCGCCTTCACGCCGATTCAGGCAGCGGGATGTGCAGCGCTCAACGGGCCGCAGGATTATGTCGAGCAGAACCGCAAGATGTATCACAAGCGCCGCGATGTCATGGTGGAAGCGTTTGGCCGTGCCGGTTGGGATATTCCTCCACCTGCTGCCAGCATGTTCGCATGGGCACCCTTGCCCCCGGCTCTCAAGGACATGGGCAGCCTTGAATTTTCAAAGCAATTGCTGACGCAGGCGGAAGTCGCCGTGGCACCGGGTGTCGGCTATGGCGAAGATGGGGAGGGATATGTGCGCATCGCCATGGTGGAAAACGAACAGCGCCTTCGCCAGGCTGCCCGCAATGTGAAGCGGTATCTGCAAAGCAAGGGCATTAATACGTCCGGAGCGTAAAGGGTCAGGCGGCAGGGGCAAATCGTGCCCTTGCGCCAAGTCTCCCAAAAGCCCCGATCGCCTAGCGTGCAATCATCGCGTTAAACTTGTCGAATACAGTTTCATGCAGTGGCTGCTCAAACACTATGCCTGCGCGGCCATCTTCCAACCACACCAGCTCACCCGGCTGTGCGGAAAGTCCCGGCAAGGTTAGCAATACCCGTTCACCAATCTGTGTCGACCAACCGCGCGCCTCGACCATTGCCCCGCCGATCGAAAGATCCAGAACCTCAAGCTCCGCGCTCATGCCCCTGCGCGAGCGACATTTCATCCGCAGCTTGGATTCTTGTCGAAGTGCGGATGACACCATCTGGCAGACCTTTTTTCGTGGGAAGTATGGCGCAAGCCTAGCCCGCAGTTAGTTTACTTGGCGCTCTCAGACAAGGTTAAATTATGTCGGCCTTTTAGGGTGAATCAAAATCAACCTTTGGCTTTGGAAACCATGTGAGAGAGCGCAAGTAGCACGCCAAATGCCCAATCGACCTGAAAAGCAGGATTGCACAAGCTACAAAATCTGCTAGTGCGCCGCCTCCCACGGTTTTCCGCGGGCTCGGCCCGATGGCGGAGTGGTTACGCAGAGGACTGCAAATCCTTGCACGCCGGTTCGATTCCGGCTCGGGCCTCCACATAATTTTCCTCTATATATCAATCAGATATAATCGGGAAAGCTAGTGCCAGCGTCGTGGAGAGACCTTTTCGCACAGTCTCAACCGCTTGTTCCAGTCGCTTCGCCAATGCCGCCCGCCCACCAGTTCAAACTTCACACACTGTTTTTCACGCGATTGGCGTCGCCGGACCGGTGGAAAGGCCTGGTTGGATCCGGTGGCTAGCGGTTATGCGTCGCTCAAACGGTTTGGCGTAGACCGTTGAAACCGCGATATGGTCCGCCCGCGCACCCTCCGGCGTAAGAGTGACGATCGCGTAACCCTTATTGTCCTGATCACAGAAAGCGACTTCTTCATTCGCCCCGGCGAGCAATTGGCCGAGACCTGGCAAGATCGAACCGAAAGATGGGCTTGAGATGGCAGTGCATCCGACCTCCACGCCTACAGTATGACCGGCGGTGTCACGCAGATTATTGGTCCATGCTGCATGGCTGTCACCCGACAGCACGATCGGCCGCGAACCGGCACGGATGAAAGTATTGAATAGCCGTTCTCGTGCATGGGGATAACCGTCCCAACTGTCGAGATTGAACGGCACGCCAGCACGGTATCCCGCCAGCGCCTGATCGATCTCGGTGCGGTATTGAGGCGGGATTGCGCTGCGCATCGCGGCGAACTGATCGGCTCCAAGCATCACCTCAAGATCCGGTCCGGCGACCTTTGCCATCACCACTTGATTGCCGAGGATTTGCCACGGTTTGCCAGCTGCAACAGAAGCGGCAAGCACTCCCTCAAGCCAAGCCCGTTGCGGTTCGCCAAGCAATTCACGTTCTGGTTGATTACGTTCCGCCAGCAGCGCTGCGATAGCCTCCTGCGGAGGCACCTCGCCCTTGGGCGCGACCTGTTTGCTGCGGGCCAGCAACCGCGTTTCGACCATAGCCAAAGTGGCAAGATCGCCGAATTCGAAGCTGCGGAAGATAGCTTCCTGTGCGCGGAACTGTGCGGGATCACGGATTGGCATCCATTCAAAGTAGGCCTGCATCGCCACGGCCTTGCGTGCGGCCCAATCCCCATCTTCAGCCGGTTGGTGGTTTTCCGCTCCACCAATCCAGCTGTCATTTGCAGTTTCATGATCATCCCACACGCAAATGAACGCGGCGCGGGCGTGCGCTGCCTGCATGTCCGGATCTGACTTAACCTGAGCGTGGCGCCGCCGGTAATCGGCAAGCGAGATAATTTCGTGTGGCGGATCAGGCAGCCGGCCAAGCTGCTGGCCGATTTCCGCACCATAGCCGGTTGCCCCATATTCATAAATATAATCGCCAAGGTGCACCACGGCATCGATCCGGTCCTGCTGTGCAAGATCGGCATAGGCGTTGAAAAGGCCGCCAGCGTATAATTGGCAGGAGACGACTGCAAGCACCACATCCCGCACTGCGCCAACCGGCAAAGTGCGGAACTGGCCGCGGGGTGAGCTTATGTCCCCCGGACCCTCAAACCAATAATGGTAAGTTCGCCCCGGGGCGAGGCCTGAGACTTCAACCTTGGCTGTATGGTCAGCCGATGCCCGTGCTGTGATCTCACCGTTTGCCAATGGCTGGGCGTCAAGGGCAGTGGCGACATACCATTGCAAAGCAATGTCACCGACAAAATCGCCTTCTGGCGTAGCGCGGGTCCAGATAACCGCTCCATCAGCGGCGGGATCGCCACTGGCAACGCCGTGGGCAAAGCTTATCTTGGCAGGCGCTGGCTGGGCCAGCGCTACTGATGGAAAGGCCAGCGCGCTGCCCGATCCGAGCAAAGCCAAAATTCCACGGCGGTTGATAGTCATCATCGTTTCTCCGTGCATAACCCGTTCAAAACAATCGTGCAGTCAGCTGAATGCCGTAAAAGCGCGGTTCGGCGGGAATGAAGGTGGGTACACCGAAGCTGCCGCCCGTATTACCCGCATCGAGCAGATAATTCTTATTGCTAGCATTACGGATGAATGCGGCAATTTCGAACTGCTCATCCGCGAGGCTGATACCTGCCCGCGCGTTGATTAGCGTAACCGCTTCCTGCGCTGTTACTGGATTGTTAGGCACTTCGAAGAAAATGCTGCTGCGATGGGTTACCGTCGGTGTGGCGAACAAGCGCATGCCATTGCCCAGATCGGTATCAACGGTGAAACCGGCGGCAGCCTGAAATTCTGGCTGCAAGCGGAACCGCGCCCCGGAGAATGCCGTAGTCAATGCGGTATCCTCGTCGATCTTCGCATCAACCCATGCGCCATTGGCAAATAGGGAAAGCCAGTCGGCCGCCTGAACCGAGAGTTCCGCTTCGACACCCAGATTGGCGGCATTGCCCGCGCTTTCAGTTCGGGTCGTGCCATCACCCTGTATCACACTGACCTGGAAGCCAGTGTAATCCTGATAATACACACCGAGCGAAGCCTGCACTGGGCCAGAGGCGAGCTTGATACCGCCTTCGTAGTTCCACACAATTTCTTCCGGCACAAGTTGCAGATTGGGCACCGAGCCTGTTGCTGAAGGTGACGCGGTTAATTGCACCACCGGCGAACGGCGGCCCTTAGATACGGTGGCATACAGATTCACGTCTGGCGACATGCGGTAAAGCACGTTGAAACGCGGCAACCACGCATCGAAGCTGTCCTTAGCGATAAAGGTCTGGCCACCAGTATCGACCTGGCCCGGGATCAGCGAAGGGGTAAAAGGCGCGCCGGGTGCGGCATTTGGCAGAAACGGCGTCGGGACATCGGCGAAATAGCCCGATGCGCGATCTTCCCACAGATAGCGCAGGCCCGCTGTCAGCTCCAATGCGCCAGTCGCGGGCCAAGTGACATCGGCGAATACGGAATAGGTTTCATTCTTGCCCTGATTCTCGAACTCCGACTGGTAGGGCACCTGCGTCAACAGACCGCCGGTTGCCAAACCGGTAGCCTGAGCTGAAGGAACACTTCCATCAGATGCAACGCAAGGAAGCATGCTTTGCGGAATACCAAGCAGGCCAAGGCATTGTAAAAAGGTGCCCTCTTCAGTAGAGAACGGTACGTTCTGGACGCCGTCTTCCTTGAAGTAGTTCCATCCGGCAGACCCCCGCAGCCGTTCGCCTGCATAAGCGAAACGGCCTTCATGGCTTAGCTGCCAGCCGCGTGCGATTTCGCCAAACTCCAGATACCATGCGGCTGAACCATCGGCATCGAATATCTCGACACTGTCAAACTCGCGATAACCGTTAACCGTGGTGAAGAACCAATTGTCGCCAAACTCGTATTCGGCAGTGACATTCAGATCGTAGACCTCCCGATCAAGACCCAGTTGCGCGGCACCAAGAGCGCTCTCTGACAGAGGGGAGCCGCCCAGATTGGCAGGACCGAACGGATTGGCAGGGCCAGCCTCGGTCGGGTAAGTGCCAGAGATAAACGGCGTGCCGCCATTCTTCTGGCGGTCGAAGGTGCCGATCACATCTACAGTGAAATCGTCGGTTGGGGTAAAGTGAAGCGATGCGCGCAGGCCCAGATTATCTTGTGCATAAAGCTCCTCATCCTGCGATGTGGCGAGATTCTCGACATATCCGTCCCGCGTGCGCCACTCGAAAGCAAGGCGGGCCGCGATCGTATCATTCCCCGCGTTGACGAAGCCGCCGAGCAAGGTGGCATCGTAATTTCCGTAACCCCCAGTCACCTCGGCTGAGAAACCGGGTTTCGGCTTGGCTGACACAAGGCTGATCGCGCCAACCGCCGATGCCGTACCGAACAAGGTTGCCTGCGGGCCCTTGATCACTTCGATCCGTTCAAGATCGTAAATTGCCTGATACGATCCGCGCGAACGCGAGATGTCTACGCCGTTGTAATATAAGGTAACCCGCGGCCCCTGCTGCGCCGAACCCGAATCCGAAGTGACGCCGCGAATAACGATGCCCGGATTGTTGGCGCTCTGTTCCTGAATATTCAGGCCGGGTATGTAGTTGGAGAGTTCATCAAGATCGGTAACACCCAGTTCGCGAATCCGTTCGCCGCTGGTGGCAGTAATTGTAATCGGCACGTCCTGCGCGCGCTGCTCAAACTTCTGCGCGGTCACCACGATCTCGTTGCCCGACTGGCCACTGCTGCTGGCTTCGGGTTCGGAAATAGTTTGGCCCTGGGCCATTGCTGGCCCAGCCGCCAGAGCGGTGGAAGTGATAAGCGAACTGATAAATGATCTGCTGTAGGACATGACGACCCCCCTTTGTTGGGGCGTCACTACTCAGGCTTTGTTACTGGTTACGGGCGGATCAATGACGGCTTTGTGAAATTCCAACCTAAAGTGTGTTCCAGTGAAACAACTTACGAAAGCCGCCGCATACTTTCAGTCATTGATTCCCAGCAGAGGCAGGTGGTTCCTGCACTGCTTGCACCTCCGCTTCCCATGATAAAGCGTATTGCGAGTGCTAGCGCGCTTGCCTATGGGGCCGATGTGCGCCGCCTTAGCTCAGTTGGTAGAGCATCGCATTCGTAATGCGGGGGTCACAGGTTCGAGTCCTGTAGGCGGCACCATTTCTGGTCGTTTGGGAAGCGCGCGAAGAGGCAGCACTTTATAGCTGATGGGTCCGCTCGATTCATATTAGCGTCGGTCTTGGCCCCTCACGATCCATGCGCGGATAGTTTGAACTACCTACTCGGGCGTTTGCATCTTGCTAACCATATTCATGCAGGCGTAGCTGTATGGAAATAAAGCCGCCTCCCTATCAGCATACGAACGCTCAAGAGAAAAGTGTCGTCGGCGATCAGCATGATGATACCGACAATCCAGACGCTAAGGTAAATACAGATCGCGAGGGGTTCTACCTCCCCCTGCGGATCAAATTTCTGCTCGCTTGCCTGATAGCGATAGCGTGGACCGCCTTCAGTGTCTGGCTTTCGCTCAGATGGGTAGCAGACCTCGCTCTCGTCACCAGCCTTGCATTCGCCGTGATCGCGATTGCCTTCATCGCCTATGTTCCCGGTTTCATGAATGCGTTCCTGCTCTCGACGCTGCTTTTCGATCGCCGCCCGCCCCGCAGTATTCCATCCAGCTATCCCGGTGTGACGATATTGGTGGCCGCCTATAATGAAGCAGCTGCTATCAGCGATACGCTCACCAGTCTTGCAAGGCAGAACTATCCCGGCCCGGTAGAAGTGCTGGTGCTCAATGATGGTTCGAGCGATGATACCGTGGAGCTTGCGGAAGAAGCGATTGCGTCGCTCTGCTTTGACGCAAACATATCGGTCCGAATACTCGATTTCAGTGTTAATCGCGGCAAATCAGCCGCGCTGAACGACGGGTTGAAAGAAGCGCACCATGACCTCATCGTCACCATAGACGGCGATTCATGGGTCAAGCATGATGGCCTGCGCAAGTTAGTCGAGCGGCTGCATTCCGATCCATCGGACACGATGGCAATTGCAGGCGCAGTGATGGTCCGCAATTCGCGGGACAATCTGATCTGCCGGGCGCAGGAGTGGGATTACTTCCACGGCATCGCTTCGATCAAGCGTATGCAGGGCATGTATCACGGCACACTCGTGGCGCAGGGTGCATTCTCCATCTACCGGCGCGAGGCATTGGAAGAAGTCGGGGGGTGGCCTGAATGCGTGGGAGAGGACATCGTTCTTTCCTGGGCGTTGCTGCGCTGCAACTACCGCATCGGATATGCCGACGATGCGCTGGTCTTCACCAATGTCCCCGATACGCTGCGCCAGTTCGCCTTGCAGCGCAAGCGCTGGTCGCGGGGCCTGATGGAGGCGTTCAAAGCGCACTGGCCGCTGATGTTCAAATGGCGGATGTCTACGCTGTTTATCTGGTGGAACGTTTGCTTCTTACCGCTGGACCTCGTCTACACGCTCATCTTCATGCCGGGCATCGTCCTAGCTTTCTTTGGCCATTTCTACATCGCCGGACCGCTTACCGTTGCGGTTCTGCCGCTGACGGTGCTGTGGAACGGCATTATCTTTCGCATCCAGTCGGGCGTCTATCGACGCGAAGGCCTGATTGTGCGGAGGAACTTTCGCGGCTTCTTCTTTTACGCGCTGGCCTACAGCCTGCTGATGCAACCCGTGTGCGTATGGGGTTACATTGCGGAACTTTTTGGCCTGCGCAAAGGCTGGGACACCAAATGACATTGTTAATCAACAAGGGAAGCCGGCACCTGACCGCGCTCTCCTTCATGCTCGGCCTATGTAGTCCGGCTGCAGCGCAGACCAGCGCTATCGACGAAGAAGCACAATCGCGTCCGGCAGCCGGAACGCAGGTCTGGGCATCCAGCGATTCCGACGGCACCGAAGTGCTGAAGATAATGGGCCGCGCCCTGTGGTCACTCGAGGATCGCCAAACTTATGCGGGGATCGCGGTTGAATATGCCCACTTCTCGCCTGCATCGGGTGAAGATGAAGTAGATGAGCGCGTCTATTTCGACCTTGCCGACCACCTCGGCCCCGACTGGCGATGGCGTGCACGCATCGGCACCGATGGCCATACCGTTCTGGGCAGCGCCGAAATTCGCCGTGCCGATTGGGCACAGAGCCTGTTTGTCGAGCGCGAGATCGTCGAAACGGAGCAGGGGCTGGCCAATCGGATCTATTACACCTTTGTCGGGGCAAGCAGCGATTTCCAGATTGATGATGCCAATAGCTTCAGCCTTACGGCGGGAGTGCAGGAATTTACCGGCAAGAACGAGAGGCTGCATCTGCGTGGCCGGCTCGTCCATACATTGAAGGCGGAGGCAGGGCTGAGCGGACATCTCGATGTGCGCTATTATCATTCCACCGCCCCGCGCGAATTCGACTATTTTTCGCCACGGGATTTTGTCCGCGTGGTGCCGCTGCTCCAATTGCGAAGATTCAACCAAGATGGCTGGATGTTCCTCGCAGCCGGCGGGTTCGGAGCACAACATAGCAGCGGTGCTGGATGGTCAGCTGCGAAATCCGGACAATTACGGCTTGAAAGCCCGCAAATGCGGCGCGACATCAATATCTTTGCAGAGCTGATCTACACCAATGATTCCATCTCCGGCGGGACCGATTATGATTATGTGATGGGCCGCGCAGGGCTCACTATCGGCTTTTGACCGGCCTGTTTGGAATGTCTCCCTGTCCCCGGAACGACCGCCTTGCCTCTTTTGGCAAGATGAAGTGCAGCGGCGACAGGCAATAACGCCGTTGCTTGAGTTCAGTCATCGCCCTCTTCGCGCACCCAATCCTTGCGCAATGCTGGGCCTGCCAGTCCCATTAAGACTGCAGAAACACCATAAAGGCCAAGTGCATAAAGCATCGAATACCGCAGGGCCTCCTCGCCATAAACGGGGGTGAGCGCGGTGGAGAGGGCACCAAGCGCATAAATGCCGCCGCCAAGGCCGATCAGATTGTTGATCAGAAGGAAAAGCGCCGATGCCGTGGCGCGAGCGGATGGCACAACAAGGTGCTGGATTGCCGTAAGAACCGGTCCGAGCCACACATAGGCGAGTGCCTGGGGCAAGAGGAAAAGCAAAAAGGCAAACTGCGCATTGTCGCTTGAAATTCCGGCGGCAAACAGCGGTGCGCCAAGGAAATATGCAAGCCCCGGCACCCAGGAATAATAGGCACGGTCCTGGCTACCCAGCCGATCGGCCAGCAGCCCCCCGCCCATCACGCCCACAATGCCCCCGAACAGCAGCAGCGCCCCGAAGAATTGAGACGCCTGTACAAGATCAAAGCCGAAGCTGCGCATCAGCAGGCTGGGGAGCCAGAAGGCGATGCCGTACCCCAGCATGGATGATGATGCCGCGCCAAATGACAGTAGCCAAAAAGACCGCTTACGCGCCAGCACAGCTGCCGTTTCACGCAATGTCGGCCGTTCTGGATCAGTGTGCGGACTGTCAGCAACGGCGACAGGCTTGTTCTTGTCGCGCACCAGCAGCTTGAAAATCGGGGCGAGGACAAGGCCTGAAAGGCCCACGGCGAAAAAGGCGGTGCGCCAGTCGATAGTCGCGGCAATATATCCGCCCGCCAATACGCCAAGGCCAGAGCCGATCGGTATTCCGAGTGAATAGATGGAAAGCGCGGTAGCGCGCTGCTTGCTGGGAAAATAATCCCCAATCATTGCATAGGATGGCGCGACCCCGCCAGCTTCGCCAACGCCCACGCCGAGCCGGGCCAGAAAAATCTGCCAGAAGTTCTGCGTCAGCCCGCACAGCGCTGTAAATCCGCTCCATGCGAACAGCGACACGGCGATCACCCAGCTGCGGTTGGTGCGGTCTGCCAAAGCGGCCAGCGGCACAGCCATAGTCGAATAGAGAAGCGCAAATGCAAGCCCGCCCAGCATACCCATTTGCGCATCGTCCAGATGAAGATCAGCCTGGATCGGGGCGGCAAGGATGGAAAGGATCTGCCGATCAACAAAATTGAAGATGTAGACCACCAGCAACATGCCCAGCACTGTATTGCGGTGCGGATCACGCCGAATTGCGGCTGCATTGCTTGTCAACCGACATGCTCCTTCAGAAACGGTATAATCGCGGCCAGCGCCTCGGGTTCATCCATAAACGGCGCATGGCCGATATCCGGTATGACCTGACTGACAAAAGGCCCTCGATGGCGCTGCTGCATTGTCGCGACAGTATCGGGCGATAAAAGATCGGATAATGCGCCGCGCAATACCAGGACCGGCGTATTTCCAAGCAATTCCCACATTGGCCAGAGATCCGGTTGAGGACTGTCCGTAACATCGGCGAAACCTTCTGCAATCGCCGGATCATAGGCAAAGCTGACGCGTCCATCCGGCAATTGGCGACACGTGCGCCGCGCCCATGATTGCCAGTCTTCCCGGCCATAATTGGGATAGGCATAGCCATTGATATCGGCGCAGGCCTTTGCAGCTGCGTCCCAATCTTCCATCGGGGCACCCCCGCCGACATAGCCCCCGATGCGCGCCAATCCTTCATCCATCAGCACGGGGCCGACATCGTTGAATATGACAGCGGGAAATGTTTCGGGCTTCATGGCATTCATGACGATGGCCATCAGCCCGCCCATCGAGGTTCCGATCAGACCGGGCTGCTCGACATTCAGATCTGCCAGCAGCGCGAACATGTCTTCGGCGTAGACAGGAGGACGATAGTTGGTCGGATCGGGATCGTCAGGTGAAAGGCCGCGTCCGCGCTGATCGGGCACGATCAACATGTAATTGCCTGCCAAATGCGCCGCCAACCCTTCGAAATCGGCGCTGTTGCGGGTCAATCCGTGCATGAGGAGCAAGGGCGGCTTCTTTTGTCCGCCGCCCTCTTCACTGCCCTCGCCTTCGCCATATATGCGGGCGAACAGTTCGAGCTGTCCGCACGCGCTGGTATAGCGATGTTCGCGATAGTCCATCGCTGTCTCCATTATCGAATGATCATTCCGGGCCGCATGGGTGCGGATCAGAATTCGATAGTTGCGGTCAGATACACCTGTCGAGGATTTCCGTAATAGGCCGTCAATGTGCCTTCGGTCCCCAGGCTCGGCGTAATCTCACCCCCTGTCAGGACCGGCGCACCGGACACAGGATCAATCGCAATGAAGGTATAGCCCGAGGTGCGGTATTCCTTATCGGTCAGATTGCGCCCGTAAAGGCCGATAGAAAAGCCTGCATCGCTGGTATAGACGATGCTGGCATCAAGCAGCGCGTAGCTCCCCTCGTCGAGATACGGGTTGGGGATTTCGAACTGGGAGGTCGAACTGCGATAAGAAAGGGTGCTGCCAAGATACAGATCCCCTGATCCTGCCGGCGTCGTGTATCCAAGGGTGGCACTGCCGCTCCATTCCGGCGTGTTCTGCACATTGCGGAATTCAGCAACATCGGTGGGCGTTCCGTTAATGTCGGTCACGAATTCGGTATAGTCCGCATCGATCCAGCCGAGTGAGCCGATGAAGCGCAGCTCATCACCCGACGCTGCAATATCGCGCGCAAGCCGGGCGTTGGTTTCAAATTCGAGACCCATGATTTCTGCTGCACCAGCATTGGAAACGATACCGCAGAATGTCGGCAGACCATTCACGACGCAACCTACAGAGCCTGGTATCTGCACGTCGGTATATTCGGCGTAAAAGCCCGCCACTGCGATATATACCGCATCATCGAATAGGCTGCCCTTGTAACCCACTTCATAGCTGTCGACCGTTTCGGGTTCAAAGCTGAGGTAGGCAGCAACTTCATCATCCGTCGGCGTCCCCGGCGTGGCAGCAGGCGCGTTCACGCCCACGCCACGCGGATCGAAACCGCCGCCCTTGAAGCCCTGCGAGAAGCTGGCATAAATATTGTGATCAGGCGTAGGCTGGAAGCTGAGCGATGCGCGCGGCGTAAACTTGTTGAAATCTTCTGAGCCGCTGAAGTCTGTCCCCGGGTCTCCGAACGGGATACCTGCACCGTCGAACACCGGCGATCCGCCGCCGAGGTAGCTCTGCCTCAGAATGTTGGCCGTACGTTCGTCCCAGGTGTATCGCCCACCCACGGACAGGCTGAGTTTATCGGTGACGTCATAGGTAAAGTCGCCGAAGACGGCATAAGTCTTGGTATCAACCTTGGCGCTGGTAAAAGCAGTGAAGCCGGCGAATGTCGTGAACAGACGCACGTCGAAGAGCGAGTCCGCAGAAGCATCAAGGAAATAGCCACCCAGAAGCCCGGTAAAGCGCCCACCATCGTCCCACAGCAGCTGGAATTCCTGGCTGAATTGTTCGTTTTCGTAAAAGGCGGGCACATCAATATCGACAGCAGCCAATGCGTCGAAATCGATTGGCGATGCGCTATCGTCTGCACGGAAGGCGGTGAT
This sequence comes from Aurantiacibacter atlanticus, assembly GCF_001077815.2. Lineage (GTDB taxonomy): Bacteria > Pseudomonadota > Alphaproteobacteria > Sphingomonadales > Sphingomonadaceae > Alteraurantiacibacter > Alteraurantiacibacter atlanticus. Next base: position 958,889 of record NZ_CP011310.1, on the reverse strand, counting down.
GGAGCGCAAGGTCAGCGCATCAGTCAGGTCGATGAAGCCGTTCATCGCAATGCCATAGGTTTCGACATCCTGTTCAGGATCAACAAGCCCGCCACGCGTATCGAACACATCGTCCAGCACCGGCGCGCCCGATATCATCCCCTCGATCAGTCGATGGCCACCACGGGCACCACTGCGATCATGTGTGTAATCGCCCGAAATACGAAGCAAATAGGACTTGCCATTGCCGCCCACTTCGATGGTGCCGCGGCCAGCCCAGACATCCTTATTGTAATTCTCTTCCCCCGTTGTCAGGTTTTCACCAAAGCCGTCGCGCGACAAGCGGGCAACCGATGCACCCACGCGCACCACATCATTTATCGGGGTTGAGGCCGTAACCACGGCTTCGGCGCGGCCATAGGTGCCCAGCGTGCCGCGCAAACGCAGGCTGGTTTCATCGGGCAGTTCGCGCGTGACATATTTTACCGCGCCGCCGATTGTATTGCGGCCATAAAGCGTGCCCTGCGGCCCACGCAGCACTTCGATCCGTTCGACATCGTAGATATCGAGGACCGCGCCCTGCGGACGGTTGAGATAAACATCATCGAGATAAATTCCGACGCCCTGTTCAAAACCAGACACCGGATCCTGCTGGCCAATACCACGGATGAAAGCGGACAGTGTCGAGTTTGTGCCGCGCGATTCTTCCAGCGTGGTGTTAGGCGTGATCTGGGCAATATCGGTGATGTCCACAGAGCCGCGACGCTTCAATTCAGCTTCTCCGAACGAGCTGACAGCGACTGGGACATCGACAAGGCGTTCTTCACGGCGACGGGCGGTAACGATGATTTCGCCGCCCTGGTTGGTTTCTGCCTGCGCTTCTGCCGGTGTGGCATCCTGCGCATAGGCGGGTGCTGCAAGCGCGCCCAGCACGAGCGCAGATGCAGTGGTTTGCCAAATAAGGGCCTTGGTCATCATTATTCTCCCATCAAATCTTATGATGATCCCGATATTGAAACATGAACCAACTTTCAACTTTTTTCTTTGCCAGCGTTCCGGTTTCACGGTAGCCCAGCGCTTAATGGCAACAGTCAAAACCACCTCGCCCAAAGAATCAGCCAAGTCGCCGCGCACCGCGCGCGGGCGGCAAACCTTGCGCAAGCTGCTCGATGCAGCGGCAAAAGAGTTTGGTGAAAAGGGATTTCACGAAGCGTCGATCAGCGGGATCACCCGGCGCGCAGGCACGGCGTTGGGCAGTTTCTACACCTATTATGACAGCAAGGATGCCATCTTCAGGGCGCTGGTAAAAGACATGAGCGAGCAGGTTGCCAGCCATGCCCGCGCAGCGGTGGAACCCGAAACCGCAGCGTTTGAAATAGAGCGCGCCGCTCTCCACGCTTTCCTTGAATTCGCCCATGATAACAAGGAAATCTATCGTATCGTCGATGAGGCGGAATTCGTCGATCCAGCCAGCTTCCGCGCCCATTACGAAACCACCGCTGCCCGCATGCTCGAACGGTTGAAGCGCGGCGAGCAATCGGGCGAAATGCGCGAGGGGCTGGAAGAAGCGCATGCCTGGGCGATCATGGGAATGAACGTGTTTCTGGGCCTGCGCTATTCTGTCTGGAGCGACAAGACCGATCCTGACCGCATTGCCCGCCTCGCCAATGCACTGCTGCGCGAAGGCATTGGCAAGAAAGCGGATAGCTGATCCGCTTTGCCATGCTTTAGCTGCCGGAAGCGCGAGCCAGTTCTATGACATGCCCGGCAAGCCGCTCCACCTCTTGTGCTGAATGGCTCACCAGCAATATCGGCACCTCCAGCGTGTCACGGATATTCTCGATAAGCGCAATCAATCGCTCCGCCCGCCCTGGGTCTAGCGATACCAGCGGTTCGTCCAGCAGCAGGAACCGCGGAGCGGCCAACAGCGCGCGGGCAATGGCAACGCGGCGGACCTCGCCGCCCGACAAGGTGGCCGGCCAGCGGCCGAGCAGGTCGCCGATTTCCAACAGGCCGATGATCTCGTTGCGATCGATCCAGCGATCATTCGTGCGCGCCAGCTTCTCCCCATAGGCAAGATTGGCGCTTACCCGCCTGTGCGGAAACAGGCGCGCATCCTGGAAGACATATCCTGCGCAGCGATGCTCTGGCGACACATTCACACCGGCAAAGCTATCGAACAATGTCCGGCATTCTATTCGAATATGCCCTGATCGCGGCTGAAGCAGACCTGAAACGGCGTTGAGAACGCTGGTTTTGCCAACACCGGAAGGGCCGACAATTGCTGTCAGTTTCGCGTCTGACGCAATGGCTGTTTCGATCAGGCGCTCTCCGACCCGCATGGTGATGTCGATGTCAAAGAACATGCGCGCGTGAACCTTGCGAACGCCGCACCAGCCATTCCGACATCATCAGTGCGCCCAGCGACAGAATGATGGAGATGATCGCCAGCCGTGTCACCGCGCCTTGGCTGCCGGGTGTCTGCAACCCACTGTAAATTGCCAGTGGCAGCGTGCGTGTCTCACCCTCGATATTCGCAGCAAAGGTGATGGTGGCACCAAATTCACCCAGAGAACGTGCAAAGCCAAGCATCGCGCCAGCAGCAATTCCCGGCACGCTGAGCGGCAGGGTGATCGTGAGGAAGGCGTGGAGCGGAGATGCACCAAGCGTGCGCGCTGCGCCAACCAGCCGCCTGTCCACGGCCTCTATCGACAGACGCATCGCCCGCACCATCAGCGGCAATGCCATGACAGCTGCAGCAACCGCAGCGCCAGTCCAGCGGAACACCAGCACCACGCCAAAAGTCTGCTCCAGCCAGCCACCTATCGGGCCGTTGCGCCCCAGCAGAACCAGCAGCAGCCAACCGGTAACAACGGGCGGGAGAACCAGCGGCAGATGGATCGCGGCATCAAGCAGCATTCGTCCAGGGAACCGCCGCCGGGCGATCAGCCATGCGAAGCCATATGCGATAGGCAGGGTAACAAGCACCGCCAGAAAGCTGACCTTGAGCGACAGGCCGATGATTGCCCATTCGGCTGGCGACAGGATCATGGCGCAGGCTCGTAAAGAGAAAAGCCCTGCTTCGCGTAAATAGCATGCGCCTCCGGCCCAGACAGGAATGCGAGAAAGGCTAGCGTCTCGACATGGCGAGAATTTCCGGTTTGTGCAGCCGGATAGACAATTTCGGGGACATACTGAAAGTCAAATATCTGGGCATTGTAAACCCTGCGCGATGCGCTGGCATCGGTAGCATAAACGATGCCAAGGCTGGCTTCTCCTGCTTCCACCAGCGTGAGCGCCGCGCGCACATTTTCAGCCGGAACGATCCGATCCTTCACGTCAGCCCACAATCCCATATTCTCGAGCGCGGCCTGCGCATATCGGCCAGCAGGCACGCTGGCAGGATCGGCCAGCGCAATCCTGCCATTCCCTGAAGAGCGGACCCGCGCCGCAATGGAGCGATCATCTTTGGCAGGCGTGGCCGACACAAGCGCCAGTGCATTTCCTGCAAGCACGCGGCGGGTTTCGGCAAGGATCAAGTCGCGCTGCGCCAGCCAATCCATCCATTCCTGATCGGCGCAAATCACGATATCGGCTGGCGCGCCCTGCTCTATCTGGCGTGCCAGCGCATTGGTCGCAGCGAAGGACAATACCGGGGATGCATGACCCTGCTGCTCCCACTCCATTGCCACAAGGCCGAGTGTTTCCTGCATGCTCGACGGGGCGAGCACTACAGGACCAGCCGCCTCACGCGGACCGCATGACGCAAGCACCAGCATGGCCAAGAGCCCGGCCAGAAATCGCTTTGCCCCGCGCATCAGAAAAGACGATAGCCCCATATCGGCATGCGTAGTGCGGGCACAATGCCGCGTCCAGCAAGCAGCACCATTCACTCCTGGAATCAGATCCAGCCAAACCTGACACGCAGCTGCGCTCCGCGGATAGCATCGCGTCCGCACAGCATGGCGGCGGAAACGCTAATAAGAGTAGGCTGATAAGAGTGGGAAAGAAGGTAGCCATTGCAGCGTGTTTTCGCTGCAAGGGATTAAATCGTTATTCCTCCATCAGCTGCCGGAGTTTCACCAGCGCCTGGGCCTTTATCTGGTGCACGCGCGGTACGCTGATCTCCAGCACCTGCGCAATTTCGGTAAGATTCAACTCTTCCACGAAATACAATTGCAGCACCAGTTTCAACCGGTCAGGCAGGACCGCCATCGCCTCCCTCAGCCGCGCATTGTCCTGCATCTCGCACACCAGCGCAAAGGCATCAGGCAGGTCGGAGGCAAAAACATCGCTGGCATCGTCATAGGCGGCGTCCATCGACTCGATCCGCACGTCGTCGCCCAGATGCTGCGCCAGTTCAGATGGCGTGATGTTCAACAGCGCGGCCAATTCGTCATGCGTTGGCCTTCGTCCGTTCAGCTGCGAAAATTCCCGCCGTGCATTTTCGATTTCGCGGCGGCGCTTCACTGCGCCCCGACTGACGGGCATCTGCTTCCGGATGAGATCGAACATCGCCCCGCGAACGCGTAGCTTGGCATAGGCGGCAAAGCCGTCCTCGCCCGGTCCTTCATGATTTCGCGCCGCTTCTGTGAGCGCAATGAAGCCCGCTTGCATCAAATCCTCGATCTCAATGCCTTCGCGGCCCGCACCGTTGATATGCCAGGCGGCCTTGCGCACCATCGGCACGAACCGCTTTACGCGGTCGCTGACAATGTCGAAGCTTTGGTAGGCAGCAGCGGCAGAAGCGGAAGACTCATGTTTCATGCGGCAAGCACCTCTTCATGCGATGCATCAGGCAATTGTGGCGGGGCGGGTGTTTCCTGCCGTCCACCGATCACACCGATTACCTCTACAGATTGGCTGGGCGGCAGTTCGGTGATGGAAAGCACCAGGCAGGTAGGCGCGCGTTGGCGTAACAGGGCAGCCAGCGCACGGCGCGCAGGCGGCTGCACGATCAGCGCCAAACCGCGATCGGAATGGCGGGCCTGATGGTCCGCAACTGCATCACCGATCATGCGTGCGCAATCGGGTTCGATCACCGGCTGGCCCGTAACAGGATCTTTCATACCGCCAAGGATCGCACCTTCCAGTTCCGCGTCCAGCGTCAGAACGCCCAGCGCCTGCGTGGGTGGGCACACCTGCCCCACCAGCCATCCGCCAAGGTCGGCACGGACGTAATCCACCAGCGCATCGAAATCCTTGGTGATCTGCAATCCCAGCGCCAGGCTGGAAAGGATGGGCACCGGATGGGCCAGGCTGATCCCGTCTGCCAGCAGTGCACGCAGCATTCGAGTGATTGCGGCCAGCGACAGCGGATCGGGGTGGGTCGCCTCCACCAGTCCCGGTGCACGTTCCTTGACTGCGTCCAGTATACTGCGCACTTCCTCCGGCCCCAGCAATTGCTGCGCGCGTTCCTGCAACAAGTGGTTCAGATGAGTGGCGATGACGGTGTCCGCTGACACGGTAAGGAAACCTTCCGCCACGGCATGATCTTTTTCAGCGGGTGCAATCCAGATGGCAGGACAGCCGAAGCTGGGATCAGTCGTGGGCTGGCCGTGCAGGCCATGGTCGCGACTGACCTCTCCGGTATCGATCGCCAGTACGGCATCAGGACGCGCCTCTGCGCGCGCCAGTTCCACTCCGCCCAGCATTATGCGATATTCATTGGCGGGCAGTTCGAGTGAATCGCGAATACGGAACTGGGGCACAACAAAGCCGAAGGTCTGGCTCAATTGCTTGCGCACGCCAGTAACACGGGTGACCAGCGGCGCACCTTTGGCGTCATCCACCAGATGCACCAGACCATAACCCATTTCCAGCGTTACCAGCGTGTGATCACTGACATCGGCGATGGCGATTTTCTGCGGCTCGTCCAGCACGTCTTCCACTGGATCGACAATGGGTGCATTCAGCTTCTTCTTCAGCGTCCGGTAAAGCCAGAAGGCCAGTGCGGCGGCGGGAAGGAACACCATCTGTGGCATGGCGGGGATCATGCCCATCGCAAACAGCACCAGCGCCACAGGCAGCCAACTGGCCGGATTGGAAAATTGCCGCCCGATCTGGCCAACAAGGTCGCTGGCATCGGCTACACGGGTTACGATGGCGGCAGCCGCAATAGACAGCAGCAGCGCGGGCACCTGCGCCACCAGTGCATCACCAACCGCCAGGGTGATGAAGGTTTCCGCAGCCTGGCTTGCGCTCATGCCATAGCCAATCATGCCAAGCCCGATGCCTGCGAAAATGTTGACCGCCAGGATCAACATGGCGGCAATAGCATCGCCTTTCACGAACTTGCTGGCGCCATCCATCGCGCCGTAGAAATCCGCCTCGGTAGAAACTTCGACACGGCGCGCCTTGGCTTCCTGCGCCGTCATCAGACCTGCAGCAATATCGGCGTCGATCGCCATCTGCTTGCCCGGCAAGGCATCCAGCGTGAACCGCGCAGAGACTTCGGACACGCGCCCCGCGCCCTTGGTAATAACGACAAGATTGATAATCAGCAGGATGATGAAAACGAACAGCCCGACGGCAAAATTGCCGCCTACAAGGAAGGCACCGAAGCTTTCGATTACCTGCCCGGCGGCCCCTTCACCCTCATGCCCGTTCACCAACACGATGCGGGTAGAGGCGACGTTAAGTGCAAGCCGCAACAATGTTGCAAACAATAATACGGTGGGGAAAGCAGAGAAATCGAGCGGTTTCGCGGCGTAGAGCGCCGCCATTAGAACGCCGATGGATAGCGCGATATTGAAAACGAAAAAGATATCCAGCATCACCGTGGGGATCGGCAGCACCATCATGGCGATCAACGCCAGAATTCCAGCTGGCAATGCTAGGGCGGACAAGTTGGAAGGCAATTTCAGGTTCACAGTCCAAAGGCCTCCAGCCGGGCATAGGCCTTGCGGATATGGGCATGTGGCTCAGCGATGCCGCTCCCCGGGCCGCCCGCTTGCGTGCCCACCAGGCTGAATGTGTCGCGCAAGGTGTCGGACATGGCGGCATAGCGCAGCGGCTGTGGCGAATGGGCGGGCGCGAGTGGATATATTGGCGCACCAAGATCTGGTCGAGCGGGTGGCGGCGCTGCAGGTGTTGCCGGTGGCGGGGCGAAGGCGGCGGGCATCGCGCGTTCGACACGGCCGCGAATCACGCCCATCACATCACCCACAGAACGCGCCCCGCCCGTGGGTTCACGAAAGATCGCGCGATTGGCTGCGGCGGCACGTGGCAATAATGTCGTGGCCGAACTATCCGGATCGGTCGTCAATACGGAAAGAAAGCGTGCCGCATCGCCAGCGCCTAGAAAATGTGCGAGGTACAGTTCGCTCGCATCGGGATCGCGGTCAAGCACATCTTGCAACGCCGCGCGGTTATCGGTCGCCAGCGCGCCCGCCATCAGCGATGATGCCAAAGGATCGAAGCGCAGGTTCATGATTGCATCGCGCATCGCCGGGTCGGTAACGCTGGCCCGCCCGCCACGCGTTTCGATGGCTCGAGCCATGTCGCCATAGCCCAGCGCCTCGCCATGCCGATCCATCGTGGCAAGCCAAGTCTGATCGATAAACTGGTAAAGCCCGCTGGCGCTGGACGTGCGCGCCTCTGCCTGCGGGTTCATCCCGCTTTCGATCTGGGCCTGCGCCATCAGATAACTGAAATCGACACCGGTACGCCGCGCGGCCTGCTCGATGGCAGTTTGCGGTTGGGACGGGACGTGCGGCGGCCTCGCGGCTGCTGAAGTGAAAATGCGGTCTGTCATCCGCTGCGGTATCCTTGCCGGTTTCTCTTTGTAGAGAGTTTAGCAAGGGGCGTGCCACTTCGCGGTATAGGGTATTCTTACCTAGTCAAATGCGCTGGGCCTGCGGGTCAGCATAGGTGCCGGGCGACGCGGTCAGCGCGTCCAGCCGAGCTGTGACATTCGCAGCCAGCAAGTTGCGCACTTTGCGGTTCACCTCGTTTTTCTGACGTGCGGCTGCCACCAGCGTGCGGCATTCGGGATCAAGGCCGTCTCCGCCTTGCGATCCAAGCACTACGCACAGCGCGTCCTTGTCGCGCGTCGAGAGAGTCAGCGCATCGACATCAAGCGCGGCAAGCGCTTGCCGCTCTGTTTCCAGAACGGCAAGCATCTGCCGCAAGCTGTCTGCCAGGGTGTTGTCACCGCTCATTGTGAGTCGCTCAACATATGGCGCGCGGCAATAATCGCATCGGAAATCCGGGAAGGAACAAGCGGGTAATTGCCTTCGCGCAGTGCCTGACGAATTTCCTGCACGCGTTCGGCATCCACCGGAGCTGCCCCTGCACTGACTTTCGCGCCGGTCTGGACCGTTACGCCCCCGTCGACTGCCCCATTTGCGCGTTCTGCATCCACCGCCGGTTTTTCGCCCGGCAATTCGCGAGTGGCGCTGCGAAGCGGCCCAATACTGCTCAGTTTCGATACGTCATAGAGGGACATTCGTCGCTCCTTTTAAGTTGTCTGAGTTGCAGAACGGCGGGCGGAGAGAAGGTTTAAGGGTTTCTTGAGGTTTATTCTCAGCCCAGCGGTATCACGGCGCGCTGCGGCGTTCGCACCTGCGCGCGAATGACTTCGCGATTTCCCTCTGGCCGGATGCGGATCCAGCTGCCGATAGCACCATTTTCCAAGGCCTCCCCCTGCTGGCTAACAGCAAAGCCACGACCTTCCACGGTGATCGTCATCACCTGTCCGCGCTCCACCACTACTTGCGGTTCCGCACGCGCCGCAGCGGCCATTGCAGCAGAAGGCGCGGTGGTGCTGCCAGCGTTGACGGGCACAAACACGCGCCAACCAGCACCCGATGGGCATTCTACCCGCACCATGTCTGCACCGCGTCCATGCCAGGCCAACTCCAATGGCTGCTGGCAGTGGGCCAGCCGCAAACGGCGATCGACCGGATGGCGCGCCCCGCCCGGCGTGCCCAGACCTGCGCCGGTAAAGGCAGCGACTTCGGCATCGATGGCGGACGGATCGGCAAACTGCCCCTGTTGCGCCGCTACGGGCATAGCCAGCAAATTGGCAGCAAGAGCGATTGGCATCAGACGGTGTGTTCTACAACAGGACATAGGGGCCTCGGCTTCGTTGAAGACTATTCTTCCTCGATAACCTGCAAGCCGCGTGCCAATCCGGGATCGGCATCATGGGCGAAGCGCGCGATCACCAATGTTTCGGCAGCGGGCTGCACGATCACGCGCGGCTCTATGCCGGCCGCAATCGCCTCGTCCGCCAGCCGCTCTGCCCGCTGGGCCACATCGGTACGGTCACCCTGCGCGTAATAACCCAGCACCGTCAATCGTTCGCCTTCTGATATGGCGTGATCCGCCAGCATTTCCTCCAGCGGCGGTGCGCCCGGAACATCTACATGGATCGCGGCTGCTACACCCTCGGCAGGCGCGGCACCTTCGGGCCGACCAAGGCTTGCATTCAATGCGCCGCCCGTCACGATGAACAGGATCAGCGACAGATCCGCGAGCGGAACCAGCCAGTTGCCGCCTGCCGCCCGCATCATCCAGCCTTCTCCATCTGCACCGGCGAGGGCGGACAACTTTCCCGCAATTGTATCGCCAGCCAGTTAATCAGTCTTTGCCGGTCTGACTCTTCGGCCAGCATGCGCCTTTCAAGGAGCTGCGCCAGCGGGTTGAAGACGAGATGGGCCAGCAGCAATCCGTAAAGTGTGGTGAGGATGGCCATGGCGATACTAGCAAGCAATTGCATGTCCGCCGCTTCCCCCAACCGCATCTGTGAAAGCGAGAACAGCGTACCTGCCATGCCAAATACGGGCGCCATTTCCGCCGCATGACGAATGGGGGTTAGCGCGGCTTCCCGGCTGCGGACGCGTCGCTGCTGAAACCCTTCGTGCGCCGTGATCAGCGAACGGATGGAGCGATCGTGAATCAGCGCATCGGTGACAAGCGCAATTTCGCTGTCGGAGGTATGCACCGTGCGGCCGCGCAGCACGCCATCGTGGCGCATGATTTCCACATCATAGGCGATTTCCGCACGGGTCTTTTCGTAATCGAAGCGCTTTTGCCCAAGCTGGCCGATGCTGCCCAGTGCAGCGACCATCTCTCGCCTGCCGCTGGCCAGAACGGTGGCCAAGAGCGTGCCGCCCAGCACGATGGCCGCGCCGCCCGCATCCCAAAACTGAGAAAAATCCATAAGCGCTCCTTCCTGCAGCCATCAGGACGACCGGCAACCGGCGGGATTTAGGGCGGCACCTGTTTGCCGCATCCGGCAAGCCCTTGCCGCCGACCCCGTTCCTCCTCGTAAGATCCCGCAGAAACGCATCCCAATTGTAGAGTTGGCACACCCTTTGCTTAACATAGCGCGTGAGGACGGCCCGGCCGTTCGCCAGAAAGGATAGTAATGATGAGCGATAGGCTTTTCGGCATTCACGGCGCGGCGCTGGAATTGCGCTCGCACCGCATGGGGCTGCTGACCTCGAACATCGCCAATGCGGCGACGCCCGGATATCAGGCACGCGATATCGACTTTGCATCCGCGCTAGAGGCACGCCTTGGCGGAACCTCGCGCGAGGACACGATAGAGGGTGCTGCCCGCTTCCGTGTTCCCACGATGGCTTCGATGGATGGCAACACCGTCGAGCTGGCCAATGAACAGATGGAATTCGCTGAAAACGCCGTCGCCTACTCCGCCACTCTCACCTTCCTGACCGGACGGGTGGAAACGGTGAAGCGCGCGCTGAAGGGAGAATAGAAATGAGCGGACCCACAAGCCTGTTCGACGTCGTTCAGCGCGGCATGTCCGCGCAGATGGTCCGGATGAATGCGGCGGCCTCCAACATCGCCAACTCCGGCACGGTCGCAGGCAGCGAAGCTGAGGCTTATCGCCCCGTGCGCGCCGTCTTTCAGCAGGAGCTGGACGCCGCCAGCGGCCTTTCCAGCGTGCGCGTTTCCGAAGTGAGGCAGGCCGAAACCGCCGCGATCCGTCGTCAAGATCCCGATCACCCGCTTGCCGACGAAAATGGCGATGTCTGGGAAGCGGGTGTCGATGAAAGCGCCGAGATGGTCGAGATCATGGAAAGCGCCCGCCAATATCAAAACCTCGTCGAGGCAATGCAGACTGCCAAGCAGCTGATGCTCGACACCATCAGGAGCAAGTGATGACCACAATCAATGCGAATACGCTTTCGGGCAATCTTAAAGATATCAACGCCCCCAGCACCATTTCCGCTGCCGTGACAGCCAAGACGTCCGGCATGTCCACACTCGACCAGGGCGATTTTCTACGCCTGCTGACCACTCAATTGCAGCAGCAGGATCCGCTCGAGCCAGTGGATAACAAGGACATGCTGGCACAGATGGCGCAGTTTTCAGCGCTTGCTGGCTCTACCGAAGGCAACGCTACGCTGGCCGACATTTCCGCCAAGCTCGACGCGTTGATCGAAGCACAGAGCAGCACCGCTTCTACAAACCAGAAGCCCGCGCCAATTCCGGCAAAGATCTGAGGATTCCCAGACGATGACATCTTTCTACACTTCGCTGAACGGCCTGAAGAACTCGCAGACCGATCTCAGCACGATCGCCCACAATATCGCCAATGCCGAGACCACCGGCTTCAAGAAAAGCAGCGTTGAGTTTGCCGATCTCGTTGCCAATGGCTCCGCCTCCAATCCCCGCATGACGCAAGGACTTGGTGCCACCGTTGCAGGCATCAACCAGAACTTTGGGCTCGGCGCGATCGAGCAGACCGGACGCAGCCTGGATGTTGCGATAGATGGCGATGGCTTCTTTGCCACACGCAACCCCGAAAACGGGCAGGTGCTGTTCACGCGCAACGGCAATTTCCAGATCGACGCCACTGGTGCGCTCACCGATTTTTCAGGCAAAAACCTGCAGATGTTCCAGGTGGATGCTACCGGCGCGGTGGTGAACCCCGGAACTACCGTCGATACGATCGTTCCTGTCGTCAATGGTGCCGGAGCGGACCTTTCCAGCCTGGTTATCGAGAGCAACGGAACGATCAGCGCCACCTATACCGATGGCGCGACCGAGGCCGTAGGCCGTGTGGCGCTGGCATCCTTTCCTGCCCCCACTGGTCTGCGTGCCGTCGGCTCTACCAATTGGGAATCCACTGGCTTTTCCGGGAATGCAGTGTTCGGAGCACCCAATAGCGGGCGCACCGGAGGGCTGCGTGCCGGTTCGCTGGAGAAATCCAACGTCGATTTGGCAGAGGAGATGGTGGGGCTGATTACCGCCCAACGCAATTTCCAGGCGAACGCCAAGGCCATCGATACCGCCACGCAATTCTCGCAGACCATCATCAATCTGCGCAGCTGATTGATATCGCTGAGGAACCCTCGCCATGGACCGCATGATCTACACCGCCCTTACCGGCATGGATGCAGCGATGACGCGCCAGCGTGCCGTCGCCAGCAATCTTGCCAATGCCAATACGCCGGGCTTCCGGGCGGAAACTTTCGCCACCATGCCCTGGCATCTGCAGGCCGAAGCATTCGACGTGCGCGGCTATGCACAGGGCGCGGTGCGCGGGGCGGATTTGTCACAAGGCACCGTCAACCGCACGGGGCGCGACCTCGATATCGCAGTCAGCGGCGAGGCCCTCATCGCGTTCCAGTCTCCAGCGGGCGAGGAAGTTTATTCCCGTCGCGGTGACATGAGCGTGGATACCACAGGGCGCCTGATCAATGGCGAGGGGTTGCAGGCGATGGGGCAGAACGGCCCCATTACCGTGCCGCCCGGCTGGCGGGTCACCTTTGGCAGCGATGGCACTGTTTTCGCTGCCGATCCCGCCGACCCCGATGCCCGGGCAGAGGAAGTGGCGCGCATAAAGCTTGCCAGCCCGGCGGGCAGCGCTGTGGTGAAAGACCTTGAGAACCAGCTGCGGGTGGACGGCGGCGGTGTCCTGCCCAGCGATCCTACGGCGGAAGTCATCACTGCCGCGCTAGAACAGAGCAATGTCGATAGCGCCGGAACGCTAGTGCAAATGATCGAGGCGCAGCGCAGTTTTGAACGCCGCGCGCAGATCATTTCCACCGCAGAACAGCTTGATCAGTCCAGCGCCAGCCTGATGTCGCTGCGCTAAGCCCGATCCGAATGAAAAGGACATAGATTATGCCCACTTCCGCACTTCACGTCGCCCGCACCGGCCTTGAGGCACAGGACACCCGCATGCGGGTGATTGCCAACAATCTGGCCAATATCGGCACCACCGGTTTCAAGCGCGACCGCGCCAATTTCGAGACGCTGTCATATGATGACGCGCGCATCGCCGGGCAGCGTTCCAGCGGCGAGACGGCTTACGCAATCGGCTTGAATCTTGGGACCGGCGTGGGCGTGCAGGGCACCACCCGCATCGACACGCAAGGCACCATGGCGACGACCGGTAACTCACTAGATATGGCGCTGGATGGCGACGGATTTTTCGAGGTGGAGCTACCCGGCGGGCAGACGGCCTACACCCGCGCGGGCAATTTCACCTTGTCCGCTGACGGACAGCTTGTCACCGCGCAAGGATATGCCCTGCAACCCGCGATCCAGGTGCCCGAGGGCGCACAATCGATCTCGGTCGGTCCGGATGGCACCGTCACCGCCATGGTGCCGGGCGACAGCGCACCGGCCGAACTGGGCCAGATTACCATTGCCAGCTTCGTTAATGCGGCAGGACTGCAGGCGACGGGTGACAATCTGCTGCTGGAAACCGCGGCCAGCGGCGCTGCCGATACCGGTGTGCCCGGCCAGAACGGCCGCGGCCAGATCCGTCAGGGCATGCTGGAATCGTCCAACGTCAATGTGGTGGAAGAGCTGGTCGAGATGATTGAGGCGCAGCGTGCCTATGAGATCAATTCCAAGATGATCAGCGCGGTGGATGAAATGCTGCGCAACGCCAACCAGACGTTGTGATCTTGATACTGTGAGAACCATCATGAACCGCATCGTCGCAACAGGCTTTCTGGCTCTAGCGTTATCAGCCTGTGCAATGGAGGGCGGCAATCCGCAGCCCGGCTTTGCCGCATCGCTGCCGCGCCCCCCTGTTGTCGCATCGCCGCACAATGGCGCGATCTACCAGGCTGCCAATGGTTATGCCGCGCTGCACGAAGGCACGCGTGCGCGCCATGTCGGCGATCTTGTCACCGTCGTGCTTGTTGAAAGCCTCAGTACCAACAAGACCACCAGCGCCACTACCGGTCGCGACGGACAGGCATCCATCCTGCCCCCCAGCGCCGGCCCGCTGGGATTTCTCAATCCCGATGCCCTTAATGCTTCGTCCAGTTCGTCGTTCAATGGATCAGGCACTGCATCCCAGCGCAGCCAGCTCAACGGCGCCATCTCGGTCACGATTTCCGAAGTGCGCCCCAATGGCACGGCGCTGGTGGTTGGAGAACGGAACATGCGATTGAGCCAGGGCGATGAATGGGTGCAGTTCGCAGGGATCCTGCGGCTGATCGATATCGACGTCGACAATCGCATCCTCTCCACCCGCATCGCAGATGCCCAGATCATCTATGGCGGGCAAGGCGCAATCCAGCAGGCCAGCCGTCCCGGATGGCTAGGCCGTTTCTTCAACATGGTCAGCCCCTTTTGAGAAGGAGACAGCACATGCGTATTCTCTCCTTTCTGCTTGCAGCGCTTACCATGTTGATCGCCGCCCCCATACATGCTGAACGCATTCGCGATCTCGGCACGTTTGATGGCGTGCGCCCCAACCAGCTGACAGGCTACGGAATCGTTGTCGGCCTTGATGGCACGGGCGATGATAATTTCGAATATGTGACAGAGGCTATGCGCGGTGTTTCCGGAAGGCTTGGTCTTTCCCTGCCACCGGGCGTCTCTCCGGGCCTCAAGAATGCGGCCGCCGTCATCATCACCGCCGAATTGCCCGCCTTTGCCAAGCCTGGACAGACCATCGATGTGACCGTTTCCACCATCGGCCGTGCGGATTCCCTGCGCGGCGGATCGCTGGTGCTATCCCCGCTATATGGCGCGGATGGGCAGGTTTATGCCATGTCGCAGGGCAATCTTGCGGTGGGCGGGCTTGGCGTATCGGGTCGCGATGGGTCGCAAGTCACCGTCAATGTGCCCACCGTGGGCCGCATTGCCGATGGCGCAACCGTGGAACGCAGCGTCGCCACCGGCTTCGACAGCCAGGGGGAGCTGCGCTTCAACCTGCATAATGCCGATTTCCAGACTGCCCGCCGCATGCGCGAGGCGATCAATAATCGTTTCCCCGGTTCGGCGCGCGTGGTTGACGGGGTTACCCTCTCCATCGTCATGCCGCTGGGCGCAGATGCCCGCAGCGAAATGATCGCCGCCATCGAGATGATCAACGTGACCCCGGCGGAAACACCCGCGCGCGTGATCGTGAATTCGCGCACTGGAACGGTGGTCATCAATTCTGCCGTGCGCCTTGCCCCTGCCGCAATCAGCCACGGAAGGCTTGTCGTGCGGATAGAGGAAGACCCGCTCGTGGTGCAGCCTGCGCCATTCAGCGACGGTGTAACTGCTGTCGAGCAAGCTTCGGACATCGCTCTCGACATCGAGGAAACACGGCTCGCCATGCTGCGAGGCGGGGCGAACCTTTCCGAAGTCGTCGATGCACTGAACATGCTGGGCGTCGGCGCAGCGGATCTTGTCGTTATCCTGGAAGCTCTCAAGCAAGCGGGCGCACTGCAAGCTGAAATGGTGATATTGTGACGAGCATCCTCCCCTCCTCTCCCATGCAGGGCGGCGCGCTTTCCACCCCAGCAGCCCCGCGTGAAGATCTGCGCGAAGCGGCGCAGGCGTTCGAGGCGATCTTTATCCGGCAATTGCTATCGTCTGCGCGCGCCAGCGATTTCGGGGGGGGTGACCTTTTCGGTGGCCCCGGTCTCGAACAGTTCGAAGCCATGCGCGACGAGCAATTTGCCGACATCGCCTCACAGCAGGGCACATTTGGCCTGGCCGCGGCGATAGAGCGGCAGTTGAACGCTTTCGTCGACCAAGGAGGCGACTAGGCCATGTCATCAAATCTCCTCGATATCGGCAAGAGCGGGGCAATGGCCGCCCGCCGCGCGCTGGACCTGACCGCGCAGAACATCGCCAATGCGGGCAACCCCGATTACGCCCGACGCACGCTGAGCATGGCCGAAGTCGCATCGACAAGCGGGATCGGGCTGGAGCCGGGGAATATGCTGTCAGGTGTGCGGCCCGATCACGTCATGCGATCCGATTCCATCTTTCTGCAAAACGAGGCGCGGCGCACCGGCAGCGATCTTTCACGCGCAGAGGCGGAGTTATCGGGCCTTTCCAATGCCGAGACCGCAATCGAGCAAGCGGGAATCTACGGTTCCATCGTCGATTTCGAAGCCAGCCTCGCGCGGCTGGCCGCTGATCCGCTTGGCGGCGCCCTGCGCACCGCCGTGTTGGAAGACGGGCGGCAATTGGCGCAGAGCTTTCAGGTGGCCACAAGTGGTCTCGACGCGGCCGAACAGTCTGCCCAATTCAGCGCCGGCGCTGGCATTGAGCGGGTAAATCTGCTCTCCGCCGAACTGGCGCGCACCAACACCGGCATTGCCCGCGCCAGCAACGGATCGAGCGACCAGGCCGCATTGTATGACAGGCGCGATGCGCTGCTGCGCGATTTGACACAACTGACAGGTGGAACGGCCAGCTTCGATGCGGCGGGCGGCGTGACCGTTGCACTGGGCGGCGAAACACTTGTCACCGGGGCACAGGCTAATTCTCTTGCCAGCAGCGCCAATGCCGATGGCAGCCTTTCCTTCAGCGTGGGCGGCAATGCAGCAGTCCTTGCATCGGGAAGCCTGCTAGGCAATTCGCAGTCGTTGCAGGCCATCCGCACGGTGCGTGCTGAGCTGGACGATCTGGCAACGCAAGTCATTGCTATTGCCAACACTGCGCAGGCCAATGGAGCGGCGCAGGATGGCACCGCCGGACAAATATTTTTCTCCGGCAGCGGGGCCGACGATATCGCACTTCCCCTCAGCAGCGGGGCGCAGATCGCCACCGCCCCCGCTGGCGCACCTGCGGATAGCCGCGATATAGCCAACCTTCAGGCCCTGCGCGATGCACTGTCCAATGGTGGCCCTGCACAAGGCGCGGACGCCCTGCTGTTTCGCCTTTCAAGCGCAATCGACGCGCGATCTGTCACGCGAGGCGCGCTGTCCACCATCGCCGACAGTGCGCAGGCCGCGTTGCAGGCCGAAACAGGCGTCGACCTCGATCAGGAGGCAACCGACCTGCTGCGCTACCAGCAGGCATTCCAGGCCAATGGCAAGGTGATCCAGGCAGCCGCCGATATTTTCGACACCATTCTGGGCCTACGCTGATGAGCGTCGTTTCCACCCCCACGCTGGCATTTTATCGCCAATCACAGGCGCAAATGAGCAGCCTTCGCGGCGAAGCGGAAAACCTTCAGGGCCAGCTTGCCTCGGGCGAGCGGCTCTCTCGCTCCTCCGACGATCCGGTGGCCGCATCCCGCGTGCGGAACCTCCAGCGTGCCGAGCAACTGGGGGAAATAGACGCCGCCAATGCCGCCCGCGCCAGCCAGGATTTGCAGGCCACCGGTGGCGCACTGGAAAGCATCGCCGACGATCTGATCCGCGTGCGCGAACTGGCTGTTTATGCAGGCAGCGATACGCTGGGAGCCAGCCAGCGCGAAGCGATTGCTATCGAAATTGAGGAATTGCGCCTGCGCATCCTTTCCAGCGCCAATGCCACGGACAGCAGCGGCAACGCCCTGTTCGGCGGCGAGGGCAGCGGGGCTGCCTATACGCTCAATGCCAGTGGCACGGCTATCTACGCCGGAACCGCCAGCAGCGGCACTATCGACCTTGGCCAGGGCCAGAGCGTTGTACGCGGGCTGACCGGGCCCGAAGTATTCAACATCAATGGCGGAGGTGGCCCTACCGATATCTTTATTGAACTGGCTGCCTTGTCCGTGGCCCTGCGCGGGGGAGCAGCTGATCCGGCTGCCGCTGCGCGAGATGCGTTGGCCACACTGGACACTGCACTGGACACCGTCACCCGCGCTCAAAGCGTAACCGGTGCGCGCGCCGACTGGCTTGATATCGTGCAGGATCGGCAGGTGGACCAGTCCTTCGCGCGTACCAGCGAAATCGCCGATACTGGCGGCGTCGAATTTGCCTCAACCATCGCCGAATTGCAGCAGCTTCTTACCGTGCTGGAGGCCAGCCAGGCCAGCTTCTCGCGCCTGTCCAATCTCAGCCTGTTCAACCAGATCTAACGGGGCCGAATCATGTTTCCAGCAATCGGGATTATCATTCTGCTCCTGATGGTGTTCGGCGGATTCGTGATTGCTGGCGGCTCGCTGGGACCGGTGCTTGCGGCACTGCCGCTGGAAATGATGATCATCGGCGGCGCAGCCCTTGGTGCCACAGTGATCGGCAATTCCATGCACGAGCTCAAGCTTCTGGGCGGTGGGTTGAAGAAGGTTTTCAAGGGACCGCGCTATTCGGATCAGGACCATGTTGACGCCATCGCACTGACCAGCAGGCTGATGAAAATGATGAAGACTGAAGGGCCGGTGGCGTTGGAAAGCCATGTTACCAACCCGAAGGAATCGACAATTTTCGTCGAATATCCGGCGCTGCTGGCAGACAATGCACTCACCAATCTCATATGCGATACGCTGACGCTGATCGTTGTATCATCCGGCTCGCTCGATACCTATGCGGTGGAGGATGTGATGGACAATTCCATCAAGAGCCAGCTGCACGAAATGGAAGAACCCCAGCACGCCCTGCAATCGCTGGCCGATGCGCTGCCGGCGCTGGGCATCGTGGCCGCCGTGCTGGGCGTTATCAAGACCATGGGCAGTATCGACGAACCGCCATCGGTGCTGGGCGGCATGATCGGATCGGCGCTGGTGGGCACCTTTTTGGGCGTGCTGCTGGCCTATGGCTTTGTGGGACCGATGGCCGGGCGGCTGAAACAGGTAAATGCGCACGACGGACAGATTTTTCAGTCAATCAAGCAGGTGATGATCGCCAGCTTGCATGGCTATCCGCAACCTTTGGTGGTGGAAAGCGCCCGTTCTGGCTTGCCGCCCGCACACCGTCCTGCCTTGACCGAATTGCTCGATACGCTGCGGGGCAAGTAGAGTGGCCAGTGCTGCGCTCAACCCGGTCGAACATGTGCCCGAGCCGGATGCCCCGCTCGCGCCGATCATCGTCAGGAAGGTGATCGTATCAGGCGGCGGTGGCCATCACGGCGGGGCCTGGAAGGTGGCCTATGCCGATTTTGTCACTGCGATGATGGCGTTCTTCCTGTTGCTGTGGCTGCTTGGGTCCACCACCGACGATCAGCGCAAGGGGCTGGCGGATTACTTTACCCCCACGCTGGTAAAGATGCGCGAACAATCAGCTGGCTCCGACGGTATGCTGGGAGGCTCCTCTTTGGTGGATGCGGATAATTACCCCCACGCGGCAGGCCAGACAGGAACGCAAATGATCACGATCCCCAGGGATGCAGAGGGCGGCCCCACGGAAGGAGGTGCGCCCGATGCAGAAAGGCGCCGCGCGGAAATTGCCAAACAGATCGAGCAGGCCATGGAAGACCACGTGCGTTTGCGGCGTCTTGTCCGGCAAGTGCGTGTACTGCGCACGCCCGAGGGCATCCGTATCGATCTGGTCGACGATGCCAATTTCTCCATGTTCCACCTGTCTTCAACCGTGCTCACACCCGAGGCGCGGCAATTGCTGGCTATCATCGCCGATGCGGTGATCGAGCAGCGCGGACAGGTGATTGTGCGCGGCCATACCGATGCCCTGCCATGGCGCTCGGGCGTGGGGGCAAACAACTGGTCGCTTTCGACCGGCCGGGCGGAGGCCACGCGGCAGGAGCTTATGCGTGCCGCAATGCCGGAAGCGCGGTTTGACAGGATTGAAGGCGTGGCAGACCGTGAACTGCTGATCCGCGATGACCCGGCAGATCCGCGCAACCGGAGAATTTCGATCCTGCTGCTGGATAGCTGACATTTGCCTAGGTGCTAAACCCTAGGCTGGGGCGACAGCGCGCTTAACCACGAATGCGTAACCCCTGCTCCCGACCACTCACAGGACCGGGAACAAGACACGTGACCATCGCTATTTTTCCGCACGAGATCGAGCATCTTCTGGATCGTCTTGGGGAAGCAACATGCCTCTCGCTCGACTGCTTCGATACGCTGCTATGGCGCGATTGCCATGCCCCGGCAGACCTGTTTGCCGCGCTGCCCGGTGTCACCAGGGGCCAGCGCGGTGATGCCGAACGCCGCGCACGCAAGGTGCAGGCGCTGTCCGGCAAGGGCTCTGAAGTTTGCATTGACCACATCTACGCCCGGATGATGCCCAATGCCTCTGACGCACAGCGCGCTACATCCATTGCAGCTGAGCTGAGTGCAGAAGCGCGCCATTGCTATGCTTTTGCGCCTACTGTGCGCCTGATTCACGCCGCCAAATCGCGCGGCATGCAAATTATCATCGTGTCAGACACCTACTTTGATGAAGCGCAATTACGCGACCTGATTGCGCTGGCGGCGGGCAAGGAGGTGGCGGATTTGATCGATGCTTTCTTCTGCTCCAGCTCCTACGGAGCGTCAAAGGCGGGCGGGCTTTACGCACATGTGCTGAAGAAGCTTGATCACGCACCCGAGAAAATTGTCCATCTAGGCGATAATTTTAATGCCGATGTCGGCGGCGTCGCGCCTCTGGGGGTGCAAGCTGTGCATCTGAAGCAGTTCGATGATGATGCCCGCACATTACAACGGCTTGAAGCGGGCGTGGACGCCTTGGTGCATACCGCTCCGCACGCCATCGCGCGCCCGTTTCAGCCACATCGTGCCGCGCTGGCGTATGGCCTGCCGCAACTCGCTTGCCCGGCGCAAAGGCTAGGCGCCAGCGTGCTGGGCCCGGTGCTGCACGCATATGACCAATGGCTGCGCAAGGAAGCCGAGGCCTTGGGACAGAAGCATGGCGCCACCGTCCACTGGCTATTCCTGATGCGCGACGGGCACCTGCCGCAGCGTATCAATGCATCCAGTGGCGATACAAACGCCCATGCCCATGCCGCAGAGATCAGCCGCTTCACCGCCACCGCGGCACACCTTTCAAAGCCCGATGCGCTGGGAGTTTTTGTGGAGGAAGAACTAGGCCAACGCCCTCAGACACTTGCCCGGCAATTGCTGATGGACGAGGCACGGATCGAAACTCTGCTGGGCGATCCTGACATGGAGGAAGCCAGCAGGGTGCTGCTGAAGGAAATGCACAACGGCGCTTTCCGGAAGGCCACCCGTCGCAAGGCGCGCGGTTTTGCCGACCGGCTGGAGGCGCATGTGCGCAAGGTCTGCAATCCCGCCAAGGGCGATGTGCTGATGCTGGTGGACCTTGGCTATAATGGCACCGTCCAGAACCGCATTGCCACTCTGCTGGAAGAACGGATGGGCGTGCATGTGGCGGGTCGATATCTCTTGCTGCGCGAACGCGATTGCCCCGGTCTTGACAAGGCCGGGCTGATCGATGGCCGTCATTATTCGCCCGAACTGCTCGAAGCGATGTGCGCCAATGTTGCATTGTTGGAACAGCTTTGTTCGAAAGATTGCGGATCGGTGAGAGATTACGAACCCGACGGCACGCCGATCCGGGGCGCCAACGATATCAAGGAAGACCAGAGCGATGTGCGCGAGGCAGCGCAAAAAGGTGCGTTGGCATTCCAACGCTGGGCTGGTGAAACGCTGATCCGAAGCAAACATGGCGATGCTCCGCAGATGTGGCGGGAAGCTGCGACCAGTGTCCTGATGCGCTCCATGTACCTGCCCACTGTAAATGAATTGCAAGTGGTGCAACAGTTCCAGCACGATGTGAATCTTGGGACTGACAAGGTCGTTCGCCTGTTCGACCGGAATGTGGCCCGTGCGGGCCTGCGGCAGCGCGGCCTGTTCTACATGAACGGATCGCAGCGCATGTATCTGCCCGCCGAGATAGAGGGCGAGGCCATGGACACCCGCCTCAGCCTGCTGGCGCACCGCCGCTTTAACCTGCCTTTCACCTTCGCCGATTTTGCCGGCACAGCGATGCAACTGCCGGTCCTGTTCAGCGATGGGAAAAACGTCAGTAGTCGCACGGTGGAGGCCATCCCGACGCATGACGGTTTCTTCACCGCCGCCATACCCGTGGGCAAGGCGCGCTTCACAGTGGCCCCGCAATTTGCCCAGGGCTTTGAATGGGTGGAACTGGAGCGCCTGGCTTACGTGCCAGTCAAACAGTTCATAGCTGGCACGCACGAGGAACTTCGCCAGGAATGGGAGGCGCAACCAGAATTTGACGGGATGCAAATGGCCAGTGCCCGGCTGCTCGATTGCCGCAATCCCGCAGGGCAGATGATCGTCCCGCCTCCCATCGTGAAAACCGACGAACTGCTGCTTCTTGCCTGCACCTTTCGCCCCATCACGACGCGCCTGGCTGCCTTGCCCAATACAGAAAGGCTTTCCGCATGACCCAATTGCTGCTTCATTCCATGGCCGAATTCGCGCCGACTATAATCCTGCCGTGTCTGGAACGCGCCAGCGTGTGCGACATCACCGAAATCGGTGCAGAGTTTGGCGGCATGTCCACCCACCTGGCCAATTATTGCGCCAGCGCCAAAGGCACGCTGACCAGCGTGGACCCTAGTCCGAAGCAGCAATTTCTGGATTGGGTCGCGCAGCATGACGAGGTGCGGCACGTGCCGCAGCCCAGCCTTGATGCGCTGGAGCATCTGGATTGCCCCGATGCCTGGTTTGTCGATGGCGATCACAATTATTACACCGTCTATAACGAGCTGACGGCGATCGACGCCATCTGCCAGCGGGATGGCAAACCCATGCTGGCTTTCCTCCATGATATTTCCTGGCCGTGCGCGCGGCGTGATTGCTATTACGCGCCTGAACGTATCCCAGAACAGCATCGGCACCACTATAGCTACGATGTCGGCGTACATCCGGACAGTTCCGGCACGACGCCTAATCGCGGCTGGCGCGGCATGGGACAATTTGCCTGGGCGCTGCACGAAGGCGGTCCGCAGAACGGCGTCTTGACTGCTGTGGAAGATTTTCTGGCGGGGGCAGATACGGATGATCGCCCGCTTGTCTTCGCGCATGTGCCTGCCGTGTTCGGGCTGGGTGTGATTCTTGATGCCGGGGCAGACTGGGCAGAGGATGTGGCGGGCCTGTTGCTGCCCTGGCACGATAATGAATTGCTGGCCTCGCTGGAGCTTAACCGGCTGCGCAACTACCTTGCCGTAATCGACTGGCAGGACCGCGAAGCGGAACGCACGGGCTGAACCGTCTTTCACCAGCAGATGAAAAAACGGCCCGGAGCGTGCATGCTCCGGGCCGTTATTCATGCGATCCTCCTGACGGAGGGTCTGGGGGTCTTAACGCAGCAGGGAGAGAACGTTCTGCTGGCTCTGGTTGGCCTGCGCCAGCATCGCGGTGGAAGCCTGGCTCAGGATCTGCGCCTTGGCGAGAGCGGTCGTCTCTTCCGAGTAATCGGTGTCCACGATCCGCGAACGCGCATCTGACAGGTTGGTGGAATTGGTGTTCAGATTGTTGATCGCCGATTCCAGACGGCTCTGCCCGGCACCCAGCGTGGCGCGGGTAGAACTGATATCCTTCAACGCGGAATCAACATTGGTGATCGTCGTCGCCGCTGCCGTAGTGGAGGAAACGTCAAGCGCCGTCGCCGACAGATTGGTGCCGTCCACGGCCTTGCTGTTCAGCGTTACCGTGTTGGTGGCGTCCGTGGCGATGGTGAAGGACACATCCGAACCCGAAGTGGTGGAGAACACCGAAACGCCATTGAATTCGGTATTCGACAGAATGCCGCTGATCTGCGCCTGCAATTCGTCGACTTCGGCATCCATATAGGCGCGATCGTCAGTGGAGTAGGTATCCGTCTTGGACTGAATAGCCAGTTCGCGAACACGCTGCAGCATGTTGGAAACTTCGTCCAGCGCGCCTTCGGCGGTCTGCGCCAGAGCCATGCCATCATTTGCGTTGCGCACACCCTGCTTCATGGCACGAATATCGGCCGTCATGGTGGTGGCAATGGCGAGGCCTGCTGCATCATCCTTGGCGCCGTTGATGCGCTTACCGGTGGAAAGGCGTTCCATCGCCTCACCCTGCATACGGTCGGCCTGCGAAGAAGCGTTCGAAGCGCGCAATGCGCTGATATTGGTATTGATAACACCCATTTTAATTCTCCTGGTCTTCGTGTCTCGTAAGTTGTTCAGCCTCATCCAGCATGTGTTTAGAAAGGTGCGGCTGCCAGCACCAAGAGCGGCCATGCGGACAGAAGTTTAAGCCCACGTCGCGCGGCCAGGACTGTGCGGTATAGGTAGTCGCTCGTGGGGTTAAGTTCAGGCTTGTTTGGTCGTTGGCGGGCCATTCCCTCCCCTGCAAACATTATTAACAGGGGTAATCACATGGCACGGGCAATCTGCGCTAAAGGGCTTGAAAAAAATCATCCCGAACTGGCGATACATGCCGCCGCATCGCTTTGCGGCCAGCCGGGCTCGGGCGAATTGCAGCTGTGTGAATCTGCCGCTGATGTATTGTCCCGCCGCCGCACAGACCGGGTCCTTGTTTTGGGAAAGAGCGGCACCCCCGCTCTCACCCGCATGGGCGCTAACATGCTGCGCCTTGATTATCATGATGCAGATTCCCGCATGGTCCGCGCTTCGCTGGTTGCGGCTGCTGCCGCGCCGGGCGATCCGATCTTGGCCGATGCCGGATCACTTGCCCTGCTGACTTTGGCAGAGCGAGTTGCCGCCAGCACCATCCCCGTTCTGATCGAAGGACCGACCGGCACAGGCAAGGAAGTATTGTCGCGCTTCATCCATAAGAGCAGCCCCCGCGCCGATGGCCCTTTCATCGCCGTGAATTGCGCAGCCATGCCCGAGACGATGCTGGAGGCCATGCTGTTTGGCCACCGCAAAGGCGCCTTCACCGGCGCGACCGAAGCGAGCGAGGGTTTCTTCCGCGCGGCAGACGGCGGTACACTGTTGCTGGACGAACTGGGTGAAATGCCTCTGGGTCTCCAGGCCAAATTGTTGCGTGCCTTGCAGGAAGGCGAGGTCGTTCCGCTTGGCGCGACCCAGCCGGTAAAGATGGATGTCCGCATCATAGCTTGCACCAACCGCGATCTGCCGCGTGAGATTGCCGAAGGTCGCTTCCGCGAAGACCTTTATTACCGGCTCAATGTGTTTCCCCTGCGCCTGACTGCCTTGCGTGAGCGTGTCGAGGATATCGCCCCGCTGGCCGTTGCCATGCTGCTGCGTCATGCGCCTGACCCCGAAACAGGTCGCTGGATTTGTGATGAGGCGCTGGCGAAACTTGAGGCACACAAATGGCCCGGCAACGTACGCGAGCTGGAAAATGTCATTCGCCGCGCCCTGTTGCTGGCAGGCAGTGATGGCACGATAACCACCGCGCATATCGTGTTCGACAGCGCCGTAATGCCGGTCCTTGGTGTCTGCGTCTCGCCAACCAATCCGCCGCT
This sequence comes from Aurantiacibacter atlanticus, assembly GCF_001077815.2. Lineage (GTDB taxonomy): Bacteria > Pseudomonadota > Alphaproteobacteria > Sphingomonadales > Sphingomonadaceae > Alteraurantiacibacter > Alteraurantiacibacter atlanticus. The sequence continues at coordinate 933,387 of NZ_CP011310.1, read as the reverse complement.
AGAGAATGCAAGTGGCCGCAATCTTTCGGCTATCGTGCGCCAGTCCGAAGCCCAAATTATCCTCGATACGCTGGATGGTAATAACGGCAACCGGCTGGCCACCGCAAAGGCATTGGGCATATCCGAACGCACCCTTCGCTATCGTCTCGCTTCGATGCGTGAAGCCGGGCTGATGGTCGCCGGTGGCGCACGATGAGCACGATTGGCCCCAACAATCCTGCCGGCGCTCTTCAGCAGGTGATGGCGATCCGCAGCCAGGTCATGCAGCAGTCAGAAGCGCTTCGCACCCTGCGTGAAGCAGGAGCCGCAGGCGACCCCGGTTCCATTTCCGGCGCTGATGCAGCCACCGGAACACCCGCTGCGCAAGACGGGGGCTTTGCAGATACGCTGCGCTCCACCCTCGATCAGGTGAACGCGGCGCAAACCCGTTCCGGTGAGATCACAGCCGCCTATGAACGTGGCGAAGTCACGGATGTGGCGCAGGTTATGCTGGCGCGGCAAGAATCCTCGGTCGCTTTCGAGGCGACCCTGCAAGTGCGCAACAAATTGTTGTCCGCCTATCAGGAAATCATGCGGATGGGGGTGTAACGAATGGCTGACACCGCTCTTTCGGTCGATTCCAGTCCCGGTTCGGCGATGCTGCTTGGCGGCGATCTTGGCGCGCGCGCAAAGGACTATCTTGCCCAGCCCGCCGTACGCCGCGTGCTGCCCGCGCTGGGCGGGCTTGCCGCATTGGCTACGGTTGGCGCCCTGTATCTTGCCCTGTCCGAGGGGCCGCAGCGCGTGCTGTATTCCAGCCTTTCGGATGGCGAACGCGCGAGCGTGGTCGAAACGCTGGATGCCGCTGGCCTGTCCTATGATATCGACCCGGCAACGGGCATGCTTTCCGTAGCGGAGGACGATGTCTATCGGGCAAGGATGCTGGTTGCTTCCGACGGATCGCTGGCCAGCCCAGACAACACGATCGAACTGCTGGACTCCATTCCGCTGGGCTCCAGCCGAACGCTGGAAGGCGAACGGTTACGAAACGTGCGCGAACGAGAATTGGTGCGCACGATCGAGGAGATCAACGGCGTTGAAACCGCCCGTGTGCACCTGGCCTCCCCGGAACGCAGTGTTTTTGTGCGCGACAATGTCGCGCCCAGCGCTTCTGTCATGTTGCGGCTGGCGCGTGGACGCAGCCTGAGCGATGACCAGGTGCAGGCCATCGTCAACCTGGTGGCAGGCTCCGTACCTGCCCTCACGCCAGATGCTGTGCGCGTGGTGGATCAGCAGGGTCGCTTGCTATCTTCCACCGGCGCCAGCCCCACCGACACACTCGATTTGCAACGCGAGTTCGAGGGGAAACTGCAATTGCAAATTGCCCAATTGCTGACACCGCTGATTGGCGAAGGCAATTTCTCCAGCCAGGTGCAGGTGGAACTGGATCTTTCCGAAGAGACCCGCGCGCGAGAAAGCTATGACGATGACGGGGTGGTTCGTTCGATGAGCGAGACCACTTCCACACGTGGCGGCAACGCAATGGCGGGCGGTGTTCCCGGCGTCACCGCGAACACTCCGCCCGATCCGGCACAGCTGGAAGAGGGCGCACCGCAGGGCGGCGAAGCCACCAATTTCGCTACCACCCCGCAAACCGGCCAGAGCAGTGCAGAGCGTATCTTCGAGGTGGGCCGTGAAGTTGCTGTCACCTCCACCCAGCCCGGTACAGTGCGGCGCATTTCAGTGGCTGTCGCGCTGAGCGACGAGGCCTTGCAGGCAATCCAGCCCGCGACCGCCGAGCAGGTGCAACAGCTGGTTTCCGCAGCCGTGGGCGCAAATCCGCAGCGCGGAGATCAGGTCACGGTAATCGCAGGCGCCTTCGAACCCATTGCGGATTTTGAACCGCCGTTTTACGAAGCGGGATGGTTCGCAATGGCGCTGCGCTACGGCACGGCTTTGCTGGCCGTGATACTCGGCCTGTTGTTCGGGGTACGCCCGATTCTGAAGGCGCTGCGCGATCCGCAGTCCGATACGGATGATACCATCGAAGGCGATGTCGAGACGCTGGAGGTCACAGCTATCCCCGCGCAGCCCTCGGTTGCACTGCCCACTGGCCAGGACGATCTGCGCGAGCAGGTCGAGCTTGCCCGCCGACTTGCTAGTGAACAGCCCGAACGGGCAGTCGTGGCGCTGCGCCGAATGCTGGCAGCGCCCGCCACAGGAACTGGCCAATGACCGATCTGGACACTGTCAGCAATGCGGAACGTGCCGCCGTTATCCTGATGCTGATGGAGGATGCCGAGGCCGCAAGGCTGCTCGGCTCCCTCGAACCCAACGAATTGCAGCAATTGGGTGAGCAGATGATCGCGCTGGGCGATGTCGACCCTGGTCGAATCACTGGGGCCATCGAAGGCTTCGTCAAGCTTGCCGACGACAACACCATGACCGCGCATGACCGGCCCGCACAGGTCAGACAGCGCATGACGCGGGCGCTGGGCGAGGTGAAAGCGGATTCCATCATGCAGCGGATCACGCCCGCTGGCCCTACCCGCTCGCTGGAATTGGCCCGCTGGTTGGCGCCTGCAGTGCTGTTGCCGCTGGTGGAAGATGAGCATCCCCAGGCCATTGCCGTACTGCTGTTGCTGCTGGATGCAGAACCTGCGGCAGAGTTGTTGTCGCTATTGCCGCAAGCGATCCAGCCGGACCTGGTGGAGCGGATCGCACGCATGCGACAGGCATCAGGTCATGCGATGGACATGCTCGACGAATTGCTGTCACAGCGCATCTCGCAACGCTTTGGCAAGAGCGCGCTGGCAATGGGCGGCGCGCGAGAGGCGGCGGAACTGATCAATATGGCCGCTCGCTCTGTCAGCGGAACAGTGATGCCTGCCATCACCCAGAAGGATGCCGAGCTTGCCCGCGCGATCGAGGCCGAGATGTTCACCTTCGAGATGCTCTTCGAACTGGAGCCGATGGCTATGGGCAAACTGCTGCGCGAAGTAGAAAACGAAGTGCTGGTCGATGCACTCAAGGGTCTGCCGGAAGGCGAGCGCGAGCCGTTCTTCGCCGCCATGTCCAGCCGCGCCGCCGACGGCGTGAGGGACGAAATAGAGGAGCGTGGACGCCTGAAGAAATCAGAAATGTTCGCGGCCCAGGATGCAGTGATCAAGATCGCCCGTAAACTGGCCGACGACGGCGAAATCAGTCTGGGGGCCGATGATGGCGAATTCGTTTGAACCGCTGACGAGTTTCGCCCCTGCCGCATCAACCTTGGGCGATACGCCGGCTCCCGCGAAACCCTGGTTTACCGCGCTTTGCGAAAGCGGCGGTTTCCAGCCCGATCCGCGTTTCGCCACGACTGCGGCTCCACCGCCGGTCGACATCGCGCAGGAGCAAGCCGACGCCGTGCTGGCCGATGCTCTTGCCGATGCTGAACGGCGCGGACGAGAGACAGCTCTGGAGGAAATGGCCAGCGAGGGTGCTGCGCGCGCAGCGTTGAATCTGGCCTTCCAGCGTCTTGACGAACGATTGCACGAGCAACTCGCCCAGCACATGGCCGAGGCTGTCGCGGCGCTTTGCGAGGCGACACTCGCGCCGCTGGCGCTCGATGCCAATGCCCTGCAACACCGCTGCCTGTCCGCCGCTGCCATGATTGGCGGCGAAGTGGGCGATATAACACTGCGCCTGCATCCGGACGACATTCCTCTTCTCGATCAGGATTTCGCCTCCCGCTGGACCATTATCTGCGAACCGGGACAGGAACGCGGCACCGTGGTGTTTGAGACGCCCGATGGCGTGGTTCAAGGTGGCCCAGAGGAGTGGCGCCTCGCGCTGAGAGAGGCGCTGGGGCTGTGCTGAATACGGCGGAAAATGTGCTATCGCAGATCGCCCGCGCCGCACCGGTTTTTGCGCCCGTCCGTCTTGGTCGGATTGTGAATTGTGATGGCGGGCTAATAGAAGTTTCCGGCCTGAACGCGCCCATCGGCACGCTTTGCCGCGTTCAGACACGCGCAGACGAAGCCGCTCCGGCCGCCGAGGTGGTTGGCTTTCGCGGCGGGCGCAGCCTGATGATGCTGCTGGGCGATACGGTGCGCCTGCAACCCGGTGCGCTTGTGCGTGCCGAGGGGCGTCCCGGCGTGGTGCAGGTTGGCGAGGAATTCCTGGGGCGCGCAGTGGATGGCCAGGGCCAGCCGATAGATGGTGGGCCGCCAGTGAAAGCGCGCAACAACTGGCTGTTGGGCGGCAAGCGCGAAAGCGCGCTTGAACGCTCCAGTGTCATCGAACCCTTCGACTGTGGTGTCCGTGCGATCAATGCACTCGCCACAATGGGCGTGGGGCAGCGGCTGGGCGTGATTGCCGGATCTGGCGTCGGCAAATCCGTCCTGCTCGACACCATGGTGCGCGGTGCGGATTGTGATATCGCTATTGTCGGACTGATCGGGGAACGGGCGCGCGAAGTTTCCGATTTTGTCGGACGACATATGCACGGTCCAAAGCGGGGGCGCACAATCGTTGTTGCTGTTCCGTCCGATCACGCAGCAAACCTTCGTCTGCGCGGCGCGCAGCTGGCCACATCGCTGGCCGAGTATTTCCGCGCGCAGGGAAAGCGCGTGTTGCTGGTGCTCGATAGCCTGACCCGTGTTGCCCATGCCTCCCGCGAGATCGCGCTTTCGCTGGGGGAGACAGGCGCGGCGCGCGGCTATCCCCCTTCTGCCCTTGCCACCATCACCAAATTGATCGAGCGTGCAGGCAATTCCGCCACCAGCGGCGGGGCGATCACCGGACTGTATTCCGTACTTGCCGATGGAGACGACCAGTCCGATCCAGTTGTGGATACCGCACGTGCCATCCTGGACGGGCATATCGTGTTGAGCCGCGATATCGCACAGCGCGGGCATTATCCCGCAATTGACATTCCCGCCTCGCTCAGCCGCGTGATGACCGACGTGACGGCGCCCGGTCACCGGAGCGACGCCAACGCATTGCGCGGCCTGATCGCAGCGCATGAAGGCAATCGCGATTTCGTGCTGATGGGGGCCTACCAGGCTGGAACCGACCCGCAGCTGGACCGGGCAATGGCGTTGCAGCAACCGATCCAGAATTTCCTTGCGCAAGATGCAGGAGAGAATTTCTCCCTGCCGGAATCGGCTGCCGCACTGGCGGGGTTGATGGACGATGCCGGCAGGTAATCGCCAGATAAGGCTGCTGCAGCGCGTCGTCCGAATGCGCGAGGTGGAGAAGCGGCAGGCAGCAGTGAAGGCTGCGCAAGCGCAAGATATGCATGGCAAGCTGCTGGCATTGCAAGACCGCAGTTCGGATATCGCCGCCAGCTATTCCGCGCGCAGGGATGCCGGTGACGGGACAGCGCTTGGCCTCCAGCTACAATTCACAGCAGGGCTGGAAGGCATCCGAGGCAACACAGCAGACGAAGCCCTCCGGGCAAAACATTCCTATCGCGCCGCCGTGTCGCATTTACGTTTGGCGGGACGACGGTTCGAAATAACCGACGAAAACCTCTCCATCCATCAGCGAGAGGAAAAAATGCGCGTCCAATCGCGTGAGGCGACGAGTTTGGCACGCAAATTGAAAAGACCTTCGTGAACCTGAATTTTTGCCGGGACACGACAATTGAACGCGATTGAAAGCCTATTCTCGACAAAGCCCACTGCCACGGCGGCAGACACGATCACGTCCGCTAGAAACGGTCCAAAACCCCTTGAAACCGGGGTTTTTGACAGTTTCGCCGATACGTACTCGCTTACCCTGCGGCTTACCGGAACGGTTCAGTGCGCCAGCGATGAACAGATGCTGCCATTGCCGGGCGGCAATATCTTGCCGCTCGAAAGCGGCGCGCAATTGCCGGGTATTGCCGAAGAGGTGTTTGATGCGGAGCAAGACGACCCGTCACTACAGGTCCTGACAACAGCCTCCCCTATGCCGCAGACCCTTCTGGAGACGCGATCTGCCGCGCCCGATGTCGGGGGTAGCGCTGCGCCTGCTGAAGCCCCATTGCGTCCTCAGCCTGCTGCAGATGCCCAGCTTTCTCAGCGCGAACGGATCGCTGCGCAGACACACTCGGTTTTGCGGGAAAATACGCAGGAAATCGAAACTCCTCCCGCTAACAAGGGCAATCCTGCCAGGATAGAACCGGCTACGTCTTCGGTGCAGCTACAATTCACCGTTCCCCTTCGTGCGAATTTGCAGGCGAATGCTGCTACATCACAGATGGCCCATGTTGTTTCGCCGGTATTGCAGGCCGCGCCGGGGGGAGCTCCCTCGATGCTCTCTGCCGAACAGGCAACGCGTGCTAACCCGTTGCAGATTGACCTGCCTCCAGCCTCCGCGAGCCATGTCGAGATCCTGCGGAATTTCGAAAAAAGCCGGGGCTTGAACGCCCCAATGCCAGTAGCGGCTGCGGCCGGCGAAGGGAGTGTAGAAAATCTGTCGTCGCGCGGCTCACAAGCTCATGCCCCCGGCGTTTCGCAGCTATCACAAGCCGCCGCCCCTGCCCCCCTGCCCCAGATCGCGGAAACACCGCGACCATTGATTGTCGCAAACAGTACAGATGTCACCTCCCCCGCTACACCAGCCCCGCAACGCCACGATTTCGGTCTGGTGGTAGAACGTCTCGCAGAAGCGCGTGAATTGGCGCGACCAGGGCGCGCAGAGATGCAAGTGATGCACCGTGAATTTGGCCAGGTTTCCATGCAGTTCGATGTCAATGGCGGCGCGCTGAAAGTCGCGCTGGCAAATGCCCATGCCGGGTTCGCCCCTGCCGTGCATACCGCCTTGGCGGAACGGCCTGCAAACATCCCGACGGAGACTGTCCGCGCAGAAATGACGCATGCCCAGACAAACCAGCAGGGCAGCCAATCTTCGTCACCGCAACACAGCACCGCTGCATCTGGTGGACCGCTTGCCGGACACTCGCAGGGAGATGGACAACAACGCCATGCAGAAGCCCAGCGCGCCAACACCGTGCAATCGCAACCTCGTGAAAACGAAGCCGATCGAGAAAGTGACACTGCCGCTCGCAAAAATCCCAAACGCGACAACGCCCTGTTCGCCTGACCGACCATCGGAGTTAGATAGATGAGCAAGAACAAACCCGCTGAGGGCACCGCCGAGGGCAAACAGAAATCCAGCAAAATGAAGCTGATTATCGGCGCAGCCGTGCTGCTGGGAGTGGGCGCGGGGGGCGCCTATGGCGCCGTGGCATCGGGACTGGTTGGCCCAAGCAAGAGCGATCATGGTCCTGACGTGCCGCAATTGGTCGGCAAGGATGATACTGACCCATTTGCGCCCGAAGACGATTCCTCCACCGCATCCGTACATGGCGAAGGTGGCAGTGAATATCGCACCGCTTATTACAGCTTTGAGGAAGGTTTTACCTCTAATCTCAAGGATTCGCCTGCTCTCGTGCAGATGAGTTTGGCGGCGTCCACCCGTCATGATGGCCGTGTAATCCAGTGGCTGAGGATGCACGAGCTGGCGATCCGTTCTGCCATACTCGTCGAGTTGGCAGACACGATGGAAGAAGATGTCTTTACCGTGGAAGGCAAGGAAAGGCTGAAGCAACGTCTGGCCGCCGCCATCAACCGCGTTCTGGAAGAACAGGAAGGGTTCGGCGGCGTGGATGCAGTCTATTTCCGCACGTTCCTGGTCCAGTGAAGAAGAAAAGCCCCTCGATGGCGCAGCTTCCGCTCGCCCGGCACAGCGAATTGCTTGCTAAGCGTCCGCCTGAAACGGGCGAGCTAGCCAAGGCGTTGGGCGATTGCACGACGCGGCTGTCTGCCGCGCTGACGAAGGAGCTTGGCGAGCTGATTGGGCGAACCTCGCTACAGGTCAATATCGACAAGGTGGGAAAGGCACCCGCGGCAAAGCTGCACAAGTTCATCGCGCCAGCAGCGGCCAATTTCCAGCTTGTGGACACCGGTGGCGCGCAGGTTCTGGCTTCGCTCGATTATCACAGCGCGCTGGTGCTGACCGATCAGGTTTTCGGCGGCAAGGGGGACTGGTCGGCAGTGAGCCCCAAAAAGCTCCCTGCATCGGCCAACATGACGCTGAGCCGTGCCGTCAATGGCATTGGCAGGGCGTGGGCCAGCACATTCGAGCTTTCAGATGCCTTGGCACTGCGGGCACGCAGCGATGTGATGGGTAAGTTCATTCCCTTGAGCGATCCCGACACATTCTTTGTGTTCCGCGCGCAGATCACCCTCAACGATGCCGAACCCTGGCATCTGCATCTGGTCTTGCGAGAGGGGCACGCTGCGCTGCTGCTCAATGACAATGCAGACACGCGCCCCGCAAGAGCTGGGGGCGACAAGCGACGTCCCGACGCCAAACCTTTTGCGGATATTCCGCTTCCGCTCACCGCCATGCTGGCGCGGTTGGAACTGCCGGTTTCGCGCATTTCCAACCTGCGGCCCGGCGACACCATTCCTCTCGCCATCGGCAGGAACATCGCGCTGCGGCTGGACGATACCGAAATTGCACGGGGAGAAATCGGCGCGTCGGATGGCGCGCTGGCGCTGCGCCTCACCTCCATTGCCTGGAATAAAAAGGACCAAATCAATGACCGATAATTTGCGCGGGCTCGACCTGATCCGAGATGTCGACGTATCGCTTACAGTTGAGCTTGGCCGCACCCGGCTGGCACTCAGGGACGTTCTGGAACTGGTGGAGGATTCGATCGTCCCACTCGATAGGCAGATCGACGAACTGCTCGATATCTATGTGAACGGCAAACCCATCGCCAAGGGTGAAGTGATAACCGAAGGCGGACGTTTCGCGCTGCGCATCGTCGAGATGATCTCGGAGCGTCGCTCGGGCGAGGATCGCCGTGCCGAAGAGCGTTCCGCACCACTGGCGGAAAATGCCTGATGCTTTGGTATATCGCCAAGCTGCTACTGCTTCTGCCCCTCCTGGCAGGGTTAATTTGGGGTAGCCTGTGGCTAGCCAAAAAGACCCAGGGCGGGATGACGGCGCGCAATGGATCAAAAAGCGCGCGACTGATAGAAACAACCATGCTGGCACCCGGCATGCGGCTGGCGGTGATTGAATTCCACGGCCGCGAGATCCTTGTCGGTGCAAGCAAGCAGGGGCTGGTCCGGCTGGCCGAAGCCGAGCCGAGCCCCCCGGTGGTGGAGCCGAACCCGTGAATCGGGCGTGCCTGGTTGCAATTGCGATCGCTGCGCTGACAATGCTTGCACCTGATATCGCTCAGGCCGCGCCGGCAGCAGGGATCGGCGGCGCGCTGGAACGCGCGATGGAAGGCGCGGCTGGTGGCGAGGACACGCCACTTTCCCTATCACTGCAATTGTTGCTGGTCATGGGCCTGCTTACCATTCTGCCCGCGCTGGTCCTGATGATGACGAGCTTTACCCGCATCATCATCGTGCTGGCCATCCTGCGCCAAGCGCTGGGTTTGCAGCAATCGCCACCCAATCAGGTGTTGATAGGCTTGTCGCTTTTTCTTTCGCTATTCGTCATGGGGCCGACACTGGAGCAGGTGAACACGCAGGCGATCGAACCCTATGCCGCCGAAAGTATCGAGGCCGATGAGGCAATCGTCCGCGCAGGCGATGCCTTCCGCAGTTTCATGATCCGCCAGACGCGCGAGACCGATCTGGGGATGTTCGCCGATATGGCAGGACAGCAGCAGTTCGAAAGTCCTGAGGATATCCCCTACTCCATTCTTCTTCCTGCCTTCGTCACCAGCGAATTGAAGACCGCATTCCAGATCGGCTTCATGCTGTTCCTGCCCTTCCTCGTGATCGACCTTGTCGTGGCCAGTGTGCTGATGAGCCTTGGCATGATGATGCTATCTCCCACCATCATATCGCTGCCCTTCAAATTGCTCTTGTTCGTCCTCGTCGATGGGTGGGCGCTGCTGATGGGCTCGCTCGCGATGAGTTTCGGCTAAAAGGAGACGAGCGATGGACGAAGGCTCTGCACTTTTTGCGCTGACCGACCGCATGTTGTGGACCACAGCATTGGTGGCAGCTCCGATTCTGATAGCAGCTTTGGCCGTGGGGTTGCTGGTCGGCGTAATCCAGGCGGCAACCTCGGTGAACGAACAGACGCTCACCTTCGTGCCCAAACTGGCGATGGTAGCCGTGGTTCTGGTGCTTATGGGGGCCAGCATGTTCGGCCTGATCGGCGATTTCACGGAGGAAATCTTCGCTCGTATCGCCACCATGAGCTTACAATGAATCTGCCGCATTTTGGTCTTAGCGCGATTGAGGCGGACCTGTGGGCGCTCATCTTCGTGATGGTGCGCGTAGGCGCCGCAATTCTCGCCGCGCCCATATTCGGCGCACGGTTGGTGCCGCCACAGGTGCGTACGGTGCTGGCAGGCGCGATGGCGGTTTTCATTCTAAACTGGGTGCCAGTACAAATACCCGCCGACATGCTGGCGTTGCCCACCTTCATCTCGCTGCTGGTGGAAGCAGTGATCGGCTTCACACTGGGCATGGTCCTCCAGATTGCCTTCACCGCTCCCATGATTGCGGGTGAACAGATTGCAGGCGGCATGGGTATGGCCATGGCCACCGCCGTCGATCCTTCCAGCGGCAGCCAGTCCGGCGTGGTGGGGCAGATGTTCAGCGTGACTCTAACCCTGCTTTTCCTGGGAATCGGCGGCCATCTGCTGTGGCTGCGGCTTGTGGTGGAAAGCTATGTGATGTTCCCTCCCGGTTCCGACTGGGATCTGGCACAGCGCGGCTGGCTGGTTGCCAGCTTTTTCACGCAGGCTCTGGCCACCGCGGTCGCCATCGCCCTGCCCGTCACTCTGGTGCTGTTGCTCGTGCAGCTGGTAACGGGCGTAATCGGCCGTTCTGCCCCGTCGCTCAATCTTTTTGCGCTTGGCCTGCCCGCCAGTGTGCTGGCAGGGATCGCTGCACTGATCGCCTCGACCTCGCTGCTGCATGACCATTTCGTGGAACTTGCGCAGCTTGCAATCGAACAGGCCGGAATGGTGGTGACACCTGCCGGGACCGCGACATGAGCGAACAACCCGCCGGCGAAAAGACATTCGAGCCAACGGAAAAGCGCAAAAAGGACGCGGTCAAGAAGGGCAACGTCCTGCGTTCCAAGGAAGTGGCCACGGCGGCCAGCGTGCTGGTAGGCGCCGTTTGGCTGAAGCTGGCAGGGCCCGGCTTACTGAGCAATATTGAAACCGCGGCGGAAGGCAGCTGGACGTTCGATCGCACCACGATCACAGATTTCCAGCCGGGACAGATGATGCAGGATCTGGTGTTGGCGATCGTCCCGCCGATCCTGACGCTGGGGCTAGTCGTGATCGCGGCAACCATGGCCGCGCAATTGACGCTGGGCGGTGGTGTATGGGTGATCGGCAATCTGAAGCCCAAGCCTTCCAAGCTCAATCCGCTCACCGGCCTTCAGCGCATGTTCGGTCCGCAAGGTTGGATAGAATTGGGAAAGGGGCTGGCAAAGCTCGGCCTGCTAGGCTCCATCGCGTGGTTCTGGGGCAGCGCAAACCTGTTGGCGATCCTGCAACTGGGCCGCGGCGAATTGACCGGCCAGCTTTCCGCTGCATGGGATGCGATTGCCAACCTGCTGCTGCTGCTGTCCGCTGGCCTGGTGCTGATTGCGCTGGTGGATTGGCCAATCCAGTACGTGCGCCGGCTGTCCAAGCTGAAGATGACCAATCAGGAAGTGCGCGACGAGCACAAGGAGCAGGACGGCTCTCCTGAAAAAAAGGCCGCGATCCGCCAGCGGCAGCGGGACATGGCGAAGGGCGGCCTCGCCCCGGCCATGAAAGAAGCGCAATTCGTCATCACCAACCCCACCCATTTCTCCATCGCAATGGCCTACGATCCCGCGGTTGCATCCGCGCCCTATGTGATTGCCAAGGGCCGAGGGGAAAGGGCGCTTGCCATGCGCGAAATGGCGGCAGAGATGGCGGTGCCGGTGCTGGAATATCCGACGCTGGCACGCGCCATCTATTTCACCACGCGCGAACAACAGATGATCCGGGCGGAACTCTATGCTGCCATCGCCAGCGTGTTGGCCTTCGTGATGTCGCTGAAGCGGGGTGAGCAGCCTGAGCGTCCGCGTGTAGGCATCCCGCTGGAGCTGCATTTCGACGCCGAAGGCCACTCGATCCCCACTTAAAGGAGAGGGTACGCGCCCGTTCTACGTATCATGGAATCCAGCACAACCTCCTCCATTGTTTCCGCCCTTGGCGGCGGCAGCGGCGTCGACATGGTCAAACTGGCGCAGGACATGGCCGAAGCCCGCTTCCTGCCGCAAATCGCACAGATAGACAGCCGCAGCGAGGCACTGGAGGCCCGGATCTCCGGCGCATCAGAGCTGAAGAACCTGCTCAGCCAATTGTCCAGCGCGCTGGGCGACCGGATCCGCAATGGCGATCTCGCCCCTACCGCGAATATTGGCGATGATGGCGTGGCTTTAGTATCAGTGCTTTCAGGCAGCAATGCACGCGGCAGCTATTCGCTAGAAGTAACAAAGCTTGCAAGCGCGCAAACCCTGGCCAGCAGCGCCTATTCCGCCAGTACTGACCTTGTAGGCGAAGGACAGCTTACGCTGCGCTTCGGCAGCATCTCGGGCGGAGCATTCACCGATAGCGGGAGCGCGCCCCTGGCCATCGACGTTTCAGCCACAGATACCCTTGCCGATGTAGCGGCGAAAATCCGCGGCTCTGGCAGCGGCCTAAACGCCTATGTCGCTGAAATTGCATCCGGTGCGAAACTGGTTGTGAAAGGCGTGGAAGGGGCAGATCGCGCGTTCACGATCGAGGCCACGGGTGCCAGCGGCAGCGGCGGTTCGCCTGCGGCCGGCAATATCGATTACCTCGCATGGTCTCCGGCCTCCGATACCGGCCAACTGAAGGGCAGCGCCAGCGATGCTGCCTTCCTCTTCGATGGCGTGGAGATGACGTCTGCCGGCAATAAGGTGACCGGCCTGCCCAGCGGGCTAGTGCTTAACCTGACGGACACCAATCAGGGCGAGCCCACGCAAATTTCCTTTGCCGACAAGACCAAGCAGATCACCTCCATGATGGGCGATTTCGTTGGCGCGTTGAACGATATATCCGCGTCCCTGGCAGAACTTGCTGCGCCGCTGGGTGGCGAATTGGGCAATGATCCGGGGGCACGGGCGCTGAAACGAGCACTCGCAAGCCTTACCTCTCAGGTGGTGATGCCGAACGCTGCCGCAGGCGAACCGGCAACACTGGCAGACCTGGGCCTTGTGCGCGGGCGCGATGGCAGCTTCACTCTTGACAACAGTCGGTTGAGTGAAACGCTGGATAATAACCTCGCCGCTGCGCGCGCCATGTTTACCGTCGGGCCGTTCGGCATCTTTGCCACGATCGACAATCTTGCCCGCGACATGGGCAGCGCGACTGATCCGGGCACACTGGGCGGATCGATAACCCGCTATACCGATCAGCTTGAACGGCTGGAGGACCGCCGCGAGCGTATTGCAGAGCAGCAGGACGTCCTGCGCGAGCGCATGGTAAAGAACTTTGCCGCCGCCGATGCCCGCGTGGCCGCATCGCAATCCACGCTGGATTTCCTGAAAAACCAGATCGCAATCTGGAATGGCAGCAATAATTGACATGCTCAAACGAACTGACCCTGCAGCCGCCTACAAGCGCGTAGATTTCGAGGCCCTGATTTCGGGCTGCGATGCTCAAGGGCTGGTGCGCGTATGCTTCGATGATGCAGTGGCCGCACTGGAACGCGCACTTTGGGCCGATGCGCACGATCGGCCTGACATACGCCGTAAAGCGCTGGAGCGTGCGCAAATGGGCCTGCTCACGCTGCTTTCAGGCCTCGATACGTCGCAGCCGGTATCGAAGTCTCTCGATGTGTTTTATCGCTCGCTGCTGGCGCGGGTCACCAACGCGCAAAAGCACTTCAACCGCACGGCGGTAGAAATGACGAGGGACGATTTGAAGGATATCGCGGCGTCCCTGCTGGGCCAGCCAAGGAAGGCGGCCTAGACCGACGGGCGAAGTTGGGCCTCAAGCAGCTCATTCCGCACGATGTAAATCCACCTACCCCTTCATTCCGACAGGGCAGACGTAGCTTTCATCCTTGGCCTCATAGATGCAGCGTGGAGGTCGCTATGGGCTGCCTTGCTCACTGCGATTGGCGCGGATCATGAATTCGCTTGGGCGGCGGACCGGGATTACCAGCACGCAACGCACGCCATCGGGTTCAAATTCCAACTTGACCGGATGGCGCAATTCATGCGCGACGATCCGTTCAATCAGATCGGTGCCAAAACCGCGCTCAATATCCTGCTTAACGGGGGGGCCACCGCGTTCGAGCCACTCCACCTCGACAATGTCTTCTCCAACCCGCCGCCAATCCACACTGACAGAACCACCCGGGGTGCTAAGCGAGCCATATTTGGCGGCGTTGGTGGCAAGTTCATGCACAGCAAGACCCAGCGACAACGCATCATTGGGGGCCAGATCAACATCCGGGCCGGTAGCAGTTACCGTGTGATCATCACCCTTGGCATATGGCAGGAGTTCAGCGTCAATCACCGAGCGCACGGGCGTGGAGCCCCAGTCCGACTGGGTGAGCAAGTCATGCGTTGCAGACAGAGCGCGGATCCGGCCATCAAGCCCGTTGGCAAAATCGTCCACATCGTCGGACCGCCGCCGTGTCAGCGCGATGATAGAGAGTACATTCGCCAGGGTGTTTTTCACCCTGTGGTTCAGCTCACGTGTCAATGAATTGCGGATCGACGCCTGCTCTTCAAACCAGACGAGCGATGCCTCGTCCTCCTGCGCTTGCTGCGTCAACATGCGGACCAGCAACATCAACAGCGCAGCAACAAGCACTCCGAAGATCAGCGTAGCCATGGACAGCCCCGAAAGCCCGCCAGCTTTACGTTCGCTTACCATGAGGTGGAACGGGTTGTTGGCTATGGTCACTGTCAGGTTGACATGGCGCATCTTGGGGTCGGCTTCTTCAAATGTGCTGGCAAGCAGTGACGTTTCCTCCGCGCTAGGATCGCCATCATATAGCCGTACGCCGTAAGACCCCGCGTCTTCCAGTTCCAGCGCGCTCTGCAGGAAATCGCGGGCGTTAAACGGGCTGAAAATGAAACCTTTTAGCACACGTCCGCCGCGGCTCGCTTCAAACACCGGCATGTAAATCACAAACCCCGGAGCGTCGCCGGAGGCTTCCTGTTGCAATACAATCGAATCGCTGGCGGTGGGGCGTGAGGTGCGCTCGCCTTCGATCATGGCAGTCCGACGTTTTGGCTCTGAAAACATGTCGAAGCCCAAGGCGCGGCGATTACGCTCCGTATCGGGCTGCAGATATGTCACCGGAACAGAAAATGGCTGACTGCCGTCGGGCGCCGGGTAAAGTTCATGGCTGCCGGGGCCGCTTGTCGCCGCATCGGCGTTGAAATCTTCTATCTGGGAGGGCTGCACGATCCTTCCCCACCCAATGCCTTCAGCCCCGCGATAATCAGCATCAAGCCGCAATTCTGAAACGAAGCGCCTGAAATCGTCAGCGGGAACGTCATTCATCGTCGACAGAAGTGCTGCGCCGGCACGCAGATAGGCACTACTGGCGTTGGCGCGGCGTTCCAGCGCAGAAACGATAGCGGTGGAGCGAGCCCCAAGCTGCGCTGCATCGCGCTGCACATCACCGCGTTCGATGGCAAAAATGCTGAGTGCTGTGATCGTTGCCAGCAAAAAGAAAATTCCGATCGGCAGGGCACGCGGATAGCGGAGGAGCCATCGCGTTGTCCTGCTACGTCGGCCCGATTGATGCTGCAATTTCACTCCTCGGGCACACACTGCCGTATTGAATCACTGCTCTTTCACAGGCCCCACGGCAAGTTTCGCATAGGACATGACCTACATTGTCTGTCATGCGGGGAACCATATGCATACCATTTCGTTCCAACCGCATCGCAAGAAATTAGACTAATTTACAAGGCATGCCGTGCTAACTGCTGGATCAGGGCGCGGCTGGACGACGGGAAACAAGGCAAAGCATGATATCCCCAGAAGACGATAAGGCGAAAGGCGACCCTGTGGCCGCCCGTGCGGCGAAAGATACGTCTCAAAAAGCGCCCGGCAAAGCCAAGGCCGATGACAAGGATGGGAAGAAAGGTGATCCTGAATGGACCACCGGCCTCAAACGTCTGTATGACAACGTCCTAGATGAACCGCTTCCCGATGCTTTTGCAGACCTGCTTTCGAAGCTTGACGAAAACGGGGCCAAATGAGCAAGAACCCTGAAAAACGTGAGCTGCCCGAACGCAGCGCCTCCGACAAGCGTGATTTCAAACGCGAATTGACCGAAGTCGTGCCGCATTTGCGCGCCTTTGCCCGCGGTCTTTGCGGACGCCCTGATATGGCCGATGATCTGGTGCAGGAAGCCCTGCTGAAGGCATGGGCTGCGCAGGAACGGTTCGAACCGGGCACATCCATGCGTGCCTGGACCTTTGTGATTCTGCGCAATGCCTACCTTACCGATATGCGTCGCAACCGCTTCCGCGGGGAATATGATGAAGGTGTGGCCGAACGCATTCTGACCGCTCCTGCCGGACAGGAAGAACCGATTCACCTGTCCGACCTTCACCGCGCCTTGCTGACCCTTCCTGCTGAACGCCGTGAAGCACTGCTGCTGGTGGGTGCAGGCGGCTTTTCCTATGAAGAAGCCGCCAATATCTGCGGCTGCGCCGTGGGTACGATCAAGAGCCGGGTGGGCCGCGCCCGCGCTGCCTTGTCCAGCATGCTGCAGGATGGCGATATTCCCGATCGCTCCCTTCAGGATCCTGCAGCACACCGCGCGATCCTGGAAGAGCTTGATGACGTAGCCGCTGGTCGCGGACTTGCTGCGGCTCCCGGCAAGTAATATAGTGCCTTCGCCGGCCAACAGGGGCGCCGGTTACCATTGGAACAAGAGATAGCGGCCATGAGCGCGGGGGCACCAGTCGAACAACCTGCGGACGATACACCCCGCCCCAGCAAGGCATCACCACGCCGACGCACAATGGCATTTGCCGCACAGGAATTGCGCCTGATTTCGGCGCTGGTCGTCATACTCGCCCTCGGCCTGTTTCTTGCACTGCCCTTTGTCCTATCAATCGGCTCTGTCGTCTTTCTGCCCCTTGTGGCGGGGCTGATGCTGACGATCATCTTGTCACCTTTGGCTGACAAACTGGCGAGCTGGGGCATACCCAATTTTATTGCGTCCTTGCTCGCGCTATTGATGTTTTTCGCCATCCTCGCCCTCGCGTTGACGGTTGTGCTTACCCCTGCAGTTTCTCTCTATGACGAAATTCCGGCAATGACCCGGCAGGTGGGGGAACATTTCAACGAATTGCAGATGAGTTTCGCCTGGATTTCGGATCTGAACAACCAGTTCGCCGAATTGTCAGGCGATGAGAAGCAGCAGCAGGTCGTCCTTGCTGGGCCGACAATGCTGGAGCAACTTGCCTTTGCAACGCCGACGGTTGTGCTGGAAACGCTGCTGACCTTCCTTCTCGCCTTCTTCATGATCGAGGCGCGCGTGCGACTGCGCCGTCGCCTTCTGCTTGAACGGCAGGAAGTTGGCGCCAGCCTGAAGGCTGCACGTGCAATGCGCGAAGTGCAGGACAGGGTTGCCGCCTATATCCTGACAGTCGGCCTTATCAACACAGGGATCGGCGTGATCGTGGCGCTTGGTGCATGGGCAATGGGTATGGATGCGCCGGTCATGTGGGGCGGCCTTGCTGCACTGCTAAATTTCGTGCCATATCTGGGGCCTGTAATGATGGTCGTGTTGCTCGGCCTGTTCGGTCTTGGATCGGCGGATTCGGTATTTGTCGGGTTAATTCCTGCGGCTGCCTATCTTGGCCTTCACACGGTGGAAGCCAATGTTATAACCCCCAGCATCCTTGGCGCGCGCTTCACCATGAATCCCATCGCCATCCTGCTGGCGCTATCCTATTTTGGCTGGATCTGGGGCGTGGCCGGCGCATTGCTATCCGTCCCCATACTGCTGACATTGACCGCACTGGTCGATCATCTGGGCAAGCCTAATTTTATCGGTTTCCTGTTCGGAGAGCCATTGTTTGCTTCTGGTGTTCTGGATTTCTCGGAAGACTGACCGGCACATCGGCATGCGAAATGAAAAAGGCCCGCTCCCTCTGTGGAAGGAGCGGGCCTTTTCCTCAATTATCTGTCTATAGATCAGCCGGGATATTTCCACGCACTGCCACGGGCCAGATTATCAGCGGCGAAATCCCAGTTGAGATGGCCATCAGCCACTGCCGAAAGATAGCTCGGGCGGGCGTTCTGATGATCGAGATAATAGGCGTGTTCCCACAGGTCGATCGTCAGGAGCGGATTGAAATCGCTGTCTGCCAGCGTATCGCCATCATGCGTTTCTTCGATGGAAAGCTTGCCACCCTTTTCTGCGAGCCAGACCCAGCCACTGGCGAAGTGTCCAGCGCCGCGTTCCTTCAGCTTGCCCTTCAGATCGTCAACCGAGCCGAAAGCTTCATCAATCTTGGATCCAAGATCGCCGGAAGGGCCAGAAGCGCTAGGCGTGAGAGAATGCCAGAAGAAGCCGTGGTTCCAGCTCTGCGCCGAATTGTTGAACAGGCCGGGGTTTGAACCGCGCGCGGCCGCGATAATGTCTTCCAGCGATGAACCAGCGTGGTCCGTACCTTCAACGGCAGCATTGGTCTTATCGATATAAGCCTGGTGATGCTTGCCGTGATGATAGCTGAAGGTTTCCGCCGATATTGCGGGCGCGATTGCCTCATTATCAAAGGGTAGCGGGATAAGTGAAAAAGCCATAAATTTCCGTCCTTCCTGTTTTGCTATCCGGATTCTTCATAAATCAACGCGCAAGAACCGCACAAGTTGCATCCCGGATCCAAATTTCGTCATCCACCCTGCCCGCCTGCTTGGGGCGTGACAATACGGGCGCGAGGCGGCATGCATGGGGCAGCAAGTTACCCGCGGCAAGAGAGATTTATGGCACGCACCTATTTCGGCACTGATGGCATTCGTGGCCGCGCCAATGGCAATAAACTGAATGCAGCCGTGGCGATGAAAGTCGGCCAGGCGGCAGGCTGCCGCTTTTTGCGCGGTGATCACAAGCACCGCGTGGTCATCGGCAAGGATACTCGCCTGTCCGGCTATATGATGGAAAACGCGCTGGTTGCAGGATTCACCAGCGTTGGCATGGATGTCATAATGACAGGCCCTTTGCCTACTCCGGCAGTTGCTCTGCTCACCCGCGAAATGCGCGCCGATCTGGGCGTGATGATCTCTGCCAGTCACAACCTCTTTCCTGATAATGGCATCAAGCTGTTTGGTCCCGATGGCTTCAAATTGTCCGATGCCGACGAAGAAGCGATCGAAAAGATGATGGCAGAAGAACAGCTGCTGGCTGAAGGCGATGCCATTGGCCGGGCACGGCGCATCGAAGACGCGAGCGGACGTTACATCCACGCCGTCAAGCAATCGCTTCCCCAGGACGTGCGGCTCGACGGATTGAGCATCGTGATCGATTGCGCACATGGCGCGGCCTATAACGTCACCCCCACCGCGATCTGGGAATTGGGCGCCAAGGTCATCGCTATGGGTGTCGCGCCCAATGGCCGCAACATCAATGATGGCGTTGGCTCCACCGCGCTAGATGCCATCAAGGCGCGGGTGGTGGAGGAAGGCGCGGATATCGGCATTGCGCTGGATGGCGATGCCGATCGGCTGATCGTGATTGATGAAAAGGGCGGCCAGGTCGACGGGGACCAGATCATGGCGCTGATCGGCAGCCTTTGGGCAAAGGAGGGGCGGCTTAAAGGCGGCGGCGTCGTGGCCACTGTCATGTCCAATCTCGGGCTTGAACGCTTTCTCGATGCACAAGGCCTCTCGCTTGTGCGCACCAAGGTGGGGGACCGTTATGTGCTGGAGGCGATGAAGGCGGGCGGATACAATCTTGGCGGCGAGCAATCGGGCCATATGATAATGCTCGATCATGCCACTACGGGCGATGGCACCGTCGCTGCATTGCAGGTGCTATGCGCACTGGTGCGTTCGGGCAAGCCAGCCAGCGAGCTGCTGCATCTGTTCAATCCAGTGCCGCAATTGCTCAAGAACGTGCGCTATGAAGGCGGTGATCCGCTGGCCGCGCAGGCAGTGCAGGATTGTATTGCCGCCGCTGAACAGGAACTTGTCGGCAAGGGCCGTCTCGTCATCCGCAAATCAGGCACAGAACCGCTGATCCGTGTCATGGCCGAAGGCGATGATGAAGCGCAGGTCAATCGCGTGGTGGACCGCATCTGCGAGGCGGTGGAGAAAGCCGCCTGATGCTGGAAATGCGCCCTGATTGTCAGCG
The DNA here is from genome assembly GCF_001077815.2 of Aurantiacibacter atlanticus. GTDB lineage: Bacteria > Pseudomonadota > Alphaproteobacteria > Sphingomonadales > Sphingomonadaceae > Alteraurantiacibacter > Alteraurantiacibacter atlanticus. The sequence continues at coordinate 913,048 of NZ_CP011310.1, read as the reverse complement.
GTGTGGAACGGACCTTCCGGCACAATCGCCCGGCGCACTCTTTTGCAGCTTTGAATGCACATTCTGCGCGACCTGTTCTGCTGCGCTGGATGATATCTGCTCCAATTGCGGCGGTGAACTGATGGATCGGCCCACACGCAGCCTGGCCTCTCTTGTCAAACATCCCGCCAGCCAAACGCGCCGGTTTGCAGGATGAGCGCCCGCCCGCCCCGCATCCTTGCCATTGCCGGGTCGGATAGTTCGGGCGGCGCGGGCATACAGGCCGATATCAAGACCATCACCATGCTTGGCGGCTATGCCATGACAGCCATCACCGCCATTACCGCGCAGAACACCCGCGGCGTACGCGCGGTAGAGGCATTATCGCCTGATCTGATCGCGGCGCAAATGGATGCCTGCATGGAGGATATCGGTGTCGATGCAGTCAAGATCGGTATGCTCGGCAGCGCCGATATCGCCGAGGTGGTGGCTGATCGGTTGGAAGACCTGCCCTGCCCAATCGTGTTCGATCCGGTGATGATCGCCACCAGCGGCTCTGTGCTGGCCGATGCAGCAACTATCGAAGTGTTCGAATGGCTGATGGACCTTGCCACGCTGACCACACCCAATGTTCCTGAACTGGAAGCTCTCGGCGGGGCAGGTAAGATGGCCGAGCGGAGCATCGCCTATCTCGCCAAGGGTGGTGACGCCGATGGGCCGATGGTGGAAGACCGGCTGGTGCGCCCCAGCAGGGAAGATAGGGTGTGGAGCGAAGCGCGTATCGTCACAAAGCACACCCATGGCACCGGCTGCACCCTTTCCAGTGCCATCGCCACCCATCTGGCGCGCGGCCTAACGCTGGAAGACGCTGTTGCAAAAAGCCGCCAATTCGTGCGCGCGGCATTAATGTCTGCCCCTGGCCTTGGATTTGGCAACGGGCCATTGGGGCATCAGGCCGTGCGATAGCCACGCCGGATCAGCGAAAGACGATTGTCCGAGAACCATTGAGGAACACCCGCCGCTCTGCCGTCCAGCGCACGGCGCGGGCCAGCACACGCGCTTCAATATCGCGACCGATCCGAACCAGCTCCTGCTCTGTCGCACGGTGATCCACCCGGTCCACATCCTGCTCGATGATCGGTCCTTCATCCAGGTCGCTGGTCACGAAATGGGCCGTCGCGCCAATCAGTTTCACGCCGCGCTCATGCGCCCGCAAATAGGGGCGCGCACCTTTGAAGCTGGGCAGGAAACTGTGGTGAATATTGATACATTTTCCCGCCAGCTTCTCAACCAGACCAGGTGTGAGAACCTGCATGTAGCGCGCCAGCACAAGGTAATCGCATTCGCCCGCCTTAAAAATTGAAAGCAGCGCATCCTCCTGCGCGGCGCGCGTTTCTGTGGTGACGGGCAGGTGATGGAAGGGAAGACCGTGCCATTCAGTCAATCTGCGCAAATCATCATGATTTGAAACGATACCCGCTATTTCTATCGGGAGATTGCCTGTCTGCCAGCGATGCAACAGGTCATTGAGGCAGTGGCTTCCCTTTGAAACAGCGATGAGAAGCCTTGGCTTATGCGCAGAGGGCAAAAGCTCCCATTCCATCTCGAAACGCTGCACGATTGGCGCAAAACCGGCGCGGAGTTCTTCCAGCGTCTCAGGAAACGCGCTGCCCGTCGGCCTGAACTCCACCCGCAGGAAAAAGCGGCCCGCATCCAGATCGGCATATTGCTGGCTGTCGAGGATGAAACCACCCAGCCTGGCAAGGTGGCCGGTAACGGCGGCCACGATGCCAACCCGATCCTCGCACGATAATGTGAGGATAAAAACGGGCGAGATGTCGGACATATTTTACCTGTCGAGGTCGTAGAAATCGGCGATGGCGCTCCACGCCTCGTCAGCGGTTTCGCACCATGTAATGAGATCAAGATCCTTGCGGCTGATCGTGCCTTCTTCTGCCAGCGCTTCGAAATTAATCACGCGGTTCCAGAAATGCTTGCCGAACAACAGGATCGGGATGGGTTTCATCTTGCCTGTCTGGATCAACGTCATCAGTTCGAAGAATTCATCGAAAGTGCCAAACCCTCCGGGGAACACCGCCACCGCGCGGGCCCGCAACAGGAAGTGCATCTTGCGCAGAGCAAAATAGTGGAACTGGAAGCTCAGATAGGGCGTCACATAGGGATTGGGCGCCTGTTCATGCGGCAGCACGATATTAAGACCAATGCTTTCGGCACCCGCTTCGCTGGCGCCCTTATTGGCTGCTTCCATGATCGACGGGCCACCGCCCGAGCACACGACGAACTGGCGCTTGCCGCCTTCGATGATAGCCTTTTCACCCACCAGTTTGCCGAGCTTGAATGCCTCATCGTAATATTTGGCCTTGGCGGCAAGATTGCGCACCACCAACGCCTCTTCCTCTGGCAGTTGCTCGGCCTGTTCCAGCGCTAGTGCGGTCGCTTCGGGCGGCGGGATGCGGGCAGACCCATACATCACCAGCGTGGAGCCCACGCCTGCTTCCTCCAGCAGCATTTCAGGCTTCAGCAATTCAAGCTGAAAGCGGATCGGTCGCAACTCCTCGCGCACCAGGAAATCACGGTCCTGGAATGCAAGCCGATAGGCCGGATGGCGGGTCTGCGGGGTATCCTGCGGGGCAGACTCGGCGAATTTGGCTTCGCTATCCGCATGATAGAAACGTGAATCGCTCAGCTCGCAATCGTCCTTGGCTGCCGCATTTTCCGCATCGTCGTTCACGCTCACATACATCTCCCTGATCTGTTCCCCCTGCCCTACGGGCTTGGCAGCGCGGTGCAAGGGGCATGTGTCGAATGTATTTATTGCGCATGAAGAAGCGCGGTGTTGGCTCGCCTGATGGGTTTCCATGACTTCAGAGAAATCGGCAATTGACACCAGACTGGCGCGGGGCACGATAGGAACCGATGTAGCCCGTTTCTCGCAAATTGTGCCTGTTCAAGCGGCATAATCCCGGATGTTATCGTCAAAGTCCAAATAGCGGTTTTTTAAAGAATTCGCTCATGCAAGAATGTCCAAGACCCGGCAGAGCAATTTGCGATGCTCCACCAAATTATGACGCGATATCATGTATACTTACAGCACTTTCTGTTGCCGGTAAGTTACACTTATCGGAATTAGGCTTGCTGGTACCCCCACCACCTTTACATATGGCGAAACAGAAGCCTATTTATTCGGCAGCGCATGTTTCGGCTTGCGCAGGGACTGACTAACCGTGGCCGACCTTCGGGTTTGGCCTGATTGGCGTCCTGTTCTCATGGATCAGGCACGGCCTGGAAGTGAGGAACCCATGAAAGCGAAAAACATCCGAAAACTCCACGCATCGACAGCACTTGCTGCGTCGCTTGCATTGGCCCCCTGCGCATTCGCGCAGGATAACGTCACGGTGGAAACGCAGGTCGAACCGGCAGAAACGCAATCCACGATCGTGGTCACCGGTTCGCGTCTCGCGCGGGAAGGCGTTGAATCGCCATCGCCAGTTACCGTGGTTGGCAGTGAAGATATCAAGTTACAGGGCGTGACCCGCGTCGAGGATATCCTGAATTCCCTGCCCTCGGTTGCGGCAAGCCAGGCTTCATCGCTCGCCAATGGTGCGGATGGCACCGCGACAGTGGATCTGCGTGGCCTTGGCTCCAATCGCACGCTCGCGCTGGTCAATGGACGGCGCATCGTGCCCGGCGATCCTTCACCGGCCAGTGGCTCTGCAGCAGATATCAATATCATACCTGCCGCCATGCTGAAGCGTGTCGAGGTGCTGACTGGCGGTGCTTCGTCAGTTTATGGCGCGGATGCCGTTGCTGGCGTTGTCAACTTCATCATCGACGATGAATTCGAAGGATTCAGGATCGATGCGCAATATGGGATCTACCAGCATGACAATAATAACAACTTCATCCGGCCGCTTCTGGATGCGCGCGGCTTCCCCTTCCCCGACGGCAGCACGACGGATGGCGACACCTTTGATGCAACGGTAGCCTTTGGTTCGGGCTTTGCCGATGATCGCGGCCATTTCATGATCTACGGCGGCTATCGCAAGATCGAACCCGTCACCCAGATAGAGCGGGATTATAGCGCGTGCGTCATCCAGAACGTGGGCGGCGGCGGCAATAATTGCGGTGGTTCGGCAACCACGCCGAACGGCAATGTGCTGGTGTTCGATACCGATGTTACAGCGGGGACGTCTACCTTTTACACCTTCGCGCCCAATGGCGGTTTCGTGAATGGTCTGGGCGTGTTCAACTTTGCACCATTCAATCATTACCAGCGCCCTGACGAGCGTTTCACTGCCGGTGCCTTCGTCAATTACGAGGTCGATGAGATGTTTCGGCCCTATATGGAATTCCAATTCATGGACAATAAGACGGTGGCGCAGATCGCCCCATCGGGCAATTTCGGCAACACTCTCACGATGAATTGCGACAACCCGCTCATGTCTGCAGCCCAGCTTGCGGTGATTTGCGATGACGACAATCTGATCAGCGGCTTTGTCGGGACCTTCCCCGCTGCCACCACCGCGCCCTTCAACCCGGATCCGACTGCCCCGCCGATAGATTTTGCAGACGGTCAGGGAGGGACATATAACCAAGGTTATGCACTGACGCTCCGGCGCAATCTGGAAGGCGGTCCACGCCGCGCCAATCTGGGCCATACGACCTTCCGCGGCGTCATTGGAACACAGGGCGGTCTCTCCGACGTGTGGAGCTATGATGCCTATTACCAATATGGGAAGGTGGATTATTCGCAGGTCTATTCGAACGAGTTTTCAATCGCCCGCCTGGTGAATGCGCTTGATGCAGTAATAGACAATCGCCCGGGCAGCGCCACACAAGGTCAGATCGTGTGCCGGTCGCTGATAACTGCAGGCAACACCAATTGCGTGCCCTACGATCTCTTCGCAGGTGAAGGCGGGGCAAGCCAGGCGGCGGTCGATTATCTTACTGTGTCAGGTTTCCAATCGGGCGAAACGACCGAGCAAGTGGCCAACATCTCCTTTACCGGCGATCTCACTGATTACGGCATGGCCACGCCGTGGGCAGCTGATGGCGTCCGGGTCAACATTGGCGGGGAATGGCGTAAGGAAACGCTGGAACTCGAAGTCGACAACGCCTTTGCAACGGGAGATCTGACGGGACAGGGCGGCGCGACCTTGCCACTTTCGGGCAGCTTCGACGTCTGGGAGTTCTTTGCAGAGACTCAGATACCCATCGTGCAAGACGGGTTCGTCGATTCGTTTGAAATCAGCGCTGGTTACCGCCGCTCGCATTATGAAACGAGCGCGAGCCGCACGTATAACACCGATACGTTCAAGATCGGTGCGGAACTGGCCCCGATCAGCGATATACGGCTTCGCGCAATGTATAATCAGGCTGTTCGGGCGCCCAATATCCAGGAATTGTTCCGGACTTCTGCGGTTGGTCTCAGCGGATCGAACGATCCCTGCGCAGGCATAACTGTCTCGGCCACGGATTATGGCTGTCTCGCGCAGGGCCTTGTCATTGGTCAGGGTGTGACGCCAAATCCGGCGGGGCAATATAATGGCCTGCTGGGCGGCAATCCCGATCTGCAGCCCGAAACCGCCAAGACATGGACTGCCGGCGTTGTCCTTCAGCCCAGTTTCGTTCCGCGACTGGCGGTGACGATCGACTATTTCAACATCGAAGTTACCGATGCGATCCGCAGCTTCGGTGTGGATGCCATTCTGAATAATTGCGTTACCAACGCCTCAGCCAGCTTCACGCCGGATTCCTGTGCTCTGGTCAATCGCGATGCTGCCGGTTCGCTCTGGCTTACGCCCAATGGCTTTACCGAAGACCTCCCCAACAATGTCGGGCGCCTTCAGACATCGGGGATCGAAGTGGCTGCCAATTACAGTTATCCGCTGAATGTTGGCAATCTGTCCTTCGCGATGAATGGCACCTACCTCGATTCCTACGAAGTCGAGAACGGCCTGACGAATGCCGATGGCAGCCCCGTCTCATATGATTGTGCAGGTCTGTATGGTCCGACATGCAGCGTTGGCGGCACATCGGATGCTGGTGCGCCGCTCCCGCAGTGGCGCCACAGGGCCCGCGTGACACTCAATATGGACAATGGCATCGGCGTTTCGGCCCAATGGCGATATGTCGGTAAGGTCAAGGCGGAAACGATTTCGTCCTTCGACGCGCTGAACCCCAATGGGCTCACCGACCATGCCGGGCCGGGCGTGCGCATTGGGTCTTTCAACTATATCGATGCGTCGCTGTCATACAGCTTCCGCGATTCCTACATCTTCCGCCTCGGCATCAATAATCTGTTCGACAAGGAACCGCCGCTGGTAACATCGGGTGGCGGCGCCACGCCGAATCTGTGCCCGACCGGCCCATGCAACGGTAACACCTACCCTGCGACCTATGATGCCCTTGGGCGTTATATCTTCGCAGGCGTCACGCTCGACTTCTAAGGTCGCATTGGCCAATGTTGATGGAGGGCTTCCTGAAGGTGGCCCTCCCTCGCCATGCAGACCGGGAGAGAATATGTCCGGACAAAGCAGCGGAATGACAAGTGGGGCCGACCCGCTCGATCAGGCCATTTCGGCGGTGCGACGCGGTGACATGGCGCAGGCACGCACCATTGCCGAGACTGCGATAGATGGCGGAACCGGAGACACAGCAGCACTTCACGGTTTTATGGGCATGGTCTGCGCGCGCAGCGGCGATCTGGCGGCAGCTACGCAGCATCTGGCAAAGGCGCATGCCCTGCGCCTGCAAGACATTACAATCGCCTGCAATCTCATCGCTCTCCTGATGGACCAGAAACGCGATGAAGACGCGTTAAAGGTGGCAAGTGCCGATCTGATGAATGCGGATACCAGCCTGCGTATTGCCCGCTATCGCGCATTTCTTGCGCAGAAGCTGGAAGATTTTGGGGCCGCGACAGGCGCCTATGAAAGGGTCATTCAGAAACACCCCGATGATTTTGAATGCTGGAACAATCTGGGCAATGCGCGTGCGGGGTTTGGGGACCATGCAGGCGCGGTTGATGCCTTGCGCCGGGCGATCAAAATTGATCCGGGCGCAGCGCCGGCAAGGCTCAACCTGGCTGCCGCCTTGCAATCGCTCGACCTGCTGCAAGAGGCTGAGGATGAGCTTGTCCGGGCAATTGCCGATTTTCCCGGCGATCCCCGGCTGCCTTATGAGCTGTATGTTCTCCGCAAGAAGCAGATGAAGCAGGAAGATGCTCTTGCTGCATTGCTGCAGGCCTCGCAATGTGACCCGCAAGATGCTGACATCCAGTTGAAACTCGGCATCGAATATGGCGTGCTGCGCCGCACCGACGAAGCCGAGGCCGCCTATCGGCAGGCAATCCGCCTCGATCCTACGGATTTTGATGCCTATCTTGGCCTCGCAATCCAGTATGAACACACCAATCGCGAGGATGAGTTTACGCCACTGATAGAACTCGCCCGCCAGAATGGCATAGCCGACAACAAGCTGGCCTTTATCGAGGCACTTGAATTGCGACGGGCGCGCAAGTTTGAGCACTCGCTGGCAAGGCTCGATAACATTCCTGAAGATCTGGAGCCTGTTCGCACTGCGCATATCCGGGCGACCTTGCTCGATCGGCTGAGGCGCACCGATGATGCGTTCTCCGCTTTCGTCCATGTCAATGAAATGATGCAGGATAGCCCGACCCGGCCACTGGAACGCGCCTCTGAATTACGTGCAAAACTGGCTGAGGAACTGGCAATGCTCACGCCCCGATGGCGCAACACTCTCCCTGCGATCGCGATAGACGATGACCGGCCCGATCCGGTGTTCCTTCTGGGCTTTCCAAGGTCTGGCACCACCTTGCTCGATACGATCCTGATGGGGCATGCTGAAACGGCTGTGATGGAGGAACAACCGCCGCTCAACACCGTCGAAGAGGAACTGGGCGGCCTGCAAGCTCTGCCTGATCTTGATGCCAGAGAAATTGCACGCGCGCGGGACCATTATTTCGCAGAAGTCGCCAAGATACAGCCGCTTGCCACAGGGCAATTGCTGATCGATAAATCACCCCTGTTCCTATATCGGTTGCCGCTAATCTGCCGCCTGTTCCCCAATGCCAAAATCATTCTGGCGCTGCGACATCCCTGCGATGTGGTGCTGAGCTGTTTCATGAGCAATTTCCGGCTCAATTCGGCCATGTCGAATTTTCTGCGATTGGAGGATGCCGCCGCATTCTACGATCTGTGTTTTCGCCACTGGCGGCAATCGCGCGCGCTTTTCCCGGCTGACATCCACACTTTCACATATGAATGTCTGGTTGAGGATGCGGAGAAGGAATTGCGGCCATTGATCAATTGGCTGGGCATCGACTGGAGCGACACTCTGCTCGACCACAGCGCCACCGCCCGTTCACGCGGCCTGATCGCAACGGCCAGCTATTCGCAAGTAACGGAGCCCATTTACCGGCGGGCAAGCGGGCGTTGGAAACGCTATGCGCACCATCTGGCACCGGTCCTTCCCGTGCTGGAACCGTGGATCAGGCAGTTTGGCTATTGGGCGCACGATTCCTCTGACCCGTCTTCCGTCAGCAACACAGCCTGGTGATTGCTGCAGCAGATGGCACTCTATGTCATGGAGAAAAGCTGGATGCCCCGTGAGGATTCGAACCTCAATTGACGGAGTCAGAGTCCGTAGTCTTACCATTAGACGACAGGGCAACGCGGGGCGGGCCTTTATCCTGCAGGCACGATTGGGTCAAGCCGTTGTGTCGCGCATTCTTATCGGGCGGCAGACCATGTGACAGTCCGGCAGAACAGCGTGACGCAGCCTTTCACTTCCAGCGCGCCATTGGCGGCGGGGCGCACTTCTGCGCGGTAAGTGCCGCCATCTTCTGGATTATACACTCTTCCGCGCCACGCGCCATCATCCCAGCGCAGGTCCTGCAATATCTCCACTCCTACAATAGGGCGGTTGCGAAGAGATGGATCATCATTATGCCGGTCACGATTGCTTTCGCCCGGCTTGGTGCGCACGATTCGCGTAGTATCGCCGCAGCGGGCATTCCCGCAGGGTGCCACGGTAATTTCGACATAGCCGCCCTGGTCGATATAGGTCCCGTCAATAGATCGCTGGGCCGGGGCAGAGGCGGACAAAAGAAACAGGCTGGCAGCAGCCATAGCTATCGGGGCGAAGGTGACGCGGCGTATGATCATGCATGACATACGCGCCAACCGCCCAAAAGGATGCAGGTATGTTGGTCAGCCTGCCGAACAACTCGCCCCGCCCAGCACGCAAAATCGTGCACAATGCGGGTGGTTGAGCGCGACGGTTTGCGTCGCGTCGGCCAGATTGCCTCCCAGATCGAAGGCAGGGTCATATGGCAAAAGCGTGCAGGCGACGACGCGCGGCGCAGGCTCCCCCTTGCGGTGGACGACCATGCGGCTGCTGGCGCACATCTGCCTGTCTGGCGAAGTGTCGAGTATATCCCAGCACGCCTCAGTAATTTCCGGCACATCGGCGCATCCATCCATTTCAGGGAACAGCACCATCTGCAAAGGGTCTGCCGCATCGATGTGGATGCCACTGGCAGAAAACAGCGTGGCATAGGCGGTTCGCTCCGCTCCCTCCGTCTCCCCCGCCATGCTGCGCCCCGCGGCGGCGATGGAAAAGCCATTGGTCGATAACCAGCGCAGGCCATCCAGCATCGGCGGCCAGCTACCCGGACCCCGCTCTGCCTCATGCACTTGGCGTGTGTGATGGTCGATCGATATGCGCAGGGTGAGCTTGTCACCATAGGCATCGCGCAGCCGCAGCAGCGCTGCTTCATGCCGCCGCATCGGCTTCATCGCATTGGTCAGCACCAGCACTTCGTGGCCGCGTGAAAGGGCATCTTCCAGCATTGCGATGATCGCCGGGTTCATGAACGGTTCGCCGCCGGTAAAGCCGATTTCGCGCACGCCAGTTCCGCCTATTTCGTCGAGGAAGCGCGCCACCTCCTCCGCTGCCAGATAGACCAGCGCATCATTGGTCGGGCTGCTTTCAATGTAACAATTGATGCAGGCCAGATTGCACAGTGTTCCGGTTGCAAACCACAATGTCTCAAGCTTGCGCAGTGCCACCTGAGCACGCGTGCTGCCATCGGCGGTGAAGCGCGGATTGGCGAATTTTTCTTGCGAGAGCTTTTTCGATTGCACTGCAAAGGGCGAAGCGCCCGATGGCACATTGCGTGAAAGCGAATGGCTGGCCATCAGAAAACCCGCCGCAATTTCTGGACAAAGGAAGCCCAGCGTCTGGGCCATTTGCCAAAAACGGTCGGCTCCCATGCGGCAAAGACCGCCGCCTTGGTGATTTCAGATCGCGTGGGATAGGCGAGAATCGCCCCGCCCATGTCGAACGTGCCCGATTTGCCGGTAATCATCTGCGTGAAGGGCAGCAGCAATTCGCCTGCATTGTCTCCACAAATGCTGGCACCGACCACCTTTTTGCCATTCAGCATCACCTTCAGATGGCCGCGCTCTCGCCCTTCAGCAATTGCGCGGTCATTATGATCAAACCCTTCGGTCACGATCTTTAGCCGGTCACCAAATCTGTCACGCGCCTCCCCCTCGGTAAGGCCGATTTGCGCCACTTCTGGCTGGGTATAGGTGCACCACGGCAAGGCGCGGAAATCCGCCTTGGCTGGCAGGCCAAGCGCGATTTCCAGCACTGCGTTGGAACCTTCATAGCCCGATATATGCGTCAGCCTTGGACCTTCGCGGCAATCACCGATGGCGTAGATATGTTTGATCGAAGTACGGCGACGGTCATCGACCTTGATCCCGTTTTCGCCCATTTCCATCCCGATCTCTTCCAGACCAAAGCCGGAAACCCGCGCCTTCCGGCCCGCTGCAACAAGCAGATGCGATCCGGTGATGGTTTCACCGCCGTCGGTGGTGACGGATATCTGACCCTCTGGCTCCGCTGTAACTTTTTCCGCCCGCGCTTTCACAAAGCGCACGCCTTCACGCTCCATGGTCTCCGCCACCAGCGCAACGCTGGCGCGGTCATCACGGCTCATCAATTTGCCCGGTTCGATCACAGTCACCACGCTGCCGAGGCGGCAGAAACTTTGTGCCATCTCCATCCCGATTACACCGCCCCCGATGATGACGAGATGCCTTGGCTGCTCGGTAAGGTCGAACAGATTTTCATTGGTGAGGAAAGGCACGTCGGCAAGTCCGGGGATTGACGGGATGGCCGGCGCGCTGCCTGTGGCAATCACAATGCGCGGCGCGGTCAGCGTGCGGCCGGCGACTTCTACAGCGTTGGGCCCGATAACTCTGGCCCAATCGCGCAATACCTCGCAGCCCATATCCTCAAAGCGTTCCTCGCTGTCATGGGGGGCGATTTGCGCAATGGCGCGATGAATATGGGCATGCACGCCACCCCAATCGACAACCGGCGGCGCAAGCTGCACTCCGGCACGCTTTTCCTTGCGCGCTTCGGCAGCACGGCGTGCGCTGGCGATCAGCGCCTTGGACGGCACGCAGCCGTTAATAAGACATTCACCGCCCATCTTTTCGCCTTCGATCAGCGCGGTCTTGAGGCCGAACATCGCGCAGCCGCCCGCCGCCACAAGGCCAGCGGCACCGCCGCCGATTACAATCAGATCATGCGAATATTTCATGGAACTCCGGAAGATAGAAATCTCGGCGTAACCGATACAGGGTGGGATACGAAATGTTTCGTGTCTATGGCCCAGTCATTCGCTGTCACGGGATAATCGGTTTCATGAATCTTCAGAATTCGCAGGACTATTACGGCAAGGTGCTGGTCGGATCGGGCGATTTGCGTACCGATGCCTGCTCCACACTCGAAATGCCGCAGCCCGCTGTGCTGGCCGCCTTGTCCAATGTGCATGATGAAGTGAAGGCGCGCTATTATGGCTGCGGGCTGGTCGTGCCCCAGGCGCTGACAGGATGCCGCGTGCTCGATCTTGGATCAGGCAGCGGACAGGATGCCTATCTGCTTGCGCAATTGGCAGGCGCAAACGGCAGCGTGACAGGCGTGGACGCAACGCCTGAACAGCTGGCCGTGGCGCGTGAATATCGGGGCTGGCATGCGGAACGTTTTGGCTTTGCCAATGTGGACTTTGTCGAAGGCGATATCGAAAAGCTCGATGAGCTGGGCCTGGAGCCCGGCAGCTTCGATGTCATCGTATCCAATTGCGTCATCAATCTGGTGGCAGACAAGGCAGCAGTGTTCCGCGCCGCGCATAAATTGCTTAAGCCCGGCGGAGAGCTGTATTTCTCCGATGTATATGCAGACAGGCGCGTCCCGGCTCATCTCCTGGATGATCCGGTGCTGCATGGCGAATGTCTTTCAGGCGCGCTGTATTGGGGTGATTTCGATACGCTGGCCAAGGCTGCAGGCTTTGCTGATCCGCGTCTTGTCACGGATAGGCCGCTCGCCATCAATGATAAGACAATCGCAGAAAAGCTGTCAAGCATTGCCTTCGTCTCTGCAACCTACCGCCTGTTCAAGCTTGATGAGCTGGAGCCGCAATGCGAGGATTACGGACAGGCGGTGCGGTATAAAGGCACGGTGCCAGAACATCCGCAGGTCTTTCACCTTGATGCGCATCACGCGATGGAAACGGGCCGTACCTTCCCGATATGCGGCAATAGCTGGCTGATGCTGGCGGAAACCCGCTTTGCCGAACATTTCGGGTTCATCGGTGATTTTTCCCGCCATTACGGCGTTTTCCCCGGCTGCGGGACGGACGCGCCCTTCGGAGAGACAAATGTTGACCGCACAATTGCAACGCCCGATGGGTCACCGTGTTGCTGAACATCCTGGTGACAGGGGCTGCCGGACTGATCGGCGGCGAAGTTTGCGCAAGACTGGTGGCAAGGGGCCATAAGGTCACTGCAATGGTCCGGCGCATACGCGAAGTGCGCGGCAATGACGGCGCGCAGCTTGATCGTATATCCATTGTTTCGGGCGATGTGACACTGCCTATGATGGGCGTGACAACTGCACCCTTTGACGTGGTGGTGCATTGCGCGGCCAGCCTCGAATTCGATGCGCCGGAAAATGAATTACGGGCCGTCAATATAGGGGGCACGCGCAATGCGATAGAATATGCGCAGGCTGCGGGTGCGCGTTTCCTATATGTCAGCACCGCCTACACCTGCGGCACGCGTGATGGTATGATCGCAGAAGCAGCAGTGCCTGAAGGCACGCAGTTCACCAATAGATATGAAGCGAGCAAGGCTGCGGCAGAAGCGGTGGTTGCAACAAGTGGAGTGCCCTTTGCCGTGGCGCGCCCGTCCATCGTACTGGGAGACAGCGCAGGCGGGACAATCCGCGATTTCCCTTCGCTCTGTAATGTTTTCCGCTTGATGGCGCGTGGCAAGGTCACGCAATTTCCGGCTGCCGCGGGCGCGACGCTTGATCTGGTGCCGATAGATCATGTGGCAGGTGGCATCGCCGCATTGGCAGAACAGATGGACGAAGCAGAGGGCGGCTATTTTCACCTCGTCGCTGCTGCGCCCACACAGGCGGCGCAGCTAGCGCATGGGGTGGCACGGGTGGCACATTTTCCCGATCCTCTGGTGGTCGAGCCCGGCGATTACGATCCTGCTGGGCTGCGGCCTGCCGAAAGGCTGCTGGCAGAACGCATGATCGGCACATTCGGGGCGTATTTCACCCGCAATCCGCAATTTTCGGATGCACGCTTTCGCGACCTGACCGGCCTTTTATGCCCTGATACCGACAACGCATGGCTCGATCGGCTAATCGCCTATGGGCTTCAGCGCGGCTATTTGCCTGCGGAGAAACTTCAGCGAATGTCGGGATAGTGGCGATGGAGCCGCTGGCGCGCCCCGATCCCCCACATGAAGCCGACCTTCAGATAAATCCAATTGGCTTTGATCGCGCCCCATTCGGCAATCCGGCGATCTGACGTTTCCACCGTTCGCCGAATCATCCTGACCCGGCCAAAACGGGTAAGGCGGATGCACAGATCCGCCTCCTCCATCACCATTGCTTCAGGATCGCAGCCGCCACTGGCGATGAATTGACTGCGGCGAAAGAACATTGCGTGATCGCCAAACAGCAGGCGTGCACCCTTGAAGAACAGATGCGGTCGGAACAGGAGCGGGGCATACCAGGTCTTGGCCCAATTATGCAGGGTCGTGCCCCAGCGGGTCTTGTCAGGGCCGCGGATTATCGGGGTAAATCCGGCGAGCGCGATTTTCGCATCGGCCAATGTCTGGCGCACAACCGCAACCATGTCTTGTGGCGGCACCGTATCTGCATGAAGCACCACCACCAAATCGCCTCTGGCCGCCTCGACGCCGGCATTGATTTGCCGCCCGCGTCCAGCCTTGGTGGATACCACGCGCCACCCCGCAGCTTTTGCAAGATTGACAGAGGCATCATCGCTGCCACCATCCATCGCCACGATTTCGAGCGGAGCAGGCTCCAGCGCGCTGACGTGGTGAATCAGTGCTGGCAAGGCTCGCTCTTCGTTCAGCATGGGGATGATGATGGAAAGGCCGGTCACGGTACCAGATCGGGCCAATTGGAGAGATCTTCCGGGCGGTCACAATCGTCGAGCGTTTCTAGGAGGCGATAAGCGATGTTGCGCTGCTCTAAGCGCGCCTCAGTCCGCTTAAGGACCGTTTCAGTCCCCCACGCCATATTGCCCCACAGGAACGGCATATCCTCTCGAAAACCAAGCAGATAATAGCCGCCATCGCGCGCCGGACCGATAACCACCGGCACATCCTCCAACGCATGCGCAGCATCGTGCAGATGCTGCACCTCAAGATCGGGAATATCAGCTCCCAGCACAATGGCGGGCGGCACTACCCGCGCCAGCCTTGCACCCAGATCATCCGTACCCTGGTCTTCCAGTAGAAAATCTGCTCCCAGCCAGTTCGCAAATTCACCCTGCTCGGCTCCGGTCGTGCGCACCACAAAGGGCAGCCCGCTCGCCTGCAAAACCGCAATGGTGCGTTCGACAAGCAAGCGATGGATCTGTGCCGCACCCTCATCCCCCAGCGCAGGGGCCAGTCGGGTCTTGGCTGCGCCCGGTGTCGGGAACTTGGCGAATAGCGAAATCGTGGGCGGCGGGTGAACCATCCCCCTCCCCTAGCCTTCCGCCGTAATGCTGGCGACCCGCATTGCGACCTTGCCCAAGCCCATGTCCTTGTGCGCTGTCGACGCTTCGTCTAGCCTGATGTCAGGTTCCGCTCATTTGTGGCGGGTGATAATTGCAAGAAAGTACTACCATGGCGGATCATATTCCGCCGGATGGACGCGATAAGGCCAGGACACGGGCGCAGGGCGCCAAAGGCGGATCGAACAACCGTCAGGCCAAGCCGAAACAGGCTCGAAATCGCGCTCCCGGCGAAGGCAGGAAGAGCTCTCCGCAGCCCGTAGGCAGCTGGAGAAGGCCGCCCCACCATTCCTTCAAACAGGCCTATGCCGCCATTGATCTTGGCACCAATAATTGCCGCCTGCTGATCGCCCGTCCGGCTGATGAAAACTTCGTCGTGATCGACGCGTTCAGTCGCGTTGTCCGGCTGGGTGAAGGGTTGGCGCAGACGGGGAAACTCTCCGATGTCGCGATGGACCGCGCGCTGGGCGCCCTGAAAATCTGCGCTGACAAACTGAAAAAGCGCAATGTCCATCTCGCCCGATCAGTCGCGACAGAGGCTTGCCGGCGCGCCAGCAATGGAGAAAAATTCATCCAGAGGGTGCAGGACGAAACCGGTATCGTGCTCGATATCATCAGCGCGCAGGAAGAAGCGCGATTGGCTGTGCTGGGATGCCATATCTTGCTGGAAGACGGCGTGGGCCCGGCGGTAATCTTCGATATTGGCGGCGGATCTACCGAACTTGTGCTTATCGAACCGGGCGCCCCGGTGCCGCGCATTCTTGATTGGCAAAGCGTGCCATGGGGCGTGGTTTCGCTAACCGAAACCGTCGGGCACGAAACGGGCGGCAGGGAAGAACGCCTTGCCCGGTATGACACGATGAAACAGCTCGTGCTGGACAGTTTTGCGGAATTTGCTCAGCGCATTTCGCGCCATGCATCGGCAGATCAGCGCCTGCTTGGCACCAGCGGAACGGTAACGACATTGGCCAGCGTTCACCTTGGCCTGCCGCAATATGATCGCAAGCAAGTTGACGGGTTGATGGTGCCGACTGACGCCATGCTCGATATCTCGCAGCGGCTTTCCGAAATGTCGCCAGAGCAGCGCAGCGAGCTCGATTGCATCGGGCATGAGCGCGCCGAACTAGTGGTGGCAGGTTGTGCAATTCTGGAAGCGATACTGGAAATCTGGTCCGCCCCCCGCCTGGGCGTAGCCGATCGCGGGATACGCGAAGGTATCTTGCGCAACCTGATGACAGCGGATGCCGAAGGGGCAGAAGCGCAGGCAGCGCTGCGCAATCTCAAACACAGCCAGGGGCAGGGCAAATGAGCCGATCGGGACAGGATTCGACGCGCCGCCTCACCAGCGGCAAGAAACGCAAGGCAAGCTCGCAACGCTGGCTGGAACGTCAGTTGAACGATCCATACGTCAAGAAGGCCAAGGACGAAGGCTGGCGAAGCCGTGCCGCGTTTAAGCTGATTGAACTGGATGACCGATTCGGCCTCGTGAAGGGCTCCAAACGCGTGGTCGACCTTGGCATTGCGCCGGGCGGCTGGGCACAGGTGGTGCGCAAACGCGCACCAGCGGCAACCGTGGTCGGGATTGATTTTCTGGAAACAGAGCCAATTGACGGCGTGACGATCCTGCAAATGGATTTTATGGACGATGGTGCCCCTGCCGCACTTGAAGAGGCGCTGGGCGGCCCTGCCGACCTGGTTCTGTCCGATATGGCGGCCAATACAGTTGGCCACAAACAGACCGACCATTTGCGCACGATGGCGCTGGTGGAAGCCGCCGCATGGTTCGCAGTGGAAAACCTGACCAAAGGCGGTGCGTTCCTAGCCAAGGGGTTTGCCGGTGGCACAGACAAGGACTTGCTGGATTTGCTCAAAAAGCATTTTCGCACGGTCAAACACGCCAAGCCCCCCGCCAGCCGCAAAGGATCGAGCGAATGGTATGTCGTAGCGCAGGATTTCAAAGGCAGGCCGGACTGACAGGCCCCTGAAACCAAAAAGCCCCGGCACTGATCTGGTTGCGCTGCTTATAGTGTATCCGGTTATATTCGATGCTCACGTTGCGGTTTGAGCGGCCCGGATCAAACCTGTCTCCGAAAGGCAGCCTTGAATTAGTCAGTGGGCGCGGCGGGATGATTAGAACGCGAATTCCCGCCCGAATGGCATGATGCAAGCCTCGTCATGGCAACTAAAACACACTTAGCCCGTAAGCTACGCCGTCACTTACCAAGAATATTTGCTAGAGCTTTCACTTCCGTCCGCGACCTCGACTTCGTGGACGAAGCTTGACCTGAGACTCGTCCTGCGATTCGACACTGTCTTTTGGATGCAGTGTTGGGCGAGCGGCACGGGGTATCGGATAATGAGTGGGAGCTGGTCGGGCCGCTGTTGCCGCCGGAGCGCGGACGCGACCGCCAAACGGCGCAGGATAATCAACCGAAGGGACCCTAAGTGTCAGATTGCGCGGTAGTTGGGCACTGTGACTTTGAACTGATGATTAGACTTGAAACGGGGGGCAGTTCGGTGTGATTCTCATTCCATATCTGGCTCTTGTGCGAAGAAGTTGCACTTCAGGAAGCGAAAAACTTCAGCAACATTCGCGTCGTTCCAGGAATGAGCTTTGGCAAAACCACTTAGTTTATGGCGCACTCTCTGCTTCTTTGCCAACGGGACATTCCGCCATCCACAGCAATTGCGGACGGTCCAAATTTATAACGAATCTGTCGAGAGCTTATTGTCGGTAGATATGGAGAATTCTGCAGGCAAAGTGCGGAATTAGCGGAGCTTGTCACGCCGTCGCCTACTGGCAGCTGTCACTATACCCCCCCAGCACTGACCAGGGTTTTTCAAATTCTATCTCTGAACGCGGTCAGACATCGTCACCGACATTTTCGGCGACCGGCTGATCATCGCCCATGCCGCCAGCCGCCTCAATTGCGTCCGCTGATTCGCCTTCGACTTCACCCGGGCCTTCGCCTGGGGCATCGACGCCATCTTCACCCTCGGTCTCTTCCATCTCGAGTTCGGGTTCCGGTAGTGCCGGTCCGCCACCATTGGCCAGCATGTAGAGAATGACATTGGCCCGGTCTTCCCCGCTGGAAAGGCCGGCGAAGCTCATCTTGGTGCCATTGGCAAATACGCGCGGGCTGGTGAGCCACGCGTCCATATTGTCATAATCCCAATTGCCGCCTTTGCCAGACAATGCGCTGGAATATGCAAAGCCTGCCGCATGGCCGCCAATAGGCGAGCCGAGCACGCCATAAAGATTTGGCCCGATCCCTGACGCACCGCCCTGTGCAATCGTGTGGCACGCGCTGCACTTGGCAAACACTGCCTCGCCCGCATCGGCGGAACCTGTGGAAAGCAGCGTGGCCAGCGAAGGGCCGGCATCCGCGCCCGCGCCGCCTTCGGCAGCCTCGATCACATAACCGGGATTTTCAGGCATCTCCACGCCGCCGCCATGGAAATAGGTATTGGCAACAATGGAGCCGCCAAGGGCGACAATCAAACTGGCAAGGACCCAGCCGAAAATGGTGTTCGTGCGATCGTTCATAGCTCTGGCGTTCTTCAGCGAGATTAGGTGTGGGTGGCGCTCTAGTGGCCACTGGCGCAGCGCGCAAGAGGGCTTTAGCTGCTTGTCGACCTGCAATAGCCAAGCTAGGCGCTTCGATCCAATGGACAGCTTCGCTCCCCCAGCCCTCGCCATGGTCGAAAAAATGCGGCTTGCCGCAGCAGAAGATCCTGCGCACGCAATCGCTTTTCAAGGCGCACCGGGCGCAAATTCGCACCGTGCGGTGCTGGAATGGGATCCCGCCGCTTTGCCACTACCGTGCTTCAGCTTTTCCGACGCGATCGAGGCGGTCAAATCGGGAAAGGCGGGCTGCGCGATGATACCGATTGAAAATTCGCAGGCCGGGCGCGTAGCGGATATTCATTTTCTGCTGCCTGAAAGCGGGCTGTGCATCGTGGGAGAACATTTTCTTGCCATTCATCATGCACTGATGGCCCTGCCCGGCGCAGGTCCGTTCACGGCTGCTTACAGTCATCCGCACGCCCTGACGCAGAGCCGTCAATATCTGCGTGACCGCAATATGGTGCCGCTCAGCCATGCCGATACCGCCGGCGCAGCGGCGCATGTCGCTGATCTTGGCGACACCGGCATTGCCGCTATTGCCCCGGCGCTGGCGGCCGATCTTTACGGATTGAGCATTGTGGATGAAAATGTGGAGGACAGCGCTGACAACACCACCCGGTTTGTCGTGCTGGCCCCTGAACCGCTGGCCCCTGATCTGCTCGACGGGTGCGAGGCTATGACGACGTTCGTTTTCGAGGTGAAGAACATTCCCGCTGCGCTTTACAAGGCGATAGGCGGTTTTGCCACCAATGGGGTCAATATGACCAAGCTTGAAAGCTATCAGCGGGGCGCGAGCTTTTCCGCCACCATGTTCTATGCCGATATCATCGGCGCGCCGGGCGATCCCGCAGTAGACCGCGCACTGGAAGAATTAGCCTTTCACTGCAAGGGTGTCACGATGTTCGGCAGCTATCCCCTCGCACGCCAACGCGGATGAGCTGGGCCGGATGAGCGCAAAGGCGAGGCCCGACTTCACCATCGCAGCCGATTCGCTGGATTGCCCGGATGTGCGTGCCCTGATAGATCTGCATCTCGCCCGCGCGCCGCGCAGTTCCCCCGTCCGCACGATACCTGCCCTGTCTGCCGAACAACTGGCGCAAAGCGATCTCAGTTTCTTTACCGCGCGGCTCGACGGCGCACTGGCGGCGATTGGCGCATTGCGTGAAATCAATGCTGCAAAGGGCGAAATCAAGTCGATGCGCACGGCAGACGCCTATCTCGGCAAGGGCGCGGGCTCTGCCATTCTCTCGCATTTGCTGGGGTTGGCCCGGTCGCGTAGGTATCGCTGGGTGGGCCTGGAGACCGGGCGCGCCTCCGCATATCTGGCAGCTCAGCGCCTTTATCAAAAACACGGGTTTCGGGAATGTCCGCCTTACAATGACTATCCGATAGATGATTTTGTCATGTGCATGGGATTAGAGATCGGTTGAACGCGGGTCTCGACGAATTTACGGCCTTCAAGTCATTGCTTCGTAACCTTTGCCATGCCACCTTGCCGCGGTGACCACGGGCAAGGGGAATGACGCGCTGCCGGCGCGGGGCGAAGATTTCGCGCAGGCGTGGCAGGATACACGCGCCGACGCTTCGATTCAGTATGATCGTGTCGAATTGCCCGATCAGCCCCCACCGCCCGATTGGCTGATACAGTTCATGCATTGGCTAGGCGATGTGCTTTCCCCGATCGGCGCATTGCTGGTTCATCTATGGCCATTTCTCTATTGGATCTTGATTGCAGGGGGCGTTGCCTTGCTCGCCTATGTTCTTTGGCGCCTGATCGGCCCTGCGCTAGGCGTAAAACGAAAGACGTCGAGGGAAGAGGAATGGGTTCCCGATCAGCAAGAGGCACTTGCCCTGCTGGAAGAGGCAGACCGACTGGCGGCAGAGGGCCGCTATGACGAGGCGACCCATTTGCTGCTCAGGCGTTCGGTCGGACAGATCGCCCAGGCCCGCCCCGACATCGTCGAACCTTCCAGTACCGCACGCGAATTATCCGCGGAACCGCGCATTCCCGAAGGTGCACGCACCGCCTTTGCAGTGATCGCCGGACGGGTTGAACGCAGCCTGTTTGCGCTGGCTAAACTTTCATCCGATGATTGGCAGGCCGCGCGCGATGCTTATTCCGATTTTGCCCTACAGCAAAGGAGCCTTGCCGCATGAGCCGGGCGCGCAATCCTTTCCGGCCAGGCGTTACGCTCGCCGTTCTGACAGTGGGGGCCGGGGCATTCCTCCTGTTCCTTTTTGCCATTGGCCAGGGCTGGTCGGGATCGAATGATCGCAATGGCGGGGAACATGCTGCCTCAAACGGCCTTACAGGCTTTGCCGCCTTGGCCGCAATGCTCGAAAACAAGGGCCATGAAGTGATCCTGTCTCGCAGCCCCGGCGGTCAGGACGAATACGGCCTGCTGGTGTTGACCCCGCCCCATTTCGGCAATGTGGATGATCTGGCTGAGATCATCGAAAGTCGGCGCAAAACCGATAGCGGACCGACATTGGTAATTTTACCCAAATGGCTGGCAAGTCCCGTGCCTGAGCAGGCCGATATTGAGGCTGAAAAAGGCTGGGTGCTTCTGACGTCCGCCTCCAGTCCAAGCTGGTTCAACACCTTGAAATTTGGTGAAGGCGGCGCGCTGGCAATCGGGAAAACAAAGGGCTGGAGCGGTCTGCGCATGGGCGGACCGCTGCCCGATCCAACACAGGTTCAGGCCTTGACTACCCAGCCGACCAACGAAATGCGCGCACGCATCTTGGACAGCCAGGGTGACATTCTGGTGGCACAATTGCCGCCCTTCAGCACGATAGATCAGGGATATGAGCCCTATCCGACCATAGTGGTGTTCGAGCCCGATCTGATGAACAATTTCGGCATGGCGGACAAAGGTCGTGCGCGACTTGCCCTGACTCTGGTCGAAAATGCCATGCAGGGCCATGCGGACATGCCGATATATTTCGACCTGACCCTGGCCGGTCTTGGAACAAGCGAAAATCTTCTTACGCTTGCCTTCCGCCCGCCATTCCTGGCCGCGACCCTGTGCCTGCTGCTGGCCGCGTTGATCATCGCGTGGCGCGCCTTTCGCCGGTTCGGTCCACCCGTGGCAGAGGCGCCTGCGATGGCGCAGGGCAAACGCCAGCTGGCAAGAAACGGTGCGGCGCTGGTGGCACGGGTCAAGCGTTTCCACCTGCTGGCCGATCCCTATGCCGCGCTGATGGGCAAGCGCATTGCCGATGCGCTGGGCATCAATGAAACCAATCCCGAGGCCCGCACTGCGGCGATTGAACGCGCGCTGGAACGGCGCAATGTGGAAGGCCCGGGCTTCGGTCGATTGGCCAGCGAATTGAAGGCCGCCAGTCGGCCAGGTGACATAATCCGCGCCGCGAGCGCATTGAAATCCCTCGAAAGGACGCTGAAACGATGAGCATGACCCTCGAACAGACCACAGAGCTGGCGGGCGCGATCCGCACTGAGGTCGGTAAGGCCATCGTCGGGATGGATCAGACGATAGAGCATTTGCTTATCGCGCTAATATCGCAAGGGCATGTCCTGCTCGAAGGCCCGCCGGGCACTGCCAAGACCTTTCTCGCCAATTGTTTTGCCCATGCGTCCGGTCTCGATTTCGGGCGCATCCAGTTCACCCCGGATCTTTTGCCGGGCGACATCCTTGGCTCCAATCTGTTCAATTTCCAGACCAGCCAGTTCACCCTGACCCGCGGTCCGATCTTCTGCGAATTGCTGCTGGCTGACGAGATCAACCGCACGCCGCCAAAAACACAGGCCGCTCTTCTAGAAGCGATGCAGGAACGCAAGGTCACGCTGGATGGGGAGACGCATCATCTGAATGACAGTTTCATGGTGGTGGCAACGCAGAACCCGATCGAAAATCAGGGCGTCTACCCGCTCCCCGAAGCGCAGCTGGATCGTTTTGCCTTCAAGCTGCTGGTTCCCTATCCCGACGCTGCAGAAGAAGCTCAGATCATCCGGCGTTTCGGGGATCGCAGCGGTCCACAAAAGCCTGCCGATTTTGGCATCGCGCGGATCGCCACGCCAGATATCATCACCGCCGCGCAAGCCGCGGTAAAGGACGTGACGCTTTCGCAGGAAGTTGTCGAATATGCCGTCTCGTTGATCCGGGCGACGCGTGAAAGCCCCGATCTTGCCAGCGGGGCCAGCCCGCGCGCCGCCGTGCTGCTGGCCAATGCGGCACGCGCACGGGCCGCATTGCAAGGACGCAATTATGTTATTCCCGATGACGTGAAGGCGTTGGCCACGGCCACGCTGCGCCACAGGCTGCTGCTATCACCTGCGGCAGAGATCGAAGGCAAGCTGGTGGAAGACCTCGTCGCTGGCTTGATCGAAGAGACAGAGGCGCCGCGCTGATTTGATGCGCATCCCGTTCCTCCCCATTGTTCCGACCGGGCGCATGCTGTTGCTGCTGGCATTGCTGGCGCCGGTTGCAGTGGTGATAGCGGCAACTGCCCCCACAGCATGGATTATCGCCCCAGCCGCAGCGCTTACGCTGCTGCTGCTAATGTCGATCGATGGCTGGCTGGCCGGCAGCGGTATACAGATCGACCTTACATTTCCTGACGATGCGGAAGTCGGACAGCCGGCCATACTGCGCGTCACCGCGCAGATCGAACGCGATAGCGATGCAGCCCTTCCCGAAGCCTCCATCGGGTTCGAGCCGCGCCTTGGCACGCGCGGCGTCACCAATTTCCGCTTGCGCCCGACGGGCACGGCAAATGGCTTTAGCGGCACGGGCGCGGCTACCCCAGTGCGACGCGGGACGGGCGAATTGCACGATCTGTGGCTGCGCTGGTCTGGCCCGTTAGGGCTGGCGGTGCGGCAGATTCACCAGCCGCTGGACGGGCGGATCAGGGTGTGGCCTGATCTTTCGCCCGTGCGGTCCCCTGTGTTGCAGGCATTCCTGCGCGACAGCCAGTTCGGCATTGTTGCAAGGCGTATCCGAGGCGAAGGCACCCAGTTTGAAGCCCTGTCAGAATATGAGCCCGGCATGGACCGTCGCCGGATCGACTGGAAAGCAAGCGCCCGCCACACCGCCCTTTACGCCCGCGAAAACGAAGCAGAGCGCGACAACCAGGTGGTATTCGCCTTCGATTGCGGCCAGTCCATGTGTGAGCCGGTAGACGGCTTGCCGCGCATCGATCGTGCCGTTTCCGCAGCCCTCACTTCAGCCTATGTCGCCCTGAAGGGGGGCGATCGGGTAAGTCTTTTCGGCTTTGCCGATCATCCGCAGCTTATGACGCCTTTCGTCACCGATACACGCGCATTCCATCGCCTGCAAAGCGCGGCGGCAGATCTCGATTACGTGCCCCGCGAACCGAATTATACTCTGGCGCTCGCAACGCTTGCCGCGCGGCTCAAACGCCGTTCGCTTATCGTGCTCTTTTCCGATTTTGCTGACCCGACATCGGCACAATTGATGGTCGAAAGCGTGGAGCGGTTGGTCCGCCATCATCTGGTGATCTTCGTCACCATGGTCGATAGCGAATTGGAAGACCTCGCCGCTACACCGCCCGATAGCATGGGCGATATTTCCATCGCGGTGAGCGCCGATGCCCTCGCCCGACAGCGCGCGCTTGTGTTGACGCAATTGCGGCGGCTGGGCGTCAATGTGATCGAAGCCCCGCATGACAAGATCGGCTATCAATTGATTGATCTGTATCTCAAGACCAAGCGGGCAGAGGCAATCGGCTGATGGCGCTTCCATTCTTCAAAACTGCGGAAATCGCCCCGCCTGCCGATATCGAGGCCGCCTCGCTCAGGTCAGACCGTTTCCGGCTGGAACGCGAAGTGGACTGGCAGCGGCTGGAAGGAATCGTGACCGCGCTGGAAAAAGGACGTCCGCGCCGTATCAGCGATGATGATCTGCTCGACCTGCCGGTGCTCTATCGCAAAACCGCTTCCAGTCTTGCCGTGGCGCGCGAAACTTCGCTCGATGCGGCTACGCTAGATTATCTCGAGGCGCTGGTCCGGCGCGCATGGTTCCAGATATATGGTCCTCGCATCGGTTTCATCGGCTGGTTGCGACGTTTTTTTGTTGGCGGGTGGAGCGCATCTGTCCGCGCCATATGGCTCGACATCTGCATTGCATTTGCAGTGATGGTAGCGGGCACAGCGGTAGGCTGGCTGTTGGTGGCACGCGACCCGGACTGGTTCTACTCGCTCGTTCCTGGCGGCATGTCAGGCGGGCGTGCGCCAGGTGCAGAGCGTGCGGTGTTGGAGGAAAGCCTTCGCATTGCGGATGGCTCTGAAGGGCTGACAGTATTTGCCGCATCGCTGTTTTCCAATAATACGGGCGTTGCCATCATGGCCTTTGCACTGGGCTTTGCTTTCGGCATCCCGACATTATTGCTGCTGGTTTATAATATGGCCGTACTAGGCGCTATGTTCTGGGTGTTTGCCGATGCCGGGCTGGGCCTTGAATTTGCTGCATGGCTCTCGATCCACGGCACCACAGAACTTGGTGCCATCCTGCTGGCAGGCGCGGCAGGCATGCATGTTGGCCGCACGATGGCCTTCCCTGGAGAACGATCGATTCTTGCAGCGATGCAGGATGCGGGTGTGCGCGCCGCGCAGGTGATGGCCGGGTGTACAATCATGCTGGTAGTTGCCGGATTGCTGGAAGGCTATGCCCGCCAACTGGTCGGCGATACTGGCTCGCGCCTGCTTATCGGGGGTTTCATGCTGTTGTTCTGGCTGGGCTATTTCCTTACCGTGAAGCAACCGCGCGAGAGCGAGACATGAGCGGTCAATTGGCCGCCTTACGCCGTGATCCGGATAAGCGTGATCGTATGCTGGTAACGCCAGAAGGCCTTGCTTTGCCGCTGACAGTGGGAAGCCGCGGCGCGCGAGCCGCGGCGCTGCTCCTCGATCTCATAATCATCACCATCGGTGTGATTGTCTTTTTCATGGCGCTGGCCGGAGTAGGCATTGGCCTTTTCCAACTGGAAACCGGGTTTATTGCCAATCCGGTGCTGGAACTTGTCATCGTGCTGGTTGTCCTGCTGCTTTTTCTCGCTCGCTATGGCTATTTCCTGTGGTTCGAACTTGGCCCGCGCGCAGCGACACCGGGCAAACGCCTGCTAGGCCTGCGCGTTGCCGCGCGCGATGGCGGAAGGCTAACCGCAGAAATGGTTATTGCCCGCAATCTGGTGCGCGATGTGGAAGTTTTCCTACCCCTGTTCTTCCTGCTTGGCGGAATGCACGAAGCAGGCATTTCCGGCGCGGCAGCGGGCCTCTGGTTGGCGGTTTTCGTCCTGTTTCCGTTTTGCAACAGGGATGCCTTGCGTGCTGGCGACCTTGTTGCTGGAACCTGGGTGGTCGAGGCCAAGTCCGCCAAGCTCAAGGAAGCCATGTCGCTCGCGCCCGATCGCAGTACCGAATACCGTTTCGGTGAGGCAGAGCTATCTGTCTATGGCGAACATGAATTGCAGGTACTCGAAAGAGTTTTGCGGCAGGACCAGACCACCGCACTGCGCGATGTGGCAGAAGCCATTGCTACCAAGATCGGCTGGCAAATCGGCCGCGGAGACGAACGTGAATTCCTGGAAGCCTTTTACGCTGCCCTTCGCGGTCATCTGGAAAGTGGAATGCGCTTTGGCAGGCGCAAACGGAATAAGCATTCGTAAACAGGGGTAACTTCTCCCGGCGCCCGTTCGCATTTACCGAACTCCCATGTTAGACAATGAAAATGAACAGACTTCGGGAAGGAATATAATGAGCAGATATCGCTTTGATCCGGATCTCGCCGTGCAGATCCTGGAAAAGGTCGGGTTGGCTGTCGTCATCCTGATTGTCACCTGGCTGCTCGCCAAAGCTGCGAAATGGGCTTTCGCCAAGCTGGTAGACAATGTCTCATTCCTCCAGCGAGCAACGTCCAGCGGCGAAAGCCTCGGCTTGCAACTGGGCAAGATCGTTTCCCTCCTTATCTGGCTATTCGGCCTGCTGGCTGTGTTGCAGGTGTTTGATCTTGGCGGCGTAATGCGGCCGGTCACGACTTTGCTGGATTCGATCATGGGCTTTGTGCCCAATCTGATCGGTGCGGCGCTGATCTTCTTTATCGGCCTTATGGTGGCGCGGATCCTGCGCGATCTGACCGTCACCGCCTTGCAGACCGTCGATTTCGACAAATGGGCGAACAGGGGCGGCGTCGATAATGTCACCGGCAATGCCACCATCAGCCGGACCATTGGCGTGATCGTCTATGTCCTCGTCATCATCCCGGTCGCGATCATGGCGCTCGAAGCATTGAACCTGGAATCCATTTCGGCACCTGCAAGCGATATGCTGCAACTGATCTTCGATGCCATTCCGCGCATCATCGGTGCGGCGATCCTGCTTGGGCTGGGCTATCTTATCAGCCGCTTCGTGGTGGATATATTGAAGCAATTGCTGGCTGGTCTCGGCGTTGACCGTTCTCTGGCGGAAAGCGGCCTCCTGCCCGATGGAACGCATGCGTCCAGCATCATTGCCCGCGTAGCACAGGTGGCTATTATCCTGTTTTTCGCCATTGCGGCGACACGGCTGCTGGCCTTTCCTGAACTCACCGCCATCCTCAACGAAGTGCTCGAACTCGGCAGCCGCGTGATTTTTGGTGCGGTAGTGATCGGCTTCGGCTTCCTGCTGGCAAATCTTCTTGAACGCGTGCTTGCTGGCACTGGCGGCAGCGCAGCCGGGCAGATTGTCAAATGGGCGACGATCATCCTCTTCACCTTCATGGGGCTTAACTTCACCGGCGTTGGCGAAGTCATCACCGGAACCGCCTTCACCGCAATGGTGGTGGGTGCATCGGTCGCCGGTGCGCTGGCCTTTGGCCTGGGTGGGCGTGAATGGGCGGCGCGCAAGCTGGAACAGCTTGACCGGAAAATGGACGATGCGTCCTCCAGCGCAACGGCACATGTCGCCCCCACTGCCGACCCAGAGGATCTGCCCCCTGGCGCATAGGCGAATTGGGTGTCCGGTCTTTACGACGGACATTGAATGAAGTTACGGGGCGCAGAGCCATGATACTGCGCCCCGCCTTCATTTCGGACGCCGAAAGCCTCGCCCATTTGGGCCGATCCAGTTTTTGTGCCGCCTTCGAACATCTCTATCGCCCGCAAGATCTCTCGGTCTTTCTGGAAGAGGCCTATAGCGCCAGCGCTATTACCGCAGAGATTGAGAATCCGGAGATCACCCATCGGCTAGCGCAGGATGACGATGGCGGGCCGCTGACCGGATTTATCAAAGTCAGGCAACCAAGCGGTTATGCCGAACATTCCGACGCTGCCAATCCACTTGGGCTCGGCCAGCTTTATTGTGACCCTGCCCGGATCGGCGAAGGAATAGGCGCAGCTCTGATCGATTGGGCATTGGACGACGCTCGGCAACGCGGTTGCGATGCAATCCAGCTATCAGTGTGGAGTGGAAATGTCGCCGCGCAGCGATTTTACCAACGCTATGGCTTTGCGAAAATTGCCGATATCGATTTCTGGGTTGGCGAGCAGCGCGACGATGAACTTCTGTATGAATTGATACTTTAGGGGCGATTTGCGCAACCGGATTAAGCCGCCATTAGCTCTTTTTGGGCACATTTGTCTCAATGTCACAGGTCGCATATATCCTTCCCCAATGCCCCAGCCCGGCTTCCCGGCTGACCGATGAATTTATCAATGATCCGGGCATCAAGAGCATTCTTGCCAGCGTGCGCGAGCATATCGGCGTGGAAATCGCCTTCGTTTCCCGCTATATTGAGGATGCCAAGCGCGAACTCACCCATGTCAGCAGCGATCATGACCTGCATATGGGGCCGGGCTTTCAGGAGCCGCGAGAGAATTCTTATTGCTGGCATATCCTGCAAGGCAGTCTGCCGGAGTTGATCCCCGACCCGGCTGATTTTCCGCTGGCCAAAGACCTTTCGATTACCAAGTCTCTGCCCGTGGGCTGTCACATAAGCACGCCGCTGCGGCTGGCAGACGGAACGGTCTGGGGTAGTTTTTGCGCGATGGGTCACCACCCGGACCACACGCTCAATATGCGGGATCTCGCGATTCTGAAGAGTTTTGCCAGCCTTGTAACGGAACGTATCGAGAGCGCTCTTGAAAAAGACGTCAGCCGCCCAGAGGCGCGCGCGCTGGTCGAATCCATGCTTGATGGGCATGGCGTTTCTACTTTCCAGCAGCCCATCATCTCGCTTGAGACGGGCAAACCTGTGGGTGTGGAGTGCCTTTCCCGCTTCCCTGATCTGACGAAGCGCGGCCCTGATGCATGGTTTGAAGATGCCGAACTGGTCGGCCTTGGCAAGGAATTGGAACTGACTGCCGTTTCCTGCGCACTCGATACCGTCGCGCACCTGCCAGAAGGCGTCTATGCAACGATCAATGTGTCACCGGCAACAGTGGCATCTGGTGCACTGCGCAAGTTGCTTCAGGATACCCCCACCGCCAGTCTGGTGATCGAAATTACCGAGCATTGCCAAGCCAATGATCTTTCGAAGTTGGCGCGCGAAATCGCCGCTATCAAGCCTTATGCGCGCATCGCGCTCAAAAAAGACGTCGGTATAGGCTATGCAGGCCTGCGCCACATCGTCGATTTGCAACCCGATATCCTGAAGATGGATATGGTTCTAACGCGGGGAATTGAGGGCGATCCAGCGTGCAAGGCAATGACAGCGGCACTTGTACATCTGGCGCATGAATTGAATTGCGAACTGATTGCCGAGGGAATTGAAACCGAGGGCGAAGAAAAGATCATGCGCGAATTGGGCGTCGATTGCGGGCAGGGATATTATTATGCCCGCCCGCTTCCGATCGTTGCGGCACAGCGCTTCCTTCTGGATCGCGGTGCCCAACCTCGATAATTCGGGTTTGCGCCCTCAGTTTTCGCCTCGTAGAGCGTCCTGCTGTTCGCGCGTCATTTCCTGTGCTGCATAGATATCGCCGCCTTTGATCTGCAATTCCATGCGACGGTGATCGTTTTCCCTGTAGGTCGCCTCTGCGCGTTCGATCTCTTCTTCGCTGAGACCAACATTCTCCAACGCCATAAGGGCCATGCGAAGGGCCGATTCGCTTACCTCGCGCATCACATATTCGACCGGGCTATTTGCAAGATCTATGATGGAACGCCTGTCAAAACCGCGCACATAGATCGTCGCCTGCGGAAAGGCATCATGCACTGATGTGATCAATTGCGTGTCGGGCACTTCATCGGTGCAGAACATGATCAGCTGCGCATCACCAGCCCCAGCTTGTCGCAGCAGGTCGAGCCGCCTTCCATCACCAAAATAGACCTTGCTGCCGAAATCTTCGGCGAGATCAATCTGCGCAGTTTTCCGCTCGACAATCGTGAGCGCCAGACCGGCGACCTGCAAGGTATTGGCAACGCTCTGCCCGAACCGGCCATATCCGATGATGACTGCGCTTGCACTCTCATCCACTGGCTCTTCGCGGGTTTCCTCTGTGCCACCCGGTTCCTGCCGTATGCGACGCGTGGCCATCATCAGGAAAGGCGTGGCAGCCATCGACAAGGTGACGACGGCCCCGAAAATGCTGACAGATTCAGGCGCAATCAGCAATGCGGACCGTGCCTGCGCATAGAGCACAAAGGCAAATTCGCCGCCCTGACTAAGCAACAGGCCCAACGCCAGGGCAGCGCGCCAACGCATCTTCATCAACAGGCCAAGCCCCATGATGATTGCGGTCTTCACCAAAATAAGAAGAACTGCAAAACCGATCACGAAGAAGGGATTCTGGGCTACCGCGTTCAGATCGAGCATCATGCCGACCGCAAGGAAAAAGAGGCCCAGAAGAATGGAGCGGAAAGGCTCGATATCGGCCTCCAACTCGTGCCGGTAAGGGGTATCGGCCAGCATGACACCGGCGATAAATGCGCCCAATGCAGCCGACAGGCCGAGCGATTGCATCACCACCGCACTGGCAATAACCGTAAACAATGCGGCGACGATAAACAGCTCGCGTTCGCCCAATCCCCCGATCAGGCGAAACAGTGGTCGGATCAGCAGACGACCAGCAATGATCAGCCCGGCAATCGCGCCCAGCGTAATCAGCCCGAGAAGCCAGCCGGAATGGCCCGTTTCCTGCGCGGGATTGCGGCTCATCGCAGAAATGATGGTAATCAGCGGGATGATCGAGAGGTCCTGAAATAACAGGATGGCAAAGGCGCGCTCACCAAGCGGGGTGCGCAGCCGCCCCGCTGACTGCAGCAAGGGCAGTACTTGCGCGGTGGAAGACAGGCCAAGTGGCAGGCCGATCGCAAGCGCGGCTTCAAATGTATAACCTGCCAGCGCCAGAATCGTAGCGGTTACCGCCAGTCCGCAGGCCGCTACCTGCGCCAATCCCATCCCGAAAATGGCACTTTTCATGCGCCACAATCGCGCTGGGCTGAGTTCCAGGCCGACCACAAACAGCAGCATTACGATGCCCAGTTCGGCAATTCCGGCCATTTGCTCGGCGTTGCCAACCAACCCCAGCATATGCGGACCCAGCAAGGCCCCAGCCACCAGATAGCCAAGTGTCGCCCCTAGCCCCGCGCGCCGGAAAGCAAGCACCGCCACCAATGCAAAACCCAGCATCAGTAGGATGTCACCCAGCATTGGTCCGGCATGTTCTTCCATCGCTCAGGCCTCCAGCCGGGTGAAAAAGGTGATCACAGCCATTTCCATTTCCAGAACAGCAACAGCTGGCCGACCAGAATCAGGCCGCACAGACCTGCGACAATCCAGAAGCCATATGCATCCTCCACACCAGGCATGCCGCCCACATTGATCCCCATCAGTCCGGTGATGAAACCCAAAGGCAGGAAGATACCGGCAACAATAGTCAGCATGTAGGTTGCAGATTCGCTGCTGGCGAGACTGCGCGCGCGCAATTCGTCCTGCAGCACCAGCGCGCTTTCCTTGCTGATGTCGATATCGTCGAGATAGCGGCGCAAGCGAGCGATACTTTCCACGATCTCACGCCGGTCATGATCTTCAAACCATGCTGGTGCATCGCGGTTTATCTGTTCGAGCGCTTCGTGCTGAGGCGCCATGTGCCGTTTGAGCGCCAGACAATTGCGCCGGATTGTCGAAATCTGTTCGAGCAATTTTTCCGGCTCTTCTTCGATATCGGCGTCTTCCAGCTCGTCGATCTTGTCATTCATATCGATCATCGACTGGTTCATGCGGATGACGAGGCGCTCAACAATCTGGACAATTGCGCTGCCTGCATCGACCGGGCCTCTGCCGTCATCAAGCAGCGCGATGATGTCACGCGGGGTCTGCATCGGCAATTTACGCAAGGTAATCAATCGGTTGCCATCGCACCATAATTGCAGGGAGATCATGTCTTCTGGTTGGGCGGAGGGGTTGAAATTGATCCCGCGAAGGGTGGCAACAAGGGCATCGCCTTCGCGCAAGGCGCGTGGCCGTGTGGAATCGGAAACCAGCATTACCGCTGTTGCAGCCGGGACACCAAGCACATCAACCAGCCAGGTCTTCATTTCCGGCACATTACGGCGAAGGTGTGCCCATAGGACTTCACCGGGTGCGGAGGGCGTCCAGTCGTCCACATCTGCCCGATTGATGGAATAGCCGCCGCCCTTCCCGTCAAGCACCCTGGCGAAGATCAACGGATCAGTGCCTTCGGTCGCGTCTGTAATGTTCTGTTCGAGCATAATTGCACCCTGCACTATTCGATTTCTCCTGTCATTGCCCCTTCACACGCCAGCGTCTATATCGGCGGACATGTCAGCTGATGCCATTTCCGCAGTGCGCCCGTGGCGCATGATCGATCGCCGCAAGTCACGCCAGATCATGGTGGGCAATGTGCCTGTTGGCGGCGATGCTCCGATCACCGTGCAGACCATGACCAACACGCCGACCGAGGATGTGGCTGCCACGATTGACCAGATCCGCCGGTGTGAGGATGCGGGCGCTGATATCATTCGCGTTTCATGCCCCACGGCTGAGTCAACAGCGCATTTCGACAAGATCACACGGGCATCCGCCATTCCCATCGTGGCCGACATCCATTTCCACTACAAACGCGCGCTGGAAGCGGCAGACAAGGGTGCTGCCTGCCTGCGCATCAATCCCGGCAATATCGGCAGTAGCGAGCGTGTGGCCGAAGTGGTTCGCGCCGCAAAGGCCAATGGCTGCGCAATACGCATTGGCGTAAACGCTGGCAGCCTCGAAAAGGACTTGCTCGAAAAATACGGAGAGCCTTGCCCCGAAGCGCTCGTGGAAAGCGCGCTTGATCATATCAAGCTGCTGCAAGACCATGACTTTCACGATTACAAGGTCGCGGTGAAAGCGAGCGACGTTTTCCTAGCCGTTGCTGCTTATCAGGGCCTTGCAGAGACGGTCGATTGCCCACTCCACCTCGGCATTACAGAGGCTGGCGGATTGATCGGCGGCACGGTAAAAAGTTCTATCGGCATCGGCAATCTGCTGTGGGCCGGCATTGGTGATACGATCCGCGTGTCGCTTTCAGCGCAGCCTGAAGAAGAAGTGCGCGTCGGTTTCGAGATCCTCAAGTCACTTGGCCTGCGTACGCGTGGTGTCCGCGTGGTGTCCTGCCCATCATGCGCGCGCCAGGGATTTGATGTTATCAAGACAGTGCAGGCGCTGGAAGAACGCCTGCAACATATCAAGACCCCGCTTTCGCTTTCGGTTCTGGGTTGCGTGGTCAATGGCCCCGGCGAAGCGCGCGAAACAGACATCGGCATCACCGGTGGCGGCGCGGGCAAGCACATGGTCTATCTATCGGGCGTGACCGATCATCATGTCGAAAGCGCAGACATGCTCGATCATATCGTGACGCTGGTCGAAGCCAAGGCGGCCGAGATTGAATCCGACATGATCGATGCAGGCGCGGCAGATAGTGTCCCGGCGTGAAGCTTGCTCCACGTCGTTCACCACGCCGATTACATGGCCCCGCCACCCACTAGCGGCACCTTCAAATTCGACAAATATCAACTTGTCATGACGGCGCTGCGGCACAGCGGCTTCGCCATTACAGAACATGCGCCACATCCGATGCCGCGAAGCTGGCTGGAAGCCATCCATTGCCCTGATTATGTCGAGCAGGTCTTCACCGCCAATGTCCCCCGCGAGAAGGAACGACGCATCGGCTTCCCCGTAACTGCGCATATCGCCAACCGTGTGCGGCACACCAATGGCGGGACATGGCTCGCTGCCAAACTTGCCATGCAGCACGGTTTTGCCGCTAATAGCGCAGCGGGCAGCCATCACGCGTTGCATGATACGGGCGCCGGCTACTGCGTCTTCAACGATCTCGCCGTCACCGCGAATCGCCTTGTGGCAGAAGGCGATGCGCGGCGTGTGCTGATCATCGATTGCGATGTGCATCAGGGCGATGGCACCGCCAGTCTCCTGGCTGGACGCGAAGACGTTTTTACCCTGTCCTTTCATGCGGAGAAGAACTTCCCTGTTCGCAAGGCCCGCTCCACCCTCGATGTGGCGTTGCCTGACGGGATGGCCGATGCTGATTATCTAGAAGTGCTCGAAACGCATTTACCCCGCGTGATGAACAGGTTTTTACCCGATATTGTGCTTTATCAGGCGGGGGTCGATCCGCATGTGAATGACAAGCTTGGCCGGCTCTCTCTTAGCGATGATGGATTGGTAGCACGCGATCGCTATGTCCTTGGCGAAGCGCGAAAAAGGGGTTTGGCATTGGCTAGCGCGCTGGGCGGGGGATATGGGAGGGATCAGTCCGAGGTAGCAGCGCGTCACGCACGCACGATGCTCGCCATGGCCTATCCGCAGGCCGATATTGCGATGCTGAAAAAGGGTCAGGCGGCCTTTACCGGGGTTTAAGATCACTCCGTTAGACTTCGAAACCATGGATATCCGCATACCTTTGGCCGGCGTGCTGGTCGCTGGCGGTCTGCTTGGCCTCGCCATGCCGATGATCGCCGATGATGATGCCGCGCAGGGCTCTGTTGCCGATGGCGCGCAGGTAGATGGACATGGCGATGGTGAAACGCTGGCAATGGTGGGCAGTGGCGCAGGCTCTGCCACTTGGGCCACGGAAACCGTGCTTGATCGCGCATCGGACGGCCATTTCTATGCCGATGTTGTGGTCGATGGCACCACCGCACGCATGATGGTCGATACAGGCGCAAGCGTGATCGCGCTGACCGGTGAAGACGCGGCAGCTATGGGTCTTTACTGGGATGCCAGCGAAGTCGGCCCTGTGGCGCGGGGTGCCAGCGGTGCTGTCCACGGTGTGCAGACGCGACTTAACCGCGTGACAGTAGGCAATTTCGAAGCGCATGACGTGGAGGCGCTCATCATTCCTGAGGGGCTTGGCATTTCGCTTCTGGGCCAGTCTTTTCTTTCCACTGTGCAATCGGTTGAAATCGCGGATGACCGCATGATGCTGGAAAGCTGACCGACATGAACATGAGCAGCCTTCTACCTCGGCGCTGGCGCAGCAAGCTTGAAGCCACGCGCCATGCAGAGGCGATTACCGGGATCCTCCAGACACCGCCCATCGCCGCAAGGCAGGATGGCGTGGTGCTGTTTTCCATGATCGGAACGGCGGTATTGCTGCCCTATCTGGTCGCGGTCAAAAGCCTCCATCACGAATTGGATCGGGGACGCATTGCCATTCTTGATGACGGAACGCTGACCGCGCAGGACAAGGCTATTCTGGCGCATCATTGCAGCGATCCCGAAATCATGCGGATTCAAGATGTAGTGCTCGGAGAATTTCCGAAAGGCGGCACATGGGAACGCCTGCTCACTATTCTTGACCGGCGCGGCGGTGAATACTGGATCCAGCTCGATAGTGACACGGTGACGCTAGGCCCTGTGCCCGATGTGGTCGATGCCATTGCCCGCAATCGCAGCTTCCTGTTTCTGGGCGAAGCTGAATCCTCCATCGGTCCGCTGCCACTGCCGGAATTCCTCCAGCAATTTTACCCCGAAGGCGCGAAGGACTCGCATGTGCAATCACGCATCGAATCCGGCTTTGACCGGATCGATACTGCGCGCGGCTGGGAATATGTGCGCGGATGTTCCGGATTTGCGGGCTTTGCGGCACTGGGTGCAGGCCGCCGACTGGCCTCCGTTTTTCTTGCCGAGATGAAAGCCATCATTGGCGAGCATGACGTGAGCATCTGGGGCACCGAGCAGGTCACGTCGAACTTTCTCCTGTCCAACGAAACCTCGCTATTGATACTGCCCTATGATCGCTATCTCAATTACTGGCGAGAGGCGTGGGACGATGATGCAAGGTTCGTGCATTTCGTGGGGACGCATCGTCACCATGATGATGCCTATATCCGCGCCAGCCTTCAGGCGATTGCTAATTTGTCTGGTTAAGTGGCCTTCCAGACGCCGATAGAAACACCCCTGCAGAAGGGTAGCGCCTTGCTGAGAGCGCGAAAAGGGGCACGAAAGAGACAATGCGCTTCATTCAGATGCAAGTGAGCGCGCTTCTTTACCGGTCCAGCTAAAGAGCCGGGGTTTTGTATGGACTTTGTTCAACTTAGATCGTGTATGCAAGAGTAATGAACCGTCGCCAGCTTCTCACTTCGTCCCTTGCCGCAAGCGCTGCATTGGCTACGCCTGCACGTATTTTCGCCAAGGCTGCGCCCGATCCGCGTACGCGCCGCCTGCTCGATGTGGCCGCACGCGAAGTGGCACGGCATGGCAATACGCTATGGCGCAGCGATGTTGTCGGCCTTGCCGATTATGGCCTTCATTCAAGCCTGCCACGTTTCCATTTCGTCAATCTCGAAGCGGGCACTGCGGATAGTGTGCTGGTCAGCCATGGCAGCGGCTCCGATCCGGAACATGATGGCTGGCTCAACGGATATTCCAACCTTCACGATAGCTGGGCAACCAGCCGCGGGGCGTATATCACTTGGGAATGGTATGAAGGGCGATATGGCACGTCTGTTCGCCTGGGCGGGCTCGATCAGGATAATTCCAATGCCTTTCCGCGCGCCATCGTGATGCACGCCGCATCCTATTCCACGCCGGAACATGTCGCACGCTGGGGCCGGCTTGGCCGCTCCAACGGCTGCTTTGCTTTTGCGCCCGACATATTCCCACAGGCATTGGTCCGGCTTGCCGGCGGGCGATTGCTGTTCGCCGATACGCTGGGCATCGGACCGTCTGGCGCGGATATTGCCCGGCCCGCGCAGGAGCCGGTCGATTTCCATCGTCTGGCTGCAAATAACCACGCGCGTGAGCAAGGCGCTCTTGCTTCGGCGGAGCAACAAAGCGCGCTGGAGCGTGCGTATATGGAAGCCAACCCCGGCTTACAGACCGATCTCGATCGGTAGGTCTTAACCCTTCACCTCAGCTTACCGTGGTGCGGGCATCTTCCACAATCTCGATCACTTCTTCGTCGCTTTCGCGCGCGCGATTGCCGACCCGCGGCGCATCCAGCGCGGCCAGCACCGGTGCATCGCGATCGTAAATGTCATCAAAGGTGCGCAGATTGCCGTCGATATCCACGCCCATGGTGAAATAGGTGATGTAGACCGGCATCGTGCGTTCGACCGGAACACGGGTATATTCGCCACTGGTCGAGATGCTGACAACTTCATCGCGCGATGCGCCCTGACCCAGAATCGCCACCGTCATCGCCAGTTCCAGTGCTCTTTCCACGCGGATGCAGCCGTGGCTGCGGGCGCGGTTATCGCTGTTGAACAGGCCACGCGCAGGCGTATCATGCAGGAAAATGGCGTGCGGATTAGGCATGTCGAGCTTCATCATGCCAAGGGAGTTGTCGGGGCCGGGCTGCTGGACGACAGTGACCCAGCCATTGTTGCCGCGCGTGGCAGTATAGCCATTTGCACGCGCCCAGTTCGAGTTGTTGAGGACACGGTTGCCCAGCCCTTCGCCTCGCACAATGCTTTGTGGCACTGTCCAGGTCGGGTTGAACACCACGCCTTCCACCGTTTCGGCCAATTGCGGCGTCGCGGTGCGTCCCGGCGCGCCGACAATGGTGCGATAAGACCGGATAATCTGGTTGTTCACCGTCAGCCGCAGCTGGTATTCGGGCACATTGGTAATCAGATACTGCGCGCCAAGATCGCGCGCCAGCCAGCGCCAGCGATCCATATTAGCGCGGATGATCCTGCGACGTTGCGTATCGCTCTCCGGCGTGGCGGCCAGTGCTTCGCGCAGGGCGGCATAATCGGGATGGGTCGGGTTAAGCGATCCCAGCACCCGTGCAATTTCGCCCGTTTCAAGCGCCTCTGTCATGAGCGCGCCTGTCGCCAAAACATCAGCATCGGGATCCACAACGAACCACTGGCGGCGCGATTCCATTGGCGTGCGTCCGTCGCGCAAATCTTCTGCCAGCCATGCGAAAGCTTCGCTGGCCAGGGCATCCAGTTCCTCACCCGGTCCACGAGCGATCTCGGCGCGCAATTGATCGGCATGGTAATCGGCCGGATCGAGGCCCTCAGCGCCGATATTCTCGATCACCTCCACGAGTGCATCGGCATGGGCCAGTGGCCATTGCATCATTTCCACAATACGTGGATCGGCCTGCACTACCTCGCCGGACTGGAAGCCGGGGATCTCCTGGACCCGATCCGGTGCATCATCATGCACCGGTTCCTCCTGGAAAATTTCCGGCCTCAGATCCTGCGGTACGGTGACTTGCGTATCGGAAGCCTCGACAGAATCATCATCCTGCAGGATGTCCTGCGCGGACATGGTCTGGGACATGCCGGGGGCAGCAAGAGTTGCGGACATGGCAATAACGCCAAAGGCACCGGCAATACGCATCAGTTTCGTGTTCCTGTTCATCAAGGGCAAGCTTAAATAGTGCCGATTTAGCCCAAGTCTATCAAGCATTCGCGCTTTCACGGGCCTGAACCGGCATCGTTCACCGTTAATCCAAGGTGACGGCCAGGGATTGGGCTTCTACAGGACGCAGAGATGCAACCAGCCCATCGCCTGTGGATGCCTTTCCTTGTCGCGCTTGCCGGAGTGGGCCTGCTGTCGCTGATGGACGCGCTGATGAAGAATGCGGCCCTGGTGGCCGGCGTTTACAGCGCATCCTTGTTACGCTCTCTGTTTGCTGCCGTGGTTGTCGCGCCATTCTGGCTTGGCGGTGGATTCACCTGGCCGCGCGGGCGCATTCTGCGTCTGCATATCGAACGCGGCATCGTGTCTGCCGTGATGGCACTGTCCTTCTTCTATGCGCTGACCAAGCTGCCCATCGCCGAAGCCATCGCGATCAGTTTTGTCGCCCCTCTGCTCGCGCTCTATTTCGCGCATCTGTTGCTGGGAGAAAGCATCTCGCGCTCAGCCATCTGGGCATCGCTGGTGGGGCTTGCGGGAACGCTGGTCATTGTCAGCGGACGGCTTGGCCACAGCGATTTTGACGAAGGCGCTGCGCTGGGGCTTGCCTCGCTGTTCTTTTCCGCTGTGCTTTACGCCTATAATTTCGTCGTGATGCGGCGCCAGTCACAGCTTGCCGGGCCGCTGGAAGTGGCGACATTTCACTCTGGCGTGGGCGGATTGGTGCAATTGCTGGCCGCGCCCTTCTTCTTTGCAATGCCCGCTATGCCGGAGCTGGGGACCATCGGCATGGCTGCCATTCTCACCGTAACTGCTTCCATGATGCTTGCCTGGGCCTATGCCCGCGCGCAGGCGCAGGTGCTGGTCCCGGTGGAATATACCGGCTTCCTTTGGGCTGCGCTGTTCGGCTGGATGTTCTTTCAGGAAGTTGTCACAGGGCCGACAATCATCGGCGTGGTGCTGATAGTTGTCGCCTGCTGGATCGCAGCGCCCAAGGCACGGCGCAAGCGCAAGGCCCTGTCCGATCCTGCCAGCTAAACCGGTTGCGCCCGCTTGGTCAGCACCTCTTCTTCAGGCTCTTCGCTAAACCAGTCCGAACCCTGCCAGATCAGCCCCGCAGCAGCGCCGAGGAAAGCTGCCACGACCAGGGCAATCAGCATGACGAACACGCCCAAGGGTGCTTTTTTGCCCTGTGGATTTCCCAATGCCATCGACCAATCCTTTATTGCAGAAATGCGTAACAAAATTGCCTGCAGCGCCAATATTGGCCCGCCCACTTGACGTGCCGCCGCCAAACGCGCAGGTCGCGCCAAAACATGACCCTCTCCTCGCATCAGGAGGGGTGATTACGCAACCGTTAAACAGGAAACCCAGCACATGACCCAGGTTGGCGCCAACTCGCTCAACACGCGCAAGACACTCGACGTGAATGGCAAGGAATATGCCTATTATTCCTTGCATGCCGCGGCAGAGAAATTTGGCGATGTCAGCCGTCTGCCCCATTCGATGAAAGTGCTGCTGGAAAATATGCTGCGTTTCGAGGATGAAGGCTTCACTGTCGGTGAAGATCACGTCCGCGCCATCGTGGACTGGCAGAAGAACCCCGCGACCGGCAACGAAATCCAGTATCGCCCTGCACGCGTGCTGTTGCAGGATTTCACCGGCGTGCCTTGCGTGGTCGATCTGGCTGCAATGCGCGATGCGATCGGCAAGCTGGGGGGCGATACAGCCAAGATCAATCCGCAAGTGCCCGTCAACCTCGTCATCGATCACTCTGTGATGGTCGATGAATTCGGCCACCCCAAGGCATTTGAAAACAACATGGCCCTCGAATATGAGCGGAATGCGGAACGGTATGACTTCCTTAAATGGGGTGCAAAGAGCCTGAAGAACTTCTCTGCTGTGCCGCCGGGCACTGGCATCTGCCACCAGGTTAACCTCGAACACATCGGCCGTGGTGTGTGGTCGAGCGAGGATCAGGATGGCCAGCTCGTCGCCTATCCCGATACCTGCGTCGGCACCGACAGCCATACCACTATGATCAACGGCCTTGGCGTGCTGGGCTGGGGCGTTGGCGGGATTGAGGCAGAGGCCGCCATGCTCGGCCAGCCGATTTCCATGCTGATCCCCGAAGTCGTTGGCTTCCGCCTCGATGGCCGCATGGCCGAAGGCGTGACCGCAACCGATCTGGTGCTGACCTGCGTGCAGATGCTGCGTGAACATGGCGTGGTTGGCCGCTTCGTCGAGTTTTATGGCCCAGGCGTCGCAAATCTCAGCCTCGCAGACCGTGCCACTATCGCCAATATGGCGCCCGAATATGGCGCAACCTGCGGCTTTTTCGGCATTGACGACAAGACGCTGGAATATCTGCGTCTGACGGGCCGCGAAGAAGAAACGATAGCCCTGGTCGAAGCCTACGCCCGGGAACAGGACATGTGGTTTACACCCGAAGCCGAACCAATCTTCTCCAGCACGCTACAACTCGACATGGACGCTGTCGTCCCCAGCCTTGCCGGTCCCAAGCGCCCGCAGGACAAGGTCGCGCTGCCGATGGTGGGCGAACTGTTCAACAATGATCTCAAGGACGTCTATTCCAAATCTGAGCCAGAACGCGTGGCGGTGGAAGGCAAGGATCACGATGTTGGCGATGGCGATGTCGTGATTGCCGCGATTACCAGCTGCACCAACACCTCCAATCCCGATGTGCTGATCGCCGCTGGCCTTGTCGCCAGGAAGGCGCGCGCCAAGGGCCTGATGCCCAAGCCGTGGGTCAAGACCAGCCTTGCACCCGGATCGCAGGTGGTCACGGATTATCTCGTAAAAAGCGGATTGCAGTCTGATCTCGATGCCATCGGTTTTGATCTGGTCGGCTATGGTTGCACCACCTGTATCGGCAATTCCGGTCCGCTTGCTCCGCCGATCAGCGCAGCAATCAACAATAACGATATCGTTGCCGCCAGCGTCCTTTCGGGCAATCGCAATTTCGAAGGGCGCGTGTCACCCGATGTCCGTGCAAACTTCCTCGCCAGCCCGCCGCTTGTGGTTGCCTACGCCCTGAAAGGCACTGTTACGCAGGACATTACCACTACGCCAATCGGGCAGGACCAGAATGGCCAGGACGTGATGTTGGCCGATATCTGGCCCAGCAATCAGGAAATCGCAGAAAACCGCGCCGCCAATATCGATCGCTCGATGTTCGAGAACCGCTACGCCGATGTCTACAAGGGTGATGAGCATTGGCAGGCGATCAAAGTCGATGCGTCCGACACGTATAATTGGAACCCATCCAGCACCTATGTCGCCAACCCGCCCTATTTCGATGGCATGGGGATGGAACCTGATCCGGTGCAGGATATCGTCGGGGCAAAGCCGCTCGCTGTGCTGGGTGACAGCGTCACGACCGACCACATCAGCCCGGCAGGCTCAATCAAGGAAGACAGCCCTGCCGGCTCCTATCTTGTGGACCATCAGGTGCCGAAGAAGGATTTCAACTCCTACGGTTCGCGCCGTGGCAATCACGAAGTCATGATGCGCGGCACCTTTGCCAATATCCGCATCAAGAATGAAATGGTGCCGGGTATCGAGGGCGGCTTCACCACCTATAATGGCGAGACCATGCCGATTTACGACGCGGCGATGAAACATCAGGCGGACGGTACGCCGCTGGTGGTTGTCGGCGGCAAGGAATATGGCACCGGTTCCAGCCGCGATTGGGCAGCCAAGGGCACGATCCTGTTGGGCGTGCGTGCGGTAATTGTGGAAAGCTATGAGCGTATTCACCGCTCCAACCTCATCGGCATGGGCGTCTTGCCCCTGCAATTTGCCGACGGTGACACGCGCAACACGCTCGGCCTGACCGGCGATGACAGCTTCTCGATCCTCGGTCTCGGCAACCTTTCGCCGCAGCAGGATGTGAGCGTGGAAGTCACCCGCGCGAATGGTGAGACATTCAACTTCACCGCGAAATGCCGCATCGATACCGCGAATGAAATGGAATATTACCGCAATGGCGGCATCCTCCATTACGTGCTGCGCAAGCTCGCATCGTAGCGACATTCAAAACACACAAAAAAAAGGGCGGCCTCTTGCGGGGCCGCCCTTTTTTTGCCGTTTTCCGCAGCCTAGCTGACTTCAGGCTGCTTTCCGCCATCATCGCTGAAGCGACGGCGGCGGCGGATGAGAACCGCGCCAGCGCCAGCGCCAAACAGCAACAGCATGCCCGGAGCAGGAACCGGCGTACCCGAAGTCGTCGTGCCGCTGGTAGTGGTTCCGCTGGTCGTCGTACCCGAACTGGTCGAGGTTGACGTACTGGTGGATGTGCTTGTCGAGGTAGAGATATCCCCCGAGCTCGAAGTGCTGGTCGAAGTGCTCACATCACCGGAGGTCGAACTTGAACTTGATGTGGATGAGGAT
Organism: Aurantiacibacter atlanticus; assembly: GCF_001077815.2. Classification (GTDB taxonomy): domain Bacteria; phylum Pseudomonadota; class Alphaproteobacteria; order Sphingomonadales; family Sphingomonadaceae; genus Alteraurantiacibacter; species Alteraurantiacibacter atlanticus. Next base: position 870,072 of record NZ_CP011310.1, on the reverse strand, counting down.
GTGGAGCTTGAAGAGCTTACATCACCGGAGGATGACGAACTGACATCGCCCGAAGTGGAGGATGTGCTCGTCACTGTGCCGGACGTCGTCGTGCTGGTGATCGCACCCGTGCTGGTCGAAGTGGAAGACCCGCCCGACGAAGTGGAGGATGACACATCACCCGAAGAACCGCCGCTCGAAGTCGAGCTGGATGTCGAACCGCCCGAAGTCGATGTTGATGATCCAGTCGAGGAATTGTCGATATCGATGATGATATCGCCGCTCGTCCCTTCGCCGCCTGTTGTCGTGGTCGTGCTCATGTCGACAACCGCACTGGCGCTGCCGCCACCACCGCTGCCGCCAAAGAAGCCGCCGAAGAAGCCGCCGCCAAATCCTCCCGAACCGCCGATCACAACGGGCTGGCTACTGCCACTGGCGCGGAGAGGCGCAGCGGGAAGCGGGGGAAGTGGAAGAGGAACCCCGGCGAGATCATACTCTGCCTCTTCCTCGCAGCATTCACGTTCAATCGTGCGGCGCAAACGGCGCTGGGCACGCGGCGTCGGCATGGGTGCCGGGCGCTGTGTCTTCACGTCCACCAATTGTTGTGGTGCGGCATCCTTGTCCGATTTGTAACGGACGACGGAGGTCTGCGATTCTGCAACATGCACCGCCCCCCCGATCAAAGTGCCCGCGCCTGCAACTGCGGCGCTCAGTTTCGCAATGGCCATGCGTACCGACATGCGTAATCTCTCTTGATCCTTCGCGAAATCAGCCTGCAGCCCCCGTAATGGCACCGACGGCTTTTTCCGCGTCCTGCCAACAAGACCCACAAGGGCTGTCGCGGCAATGGCGTTAACCATGAATTGAGCCATTGAGAGGCTAGGAATTCGGCCATTTTTGCGCGATTCCGGCAGTCTGTCCCACAATGGAACCGAAACCGCCGCCCATCCTACGCTTCAGACTGCTGCGTCAGCTATTTGTCCGCGTCAAACAGGCCGTCCTGCTGCCCGCGCGGAGGGGAAAGGCCAAGGTGATTCCATCCGCGATCATTCAGGCAGCGTCCGCGTGCCGTGCGTGCCACCAGTCCAAGCTGAATCAGATAAGGCTCGATCACCTCTTCCACCGTATCGCGCGGCTCGGCGAGGCCCGCCGCCAGGGTTTCCACCCCGACAGGGCCGCCCTTATAAATGTCGGCAATCATGGTGAGATAACGCCGGTCCATCGCATCAAGGCCAAGCGCATCGATCTCCAGCCGGATAAGCGCCTCGTCAGCCACTTGCGCAGTGACGGCATCGACGCCCTTCACCTGCGCAAAATCGCGCACCCGGCGCAGCAGCCGCCCCGCCACACGCGGGGTGCCGCGCGAACGCCGCGCGATCTCGCCTGCGCCCGTCGGGTCCATCGGCATGCCCAACAGCCGCGCACCGCGTGTCACCACCTCGGTCAATTCGTCCTGCGTGTAGAATATCAGCCGCACCGGAATGCCGAACCGGTCGCGCAAGGGTGTTGTGAGCAGGCCTTGCCGCGTGGTTGCGCCCACCAATGTAAAAGGCGGCAGATCGATCCGCACACTGCGCGCCGATGGCCCTTCACCAATGATAAGGTCGAGCGCGCGGTCTTCCATTGCGGGATAAAGCACTTCCTCGACTACCGGATTGAGCCGGTGAATCTCGTCGATGAACAGGACGTCATGCGGCTCAAGATTGGTGAGCAGCGCGGCCAGATCGCCCGCCTTGGCAATCACGGGACCAGAAGTTGCGCGAAAGCCCACGCCCATTTCGCGTGCCACAATTTGTGCCAGCGTCGTCTTGCCAAGTCCGGGTGGACCGAAGAACAGCACATGATCCATCGCCTCGGACCGGCCCCGCGCCGCCTCTATAAAGACGCGCAAATTCTCCCGCGCCGCTTCCTGCCCGATAAATTCGCCAAGCGATTTCGGACGCAGCGCCGCGTCCGGATCTTCCGGCTGGCGCTCTGGGGAAAGATCAGGAGTGGATGCCATTAAAACGGGTTCACCGTATATCCTTGCTGTTGCAGCATGGCATGAGCAGTCATGGCGGACAGGGCCATTTCCGCACCGTCGATCAGGTCTCCGCGTGATACCCCTTGCCCTGTCGCGCTCTGGCCGCAGATGATGAAGCGAACGCCATGCCCGATCATCTCGCGCACCATATCGCCGCTGGCATTGGGGCCGTCCTCACCTTCGCGCGCTGCCAGAGCCTCATCCGTCAGCATATCGAGCACAGCGGGTCCATGAACCACCAGGGCGACGCGCATATCGGCAGGGTCAACGCCATTGGCGGCGTGCATATTGATGAAACGCGCGGCGATTTCAAAGCCACCATTGCGCGCGCCACCTCCTGCGCGCTCTGCCACGTCAAAACTGTGCGCGATTTCGGTGTGGGCCGGAAATGGTTCAATATCATCAACCGCAATATGCGGGCCAAAGGTCTCGAACACCGGACCGGCAGCGAAATCTGCCGGATAATCCTGCGCGGCTGCAGGTGTGGCCAGGGCAATCATTATAATGGGTATCGCAAAACGAACCATCGCTTCATCTTCTTTCATAATCATCGCAGGGTTCGCATGTCCGCTCACCCCGCAGCCTTCTTAAGCGCCACACGGATCAAATCACTTTCGCCCGCATCCGCGCCCAGTTCTTCCTGCGCGCATGCCACGGCCTGCGCGGCGATGGCGGGTTTGAAGCCGAGATTCTGCAGCGCGCTGACGGCATCCGCGCTCGCCCCGCCAGTCGGTGATATTGCCGCTGCGCCCGCGGTGCCGCCGCCCGGCAGCGCCCCTGCCTTGTCTTTCAACTCATTGACGATGCGCCCTGCCAGCTTCGGCCCCACGCCGTTTGCGCGCGCCACGCTGGCAGCGTCTCCGCCGGCGCAGGCATCACGCAATTCGCCGGTGGACAGCGCGGAAAGGATGGCCAGCGCGACCTTGCTGCCCACGCCCTGCACATTGGTCAGCAGGCGGAACCAGTCGCGCTCTCCCGCTTCGGCAAAGCCCAGCAGGCGCATGTCATTCTCACTCACCTGCAAATCGGTGTAGAGCGTGCATGTATCCCCCGCTCCGCCCAGCGCGACCAGCGTCTTGGCCGAACAATGGACTAGGTAGCCCACGCCGGAAACGTCAATTACCGCCCAATCCGTGCCGGTTTCGTCGAGCTTGCCTGTCAGCTTTGCGATCATGATCTGTTCCTGCCCGTCAGCGCGCTATTTTGCCAGTGCCAAGCTGCATTTGTCCGCAAACCGGCCACCGCCGCGATGAAGGTGACACAGGTGACAGGGTGTAACCCTGCGCCTGCGCACAGTAAATGCCCGCTGGAACAATAGCTTGCGGCTCCACAGTTGCTCTGCCGGCAGGGTGACACCTTGCGCACGGAAAATTTGCATCGGGAGAGATCGGGGCACAACATGACAGGTGGTGCTGGCACAGCCCGAAGATTGTAGGAAAACTGCCCGCTACTCGACAGCGGCGAAACTTTCGCCCAAGGAGCGGCCATGAGCTGGAACACGTTCGGTCGCGTCTTTCGATTTACCACCTGGGGGGAAAGCCACGGGCCTGCGCTTGGCGTGGTGGTTGACGGGTGCCCGCCGGGTATTGCGGTAACAGAGGCGGACATCCAGCCCTTCCTTGATGCGCGCAAGCCGGGCCAGTCCAAATATACCACCCAGCGCAAGGAAGCTGACGAGGTGCGCATCCTTTCTGGCGTGTTTGAAGGCCGAACCACGGGCACGCCTATTAGCCTGATGATCGAAAATACCGATCAACGCAGCAAGGATTATTCCGAGGTCGCCAAGGCGTATCGACCGGGCCATGCCGATTACAGCTATGATGCGAAATATGGCTTTCGGGACTATCGCGGCGGGGGCCGATCAAGCGCCCGCGAAACCGCAGCGCGGGTGGCCGCAGGCGCGATCGCCAGGCTTGTCATCCCGGAAGTGACGATTACCGGCTGGGTGGAAGCCATCGGTTCCATCGCGATGGATTATGGCCGCTTCGATGCCGGCGAAATTACCCGCAATCCCTTCTTCTGCCCTGATGCGATTGCAGCGGGCGAGTGGGAACAGCTGGTGGATGATGCGCGCAAGGCCGGATCATCCCTCGGCGCAAGCGTTGCCTGCTGCGCTGAAGGCGTGCCAGCCGGATGGGGCGCGCCGATTTATGCCAAGCTCGATAGTGAGCTGGCCGCTGCCATGATGAGCATCAATGCCGTCAAGGGCGTGGAGATAGGAGACGGGTTTGCCGCCGCCAGTGCCACGGGTGAGGCAAATGCCGATGCCATGCGCCCCGCCCAAGGGGGTGGCTTGGATTTTGCCGCCAACCATGCAGGTGGGATCGCGGGCGGAATTTCCACCGGCCAGCCGGTCACTTCACGAATAGCGTTCAAGCCCACCAGTTCTATCCTGACACCGGTCGAGACGATTACCCGCGAGGGCGATGCCACGGAGATTCGCACCAAGGGTCGCCATGACCCGTGCGTAGGCATTCGCGGTGTGCCGGTGGCCGAAGCGATGATGGCTCTGGTGCTGGCCGATCAAAAGCTGATTCAGCGCGCCCAATGCGGTTGAATATCTGCACGGATTGACCGGCCATCGCCTCTCGGAGTTGCAAAAACATCAACACTTGTTGCACTTTTTTAAACTTGCCCCTGTGTGATCGATAATTTCGATGTTTCCGATCGCACAATATTGCTTCTCTGCATTGCAGCAATGCCTATCTTCCTCTCACAAGTTCACTTTCGAAACTGATTGGAGATCTATATAATGGGTATTATCGGCAGCCAGATTAAACCGTTCAAGGCAACGGCATTCCAGGCGGACAAGGACTTTTTCGAAGTTACGGATGAAGACGTGAAGGGCAAATGGGCTATCTTCTTCTTCTATCCTGCCGATTTCACTTTCGTCTGCCCGACAGAGCTGGAAGACCTCGGTGAACATTATGACATGCTCCAGAAGCTGGACGTTGAAGTGTATGGCGTGTCGACCGATACCCATTTCAGCCACAAGGCATGGCACGATACTTCGGAGAAGATCGGCAAGCTGAAGTTCCCCTTCCTGGGTGATCAGCTTCACACGCTGAGCAAGAATTTCGACGTTCTGCGCGAAGAGATGGGCCTTGCCGATCGTGCGACTTTCGTTGTCGATCCCGATGGTGTCATCCAGATCATGGAACAGACCTGCGAAGGCGTTGGCCGCAATGCCAATGAACTGATCCGCAAGATCCGTGCGGCGCAATATGTTCGTGCCAATCCGGGCGAGGTTTGCCCCGCTGCTTGGGAAGAAGGTTCCGACACACTGGCCCCTTCACTCGATCTCGTCGGCAAGATCTAATTACCTTTGCGTAAGCGGGCCCTGCGTCCGCTACGCCCTTCCCGCGCCCTGTTAGCAGGGCCGGGTCGCACGAAGGCCCGGGGCACTCCCCCCTCCCCCGCCCCGGGCCTTTACCCCTCCCCCTCCCCGCAAGGATAACGCCATGCTCGATCAGGCCATGAAAGATCAGCTCAAAGCCTATCTCGGCAATCTGCGCGAGCCTATCGAACTTGTCGCCTCGCTTGGCGAGGGTGCGAAATCGGACGAAACGCGCGCTCTGCTGGAGACAATTGACGACCTTTCCGACAAGGTTTCTACCGCCTTTGATGGCGATGATGACCGTCGGCCCAGTTTCGTCGTGCGCCGTGCATCGGACCATTCGCGGCAAGTCCGCTTTGCCGGTCTGCCGATGGGGCATGAATTTACCTCGCTGGTCCTCGCGCTGCTATGGGCCGGTGGCCACCCGCCCAAAATCGATCAGGCGCTGATAGAACAGGCACGCGCACTGGAGGGCGATTATGCTTTCGAGATGTATTTCTCGCTATCGTGCCACAATTGCCCGGACGTGGTGCAGGCACTCACCCTGCTGGCGATGGAAAACCCGCGCATCAGCGCCACGCTGATCGAAGGCGGCACATTCCAGGATGAGATTGAGGCGCGCGGTGTGATGGCCGTGCCTGCCACCTTCCTCAATGGTGAAAGCTTCTACAATGGCAAAATGGGCCTGGAAGAAGTGCTGGCCAAGCTCGATACGTCCGCTGGGGCCAAGGCAGCCGAGGCGCAATCTGCCAAGGCACCGTTTGAAGTGCTGATTGTCGGCGGTGGTCCCGGCGGTGTGGCAGCGGCCATTTACACCGCGCGCAAGGGCATTCGCACCGGTATTGCTGCAGAGCGGTTCGGCGGCCAGTTGAACGATACGCTGGGGATCGAAAACCTTCCGGGCACTGAATATACCGAGGGCCCCAAGCTGACAGAAAGCCTTGGACGGCAGATCGCCGCGCTCGAAGCGATTGACCTGATGAACCTCGCAAAGGCGCAGAAACTGGTCCCTGCGGGTGAGCCGGGCGGGCTGCATGAACTCCACCTTGAAAACGGCGCCGTTCTGAAAGCGCGCTCCCTTATCCTGTCTACCGGGGCGCGCTGGCGCACGCTGGGCGTTCCGGGAGAGGATGAGTATCGCAACAAGGGCGTTGCCTATTGCCCGCATTGCGATGGCCCGCTGTTCAAGGGGAAACGCGTGGCGGTAATCGGCGGCGGCAATTCAGGTGTCGAAGCGGCCATCGATCTCGCCAATATCGTGGGCCACGTCACCGTGGTGGAATTTGATACCGCCCTGCGCGCCGACAAGGTGTTGCAGGACAAGCTGGAAAGCCTTGCCAATGTCGATGTGCTGGTAAACGCGCAGACCACCAGCATAGAAGGCGACGGCAACCGCGTCAGCGGAACGAGCTATAAGGACCGGGCAAGCGGAGAAGAACGCAAATTCGCGCTGGAAGGCGTCTTCGTGCAAATCGGCCTTGTCCCTAATACCGAATGGCTGGAAAACAGCGATCTGGAGCTTTCGCCCCATGGCGAAATCGTGATCGACAGCCAGGGCAAGACCAATTTGCCCGGCATCTTTGCCGCTGGCGATTGCACCACTGTGCCTTACAAACAGATCGTGGTGGCGATGGGTGCAGGTTCCAAGGCCGCTCTATCTGCCTTCGATTACCTCATCCGCAATAACGAAGCTGTGCCCGTCGCCGCCTGAGGCGAGCTACACGAAGCTTCAAATCGGAACGCAGCAAACCCCGGATCGGCAACCAGCCGGTGCGGGGTTTGCTGCTCCCTAGCGTGGCCATGGACCATGCCACCCCCACAACCGGCTATTTCGATCAATGATTGCTAACTAATCGATTGGACTAATCAGGCCGATAGTCGCATCTTCCCTCTCACAGACGAATCGACGTTTCACTGATTGAGAGAGGAAATCGACATGGATGCAGAAACAGGCTCAATGGCAGGGGGCTGCCCTTTCGGCGGTAATGGCGAAGCGCGCAGCCTTCTGGGCCGCACCAATCGTGATTGGTGGCCCGATGCTCTCAATCTCGAAATCCTGACACAGGACGGTAAGGCAGCCGATCCGATGGCTGAAGATTTCGATTATTGCGAAGCCTTCAACGCTATCGATTACGGCGCGCTCAAGGCTGATCTGACTGCGCTGATGACAGACAGCCAGGATTGGTGGCCAGCCGATTACGGCAATTATGGCCCCTTCTTTATTCGCATGGCATGGCATGCTGCCGGGACCTATCGCACGGGCGACGGGCGCGGCGGCTCATCAAGTGGGCAGCAGCGTTTTGCGCCGCTGAACTCCTGGCCTGACAATGGCAATCTCGACAAGGCGCGGCGCCTGTTATGGCCGATCAAGCAAAAATACGGCAAAAACATCAGCTGGGCCGATCTGTTCATCCTGACAGGCAATGTCGCGATCGAAACGATGGGCGGTCCCGTGTTCGGTTTCGGCGGCGGACGCAAGGACGTGTTCGAGCCGGAGAATGTCTATTGGGGCAGCGAAGAGCTCTGGGTTGATGAGGGCGTCGAGACACGCATCATCCCCGATGAAGGCAAGGCGATGGAAAATCCGCTCGCCGCGATCCAGATGGGGCTGATCTACGTCAATCCCGAAGGGCCGGGCGGCAATCCCGATCCGCTGCAAAGCGCACGCGACATGCGCGAAACCTTTGCCCGCATGGCCATGAATGACGAGGAAACCGTTGCCCTTACCGCTGGTGGCCACGCCTTTGGTAAAACGCATGGGGCCAAGCCCGCAGATACATTCAGCGGCGCGCCTGAAGGCGAGCATCTGGCGCTGATGGGATTTGGCTGGCTGACCGATAAGGAGGAGATCGAGAAGGGTCATATCACCACATCGGGCCTCGAAGGCGCATGGACGCCCAACCCGACCCAGTGGGGCGGCGACTATTTCCGCCTGTTGTTCAAATATGATTTCGAACTGGTGAAAAGCCCGGCAGGTGCGCAGCAGTGGCAACCGGTCAATCCGGACGAGGAAGACATGGCGCCCGATGCGCGCGATCCTTCCAAGAAGGTGCCAACCATGATGACTACAGCCGACATAGCGCTGAAGATGGACCCGGAATATCGCAAGATTTCGGAACGCTTCCGTGATGATCAGGCAGCACTGGACGATGCCTTTGCCAGGGCATGGTTCAAGCTGGTCCACCGCGACATGGGGCCCAAGGTCCGCTATCTCGGCCCGGAAGTGCCGTCTGAAGATCTGATCTGGCAAGATCCGGTTCCGGCCGGCACCACGCCGTCAGATGCCGATGTGTCTTCGTTCAAATCTGCAGTGCTCGATAGCGGGCTGCCCGTTGCCGAACTGGTCAAGGCGGCCTGGGCATCGGCTTCCACCTACCGCAATTCGGACCATCGTGGCGGTGCCAATGGCGCGCGCCTGCGGCTTTCCCCGCAAAAGGACTGGGCCGTCAATGATCCTGAAGAACTGGGCAATGTCCTGTCCAAGCTAGATAGCTTGCGCGGCAGTATCTCGATGGCTGATGCCATCGTGCTGGCAGGGGCTGCGGCGATTGAGAAGGCGGCACAGGACGGCGGCTTTGACATCAGCGTCAAAGTCACCACCGGTCGCGGCGATGCAAGTGCGGAGCAGACCGATGTTGAAAGCTTTGAGCCGCTGGAGCCGTTTGCCGATGGCTTCCGCAATTACCTCAGGACCAAGGCGAGCGTCAAAACCGAGGATATGCTGATCGACCGGGCCAATCTGCTCGGCCTGTCCATCCCCGAAATGACTGCATTGGTTGGCGGGATGCGCGCAATGGGTGCGGTCTCCCACCATGCCGATCATGGATCGCGCATTGGTGTGCTGACCGATCGTGCTGGCACGCTATCGACTGATTTCTTCACCAATCTGCTCGACATGGGCAATGAATGGGAAGTGGTCGAGGATAGCGGAGATGAAGAATTCGTCGGACGTGACCGCAAGACCGGCAAGGAGAAATTCCGCGCTACGCGAACGGATCTCGTGTTCGGTTCAAATTCGCAACTACGCGCCATCGCTGAGGTTTTCGCCGAAAATGGTGGTGAAAAACTCTTCCTGGACACTTTCGTTCGGGCATGGACAAAGGTTATGGACGCTGATCGGTTTGATGTGAGTTACGCCGAGTATCACGGATGATCGGATAGTATCCGAAGAGCTTACCCCCCAGTTCTCTTCGGGTCGCTTCAAGGCCCCCGGCATGATTGCCGGGGGCTTTTTTGCATTCACCGTTGAGCGAAGAATCGCGCCAACAGGCGTGCAGATCCACCTCGCGTCTTTCACCATGCTCATTGGCGCGGCCTGGCTCATCATAACCAAGACACGGGGCGGCGACATCAAGGGCTATCACAATGAAATTGTCCGGCTGTTTCTCAGCGCGCCGGCGAATACGCTGCTGCCGGATGATAAGGTTCAGCGTCGTCGTTTAAGGATGAGATATAGCGCACCATCGCCACCGTGACGGCGTGGTGCTGGACGGATTGCGGCGATGTCCGCTGCATGCTGCCCGGCGGCAAGCCAATCGAGCACCTTGGCGCGGATTGCACCGCGCCTTTCCCCCCGGTCCGCTGCATCGACGGGACGCGATTTGCCCGTCACCACCAGCACCAGCCGCGCCCCCATCGCCTTCGCCTGCATCAGACCGGCGTCAATCCGACGATATGCCTGATCAAGCGTGTGGCCATGCAGGTCCAGAGTGAAATCGGGCTGGGTGACGGTGCGGGAAAGGCGGCGCTCCCAATGCGAATCGAGCCCGGCTGAAACCTCTTTTTTCGGCGGTGCGTGCGGCGCGGGGCGCGAAACATTCTGTACACGCGCTGGCATGGTCTTGCGTGGCTGCGCAGGTGGAGGTTCTTCCGGTGCACCACCCTTAATCGCCTTGGAAGGGCCAATTTTCTTCGGATGAATGGGGGTGACGGTGCTGGCCAGTTGCGCCCATAGCGCGGCTTCCTCCGGCGAAAGACCTCTGGGCGCGCTCATGAAGCGGGACTCATTGTCCGATGCGGGCGGCTGCTGTCAGTGGCAGCAGCACCAGTGCCTGCCCGCGCCCGCTCATCCCGCCAGCGATCATGCGCGCACGATCGCCCGCACCCCAGAAGGTATCGAAGCGATTTGGCCCACGTATCGCGCCGCCAGTGTCATGCGCCACCCACAGACCATTGGCTTCGCGGCGATCCAGATCGAGCAAAACCGGCGCGCCATAGGGCACATATCGCGGGTCGACCGCGATAGAACTTTGCCCGCGAACCGGCACGCCGATGGAGCCGATTGGCCCCTCGCCCGTCAATTCGCGGAAGAATACCCAGCTTTCGTTCATGCGCATCAGCGCCGCGCCATCGCGCGGATTTTCGCGCAGATATTGCATGATGCCTTGCATTGATCCGGGGTATTGACCTGGGCCATCTCCCAGCAATCCGCGTTCGCGCATGACACCGCCGATACCGGTATAGGCGCGGCCGTTCTGCCCGGCATATCCGATGCGAATTACTTCACCCGCAGGTGTCACGATGCGGCCCGATCCCTGGATCTGGAGAAAGAAGAATTCGACGGCATCGGCGGCATAGGCGATTACCGGCACACGTCCATCAAGCGCACCCGCCTCAATATCGGCGCGGCTATAATAAGGAAGGCAGCCACCATCGGGCAATTGCCGGCCAAGCGGCGCACGTCCCTCACGCTCGCCAGGCGGCACGTCGTCGCGCCAGCAGCGTCCCAGATCGCCGGGTAATGCGTAAACGGGGACATCGGCAGGGGATCGGCGCGTGCGAGAGCCCGCTATTTGCGGTTCGAAATAGCCGGTCGCAAAGGCAGTGCCATCGCCAATGCGCACAGGCACAAAATGGCGGTTGAAGAAATGCGCAGCCTCATCACGCGACCAGCCAGCGGCGGCGCTGCATGGCTGTTGCCAGTCGGAAGGCACGGTCAGTCCGGAAAGATCATTCCTGGCTGTCGCTACCCGGCACGATGTGCGGAAAGCTTCAAGGGCGCTGGTGGCATTGGCGGGGTCTAACCGCGCCAATGTGGAAGAAGGCAGACGCACCGCCCCTAGCAAGACAGCTGTGGCGGCCACTGCTGCTGGCTGCTGCGACGATGATTGCGGCGGACCTGCGGGGACTATGCGCGCACAGGCCGCCAGCAGGCCCAGCGCGATCAATAGTGCTGATAAAGGAAAAGGGCGGCGTAGAAGAATGCTCACGCCGCAGGTTGATATCAAGCCGCGTCGGTCTCGTCGAGGAGCCAGTTGGGATCTTCACTGCGCACATCGCGGCTGAACGTCCAGATATCGCGGCTTTCAATCGCATCGTCGAGCGATCCGGCGATGACATTGCCTTCCGCATCACGCGTCACGCTGGCGATGTCGGCAACAAAACGCACTGCAATACGCGCCATCTTGCCATCCATCGTGGCTGAATGGACCGTGGTATCTTCAACGCGGATCAGACGATTCTCAAGCGTGACCCCGGCTTCCTCACGTTCGTCGATTGCGGCAGCGAAGCTGGCATAGACATCATCGTCACAAAGCTGCTCCAGCTCGGCCTTGTCGCCGCGCCAGAAAGCTTCGAGAATCATTTCATAGGCACCGCGCGCGCCCTCGAGGAAAGGGAGGAGCTCAAACCGGCGATCGCTTGCCGCGATTTCGCGCAGGCCCTGTTCGATAGCAGGAGCAAAACCTGTAAGCGCCCTATCATTGCGCGGAGCTTCTGCCAGCTGCGGCGCATGGGGCTGTCGCTGGGCATTGGCATCATCCGATCGTTCAAGGCGGTTGGACACGACCTCCTCTTCATGTTCTGCCCGGCGACCGAGCACCGAATACAGCCGCATGCCCAGAAAGGCTGCTATCATGGCGAGGATGACAATTTCCCAAATCACGCGATAAACTTCCCAATCTTGCCCGCGATTTGGACCGACGCGGGTTTCGGCGATATTGACCCAGATAGGCATCAATAGCAAATGAACAACCACGGCTTAAGGGCCGCTGAAGGTCATATCCGGGCGACCTGCCGTAAAGGATTAACGCTTCACGCGCAGCGTTGCTCCCAACGCGCAAGGGTGATAGGCGCGCGCTGCGAATCCACAGACGGTGGGCGCTACCCAAATACCGCCGCCTGATCCAACCGATTCTTGATATGAAAGTCTGATCCATGGCCGACGAAAATGACGTCCTCACCAATCTCGATTCCAACCAGCCCGGCACCGGTCCTGCTTCAGGCAATGGTGCTGACAATCAGCCGGTGGCAGGTATTGTTTCGCAATATGTGAAGGATCTGTCGGTCGAAAATCCGCGGGCGCCCGAAAGCTTCCAGTGGCGCGATCAGCCTGAGCTGGACGTGCAGTTCAACATTGGCGCGCGCGAGATCAATAATGAGCTGGCCGAAGTTGAACTCAAGGTCACCGCTACCAGCAAGACTGCGCAGGGCACTGCCTATATCGTTGATCTGTCCTATTGTGGATTGGTGACGATGCGTAACATGCCGGATGAACAGATCCACGCCTTCACCTATGCAGAAGCTCCGCGTATTCTTTTCCCCTTCGCGCGCCGCGTCATTTCCGATGCCGTGCGCGATGCTGGATTTGCGCCGATGATGCTGGACCCGATTGATTTCAATGGCCTGTATATCCAGCAATTGCAGGCCAAGCGGGCGCAGGAACAGTCTGGCGGCGATATGACACCGTCAGGCGGCAATACGCCTTCAGGCAGCGACAGCTGAGCCGCTCTGAATTTACGGGCGGTTGAGCGATGAGCCTGCTCAAGAATGTCGGTACGATTGGCGGCCTGACCATGGTCAGCCGCGTGGCCGGCATGGGCCGAGAGATGATCTTCAGCCGCGTGCTGGGAGCAAATGAAGTCACCGACGCCTGGTTTCAGGCTCTGATCATTCCCAACGTATTCCGGCGATTATTTGCAGAGGGCGCTTTTTCGGCCGCTTTCGTGCCAATGTTCTCCAAGCGGCTGAGCAAGGATGGTACAGCGGAGGCTGACGGGCTGGAGGAAGCGCGCAGCTTTTCCAATGACGTGATCTCGGTGTTCGTGCCGGTGTTGATTGCCCTTACCGCGATACTCGAAATTGCCATGCCCGGCGTGATCTGGCTGCTTTCGGACAAGCCTGTCGATCCTGACAAGTTTGATTACTCTGTCGATTTCGCGCGCATCATGTTCCCTTATATCCTGCTTGTCAGCGTGGTGACGCTGCTTACCGGAATGCTCAATTCCGTTTCCCGCTTCGCGCCGGGAGCAAGCTTTCCCATCATCCTCAATCTCGTCCTGATCGCTACGCTGCTAGGTGTGGAATATGTCGGGATGGACGAAGGCGATGTGGTGGCCATGGGATATATCGTCGCCTGGGCCATCCCTGTTGCAGGCGTCATCCAGCTGGCGTGGCTGATATATTGGGCACATGCCGAGGGCTTCCGCCCCCGCTGGATATCGCGCCCACGCCTGACGCCCGAAGTCAAAAGGCTGGGCATTATTGCCCTGCCCGCCGCGATTGGCGGGGGTGCCTATCAGATCAATACGCTGTTGCAGGTCTATTTCCTCAACCAGCTTGATGGCAGTGCGGTCAGCTGGATGAATTACGCCGACAGGCTCAACCAGTTGCCACTCGGCATAATCGGCATTGCGCTTTCCACCGCCATCCTGCCAACCTTGTCGCGTTTCGTCGGGGCTAAGGACGATGCGGGCGCGGCGCGCATCCAGTCCAATGCCATCGAACTTGGCATGTTGCTAACCTTACCCGCCACAGTGGCGCTGGCGGTTTGCGCGGTTCCTTTCGTGACCATGATTTTCCAGGGTGGCCGATTTGATCTTGCCGATGCCGCTGCCACAGGAAATGTGCTGGCGGTGCTGGTGGCGGGATTGCCCGCCTATGTGCTGGTAAAAGTGCTGGTGCCCAGCTTCTACGCCCGTTCGGATACGCGCACGCCTGTTTATGCTGCGGTTGCTGCGCTGGCTGTATTCATCGGTTTCAACATCGCTTTTCTCCAGCGCTTCGGCGTGGAAGGCGTGGCGGCCGCCAGTGCCATCGGGGCATGGCTCAATGCTGGTATCCTCTATTTCGTATTGCGCCTGCGCGGCTATTACCGCGCTGACTGGCCCTTGGTTGGTCGCTTGCTGCGCCAGTTGGTGGCAGCGGCCGCAATGGGCGGGGCATTGTTCTATGTGTCGGGTTTGCTAAGCGAATACTATTCCGCCGGGCTGTTCGCGCGATTGCTGGCGCTGGCCGCTCTCGCGGCATGCGCCCTCATTGTCTATTTCGGCGCAGCCCTTGCGCTTGGCGCAGTCAGCCGGGACCGGCTCGCGCAATTCATGACCAGAAGAGAGCCTTCACCTGATGCCTGATGCTGCAATGTCTACCTCCCCGAAGCCCACCTCCCCAATGACGGTCGTTTCCGGCATCCAACCTACCGGCAAGCCGCATCTCGGCAATTATCTTGGTGCGATCCGCAATTACGTCAAATTGCAGAATGAGGCACATGACAGCGGCGGCAGATGCTTTATCTTCCTTGCCGATTTACACGCGATTTCTATGCCGCATGATCCTGCTGAGCTGCACGCCAGCACATTGGAAATGGTCGCTACGCTGGTTGCCTGCGGGCTCGATCCGGCCAAGGCCGTATTGTTCAACCAGGCTCAGGTCCCCGCCCATTCGGAACTGCAATGGCTGTTGATGGGCACAGCGCGCATGGGCTGGCTCAACCGCATGACGCAATGGAAGGACAAGGCGGGAAAAAACCGTGAAGGCCAGTCCGTCGCATTGTTCGGATATCCTGTGCTGCAGGCGGCAGACGTGCTGTTGTATCAGGCAAACTATGTTCCCGTGGGCGAAGATCAGAAGCAGCATCTCGAACTGGCCCGCGATATTGCGCAAAAATTCAATAATGACTTTGCAAGTGAAGACGCGCCGGTTTTCACCCTGCCTGATCCATATATCCCCAAGGCAGCCGCGCGGATCATGTCCCTGCGCGATGGATCGCGCAAGATGAGCAAGTCCGAACCATCGGATATGAGCCGGATCAATCTGACCGATGATGCCGATGAAATGGCCCAGAAAATCAAGAAGGCAAAGACCGATCCTGAACCCTTGCCCAGCGAGATTGCGGGTCTGGCTGAAAGGCCTGAGGCGTTGAACCTGGTGACGATTTTTGCCGCGCTGGATGAGACCACGCCAGAAGCAGTGCTGGCCGAACACGGTGGCAAGGGCTTTGGTCACTTCAAACCTGTCCTGGCCGAGAAATTGCTCGAAATCCTTGGGCCGATCCGCGAATCCTTTGTGGAGCTGCGGCAGGATCGTGAAGTGCTGGACGCCATTCTAGCGCGGGGCGCGGCACAAGCCCGCGAAGCGAGCAGGCCCACGCTTAATGCGGCCTATAATGCGCTGGGTCTGGTGCGCGGCTGAAACTGCTAACATTGAAATATTTCAACTATTTAGCCTACTCTGGTTCAAGCAGGGTTCAGCCCGCCCTTGCTATTGCACGTCTCATCGTAGAGATTTGTGTGCGCCGGGTTGAGAGGCTGCGCGCCTCCACCGAAGTTGACTGAAAGAGAATTGCCATGACAGTTTCCACCACCCTGACCAAGGGGCTCAAGCGCGGCTTCAAGCTGGCCTTGGTACCTGCCTTGACGCTTGGCCTTGCCGCTTGCGCCACCCCGTTTCGCGCCGATGTATCGCGCTTTGAAAGCCAATTGCCTGCGCCGCAGGGACAAAGCTTCTTCGTTGTCGCAGAAGATCCGGCGCTGGCCGGTGGGCTGGAATTTGCGCTTTATGCCGATCACGTGGAAAGCGAGATGGAGCAATTGGGCTATGTCCAGGCCCCTTCGGCTGAAGCAGCGACCCTGCTGGTGCGCTTCGATTACGGTGTAGACAATGGGCGCGAGCGCGTGCGCAGCACCGGCTTTGGCTATTCCGATCCCTTCTACAGTCCATGGCGCAGCTATTCGCGCCCGGTCGTCTATCGTGACCGGCGCGGTCGCAACCGAGTCGCCTATGTGCCAGATCGCGCATGGGGCTATGGCTGGCATGATCCGTTCTTCAGTCACCATGGCGGGATTGACAGCTACACCATCTATACCAGCGGCATAGATATGAAGATTGACGATGCTGCCACGGGCCAGCGTCTGTTCGAAGGCAAGGCGCAGGCCGCCTCATCTTCCAGCCGATTGCAATATCTGGTGCCTAATCTGGTCGAGGCGATGTTTACCGATTTTCCCGGCAATTCTGGCGAGACCGTGCGCATCTCGATCGCACCCGAAGACCAGCCGGTGCAACGCTAGAACAGCGCACCTGCCATATAAATCACCAAGGAAGGCGGATCGGCAACGGTCCGCCTCTTTAGTTATGTCCGGCCACAAGTCTGGTCGATTGACGCCGGGCCGTTAAAGCCCGGCATGCCCGCCGGTTGAGCCGAAACCGCCGCTTCCGCGTGCGGTATCATCCAATTCGCCAACTTCGCCCCAAACCGCCAGCGTTACCGGCGCTAGCACAAGCTGCGCGATCCGATCACCACGGGCAATCGGGAAATCCGCATCACCATGGTTGATGAGCAGGATCTTCAACTCGCCGCGATAATCGGAATCTATCGTGCCGGGGGTATTGGGCAAGGTAATACCGTGCTTGAGCGCCAGGCCAGAGCGTGGACGAACCTGAATTTCGTAGCCCTGCGGTATAGCCAGTGCGAAGCCCGTTTCCACTGGATAACGCATGCCCGGCGTGATCGTTACGTCTTCTGCTGAAAGGACATCCATGCCCGCAGCCCCGCTGGTGGCATAGGATGGCAATGCCAGCCCTTCACCATGCGCCAGCCGTTTGATCTGCACGCCGACCCGGTCCGGCCCCGCGTCAGGCATCCTCTGTCAGCCTTTCGGCAATTTCGGTGACGAGCTTCATTGCGACATCCTGCTTGGTCATCTCGGCCCAATGCTCGACCTTGCCTTCGCGCACAAGGTGTATGCGGTTGTCATTCCCGCCCATCACATCGCCCGATACATCGTTTGCGACGATCCAGTCCACGCCCTTGCTCTTGCGCTTCTTGCGCGCATTTTCCACCACGTCATTGGTTTCCGCGGCAAAACCGATCAGCAATTCGGGTCGCTTTGGGCTGGCAGCCACGCTGGCGAGGATGTCAGGATTTTCGGTGAGAATAAGCGCTGGCGGGGCAGAGCCGCGCTTCTTGATCTTGTCACCCTTGAAATCGCGCGGGCGCCAATCGGCAACGGCCGCAACCATGATCGCAACATCGACAGGAAGGGCCGTGCGCACGGCCTTTGCCATTTCCTCAGCGCTTTCGACATCTTGTCGCTCAACCCCCAACGGGGTGCGCAGATTAACAGGACCGGCCACCAGCGTCACCTTGGCACCCGCAGCCGCAGCGGCGGCGGCAATGGCAAAGCCCTGCTTGCCCGAGCTGCGATTGGCCAGATAGCGCACCGGATCAATCGGCTCATGCGTTGGGCCAGCGGTCACCAGCACATGCTTGCCATATAGCGGGCGGTGCTCGATATCCTGATCGAAAGCCGGCTGCCCGTCGAGCGGATCGAAACTGTCGAGATCACGCTCTACAGAAACCTCGGATGGCGCGTCTATGGGATTGACCGGCGCTGCTGCATCCTCCCCTTCAAAAGGTTGCGGGGTGGCCTGGCGCGCGTTGACTTCGTGATTGATAGCTTCGCGGTCGGTGGGTGGGGCGGCGCTGGCTTTGCCCTTCCTCGCCATGAGATGTTCCACGCCGGCAAGATCCGGATCGGGCAAATCAGGACCTTCGACGATGCCTTCGGGCAATTCCATGCCTTCAAATTCATCATCGCCATCGTCCGCCTTGCTTGCAGCAGTGCGTGGGATGATGGATGATAACAGGCCGCTCAACCCGCCGCCATCTTCATCGAAATCTTCTTCGCCAAAGACATCATGCGCGCTGCGGCGGGCA
The DNA here is from genome assembly GCF_001077815.2 of Aurantiacibacter atlanticus. Lineage (GTDB taxonomy): Bacteria > Pseudomonadota > Alphaproteobacteria > Sphingomonadales > Sphingomonadaceae > Alteraurantiacibacter > Alteraurantiacibacter atlanticus. Next base: position 851,802 of record NZ_CP011310.1, on the reverse strand, counting down.
AGGTAGGCGGCAATATCAGTGCTGGCGGCAGTGGCATCCAGCCCGAGAATCTCGGCAATTTCCAGGAATACGGCTTCAGGTTCCGGCAGGCGGCCGGGGCCGAATTCCCCGCAAGCCATATCGCCCATATCGGGCTCCATCACCTTTACGCCGGAATCGCGCAAGGTCTGGACATTGCGCACCGTTGCCTCGTGTTGCCACATCTTCACGTTCATCGCGGGAACCGCCATCACCGGCTGGTTGGTGGCCAGCAGCAGGGTAGTGGCAAGATCATCCGCAATGCCCGCCGCCATCTTGGCCATCATGTCGGCGGTGGCAGGGCAAACCACGACCATATCAGCTTCACGCGAAAGCTGGATATGGCCGATCTCGGCCTCATTCTTGAGATCCCACAGGGACGTGTGGACTTCATTCCCCGACAAGGCTGCAAGCGACATAGGCGTGACAAATTGCGCCCCACCATTGGTCAGCACACAGGTCACACCTGCCCCGCCCTTCTTGATCAGGCGGACCAGCTCGCAGGATTTATACGCGGCAATGCCGCCGCCCACGATGAGCAGGATTCGGGGATTGGTCGTACTATCCTCCCGTTCAGATTCGATCGTTTGATCCAGCAAGTGGTCTTGTCTGCTCATAGTCCAAGCACGCGCCATCGCAAACGATGGTTAACATTGCCTTTCGCATCAGCCCTTCATGCCAATTCTGGTGGCATGCGCAAGGTCGGCAAACGCGCGCGGGGCAAAGGCAAAGCCCGCGAAATAGGCCGGCAGGGTCATCTGCACCCAGTAGAAATTTTCTGCACGGGCAAACAGGGCCATTGCGGCGAAAAATCCTGCAAACCAGATTGCGGCGAACAGGCCCAGTCTGCCGCCCAGACCCGCCCAGCCCACCAGCGGCCCAATGGCAAGCGGCGCGGCAAGCCACAAGGGCAGGAACAGCAAGGCGGTGAGCTGTGACATGGCGAAGATCGGCATGCGCAAGCCAGCCAGCGCATCCCACCCCTGCGACGCACTATCGCCTGGCAGCCGCTGCGCCTCCACGCCAAGGAAATGCAGATACATGCCGATAGCGAAGAGGATCATCAGCGCACCGACCGCCGCCACTTCTGGCCATCGGCGTTGCGACAGGGCAAAGGCCAGCCACAAAAGCACGAAAGGCAATGCCAGTTCACGCAAGGAAAGCGCAAGCGCTGCTGCAATCAGCGCGGGCCACCAGCGATCCGGATGATAGATCGCCAGCGCAAGGCTGAGCAGCAGGCCCGCCAACACTTCATGGATAAGCGCGGCATCTAGCGTGATCACCGCCGCACCACCAAGTAGCATCAATACACCCGCCCCGATGCGCTCCAGCGCAAGTGTCTGCCGCCGAATGCGCAGGATGACAGCAATAATGACAGCCGCCAGAAGCGTTTTCAGCAAGATGGTGACGCCGTGCAGCCCTAGCTGTGCATGCAGCATCGCAAGGGTCGGCAATCGCACCGTGACGAAGGGGCGCGTGGGGTAATTGCCCGCCCGCTGCTCTGCCATTGCAGCCACGTAATAGGGTTCACCCGCAGCCACACGATCAGAAATGCGCGCATAAAGAGCAAGATCGCCATCATCCTCTGCAACAGGGGCATTCCGGTCAATTTCCGCCGCCTGCTGACCCGGCCCGATGTCGACAGCGGACCAGACCATTACTGCTGCCAGCACGGCAAGAAGTCCGATCGCAGCACGACGTGGCAGATGGCGCAGCGGACGATCCAGGCCTTCCCACCGTGCCACCGGATCGTGCAGCACCATCATTGCCCTCGTGCAGAATGCCACAGGCTTGCCATCGCGCGCGGCACGAAGGCATAGCCGACGAACCATACGGGCATGACGATCAGTGCCCAGTAGAAATTATTGTCGCGGCCCGCGATCATGAATACCACGCCATAACCGAAGCACAGCAGAAAGCCTGTCAGCCCGAACCAGCTGCGCCATGCTGCCCATCCCAACAATGGCAGAATTGCAAGCGGCGCGGCAAGCCAGCCGGGCAGGAGATGCAGCTGGCTCGACAGCACGATATTCGATGTCCAGCCAGCCAATCCGCGCAGTGCCAACCAGCCGGGGGATGCCGGATCGGCGGCAGAGGTATATTGTGCAATTTGCGCCAGATGGACGGACAGTGCGATGCCGAACACCAGCACAGCACCCAGCCATGCCGCCGCTTCTGCGCGATTGCCACGTGCCCAGGCCAGGACCATCATCAGGAGAATGAAAGGCAAGGCCAGTTCACGCAGCGACAGCGCCAGCACACCTGCGGCAAAGGCCCAGAACCATGCTTTCCTGCGATATAGCCCCAACGCCAGCGCGATGAACATTCCGGCCCACACTTCATGCAGCACCAGATATTGCGGCTTGAACCCGCTCAATGCGCCAATCACCAGCAAGATGAGGATGAAGCGGATGCGATCCGGCCCACCCTCTGTATCGCGCAGCCGATAATGCCACGCCAAAAGCGTCGCCACGCCCAGAGAGGCCGCAAGCACAATCATCCCCCATTCGCCCAGCGCGGCAGTAATGAAGGCCAATGTTGGCAAACGCACAGCCAGCCCCGGTTGCACAGGAAAATCGCGGGCGCGCTGCTCCTCTACCGCAACGGCATAGTAATTTTCGCCCGCCCGCACCCGTTCTGCAATACGATCATAAAGCTGTAGATCGGTATCGCGCTTCTCCGCCTCGGCAAGGCGGTCTGCGCGCGCTTCTGCTTCTACGGCGCGGTTGGCATCGCCGGCAGGGATTACCGGAATGGCTAGCTGCGTCGATTGCGCGGTCAGCGCGGCGGCGGCCAGCACCGCGACAACAAGGGCGATGGCAAGCAAAGCCGCCCCTGGCGCGAAATTGGCAAAACGATCCCATTTCTTGGGACGCGATCTTATCCTAGCCACCCCGCCAAACTCCCCGCAAAAACGGCGGCGGCCCCGATGAGGGCCGCCAATAGATACCCCGTCCAATTGCCCGAACCACGATATGCCCCGCGCCTGCGCCGTTCCCAGACAAGTTCGACATCAGGCAATGGCGGCTGCTCCGGCGCGCCGCCGCGCTGTGGAAAATGTTCTTCCAGTCGACGGATCAATTGCGGGATGCGCAGCAAGGTTTCGCCATCCTGCCTGAGCTTGTCCGCCAGCGCGGCTTCAGGGCCCAGCTCATCACGAATCCAGCTTCGCACGAAGGGCGCAGAAACATTCCACATGTTGATCTGTGGATCGAGCTGGGTGGCAATGCCTTCAACCATTACCATTGTCTTTTGCAGCAACAGCAGATGCGGCTGCGTCTGCATGTCGAAATCGCGGGTGATGGCGAACAACCCGTCAAGCATCTGGCCGACGGAAAGCTCACTCACCGGCTTGCCCCGCATCGGCTCTCCGACAGCGCGCAGCGCCGTGGCAAATTCCTCAACCGAGTGATAGCTGGGCACATATTGCGCTTCGAAATGGATTTCAGCTACGCGGCGATAATTGCCGGTAATGAGTCCGTAGAGGATTTCCGCAAGCCACTGGCGCGCGCGCTGATCGATCCGCCCCATGATCCCGAAATCGATGGCAGCGATGGTCCCATCTGCCTTCACGAACAAATTGCCCTGATGCATGTCGGCATGGAAAAATCCGCCGCTGATCGCCTGCGTCAGGAAGGCCAGCACCAGCCGCCGCGCAAGATCCGGCAGATCATGCCCGGCTTCGAGCAGCGCCTGTCGATCTGAAATCTTGACCCCATCGATCCACTCGATCGTCAACACACGACCATTGGTGCGGTCCCAGTCGATATCGGGGATACAATATCCTGCAACCCCGCGCGTCGACTCGGCAAGCTCCGATGCCGAAGCCGCCTCGCGTCGCAAATCCAGCTCGCTATTGGTCCAGCGTTTGAAATTGGCGATGGTAAGGCGTGGTCGCAACCGCGACGCTTCACCGCCCAGTCCTTCGAGATGGGCAGCGGCCCATTCATAGGTGGTGATATCCTGCGCAAATTTCTCGCGAATGCCAGGACGCAGCACCTTGATGGCAACTTCGCGCCCTTCGATGGTGATGCCCTTATGAACCTGCGCAATGCTGGCAGCCCCGATGGGATCGGGATCTACCAAAGCAAACAGCTCCTCCATCGGCCTTTCAAAGCTGCGTTCGATCTGCGCCTGTATTTCGTGGAAGGGTACAGGAGGCAGGCTATCTTGCAGGCTCAACAGATTATGCGCGGCAACATCGCCCACCAGATCGGGCCGCGTGGCAAGGGTCTGCCCCAGCTTGATCGCAGCCGGACCAATCGCCTGGAATGCCCCGGCATAATCGGGCTCTCTTGGTTGCAACGTGCCAAGGCGCGCCACCCGCACCAATCGCTTGACCTGTGGTGGCATGGTGGGATTGCGTTCAATTCCGCGCAGCGCGCCATGGCGTGCCAGCGTGCGGCCCCATTTCAGCAGCCGGAAAATATGCGTTGAAGGGCGCGTCACCCTATATCTTCCATCCTGAATGGATGGCGACCAGGCCGCCCATGATCGGCTCTACCCTGGTGCGCGCGAAACCTGCATCACGGATGAGCTTTTCAAATTCCGGCATGGGCGGGAAGCGCCGAATGCTTTCGATCAGATAGCGATAGCTGTTCTCATCGCCTGCAACCGCCTTGCCGATCTGCGGCACCAGCTTGTGCGAATAAGAATCATAGGCCTGCTTCATTCCGGGCCAGGTCATGGTGGAAAATTCAAGGCAATAGAAACGCCCGCCAAACTTCAGCACACGGTGCGCCTCTGCCAGTGCGCGGTCGATATGGGTGACGTTTCTGATACCAAAGGCGATGGTGTAGGCATCGAACTGGCGATCGGGATAGCTGAGCTGTTCGGCATTCTGGCAAGACCATGAAAGCCCGCCTGCACCTTCTGACAGTCCGCGCTCCATCGCCCGCTCTATCCCGACATCGAGCATGTCCTGATTGATATCGGCCACCACGACTTCTGCGCCCTTGGCCGCCATGCGAAAGGCAATGTCGCCCGTGCCGCCAGCCATATCGAGCACCGCCTCGCCCGGTTGCGGCTTTACGCGGCGCACGAACTGGTCCTTCCACAAACGGTGAAGCCCGCCCGACATCGCGTCATTCATTATGTCATACTTGCTTGCCACGCTGGAAAAGACGCCGCCTACGCGCGCAGTCTTGTCTTCCGGGGCGATGTCTTCATAGCCGAAGGAAACCTGATCACTCATGCTCCGTGCCTTAGGAGAGATTGAGCGCAGCGCAAAGGGTGATAAGGGTCTATCCATGCCTGAATTACCCGAGGTTGAGACAACCGTGCGCGGCCTTGCACAGTTCCTGGAAGGCCAGCGCATCGAAAAGGTGGCGCTGGGCCGGCCCGACATGCGCTTTCCCTTCCCCGTGGATCTCGTGCAGGTAATGACGGGCGCACGCGTGACCGGGCTTGGTCGCCGCGCCAAATATGGGCTGATCCATACAGACCGCGATACCAGCATGATCTTCCATCTGGGCATGAGCGGGCGCTGGCGGATTGATCCTGAACAGGCGGACAAGCACGATCATCTTGTGCTGGAAACCGCCGACCATTGTTTTGCCCTCAACGATCCACGTCGTTTTGGCTATGTCGATCTGGTCGATACCGCTCAGCTCGATCATTGGCCCGCCTTCGCCGTTATGGGGCCAGAACCGTTGGGCGAAGATTTGACGGTCGAGCAATTGTTTGCCGCCATCAAAGGGCGCAAGCAAGCGATCAAGCTGCTGCTGCTCGATCAGCGCATAGTGGCCGGGCTTGGCAATATATATGTATGTGAAGCATTGTTTCGCGCAGGCATCGATCCAAGGAAGGCAGGGGGCCGCATCTGGCGTCCAGCGCTGGAAAAGCTGCTGCCGGCCATCCGCGATGTGCTGACAGAATCGATTCGCGATGGTGGCTCTTCCCTGCGCGATTATGCGCGGCCCGACGGGGAATTAGGCTATTTCGCCACCCGCTTTCGCGTTTATGGCCGCGAAGGTGACGATTGTAGGCGCTGCGGTGGCGGGACTATCCGGCGCATCGTGCAGGGCGGCCGCAGCACATGGTTTTGCCCTGCCTGTCAGCGATGATGCCAAAGCAGAGCGCCTTCCAAAAGCATTGACGCATGTGGCCAGTTTGCCTATGTGGCGCGCTTTCCGGCGCTTTGTCGCCGTTTTTCGCGATTCTCATCAAGACAAGGAAGCGGCCGCTTGCTGGTGGCCCGAAACAGGAACGATATATGGCCAACACGCTGCAAGCCAAAAAGCGCATCCGCCGCAACAACAAGCGCGCCGAAGTCAACGGTGCGCGCATCAGCCGGATCCGCTCTTACGTGAAGAAAGTGGAAACTGCTGTGACCGAAGGTGACAAGCAGGCTGCTGCCGATGCGCTGAAAACTGCCCAGCCGGAGATCGCCAAGGGCGTTGCCAAGGGCGTGATGCACAAGAACACCGCCGCTCGCAAGATGAGCCGGCTGAGCAAGCGAATCGCTGCTCTCTGATTGGCCGCTTTGACGCGGGCGATTCGCACCGCTGTCGGCAGGCTTTACAGAACGAAATCGGAACGGGGCCCGTGCTGCAGTGCGGGCCCCTTTTTTGCGTCTGCGAAGGAAACGAAGGCACGCGGAAGAAAGGTGAGGATTTCCCGCGATTCGCACGATTGTCATAAAACTATCTATGATAATCAGAAACTTAGACGCAAGCCTGCGGCTCACGGACGAGTCAATATCCAAAATTATTATATATTTGGCCTCGTCCCCTTGCTCATCAATGTGACTGCTTCATAACAAGCTTCGAGCCGCAGGATGCACCGCCAGCGGCGTTACAAATTGAGTTTTCGATACGCATGATTCCAGCATCCGCCTGCGGGGCTGGACAGGGGGAAGTTATGTCTTGCGTGTCGATGGTGCAGTGGTCGTTCAGCGGGCTAGAAAATATGGGGTTGCAAGTATGATTCGGATGGGACCGTCCAAGGGCCGCAGCTCTGCGGAAACACGTGACGTGGCAGAAAATAACATGGAAGATCGGGAAGCATTGGATTTAGCGGCCGACTGGGCAGATATCAGTCAGGGACTGCGCAAGGATTTGGGGCATCAACTTTTCACACAATGGATCAAGCCGATCCAGCTGGGCAAGCTGAACAAGGAGAGCGGCACGCTCGATCTGTATCTGCCGACTGAATTTTCTGCCAATTGGGTGAATGAGCGCTATCGCGACCGGCTCTCGCTGGCATGGAAAATCGCATCGAGCGAAGTGCGCCACATCGCCATTACCGTGCATCCCGGCCGTCGCAAGATTGCCGATTTCAACCTGCGCGGGCAGGACGGTTTTGGCCATCGCGCCGCTAATGATGCGACAATGGCGATGGAATCGATCGGTGATGACGGCTTCACATCGTCCATCGGCCTCGATCCCACGCAGACCTTCGCTGCTTTTGTCACCGGCACCACCAATGTGCTGGCCAAGAACGCTGCCGAACGCATGTCCAAAGCGGAAAAGCCGCAATTCAGCCCGCTGTATCTCAAGGCCGCGACAGGTCAGGGCAAGACGCATCTGATGCATGCCATCGGGCATTCTTACTTGCAGGCCTTCCCCCGCGCGCGAATTTTCTATTGCAGCGCGGAACGCTTCATGGTCGAATTTGTCCAGGCGCTCAAATCGAACGAGATGATCGAATTCAAGGGCCGTTTGCGCGCTTTTGATCTGCTGCTGGTGGACGATATCCAGTTCATCATCGGCAAGGCCGCCGCACAGGAAGAACTGCTTTATACAATCGATGCGCTGCTTGCTGAAGGCAAGCGACTGGTATTCGCCGCTGACCGCGCTCCGCAGGCGCTGGACGGGGTGGAGCCGCGTTTGCTCAGCCGCCTGTCGATGGGGCTTGTCGCGGATATCCAGCCTGCCGATATCGAATTGCGCCGCTCCATCCTGGAATCCAAGCTGACACGCTTCGCCCCACTCGAAGTGCCCGGCGACGTGATTGATTTCCTCGCCCGCACCGTCAGCCGCAATGTGCGCGAGCTGGTGGGGGGCCTCAACAAGCTGATCGCCTATGCCCAATTGACCGGACAGGAAGTGTCCCTGCAACTGGCCGAAGAACAGCTGACCGACATTCTCAGCGCTAACCGTCGCCGCATCACGATCGATGAAATCCAGCGCACCGTGTGCCAGTTCTATCGCATAGATCGCAGCGAGATGAGCTCTAAGCGGCGTGCGCGTGCGGTGGTCCGTCCGCGTCAGGTGGCGATGTATCTGGCCAAGGTCCTCACCCCGCGCAGCTATCCCGAAATCGGGCGCAAGTTCGGCGGTCGCGATCATTCCACCGTCATACATGCAGTCCGCCTGATAGAAGACCTGCGAGAGCGTGACGCTGATATGGATGGCGACGTACGCAGCCTGCTGCGACAGCTCGAAAGCTGATATCGGGCTAATCGCGGCGTGGCTTGCGGCGGGCCGTCGGACCAACCCTCGCGCACAATCGCTCCAACACCAATGCACAGGCTTGTCCCTGCTGTAACGCACAGGCTTGTCCCTGCTGTAACGCACAGGTTTTCCCTGCGCGTTCCACAGACCTGTGCGCCTGCTTTCAACAGATTTGCCCATTGGGTGCAGGGTGACACAAGTGACAGCGTGTTACCCCGCCAACCTACCATTTTTCATATATTTATCAGGATGTTGCATGCAATCCTTGCAGGGGGACACATTACAGGGAAAAAACTGCAGAAACAGGTTTTGGACAGGCCGGGAGATGATCGGAGAGCCGCTGCCACGATCCACAGCCTGTAGGACAGCCAATCCACCGCTTTACCAATGCGCATTTGCCATTAGGTGTGCGGCGATGACTGATCACCCTCACCCACTTTCCGCCGACCGGCTCGATCGTTATGCGCGCCATATCGTGCTGCCTGAAATTGGCGGAGCGGGGCAAGCCGCATTGTCTCGGGCGCATGTCGTGATGATGGGCCTTGGCGGCATTGGCGCGCCTGCGCTGCAATATCTGGCCGGCGCCGGCATCGGGCGATTGACGCTGGTGGATGACGACAAGGTTTCAGCGAGCAATCTTCAGCGCCAGACAATCTACACCACCCGCGATATCGGCCATGGCAAGGCCGTGTCAGCGCGGCGCTGGCTGGCCAATTTTGATGATCGTCTGGACGTTGCGATCCACGATGCGCGCATCACGTCCGCCAATGCCGCCAATCTGCTTGGCGGGGCGGATCTGGTGCTGGATGGAACGGACAATTTTGCGACGCGCCTCGCCGTATCCGATGCCTGCGTCGCATCTGATGTGCCGCTGCTTTCTGCCGCCGTCGGACGCTTTCAGGGGCAGGTCGCCGCCTTTGCTGGACATTTGCCCGACCAGCCCTGTTACAGGTGCTTTGTGGGCGATGCCTTCGATGCAGAGGATTGCGACACCTGTGCAGAAGATGGCGTGCTGGGCGCGATGGTCGGCTGGGTCGGAAGCCTTGCGGCGATGCAGGCGGTGCGTATTCTGGTCAATGCGAATGGCACGCCGATGGACGATTGGGGCAGTCTCGGCTGGGGAAAATTGCACCTGATGGATGGCCTCAAGCCGGGCATGCGCACACTCAACATCGCCAAGGATCCCGCGTGCCGCACGTGCGGCCAAACCATGGTTGATTGACTTTGCAACCAAATTGTCAGAGCTTCAATTCCACCAAAGGGGCATCCTAAATCTCTACGGAGAGGGTCGCCCGTCCCCGCGGATGAAGCACGTCCTTGATGGCGTGCCGTTTAACAATGGGGGAAGACTATGAAAAACTTGATGATTGGAAGCCTTGCATTCGCACTGGCGGCTGGTGTTTCTGCGGCTCCGGCCACGGCCCAGGTAACTGAATATGAGGATTACGAATATTCCGACTCGGTAACGGAATTGACCACGGTGCGTGTCGAGCCAGGCCAGTGGGACCGCTATCTCGAAGGGCTGAACCAGACATGGGTGGCCGCGAATGAAATTGCCAAGGAACTTGGCCATATCGAAGATTACGGCATTTATGCCAATATGGCCCCAGCCGAGGGCGTATTTCACATGATGCTGGTAATCACCTTTCCCGGTGAAAACATGCAGCCATCACGCGCCCGGTATGATGAATTCATGCAGGCCTGGGGTGAGGCGAACATGGACAGCTCCAATGAAACGGTCGTCACTCTCTACAATGAAATTCGCGAAATCCAGGGCACGTATCTGCTGCGCGAAATCGAGATGACGCAATAACAAAATTCGTCCGGAATGCTGGCGGCGCGAGGGGGATCAAGCTGCCAGCATGTCCTGGACGAATTGCGGCACCAATTTGCTGGCAGGCCCAAGGCGGGTCTCGTCAAACAAGGCAGAACCGGCGCTGCGTTCCAGATTGAGTTCAAGGGTCCGCGCGCGGGCATCCCGTGCATGTTGCACAAAAGCTGCGGCAGGATAGACCGCGCCGCTGGTACCGATGCTGACAAACAGATCCGCCTGTTCCAGCGCACCAAAAATTCGACCCATCTGGTAGGGCATTTCACCAAACCAAACGATATCCGGACGCAGCGATACCATTTCGCATGAAGGGCAGGACGGGCCATCGCGCAAGCTGCGCTCCCAGCGATGGCGGGCATCGCACCTCTGGCACCATGCAGACAGCACTTCTCCATGCATGTGCAGCACCCTGCCCGCCCCGCCCCTTTCGTGCAGATCGTCGATATTCTGCGTGACGATCAGCAGCCGGTCGCCCAATTCACGTTCCAGCCTGCCAAGCGCTTCATGTGCGGGATTGGGCTGCGCGGCGAGCACTCGCATTCGCCGTTCGTCATAGAAGCGCTGGACGAGATCAGGGTCTCGCGCGAAGCCTTCGGGCGTGGCGACCTCCTCCACCGGATGGTTTTCCCACAAGCCATCTTCGGCACGAAAGGTTTTCAGACCGCTCTCCGCGCTGATGCCCGCGCCTGTCAGGATGACGATGTTCTGCAAAATGGCACTCTCCCCATTTCATGTGGCCCGAACTTGTCGAAAGGCTGTCCTTAATTCTACACCTCGCTAGAAGAAAGAGCGGCCGATCAACAGGCCTTGGCAGACACGGGGTCGAGTGTGGCGAAAATTGGGATCATCGGGATTGAAGGGCGTATGGGACAGGCCATCGCCAAAGTGCTGGCAACCAGCAAACATGGCCTGGTAGGCGGCGTTGGCAGGGGTGAACAGGCTTTCGAACTTGCTGCACAAAGCGATGTGCTGGTTGATTTTTCTGCACCGCAGGCGATCGAGAACAATCTGCGCGCCGCGCGGGGCGAGAATATTCCGATTCTTATCGGCACCACCGGCCTTAGTGAAATGGAGCTGGGCGAAATTGCCGATGCCGCACAGGATATCCCTGTGCTGCAAACGGGCAATACCTCGCTTGGCGTCAACCTGCTAGCTCATCTGGTGGGCCAGGCGGCGACCAAACTTGGCCCGGAATGGGATATCGAAATTCTCGAAATGCATCACCGCATGAAAATGGACGCGCCATCGGGCACGGCGCTGCTGCTGGGTGAAGCGGCTGCGGCCGCGCGGGGCATTGATCTGACAGGGCATAGCGAAAGCGGGCGTGACGGACATACGGGCGCGCGGCAGGACGGTGCAATCGGCTTTGCCGCCTTGCGCGGCGGAACGGTGGCTGGTGATCATTCGGTGATCTTCGCTGGATCACAGGAACGCATAACCCTGTCGCACAACGCGGAAGATCGCTCTATATTTGCGCGCGGCGCAGTGCAGGGCGCGACGTGGCTTATCGGCAAGCCTGCAGGGCGTTATTCGATGAAGGACGTGCTCGGTCTCGATTAGCCCGATCACGGGAGGGGAACACGCATGGCACTCGACCCGCAGACCGCCACCCAGGCCTATATCGATACGCTGAGCCGTGAGGAACTGGAGCTGGCACGTGATTACACCACGGGCAATCACTGGCTGATCCTTGCCGGCCTGCTGGTTTCTGTGCTCGTCACATGGATCATCGTGCGCAGCGGCATTCTTGACCTTGTAGCGGGGAAACTGGCGCGGCGGTCCGTGGCGCTACGCAACTTCCTTTTGGCCGCGGTATTCATCACGGTCGATAGCCTGCTGCTGCTGCCCTATACGATATATGAGGAATGGTGGCGTGAAGTGCAGTATGGCCGCACCAACCAGCCGCTTGGCGATTTTCTCGCGCAGGGCGCCATTGGCATCGTTCTGACCATAGTAATCGGGGCGCTTCTGCTGCTCGGCATTTATTGGCTCATCCGCAAGACGGGGCGGCTGTGGTGGGCATGGAGCGGGGCGTTGGTGGCGGGCGGCGCGGCCTTTCTTCTGCTGCTTTCGCCAGTGCTGATAGAGCCACTGTTCAACCAGTATGAACCCATCCCCGATAGCGATGTGCGTGATGCAGTGCTGGCACTCGCGACAGAGGCAGGCGTCCCTCAGGATCGCGTCTTCATGTATGACGGATCGCGCCAGTCCAACAATCTCACCGCCAATGTTTCGGGCGTGGGCAGCAACGCCCGCATTGCCATATCCGACGTGGCGATGGGCGACGCTTCGCTGGATGAGGTCAAGGCGGTGACTGGGCACGAAATCGGCCATTACATGCTTGGCCATATATGGCGCGCGCTCGCCGTGTTGAGCATGCTCGCGATTGCGATTTTCTGGCTGACGGCGCGCCTGTATCCGTGGTTTGCGCGGCGCTTTGGCACTGATGCGCCGCTTGAGGACATACGCGGCGTGCCGGTATTTGCCTTCGTGCTGGGCCTGTTGTTCACTCTTGCCCAGCCGATCACAAATACTCTGACGCGCATTAGCGAAAGTGAGGCGGACGCCTATTCGCTGGAAACGGTCGGCCTGCCCGATGGCTTGGCAGGGGCGCTCATCAAGACCGCTGAATATCGCTATCCGCTGGCAGGGCCGCTGGAGCAGGCGATTTTCTACACTCACCCCTCCGTAGAAAGCCGCGTTCGCGCAGCGATGGAATGGAAGGCGGCTAACACCACGAGTAGCGCCGAGTGATGCAGACAGCTGTGCTGGCGACGCTGTTTGGCGCTATTGGAGGCAGCGCAGCCTATGCAGGCGCTTGGCTGGGGTATCTCGATGAGCGTGGTGGCGGTTCCCTGTCCGGAGAGGCGAAGCGCGGTATTACTGCCTTTGGCGGCGGCGCGCTGATCGGTGCGGTCGGGCTGGTTCTGGTCCCGCATGGCATTGAAACGCAACCGCTATGGCTTGGCGCAGCAAGCTTTGTGCTGGGGGGCCTGGCGTTTCTTCTCCTGGACAAATGGCTTCACAGCACGGGCACGCCGGTCAGCCAGCTGGTCGCGCTCAATCTGGACTTTATCCCCGAAGCTATCGTGGTCGGCGCAGTGATCGGCAGTAATCTGCCCATGGCGATCTTCCTGACGGTAATCCTCGTTGCGCAAAACCTGCCAGAAGGGTTCGGAGCCTATGTCGAAGTGCGCAAAGCCCATGAAGGCTTCGTGCGTCATCATATCTTGCGTATCATGGCGCTGGCCATTGTAATCGGCCCTGTCGCCGCGCTGCTTGGATATTCCTTTTTCGCCATGCAAAGCACAGTTCTGGGCACCATCATGACCTTTTGTGCAGGCGGGATTATCTACCTCGTATTCGACGATGTCGCCCCGGAGGCGCATGGGAATGGCGAATGGGCACCCGCATTTGGCGCCGTGGTGGGCTTTGCCGTGGCACTGATCGGCTTCGGGCTCACAGGGTAAATATCATGAACAAAGACCAGATTTTCGAATTCTTCCGCCGATTGGCAGAGGATAATCCAGCCCCTGAAACGGAGTTGGGATATGGCAATTGCTATCAGCTTGTCGTCGCCGTGGCGCTCTCGGCACAAGCGACCGATGTCGGGGTCAACAAGGCAACCCGCGCTTTGTTTGCCAAGGTAGAAACGCCGCAGCAGATGATAGATCTGGGAGAAGAGGGCCTGCGCGAACACATCAAGACCATCGGCCTGTTCAATTCCAAGGCGAAGAACGTCATCGCGCTAAGCCAGCTGCTGGTGGACGAATATGGCAGCAAGGTGCCTGACACGCGCGAGGACCTCGTGCGATTGCCCGGCGTGGGCCGCAAAACCGCCAACGTGGTGCTCAATTGCTGGTTCGGGCAGGAAACCTTTGCAGTCGACACCCACATTCTGCGCGTGGGCAATCGCACCGGCCTTGCCAAAGGCAAGACACCAGAAGCGGTCGAGGCAAAGCTGGAGAAGCGTGTCCCCCAACCCTTCCGGCTGCATGCACACCACTGGTTGATCCTGCACGGCCGCTATGTCTGCAAGGCACGCACGCCGGAATGCTGGCGCTGCGGGCTGGTCGATCTGTGCAGTTACCGGAACAAGGTGCTGAAAAAGCCGAAAGCGCGCTGAAGCCGCCTTAGCGGTCAACGGGCGGCACGGCACCATCTGGAATTTCGTCAAATAGTTGCGGGCATGGCCGCGGCTATTTGCAGATCAATCGTTCAACGTGCCTGCCAGACGCCGCCATTGATATGTATCAGTATATTGCTGCATGGCCACGATCCGCTCCCCCTCGACGGTGAAGACATGGACGAATTGCGCATCAAGCAATTCGCCCGTTTCGCCATGTGTGCCCGTATAACGACCTTCTACCACCACGCGATTATCCTGGGAGGTAAAGCGTAGCGGCGTCGCGGCGAAATCACCGTAAACCTCAGCGATAGGGCCGAATACGCCGCTGCCAAGTTCCACCAGGCCAATATAGGGATTGTCCGCATCATAGGGACCGCCCTCAGCCTCAACCCATTCTACATCATCGCTCAGCAATGCAGCAATCGTGGCCATGTCACCTGTACCGAAGGCATCATAAAATTGCTCCACCACGGCTTGCTGCGCGATTGCATCCTCCGCTTCGTGCTGCGCGTTCTGGCTAAAGGCGGGTGAAGACATGGGGGTGCCAAGTCCCATGACAGCTGCACCGATGATGAAGAACTTCATACATTTTTCCTTCTTGGCTGCATGCGCGCTTTACACATCGTCTGCGCTGATCATTTCCTCGCGATCAATATCGCCTGTCATGCTCGCCACCGTCGTCGCCACGGCTGCATCGCCGCTGACATTCGTTGTGGTCCGCATCATATCCATAATCCGGTCGACGCCAGCCACAAAGGCTATGGTTTCCAGGGGCACGCCAACCGCGCCGAACACCAGTGCCATCATGATCAGGCCCGCGCCGGGAATGCCCGCCGCGCCGATGGCTCCCAAGGTCGCAAGGATTGAGATGAGGAAATACTGGCCCCAGCTCAGATCCACCCCGAAAATTTGCGCTCCGAACAATGTGGCAAGGCCAAGATACATGGCCGTGCCATTCATGTTGATCGTCGCCCCAAGCGAAATCACAAAGGCGGCAACCGAGTTTCTGACCCCCAGATTGCGTTCCGCACAACGCAGAGTGACAGGCAGCGTCGCATTGGAACTGGCCGTGGAATAGCTGACCGCAATGGCATCCACAATTCCGCGGAAGAAATCCACGACCGGCAATTTGGCGAGGAATTTGATCATCGCGGAATACATGACCAAAATGATCAGCAGGCAGCCCGTATAATTAAGCAGGACCAGCCAGCTCAACGCCTTCAGCGCATCCACGCCCAGCGTCCCTGAAACCCAAGCCATCAGCGCAAAGACGCCAAAGGGGGTCAGTTCCATCACGATCATCGTCACCTTCTGCATGATGATTGCGCCGCTATCGAATACCTTCTGGACTGGCAGGCCGTCCTCCTTGGCCATCAGGATGCCGATCCCCAGCAGCAGGGAAAACACGATCAGTGGCAGCACGGCGACATCTGCCATCACCTGCACCGGGCTATCGGGCACAATCGAAAGGATCATGTCGACCGGCGTGGTTTCATTGGGTTCAGGCGTTGCCACTTCAGGCGTGCCAAGCGCTTCGCGTGAAGGGAACAGCCCCAGATTAACCGCGCCGGTTCCCAGCGCCAGACCCAGCCAGACAGAGATCTGGCCAGTCACCACGAAAAGGAGAATGGCGCGTCCGCCAACTGCGCCCAGTTTGCGCAAATCGCCGATCGCCGCGACGCCGGATACAAGGCTGAAGAAAATCAGCGGCACGACCAGCATCTTGATCGCCTTGATGAAGAAATCGCCGATCCACTTTATGCTTTCGGCTTCCGGGCCCCAGAACAGGCCGAGCACCACGCCAAGTAACAAGGCTGCGACCACGCGCTGCCACAGGGGAATTGCGAACCAGGCTTTCAACATGCGCGCGTTATCCTTCGGTCAGTCTTCGGCAAATGTCGCAAGCACGACGCGCCTGTATATGCGGCTTAGCGTATCGAGATCGGCAATGGCCACCGCCTCGTCTGTTTTGTGCATGGTCGCGTTAACCAGGCCGAATTCGATTACCGGGGCAATGTCTTTCAGGAAGCGGGCATCCGATGTGCCACCAGTGGTGGATGCCTCGGGCGCCGCGCCCGTTTCCGCCTTTACTGCATCTGCAATGATCTTCGAAAATACGCCCGGCGGCGTCAGGAACGGTTCTCCGCTGATAACCGGACGCGCACGCCCGCCGTGCTTTTCGGCAATAGCGGTGACTTTCTCGGACAGGGAAGCACCCGAATGCAGATCGTTGAACCGGATCGAAATACGCGCTTTCGCCTGTCCAGGTATCACATTATGCGCGCGGTTGGGCACGTCGATCTCGGTTATCTCCAGATTGCTGGGCTGGAACCACTGGGTACCCTCGTCGAGCACCAGTGCATCGAGTTCGCCGAGGATAGCAATGAGTTTGGGCAGTGGATTGTCAGCCAGATGTGGATAGGCGACGTGGCCTTGCACGCCGCCAACATCCAGCCAGATATTGATAGATCCGCGGCGCCCGATCTTCATCATGTCTCCCAGACGGTTGACGCTGGTAGGTTCCCCTACAAGGATAACGCCGGGAATATCGCCACGTTCGCGCATCAGATTAATCAGCGCGCGCGTGCCGTGCAAGGCCGGTCCTTCTTCATCGCCTGTAATGATGAAGCTGATCGAACCTGCCTCTGCGGGAATATCAGCAATTGCGGCCACCATGCAGGCAATCGCACCCTTCATGTCCACGGCGCCGCGCCCATACAGCAGGTCGCCCCGAATTTCAGGCGTGAAAGCCCCGCTCGCCCAGCCTTCACCCGGCGGCACCACGTCGACATGGCCGGCAAAGGCGAAATGGTGCGATCCTGCCGGTCCACGGCGGATGGCGTAAAGGTTTTCGACCGCCTCTTCCTCGCTGCCCTCGGGCCCTTCGCCACGGATGAAGCGGTGCACATCGAAACCAAGCGGAGTGAGCATCTGTTCGAGCATGTCGAACACCGGCCCGCGTGCAGGCGTCACACTTTCACAGGCAATGAGATGGCGGGCGAGATCCAGGGCATTGTCTGATTGTGTCATTACCGCTGCGATAGCCCAGCACAAAGGCAGTTTCCAGCCACGGCTAGTGCCCAAGCATCTCCAGGCCTGCGACTAGGCCTTGTCGCCCACTTCAAATTGCGAAATTGTCCATTCTTCTGCAGACGCGGCCTCGACCCATTCCTGCATCCAGGCATGCTCCCACATAGCCTGCATATAGGCCTCTGCAAAACCGGGCACGCCAATACCATAGGTGATAAACCGGCTGACCACCGGGGCATAAAAGATGTCGGCAGCGCAGAAAGTGCCGAAAAGAAAGGGTCCGCCAGTGCCGAAACGCGCGCGCGCTTCTGCCCACAGGCCAAGAATGCGCACAATGTCCGCTTTCGTTTCATCGCTAAGGTCAACAGCGATGCGGCCGCGGATATTGACCGGACAATTGCGGCGCAGCGAGAGGTACGAGGTATGCATTTCCGCCACCATCGACCGTGCCATGCCGCGTGCACCATCGGGCTTTGGCCAGAACCGGTCACGGCCGACCTTGTCGCCCAGATATTCAAGAATGGCGAGGCTGTCCCACACCACGATGTCACCGTCCCACAGAACAGGGACTTTGCCGGCGGATGGGACGAATTCGCCCTTTTCACGCTTCATCGCCTGCCAATCATCACCGTCGATATTGACGGTCAATTCCTCGAAATGCAGACCGCTTTGCTTGGCCGCAAGCCAGCCACGCAATGACCAGCTCGAATAGTTCTTATTTCCAATGATGAGCTTCATATCGAGCGATGTTCCCGTTTTGCCGACGCGTAACCATCAAGGTTGGACCTGTCGAGCCTGAACGAAGGTGCAGTAATCAACGAGGTGCAACCTTTGTCTTGGTAGAACTTGTAAAAAGCGTTTCTGCTTTGTTTACCATCTTGTGTCAGAGCAGGCTTCTCTCCGCATCTCAAGCGGGCTGAAAAAGGGTAGCAAGTGGTCGGAACCAAACCGACAGTATTGATGGGGCCAAAGCGGCTCGAACGGCTCAAACATGTGTTTTGGGCCGGAGCGATTTCGCTTGTCCTTGCGACGCTAACACTGCTGACACCGATCGATCAATTCGTGTGGATGGCGCAGAGCCGCATCGTATCACAACCGGCATCTGGTGATATCGTTTTCATCAGTAGCGAACAGGATCTCACCGCCCCCGACCGACCCGAAGGCCGACGGGCGCTAACACAGCTCTTGCGAAGGCTCGACGAAGCAGGCGCTAGGGCAGCTTATATCGATGGCGTGTTCGACAGGCCAACCAACCCAGTAACAGACGATGATCTGAACACTGCGCTTCGCCAGTTCAGCGGACGCGCGTTTCTGGTGCAAAACGTGCGCACCGGATTGAATGGGAAGAGTGCAAGAAATCGCTCTATTCCCGCGATAGCAGATGGCGTGCAGCAGGTTGGCGGCCATCTCTACAAGAACTTCATGGGCTATGCCTGGGACACCGTTTACGTCGTCGAACACGGCGAAAGCGAACTCCCCAGCCTCGCTGCACATTTGGCGGGAATTGAAGGGAAGCCTGGTCAGCTTTTCCCTATCAGCTACAACTTTTCTTTGGATACTATTCCTTCGCTAACGCTTTCGGAAGTTCTCTCTCCAGATGCCGATCTGTCTGAACTGGCCGACAAATCAATTGTCGTCGGAAGCGAGAATCGCGCCGATGGAGCGAATTTCAACATTCCGGGTCTGACTGAAGTTTCGCCGACGCTGGTTCATGTATTGGCAGCAGAAACACTGAAAACCGGTCAAGCCGGTTATCTTCCTGCCATCTGGTCAGCCTTGTGTCTCGTGCTCGGCCTCGCGTTGGCAAGCCAGATCACCTCGGCACAAAAGCGCAGGCTTGGCTATGCGGCAATGGTGCTTTCGGTCCCTGTGTTAATAGTAGTAGCAGCCCATCTCGATATCCGCACCGGTTTTGCACATCTCATGGTGATGCTGGCTATCTTTGGTGGATTGCGTTTGCGCAAATCGTGGGCGAAGTCTTTTGCGCTGGTTGATCCGGAGACCGATCTACCGACGTTTGCTGCATTGGAAGCAGACCGAGAGATCGCTGAAAATGTGCCCGCCATTATCGTTGCACGTATCCATCGGTTCGAGCAGGTGCGCCGTACGCTTCCCAAGGAATTGCATTCCGAGTACGTCCTGCGCATCACTTCCCGGCTGAAGGCCGCAACGCAGGACGCCACGATTTATCTCGGGCAGGGACATCTGATTGCCTGGACCATCGCCGAAAAGGAACCGGCTCTGCTGCTGGAACACCTTGAGGGTCTGCGCGCACTGTTCTCGTCGCCGTTGATGGTGGGCGATCAACAAGTCGATGTCGGCATTACATTCGGGGTCGATATCACGCCCAGTCCAATGGTTGCCAGGCGCCTTGCCTCGGCGGTGGACGTGGCCGAAAAGACCAATGAGACATTTGAACCAATCGCCATTGCCGACAGCACCTCGGAAGAGGACCTGATCTGGAACATCTCGCTGCAGGCGCGGATCGACGCGGCAATGGCCAATGGCGAGATCTACCTCGTCTACCAGCCCAAGGTGACAGTGCAGACTGGCGAGATCGTCGGCGTGGAAGCACTGGTGCGCTGGAAGGACCCTGACAAGGGCCACATCCCGCCTGATAGCTTTATCCGCCAGTGTGAAACCGCCGGGCGCATGAGTCAGCTCACCAAATTCGTTCTCGAAGAGGCGTGCAAGGCAGGCAAGGCATTCGAAGCGGCAGGGCTGCACATTCCGGTAGCGGTGAATATATCGGCGACGCTTGTGCATGAACGGGCTATCGTGCAGCTTGTATCCAAGGTTCTGTCCAACACCGATTTCGACGCGCGCAGGCTAACGCTGGAAATCACCGAGACATATAGGATCTCCAACCTCGAACATGCCGGACATATCCTGGAAGAATTGAGCGCGCTCGGCATCAAGATTTCGATGGATGATTTTGGCGTGGGTGCGGCAAGCTTGGAAGCACTGCTGCGCCTCCCCTTTAGTGAGCTCAAGGTGGACCGGTTGTTCATTTCCCAAATGGCAGTCGACACAAAGGCGGAAGGTATTGTGCGCAACGTGCTGCAATTGGGACGCGACTTGCGAATCATTGTTGTTGCAGAGGGCGTCGAGGATAGCCGGACGTTAACAAAATTACGCGAATCAGGATGCCTCGTGGCCCAGGGTTTTGCGATTTCAAGGCCTGTGGATATAGATAGTATCATTGAATTTCAAAAGGATAGTCAAAGTCAGATGCTAACAAACATGGTTTAGACTTTACAAACATTAATGGTTAACCGATTGTGTCTCCTAGTTAACCAAGGAGATGCAACATGGGACGTGGCTTTTGGGACTGGTTGCTCGGTGGCCGTGACGGCGGCTGAGCTTTTACCAGCTAAGCAAAAAAGGGTGCCTCCGGCGCCCTTTTTTCTGCCTGAAGCGCGCGTTCCTGACGCAGAAATACCCCCGGCGAGTACTGTCGCCAGATCGCTTTGGTCTGACGGTTAACGGTCTGGTTAGTCGCGCACGTCGAACAACATGGCTGCCCGCAGTTCATCCAGCCCCATGCCTTTTTCTGCACTGGTGATATGGATTTGCGGAAAAGCCGCCGGATGTTTGCGCGCCTCTTGCGCAACGAGCGCAGCCACCTTCTCCAGCTCGGAAGCCTTGATCTTGTCAGCCTTGGTCAACACCAGCCGATAGCCGACAGCTGCCTCGTCCAGGATGGTCATCATGTCGCGATCGCTATCCTTCAAGCCGTGGCGGCTATCCACCAACACCATCGTCCGGCGCAGCGGAACACGACCGCGCAAGAATGTGCGCACCAGCTTGCGCCATTTTTCGACCACTTTGAGCGGGGCCTTGGCAAAGCCGTAACCGGGCATATCGACCAGCCGGAACTCGGTAGGCTCGCCCACTTCGAAAAAGTTGAGTTCCTGCGTCCGCCCCGGGGTTACCGATGTGCGGGCAATGCTTCGCCGTCCCGTGAGCGCATTGATAAGCGAACTCTTGCCGACATTCGAACGTCCGCAAAAGGCGACTTCAGGAAAATCGGGCTCTGGCAGGAACTTCAACTGCGGAGCGGACAGCAGGAATTCCACACGTCCCGAAAACAGGCGCTTTGCCTCATCCGCCAGCTGCTTTTCCTCTTCAGGTGTCATGACAATTCCCGGGCTTGTGAAAAGCGGAGCCAGTGCGCGGCGCCAGCGATCACTCTTGCGCCTTATCTGCTTTCTCGCGTTCTGCCGCACGCAGTTTTTCTTCGCGGTCCTTTTCCATCTGCATGCGCAATTGCGGGTTGCGCATGTAGAGATATTTCTGCTGCGCCAGGGTCAGCACATTGTTGCTGATCCAGTAAAGCAGCAGTCCGGCTGCAAAGGGCGCCATGACGAACATCAGAACCCACGGCATGATCATGAATATCTGCTGCTGCATCGGATCCATCGCGGCGGGGTTGAGCTTGAACTGCAACCACATGGTAAAGCCCAGCAACACCGCCAGCACGCCGATGGCAAGGAAGCCAGGCGGATCGAAAGGCAGAAGGCCGAACAGATTGAGGATGGTCGCCGGGTCGGGCGCGGAAAGATCGCGCAGCCAGCCGAAAAACGGTTCATGCCGCATTTCGATGGCCAGCAGCAGCACCTTGTAAAGCGCAAAGAAGATCGGGATCTGGATGAAGATCGGCAGACAACCTGCCAGCGGATTGACCTTTTCCTCCTTGTAGAGCTTGGCCATTTCCTGCTGCAATTGCGGCTTGTCTTCCTTGTAGCGTTCCTGCAGCGCCTTCATCTTCGGCTGAACAGCGCGCATCTGCGCCATCGAATGGAACTGTTTTTGCGCGATGGGGAACAGGAGCAGGCGGATGATCAGCGTCAGGCCGATAATCGCCAGGCCAAAATTGCCCAGCAAACCGAACAGGAAGATCAGCACCTGCCACATCGGCCAGGCAATCAGCCGGAACCAGCCCCAGTCGATGGCGAGGTTGAAATTCTCTACCCCCTGATTCGCATATTCAGAAAGAACCGCGCTTTCCTTTGCGCCGGCAAACAGGCGCGTAGTCCGGGTAACCGTCTGTCCGGCCCCCACATTGATCGGATCATAGATGAGGTCGGCTCGGTAGGTTTCGCCGCCCGTTGACCGGAAGGCCCCCGATGCACCCTGCCCTTCCTGCGTGATGAGAGCAGACAGCCAATAGATGTCCGTAAAGCCGACCCAATCGGTGCCATTGCCCAGTTCGACCGGGCCTTCTTCCAGCACTTCATCATAATCCCAGTCGAAATTCACGCCTTCGCCGCTTGCCGCAATAGGGCCGGAGTGAACATTCCATGTGCTCTTGCTGGCATTTGCACTGGTGCGGTTGATGAAGGCATAGGGCCGCAGCGCAACTGAGCCGGTGCCAGTGTTGCGCACGGCCTGGCTGACGGTGAGCATGTAATGTTCATCAATTGCGAAACGCAGCGCAAAACTGAGGCCCTGCCCGTTGTCCCAGCCCAGTGTCACTGGGGTTTCCTGCGCCAGCTGATCACCCGCGATCACTTGCCAGGGCGTATCTGCTCCCGGCAGCGCAACGCCTTCACCCACCCAGCCGAACTGGGCGAAATGCTGGCCAGGTGTACCCGCGGGCGACATCAGCCGGATCGGGCCGCTGTCTTCTTCCACCGTCTGGCGGTGCGTCTTGAGATCGATATCGTCCACCCGTCCACCGACGGGATTGATTGAGCCGAGAATTTCCGGCGCGTCGATGATGATGCGGTCGGCAGAGGCCAGCGCGGTATCCACATCGACCACCTGCGGTGCGTCAATGCCCGCACTCCCGTTGCCGACATCGATGGCACCGTCGGCACGAGCCGATGGCGCGTCCTCGCGACTTGCCATGTTCGCGGGGGTCTCATCCTCTGGGAAATAGGTGCGCATGGCGAAATCCCAGCCAAACAGCAGGATCGCGCTCAGCACGACGGCAATGATCAGGTTACGTTGGTTGTCCAAGGTGATTTATCCGTCGCGACTATCGGTGGCACATTGTTGTTGTGAAGGGCGCCTATGGCACGGGATCATGCCCGTGCCCCCCCCAAGGATTGCAGCGCAGTATACGCTTAAGCGCGAGCCATCCACCCCGAATCGCCCCGTGTCTTTGCAGAGCCCCGATTGCATAGGCACTGCAGCTTGGCTGGAAACGGCAGGTTGGCGGCAGGATACGGCTTGGCCCGAGCTGCCAGAACCGCGCAATAAGGATCAGCACCTGCTTCACGCGCCGCCCTTTCCGGCAGCTTTGCCGCTGGTGCGATCGCCCCTTCGCGGTCGCCTTGGCCTCTCACCCTTGCCATCTGCCACGCGCTGGAGAGCGATGTCGAGTTCATCCGCCAATTGAGCGAAATCGCGCTCTACCCCGCCCTCCCGTCCGATCAATACGTGATCGTGATCTGGCAGACCATGTTCAGGCAGCGCGGCGCGCAGCAATTCTCGGAAACGCCGCTTCATCCGGTTACGCACGACGGCATTGCCGATCTTTTTGGTCACCGTGATGCCATAACGCATCCCCGCCCCGTCATTGGGCCGCGCCAGCAGGACAAAGCCGGGGCGCGCCACGCGCAGGCCGCGATTCGCCGCCAAGAAATCAGCGCGACGGGTGAGAACGCTTGGTGTCATGAGATGAAGATAGGATGCACCGGACAGGATGGGGAATCATTTGTGCCCGCCAGCCCGCTTGTCCTTCGTGATTGAATGTTCAGATCATATCCGAACAGATTCAATGAAAACGGGCCCCATGAAAGGGACCCGCAGGGCCATCAGGCCAATTGCCATGCGGGCAACACGCGCTGCCCGCAAATCATGATCACCCGCCCCGCAGGGCAAGCGAAGACAGGATCAGGCGCAGAGTTTCTTGCGGCCGCGACGACGGCGATTGCGCAATACTTTGCGGCCACCAACGGTGGACTTACGGGCAAAAAAGCCGTGGCGGCGAGCGCGCACAAGATTGCTCGGCTGGAAAGTGCGCTTCATGGTCGAATACCTCGATTAGAATAGAAAAGGGCCGCCAATCGAGGGCAGCCACTGATTACAGGCGGGCGCTTACTGAAGCACCGGGTGGAAGTCAAGCCGTGAGGCGCTGAGAATTGGTGCACCCTGTGCCTGTTCCGCTAGCATAGTGGCATCATCCAACCAGCCACGCATTTCACTACCCGTCAACCACAATGCCTGATCGAAAGAGACAGTATTGGTCATCGCATAGAAGGCCTGCGCCTGCTGGATGTTCATGTCCATCTCCATATAATAATCGATGTAGCGGCGGTGTTCGGGCGCCTGTGCGGGATAGTCTTCAGCGCCAAGTCCGCGATCGTCCGTCCAGCCATGCACGGCAAACTCGGCTGCCTCGTCAATGTAACGGGCAGCCCCTGCGATAAACAGTTCAACCGCGCCAGACCGGATAGAGCCGCCTTCGGGCGCGATGGTGGCAATGCCGCGTGCACGGATCATCCGCCCAAGCTGCAAATTGGCGAGATCATCATGTGTGCCGGGCGCCTCGACAAACTCGATCACAGCAATGTGTGGATAGGCCTCAAGCAACGCTGCGAACTGCGCGGGAGAGCGCGAATCGGTTATGTCGACGAGAGCCACTCTGGCGCCATCCAACACGCGAAACGGCCCGATGGCGGCAATTGCGCTGGTTTCCGTTGCTGCATGCTGCGGTGAAACATAGCGTGAGACCGAACGCGGATTTGTATCATCGGCTGAGGCAGGAGCAGCAAGGGAAACGGATATCGCCGCCAGGATGCTGGACATGAGAGGAGGTTTGCGCGCCATGACGATGCGAAGATGCCAGCCCGGTCCTTCGCAATTGCCAATTTATGCGGTTGCCATGGGGTTAATGCCCACAAGCCTGCATCTTAACATCTCGACAGCGCTGCGAGGCGCGCTATCACTCCCGCGACAAAGGGGTTCTACTTGGTTTCACTGGTTTCGACGGTCGCCTATCTCGGGCTGGAAGCGCGCAGCGTGGAAGTGCAATGCCAGCTTGCAGCCGGAATGCCGCGCTTTTCCATAGTCGGGCTGCCTGACAAGGCTGTTGGTGAAAGTCGAGAAAGGGTGCAGGCCGCGCTATCGGCGATGGGCCTTTCGCTCCCCCCCAAACGGATCACCATCAATCTTTCTCCGGCGGACCTGCCCAAAGAAGGTTCGCATTACGATCTGCCGATTGCGCTGGCATTGCTGGCTGCGATGGATGTGGTCGATGCAGAAACCATAAGCGAATGGGTCGCTGTGGGCGAATTGGCGCTGGACGGACGCATCGTAGGGTCACCGGGCGTCTTGCTTGCCGCACTTCATGCTAGTGAAACGGACAAAGGGCTGATCTGTCCGCGCACGCAAGGGCCGGAGGCCCGTTGGGCAAGCGATGTGCGGGTCTGCGCCGCACCCGATCTGACCAGTCTGCTCAATTATCTGAAAGGCACACAGCGCTTGCCCGATCCGGAACCGGGCGAAGTGGATGACACCGCGCATGGGCCGGATCTCAAGCAGGTCAAAGGTCAGGAAACAGCCAAGCGTGCGTTGGAAATCGCAGCTGCTGGCGGACATAATTTGCTGATGAACGGGCCACCCGGAGCGGGCAAATCGCTGCTGGCTTCCTGCCTGCCGGGCATTCTCCCACCGCTAAGCCCGCCCGAAGCGCTGGAAGTGAGCATGGTTGCCAGCGTTGCCGGGACGCTTGAAAGTGGCCGCATCAGCCGCGCCCGCCCTTTCCGAGCGCCACATCATTCCGCCAGCATGGCCGCGCTTACCGGCGGCGGGCTGCGGGTCCGCCCTGGTGAAATCAGCCTGGCCCATCTGGGCGTATTGTTCCTCGATGAATTGCCCGAATTCCAGCGTGGCGTGCTCGATTCGCTGCGCCAGCCATTGGAAACAGGCAAGGTCGATGTGGCGCGCGCCAATGCCCATGTCGCCTACCCCGCGCGTGTGCAATTGGTGGCGGCGATGAACCCGTGCCGCTGCGGCCATCTGGGCGATCCGGCACTTGCATGCAGCCGCGCGCCCCGCTGCGCGGTAGATTATCAGTCCAAGGTTTCAGGGCCGATGCTTGACCGGATTGATCTGCATGTCGAAGTCGATCCGGTCAGTGCCGCCGATCTCGCTCTGCCTCCTCCGGCAGAAGGAAGCGCCGAAGTTGCCGCGCGGGTTGTAGCGGCGCGGCAATTGCAGATTGCACGCGGGGTGCGTTCCAATGCGGAACTGGATGGCGATGCGCTGGAAGAACACGCCAGCCCAGACGATGCGGGCCGTGCGTTATTGTTGCAGGCCGCCGAAACCATGCGCCTGTCTGCGCGCGCTTATGTCCGCATGCTGCGCGTGGCGCGCACAATTGCAGATCTGGCAGGGACGGGTCAGGTCAGCCGTATGCATGTGGCAGAGGCACTGTCCTATCGCCGCCAACCTCCGCGTGCCTAGGCAATGCGATGGTCGGATAGGACGAGTGGAGGTGTGTCTGCTACGAATAACCTTTCAATATTCACGAGCTTAACGAAACAGTTTTGCCAGGGCGCCCGCCAAATTGTTTTGCGCTGTCACAAAAACAAAGTGCTCGCACTGACCTTTCCACAATGCGAACAATGACACGTCACCCTCATGTTAGGACGTGATGCGCATCTAGAAGGAAGGGCGAAGAAACCACGCTGCGGGATTTGTTGCGCGCCATAATCGGCCGCGCACAAGGATATATCGTCCATCGCCTGATCTGGCAGGTGCACCGCCCTTGGCGCTCAACAAAAATCCTCTTGCTCGTGAGCGAATTTCGCCTTGGGATAGCTGTTATCGCTACGAATCACGGGTTCGCCAATCTTGTCAGGCGTCTGCCAGCCAAGTTCTTCCCACGCCAAATCGCGCCCGTCATGTGCACGGATGCCAATGGGCGCAATCGGCTGGCCATCACGACGGTCCACCAGCACAAGATCAGGACTGACGTCTTGCGTATAGCGTTCGCCCCACTGGCGCAGCGCAAGCATCGCAGGCAATAGATCCAGACCTTTTTCCGTCAGGCGATATTCCACCTTGCGCCGGTCGTGCTCAGAGGGTGTGCGTTCCAACACGCCATTGCGCACAAGTTTGGCCAGACGGCTGGAGAGGATATTGCGCGCTATGCCCAACTGCTGGGAAAATTCTTCGAAATGATACATCCCGTTGAATGCAGCGCGCAGAATAAGGAATGACCAGCGCTCGCCCATCACTTCCAGCGCGTGTGGCAAGCCGCAGCCAATTTCCCTTAGCGGTTCTCTTATTCCCATAATTGCATCTCTTTCCAACACATCTTCTACAGCGGAATGCGCGGAAACCAAAAATATTCGCAATGAAGGGTTGCGAATCGAAATCTGTCTGAATAGGTAGCAAACCGCAACTGGTTGTCAAATGCAACCCACTCGTTGTTGAGAAGGATTTCCGCACATATGCCACGTTCCGCAATTTTCTCATTTGCCGCCCTGCTGTCGCTTGGGGCTATTGCGGCACCGGTCTCGACTGCGATCGCCTTTCCTGGTCAAGCCAGCGGGCCTTATTTCGCTGTTGAACTGGCGGAACCGACGGATGAAACCCGTGCGATTGCCGGTGGCGTGGTATTCACTTGTGAAGGTACGACATGCGCTGGCCCGCGCAGTGGTGACCGACCGATCCGCGTGTGTAGTGAATTGCGCCGCAATATCGGCGAAATTACCAGCTTCGCCGTGCAAGGAGAGCCTATCTCCGAAAGTCAGCTGGCCCGCTGCAACGGCTAGACAATATCCCTTTTTCCCAGCTGCCTCTCCATCCGGCAGCTCACGATTGCCCCGGCGCTCTTCGCGTCGGGGCCTTTTTGTAAGGGGAAGCGCTGGCCGGTTCAGCCGAGCAGGCCGTGACCCTCAAGGCACTGTTCCAGCCTCGCGGCGTCTTCAAACACGTGCCCATGCCAACCACGTGCGCGCGCTGCCGCAATGTTTTCTGCCTTATCATCAATGAAGAGCAAATGCTGAGGCGCAATTCCAAAGCGGGCTTCAGCGATTTCATAGATGCGCGGTCCAGGCTTGGCGCACTTTTCCGTGCCGGAAACCACGATATCTTTAAACAGGTCGAACAAGGGCTCCGTCGGGCGGAAACCTGCCCAGAATTCTTCACCGAAATTGGTCAGCCCGAATAATGGAACGCCCTGAGCTGCCAATTGGCGCACGATCTCATGCGATCCGGGCACAGGACCGGGGATCGTCTCGTTGAACCGCGAAGCATAGGCGCGGATATGCGCCGCATAATCGGGAAACTGCGCAATTCGTTCTGGCATCATGTCGGCCAGCGCGCGACCTTCGTCATGTTGGTGATGCCATTTTTCGGTCACCACATTGGTGACAAACCATTCAACTTCCTGCGGATCGCCAATCAATTTGGCGAACAGGTGACGCAAATCCCACTGGATGAGGACACGGCCAACATCGAACACAACCGCGGTGGGCCTGTGCGGGTCAGACACGCAAAAAGCCCCCGTTGCGGCGGGGGCTTTGCAAGGGACCGATACCGGGCAGATGCACCGGCATCATCGCTGTATCAGCCCTGGCGGGCCTTGAAGCGACGGTTGGTCTTGTTGATCACATAGGTGCGACCACGCCGACGAATAACGCGGCAATCGCGATGGCGGTTCTTCAGCGACTTGAGGCTGTTGCGGATCTTCATGGTATTTTCCCGAAAACTGTCGGCATTCAAGATGGTCTGGAAAGCCGGAAATTCAAGGCGCGCCGATACGGCGCTGATGAAACGAAGTCAACCGTTTCCCCGTATTTCGGCCAGCTTACGCTCCCACGCCAGGGCGTGGGTTACGATGGTGTCGAGATTGGCATGTTGCGGCTGCCACGGCAACGTCGCCTTGATCCGCGCAGGATCGGAGATAAGCGAATCGGGATCGCCCGCTCGGCGCCCCTCCTGCACCCGCTCGATTTTCAGATTGGTCACCCGGTCCACTGCATCCAGCACTTCGAGAACAGAGAAACCGCGGCCATAGCCGCAATTCATCGTCATCGAAACGTCAGGCTGTGCAATCAGCGCATCGAGCGCCAGCACATGGGCAGCCGCCAGATCGCTGACGTGAATATAATCGCGCACGCCGGTGCCATCGGCTGTGTCGTAATCGCTACCGAACACGCTTACGCTGGCGCGCTTGCCCAGCGCCGCTTCAACCGCGACCTTGATCAGATGGGTTGCCCCTGCAGTCGATTGCCCGCTGCGTCCCTGCGGATCGGCCCCTGCGACATTGAAATAACGCAGGGCGCAGAAGTTCAGATCATGCGCGGCAGCGGTGTCCGCCAGCATCTGCTCCGTCATCAGCTTGGACCAGCCATAGGGATTGATCGGCTGCTTCGGCGCATCTTCATCCACCGGCGAGACATCTGGCACGCCATAGGTCGCCGCTGTCGAACTGAAGATGAAGTGCGGCACCCCACCATCCACTGCCGCTTCCATCAATGCGCGGCTTTTGACCGTGTTGTTCGCATAATAACAGAGCGGCTTTTCGACACTTTCGGGGACCACGATGGAGCCTGCAAAATGCATGATCGCACCGGTGCCGCCGCCCATGCCCTGTTCAGCGAAGATACGCGCCACAAGCGCGCCATCGGCAATATCGCCTTCATACAAGGGAACATCTTCGGGCACGGCAAAGCGAAAGCCCGTTGAAAGATTATCAATCACTGCAACAGGCCATCCTGCATCGCGCAAGACCAGCACGGCGTGGCTGCCAATATATCCGGCACCGCCGGTAACGAGGACTGAAGTTTTCTTGGTCATCGGACAATCGCCTAGCACGATCTTCTTAAGCAGCAACTTACGCTGACCGCAGTCGGAACAAAATCATGAGAAGGGCTGGCACGCGGAAGCGTTTCATGCGTTTATGCAAGTATGAAACAATCCGCCATAGCCTTGCTTGCCGCCTGCGCCCTTGCCACGGGCTGCGCTACCCCCGCCTATGTCTCACCTGTGGAAGTGACACGCTTTGTTGGTAATACACCAGCCTTCCTTGGCCAGGGCACGATAAACATTACCAGCGCTGCAGGCGATGACGCCGATTCGCTGGCATTCGCCGTTTATGCCGATGCTGTTCAGCAAGAGCTGCAATCGCTGGGTTATCGGGTGGTCACGAAAAATGGCGGGCAGGTCGCGATCGTCGATATTGATGCGTATATCGAAGATGGTGAAGGCCGCCGCAGTCCAGTTGGTGTCGGGGTTGGCGGTGGCACCGGCTCCTATGGTTCAGGCGTCGGTGTTGGCGTTGGCATCAATCTGAACAGCCTTGGCGGTCCCCCGCCCGAATCCATTGAGCGCCAGCTTTTTGTTGCGATCAAATCATCGGAAGGTGGCGCCAATCTGTGGGAAGGCCGCGCCAGCATGACCGCCACCAGCAATAGCGATTATGCCAGCGAGACGGCTGCAGCGCAGCGCATCGTCGATGCCTTGTTTGAACAGTTCCCCGGTGTTTCCGGCGAAACGATTTCAGTCGAATAGGGCGCATTCATGAGCGAAATGGACATTGTCATCGATTCTGCTTTTGACAGCGGCAATATCGAAATCACCAGCATCAAGGGCGCCACCGCAAAGCTGCGTATCCCGCGCGATTACAAAAGCGAATTTGCCCAGTGGTTTCATTTCCGCGTCTGCGGCGCGGCGGGGCGCGAACTCGTGTTGGAAATTGAAGGGCTGGAAGACAGCGCCTATCCGGCAGGTTGGCCGGGCTACAATGCCTGCGTTTCGGAAGATCGTGCATTCTGGGGCCGTGCCGAAAGCAAATATGATGCAGATACGGGCAATGGCACGCTGACAATCCGTTACACACCTGCAAGCGATATTACCTGGTTCGCCTATTTCGCGCCTTACTCGATAGAGCGTCACAATGATCTTGTCGCAGAAGCGGCAAGCGCGGATGGCGTAGCATATCGCCGCCTTGGCCAGACGCTGGACGGGCGTCCGCTCGATTGCCTCGAAATGGGCGAAGGAGAAACACAGGTCTGGCTTTATGCGCGCCAGCATCCGGGTGAAAGCATGGCCGAATGGTGGATGGAAGGCGCGCTTGAAGTACTGACCGATCCGGCAGATGTGACAGGTCGTGCATTGCGCGCAAAATGCCGCATCCATATCGTGCCAAACTGCAATCCTGACGGCAGCTTTCGTGGCCATTTGCGCACCAATGCAGACGGCGTGAACCTCAATCGTGAATGGGCAGAACCGAGCGCAGACACCTCACCCGAAGTGCTCGCCATACGCAAAGCGATGGACGAAAGCGGTGTCGATTTCGCAATGGACGTGCATGGTGATGAAGCGATCGCCGCAGTGTTCCTGGCCGGGTTCGAAGGCATCCCTTCATGGACGGACGAAATGGGTGAGCGCTTATATCGCTATCAACGCATCCTTGATCGCCGCACGCCCGATTTTCAGAGCGCTAAGGGTTACCCCAAATCATCGCCCGGCAAGGCCAATCTGGCCATCAGCACCAATCAGGTGGCCCAGCGTTTCGGCGCCACAGCAATGACGCTGGAAATGCCGTTTAAGGATAATGATGACTGGCCCGATGCAGAGCAGGGGTGGAGCCCGGAACGCTGCAAACTGCTGGCGCGTGAATGTCTTGCCGCTCTGGTTGAATGGCTGGAAAGTGACGCGGACTAGAGGCCCATCGCCTCTCGCTGATAGCGCTCCAGAAATGTCGCTGTAGTCAGCGCCAGCCATACGCGATTCTCGCCAATCGCCTGCCTGCTGCTTCCAGCTATCTGTGGTGTGCAGGTGCCAGCATCCAGAAGACGGTGTCGCGCTGCACCAGCCTCTACAAGCAAGGCCATCACTTCGCGGCGCTGGTCCCGCCCACGATTCCCGGTGCTGCCAGCGCAAAGCACAACTGCTGCATCGCCAATGTCCTGCGCATCCTCCACCACCTGCTCCGCCATCTGGACACGCGAAGCATTTTCATCGTTAGCGAAATCGAACAGGAAGATTCCGCGATCCTGTGCAGCAGCAGGAACGGCAAGTAACGCCAGAGCGGCAACGGCGGCAGGAACTCTAATCATCGATTGAACTCTTCCTCAATCAGCCTGAGCGCAGGCTGAATGCGGTTCTATTGCTGGACTACTACCCAGCGCATCTTGGCGCCATTAGCGGGATTGGATAGCTGCGCATTGGCGGTCCACAAGGTCCATGGCCGCCCGGCATAATCGGGTTGCAGCCAATCGTTCTCCAGCCAGAGATTGCGCTCGATGCGTGAGGCGATGGCATAGGTTTCTTCGAACGCTTCGCTAACCTTCAGCACCACCGGCTGCCCTGCATGGCCTTCGACCTGGTTGATAAAAGTGGTAAGTTCGCTTTCCAGCGCCGCGTCGATCACGGGATCGCCGCAGGCACTTGCGGGCTTGTCCAACGCGATAGCTGGCGGCAGAAGCGTGGGATCGCGCGGCACGGTAGTGACGAAATTGGCGGCCTGCCGTTCTGCCGGGATACATGGGTCATAGGTATGGACCGCCCCGTGCGGAATTCCAGTATCGGCAAGGGCGGCAAGATTGCGGCCAAAGACTTCGTCCCGCCCGTTCTCCCCGGAACTGGCTTCGAGATAAACGAAATCGGCACGCGCCGTGCGCAGCGCAGATATATCGATCACGCCATCAGCCGCGCCGGTAACCACGCCCTGCATCGGAAATTGGGCGCGCGGAGGCGCCCAGCTTTGCCGCTGCCACCACAGGAACCCGCCCGTGCCGACAAGTGCGAGCAGCAACATCGCCTCGATCCAGAAGCGAAATACGCTTTTCTTCTTCTTGCCCATGGGGCGACCCTGCTTTTGCGTTAACTTTCGATGTCAGCCCTTGATATGCAGCACGCAAATCAAGGTGAACAACCGCCGTGCGGTTTCGAAATCGGTTTCGACCTTGCCATCCAGCGATTCGGCCAACTGACGTGTGCCCCTGTCATGGATGGCCCGGCGCGCCATGTCGATGGTTTCGATTTCCTGAGCGGAGGCCCTGCGCAATGCCTTGTAATAGCTATCGCAAATGGCAAAATATTCGCGCACCACGCGGCGCAGGCGCGCCAAGCCCAAGCCGATAGTGCCGGCATCGCTTCCAGCACGATCCTGAAGGGACAGTGCCAGCATGCCATCGACAATCGCCAAATGCACCAGCCATGGCCCTGCATGCCCATCATCCAATGCGCGCATCGGGCGAAAAAGGTTATCTTCCACCAGGTCCCGCAACGCGACTTCGCGTTCCTTCTCGATCTCTTCATTGCGCGCAATGACGGTCGCCTCGTCCAGCGTGATTCGATCGATCCGGTTGTCTTGATCCTGTTCCATGACTCTACCCTATTGGCCCACAGGGTAGCAGTTTTGCAATTGCGAATACGGGGCGGCGGGAATTCGTCCCCGCTTTCCACAGGCAGTGATGGTAAAATGTCGCAACCCAGCGCTTGCCCATGTGGCAAAGGCTGCGCATGAAGGGCGCTTATGCCAACCCAAGAAATCCTGACCCGTCCAGATACCGACACCAACGGCGAAACCGCGTCGCATGGCCGAAGCCTGCCCGCCAATCTGGAAGCGGAGGCGGCTTTCATCGGTGCCGTGCTGATCGATAACAGAGTGCTGGAAGAATTGCCGATAGAGCTGGCGGCCAAGCATTTCTTCGCGCCCGTTCACCAGCGCATCTTTGATCGCGTATTGGTGGGGATAGAGCGGCAGATGATCGTCACGCCGGTCACACTTCGTCCCTATTTCGAAAATGACGAAGGCATGAAGGAACTGGGCGGCAGTGCCTATCTGGCGCAGCTGACGGCAGACGGACAGGGTCTGCTTGCGCCGCGTGAACTGGCCCAACAGATTTATGATCTGGCGCTCTTGCGCGAATTGGTCAGCGTTGGCCGTGAACTTGTTGAAAATGCGCTCGACACGTCCGACGAAGTGGAACCGATGCGCCAGATCGAAAGCGCCGAAGCGCGTCTGTTCGAGGTGGCCGAGGGCGCGACTTCGGAAAACACCGGCACCAGCTTCCGCAGTGCATCGCACGAAGCGATCCGTATGGTCGAAGCGGCGATGAATTCGGGCGGTGGCCTGTCGGGGAAAACCACCGGTCTTGCGCTGATCGACAACAAGACCGCCGGCCTGCACAATTCCGATCTGATTATCCTTGCCGGGCGTCCCGGTATGGGCAAATCGTCGCTGGCGATGAATATTGCCTTCAATTGCGCCGAAGAGCATTTGCGATTTCAGCGCGATGGCGGCCCGCATAATTACGGCGCACCAGCAGCCTTTTTCAGCCTGGAGATGAGCGCTGATCAGCTTGCCACGCGTATCCTTGCAGAACAGGCAGAGGTGTCATCCGAAGCGCTGCGTTCGGGCAAGCTCAATCGTGATGAATTTCAGAAATTGTCCTATGCGGCCCAGCGCTTGTCGGAACTGCCGCTGTTCATTGACGATACGCCCGCACTCAGCATCTCAGCACTGCGCACCCGCGCGCGGCGACTGAAACGGCGGCACGATATCGGGCTGATCGTGGTCGATTACCTGCAATTGTTGCAGGGTTCAGGCCGTGCCAGCGACAACCGCGTGAATGAAATTTCCGAGATCAGTCGAGGGCTAAAGACGCTCGCCAAGGAATTGCAGGTGCCGGTGATCGCGCTCTCGCAGCTCAGCCGTGCGGTGGAGCAGCGAGAGGACAAGCGCCCGATGCTTTCGGACCTCAGAGAATCAGGTTCAATCGAGCAGGACGCCGACATGGTGTGGTTTATTTTTCGGGCAGAATATTACCACGAGGCCCTGCGCCCCGACATGCCAAGCGAAACCTCCAGCGAGAGCGATCAGGAAAAATACCGAGTCTGGGAGGATCGCTTTCTGGAATTGAAGAACCGCGCAACGCTGATGGTCGCCAAACAGCGCCACGGCTCAACCGGCAATGTCCCGCTCCACTTCCAAAGCGAATTCACCAAGTTCACCTCGCCCAATATCAAGGATTATTCAGACTATGGTTATGAATAGGCTGGCGGATTTTCCGGCGCGCTGAGGCTTGTCACCTGATTGAACAAGGCGCATTGATCCGCGCGATCCAGGTAAAAAATTGGAAAGCGTATCACGCAGATGATATCAGGAATTTCCCGATGACAAGGCCCGCGGCTGCCATTGGTCAGCCCATTGTATGGCTCGTCTATAACAGTGCCAGCGGCAGCTATGTGGACGGCCTGGCGGACGAGATTGCATCGCGCCTGAGCGGAGCCGACCTTAACCTGGCGCGCAGTTTCGACTGCCAGTCTGAGACATTGCCCGATGCAGATATGGCAAGCGCCGCCGGCGTAGAAACGGTAATCGTTCATGGGGGCGATGGCACCCTAAACGCCATGGTCAGCGACCTGATCGGATGGGAAGGCGCGGTTCTGCCGCTGCCGGGCGGCACGGCCAATCTCCTGTGTCACAAGCTTTTCGAGCAATGCGATTGGGAGGCGGTCCTTGATAGCTTTCTCGAAGGCAAACTTGCGAGCCGTCGCCTCGAAGTCGTGCGGTGCGGCGATCATATCGCCCTGGCTGAAACGCTCGCGGGTCCGGCCGCCCTATGGGCCGATGCACGTGAGGAAATTCGCCAACGGGAAGCGGCGGGCATTCTTGCCGCCAGCAAAGACGCTATAATTCAGAGCGCAGAGGGACCATTTGTGTATGTCGTCGATCCGCCAATCGGAAGCGATAATGGCTATCCCGGCATCCGCTTCACCCCTGAAAATGGTGCATTCCGGATTCAGGGCTATTTGCAGGAGAATTTCCTCGATTTTCTGAGGCAGGGCCTCGCCATTCTGAGCCATGATTTCCGGCAGGGTCCGCATGACGATCTGGGCACGTCCACAAGGGTCGTATGCCGCGCACATGACGATTCACGGATCGAGCTTATGTTCGACGGGGAACGCGCCAGCGTAGCCTCCGGCGCGGAATTCCTGTTTGATACGCTTCACGTGAATGTGCTTGCCGGAAAAGCGGAAAGCTAGGGGACAAAGATCACAAGCCGAGGTTGAGCCGCCGCGAAACAGTATAATCCAGCACGGCGACAAGAAACCAGCTCGCCCACCATTTTGCGCGGGTCCACGGCGTGGCCTGTGCAGCGTGTTTTTCCGCCGTTATCTCCTTGCTCGCGGCGAAATGGTCGTGGATGTAACTGCGCATTCTTTCAGCGAGTGCCGCGTCCTCTATCCGTAGCATGATCTCGAGATTGAGATAAAGCGAGCGCATGTCGAAATTGGCACTGCCCATATACACCGCATCGTCGAGCACGATCAGCTTGGTATGGAGCTTGCAGACCTCAAACTCGTAAACTTTTGCGCCCGCTTCCAGTAATTTGCGATAGAGCGCGCGGCTGGCACCGATGGTGGCGGCATTATCACTTAAGCCCGCCATGACGAGATTGGCCTTACCCTGGCGAGCGATGGTCCGGATCTGTCTGCGCAAATTCGTATTCGGCGAAAAATAGGCCATGACCATGTCCAGCCTTTCACCTTCACGCAAATCCGCCCTGATGCATCGCGCCCAGCTGGAAAGCCCCTTGGTCGGACCTCCGATCAGCAATTGCACGGGCCCATTGCCGCTATCCCATTCGCGGACACGGCGGCGGATATCATTGAACTGCGCCTGCTTGTCTCCCGCCCATTCAGCAAGTTCGGCAAACCAGCGCGCAATCTGACCCACAGTCTCGCCCTCCAGCCTGAAGCCCAGATCGTGCCAGCCACCTTCCTGCGGCGTGGAGAAGTAATCATCCTCCACATTGAACCCGCCAAGCATGGCCACTTTATCGTCTGCCACCACGATCTTCTGGTGGTTGCGAATCAATGCGCGGCGCGACCATTTGGCCATGAACACGCAAAAAGTGCCGCCCGCTTCGGTCATCTCGGCGAAAAATTCTTCATCGGCGGTGGCACCGAAGCCATCGACGATCAGCGTCACTTCCACGCCGCGCCGCGCCGCTGCCACCAAGGCATCGCGCACCGCAGTGCCGACGCCATCGGGCGCGAATATGTAAAAGGCAATTTTCAGGCTTTCACCTGCACCCTC
This sequence comes from Aurantiacibacter atlanticus, assembly GCF_001077815.2. Lineage (GTDB taxonomy): Bacteria > Pseudomonadota > Alphaproteobacteria > Sphingomonadales > Sphingomonadaceae > Alteraurantiacibacter > Alteraurantiacibacter atlanticus. The sequence goes on along the minus strand of NZ_CP011310.1, from coordinate 814,378 downwards.
GATAATGTCGAGAAGCGCAGTACGGCGATCCTTTCCTGCAGGATAGAAAGTGAAGGTGATGCCATGCGCCTGTGCCCTGAACGGTTCGGGATCCTGATAGATGGGGGGCTGACTTGCGTCTGGCGTTTCTAGAAGATGATCCATCACCGGCGTGTTAGCATGGTTTGCCCTGCGGAAAACCTTGACGAACCGGCCCTTCCCGACTAATTGCAACTCTTTCCGACAACCTCATACCCATCGGAGTGCCCATGGCGCGCGTTACCGTCGAAGATTGCGTCGACAAAGTCTCAAACCGTTTTGACCTTGTGCTGCTGGCTGCCCAGCGTGCGCGCGAAATTTCTGGCGGTGCGGAAATTACGCTGGATCGCGACCGGGATAAGAACCCCGTTGTTGCGCTGCGCGAAATTGCCGAACAGACGGTAAAGCCCAAACAGTTGCAGGAATCGCTGGTGCAATCGCTCCAGACCATTCTTCCCGATGAAGAGGACGAGGCAGATGATGTCGGTTCGCTGAGCCAGTCGGCAGAGGCCATGCGCCTTTCCGCCGCCGCACCCAGCCGCTCTACATCGATCGGTGCCGATTACGACGGGTAAGGTCATTTCACCTTTTCCCAAGCCAAAAGGGGCCGCACGGCAAGGTGCGGCCCCTTTGCTTTTAGGGTGGCTATTTGCGCGCGAAAGGTAGCCACAGGCTGAAAGCCAGCTGAGCAGGTCGATCATCCTGCCATTGGCCGAGACCAATCGCCATGTTGCGCTGACGATCGCGGGGCATTGCGCGATAGGTTCTGAACAGGCGATCCCAGCCGGACAATACCGTCCCGTAATTGCTATTGGTCTCGCGCATCAGCACCGAATGGTGGATGCGGTGCATGTCAGGTGTCACGATAATCTTGCGCACGGCCAGGTCGAGCGCGGGCGGCAGCGAGATATTGGCGTGGGTCCATAAGGTGAAGATCGCAAACCCTACTTCAAATATCGCCACCGCAGCGACAGGCGCACCCAATGCAGCGACCACGGCGACTTTCCAGGCCATAGAAGCGACTATTTCCACCGGATGGAAACGGGCAGCCGTGGTTACGTCGAAATCGCGATCAACATGGTGGACGCGGTGCAATCGCCAGAGAAGTGGCACGCGGTGCGTTGCCCAATGTTGCACATAAAGTGCCAGATCGAGGGCAAGCAGGGTAATTGCAAAGGCGAGCCAGCCGGGCGCAGCCACCGCATTGAACAGGCCCCACCCCTCTTGCTCGGCCTTGATCGCCATACCGACCATCGCGATCGGCAGCAGGAACCTGACCGACAATGTATCCACGGCAAACAGCGCAAGGTTGGTGAACCAGCGCCGTCCTTTAGGCTGGCTCGCAAGGCGCACTGGCCTGATCAGTTCCAGCCCGGCGAGCAAAGCAAATCCGGACACTATGATTGCAAGGCCGATAAAGGCGCTGGTGTCGCTGCTGGCTACCATTCTTCATATGTGGATTGGGCAGGCGCACATCACAAGATGCGCCATCTTCCCGTCGCCGTTTGCAGATGGGTAGCACGCAAAGATACAGCTCCTTATACTTATCGGGACGAGGCGTGACCGATTTAACCGACGGGCTTGGTACGGCAGCAACAGACGGATTGTGGGCACGCGTCCTTGAAGCAAAATCAAGGAGAAAAACCGCGTCCCGAATAGCCGGAAAATTGGCTGAATTGCAGGGCAATGGCTACAAATTCAGCTGGATGCTCATCCCTATATCGATACTCTTCATGTGGCTGCTGGGCGCACTGTCATCCGTAGGGCCGGCTAATCGGTCCCGTCCAGCTGGCCATCTGAAGGATCGGTATCCGAAGCTTCACCCTCTGTCAGGTCATCCCGAAGACTGGCGGCACCTTCGCTCGCCTTGTCTGCAGCGACGATAGCGCCCTTGCGCAGCTCCTCGCCCAAGACTTCTGCATTGTCGGCTGCGTCGGCGGCGGCGCGCTCGGCTGCCAGTTCGGCATTGTTCTGTGTATTCTCGGAACATCCGGCGGCCATGATGGCGAGCGGGAGCACAGCGGTGAACATTGCATTGCGTTTCATGGTCAAATGATCCTCATTGCCGACGACAGGCGCCTGCAACATCAATTTCCAGATGCGCCCAATATCCACCAACGCAGGAATGCCGTTGTAAGTTTCCACGCGGCAAACATTGCCGTCCATACCAGCAGGCCGAGCGCCAGCTCGGTCAATACGTCGGAGCTTCGCTGGCGGTTGAGCAACCAGATGAGTGGAGCCATCAGGACGAAAGCAATACCTACCCATTTCAGCAACCATTCGCCCAGCGCCATCAGTAACAGTGCTCGCTGTGCAAAATCGCGAATGGCACGTGGCGGCGGCTCCGGCTTCAAGCGCCCTGCGGCGCCTCACCGCTGCCGCCAAAGCGCTTGCCGGCCTTGGGAATGGAAGAGCCATGCGTTGGCTGCACGGCCGCCTGCCCGCTGGGCGCATCAGGCCGGTCAATCTTGCCGTTTTCCATCAGTTGTGTGATCTCGTCACCCGACAGCGTTTCATATTCGAGCATAGCCTGCGCGAGCAGGTGGAGCTTGTCCTCCTGCTCAGTCAGGACATCGGTTGCACGCTTCAACCCGCTTTCGACAAGATCCTTGATCTCAGAGTCGATCAGCTTATTCGTTTCTGCACCGGCCATCGTCCGCGTGGTCTGACCCATGCCGAGATAGCCTTCCTGGCTCGCTTCATACTGGAGCGGGCCAAGCTTGTCCGACATGCCCCATTTGGTGACCATGTTGCGGGCAAGATCGGTCGCATACTGAATATCACTCGATGCACCCGACGATACCTTGTCATGGCCGAAGATGATTTCTTCAGCCACACGGCCACCCATGGACACTGCCAAATTCGCGTGCATCTTGTCCCGATGGTATGAATAATTGTCGCGCTCGGGTAGGCGCATTACCATGCCCAGCGCACGACCACGCGGAATGATGGTTGCCTTGTGAATCGGATCCGATGCAGGCTCGTTAATGCTGACCAGCGCATGGCCCGCCTCGTGATAGGCCGTCATCTTCTTTTCGTCATCGGTCATCACCATGGACTTGCGCTCTGTGCCCATCATGACCTTGTCCTTGGCGTCCTCGAATTCCTGCATGGCGACAAGGCGCTTATTGCGGCGCGCGGCCAGCAAGGCAGCTTCGTTGACGAGATTGGCGAGGTCAGCGCCGGAAAAGCCCGGTGTTCCACGCGCAATCGTGCGCGGATTCACGTCCGGGGCCAGCGGTACCTTCTTCATATGCACATCGAGAATCTTCTCGCGCCCGTCGATATCGGGGATCGGCACAACAACCTGGCGATCAAAGCGGCCAGGGCGCAGCAGCGCCGGGTCCAGCACATCAGGGCGGTTGGTGGCAGCGATGATGATGATGCCTTCATTGGCTTCGAAACCATCCATTTCCACCAGCAATTGGTTCAATGTCTGCTCACGCTCATCATTGGAATTGCCGATGCCATTGCCTCGATGGCGGCCCACCGCGTCAATTTCGTCGATGAATACGATGCAGGGCGCATTCTTCTTGGCCTGCTCGAACATGTCGCGCACACGGCTGGCGCCGACACCGACGAACATTTCGACAAAGTCCGAACCTGAAATTGTGAAGAAAGGCACGCGTGCCTCACCCGCAATGGCGCGGGCCAGCAGCGTTTTACCTGTACCGGGAGAACCAACCAGCAGCGCGCCCTTGGGGATCTGGCCGCCAAGCTTGGAGAAGCGTTGCGGATCTTTCAGGAATTCGACGATCTCCTGCAATTCCTCGCGCGCTTCATCAATACCGGCGACATCTTCAAATGTGACGCGGCCCTGCTTTTCAGTGAGCAACTTGGCTTTGGACTTGCCAAACCCCATCGCCCCGCTGCCACCACCTTTTTGAACCTGACGTAGCGCGAAAAACGCGATGCCGAGGATCAGCAAGAAGGGGAGCGTCTGAATTAGGATATAAAGGAGCACATTGCCTTCATCGGCAGGCGTGCCGGTGAATTGCACATCGGCAGCTTCAAGCTGTTCGGTCAGCCGCGCATCACCCGGCACAGGCGTCGTGGAAAACCGCTCGTCATTGCCCAGCACGCCGGTGATGAGATTGGGCGCGATAGTGACTTCACGCACGCTGCCCTCCGCAACCTTGTCCTTGAAATCGGAATAAAGGATCGGTGTGCCGGGCGCTTCCCGCGCTCCGCCGAACATCGACACGGCCAGCAGCAGGGCAAGGAAGATACCGCCCCACACCAGCAGGCTTTTCATCCAGGGGTTGGGCTGTTCTTCGGGTTCGCGATTGTCGCTCATTGCAGGAAGGTCCTTTCGTGATCCCAATGTAAGCGCAGGGCGATGAATGACAAGATAATGCAGCCAAGCGTTTAAGACGGGGCCTATTCAGGCAGCGGCAGAACGAAACCTTTCAGCAGCAACAACGCATATCGGCCCTGCGTCAGTCTCGAATGGAGCTAACGGGACCTTACCGACAGGGTCTGCCGCAGCGGTATCTCCACGTCCGCCTGCTGCGCAATCATGCCGATCCACTGGCTCACCTGCTCACATTCCTGCGCGTATGACGGGGACCGCTCTGTCAGGCTTTCCATTGCAAATTCGCCGCCCAGCTTGGCGTGGCGGCGGAACAGGGGGCCATCGACAATCCGTTCAATTTGCACCGCATCACTAGATAGTCCGGAAAAATCCAGCACGGCTTTTATCGTGTCAGCGCGGTCCAGATCAAAGCGGTCCCCATCAAGACTGCGTAAGCGCGCGCCCTCCCGGCCTGCCAGCAGCATCGTAAAGAATCGCTGCGAAAGGAACCATGCAAGACCAGCTGCCTGCAGATCAGTCATGCTGAATTGTTCGCGCGCGTCCATGCCGATATCCATTCCCGCATAGCCCATGATTTCCAGATAAAGCTGGCGCCCCCATCGCCGCCCCATCAGGGCGCGCCTGTCGACTGAGCGCAGAAAGCTGCTCAGCGGATTGGTCATCAATATCGCCCTTGCATCCGGGCGTGCAGACAAGAGATGAGGGATCAGCATATTGGCGTGATTGGTAGGTTTGACGAAAACCGCCCTACCATCACTCCAGGGACGTGAAAGAAGGTCGCATACGGGTTTGACCAGGCCTTTTGCCGGATCGCCCGCGCCTGCCAGCTGCGCGATAATGCCTGGCTCTGCCAGGCCAATAGATACGCCTTGAACATTCATGGCACGAACCAGCAGGGTCGAGCGGCAGAATGCACTGTGAAAGATGAAATGGAGCGGCCCTGTCGCAGGTTCCATGGCGCGCACCGTGTCGAAGGGCAGCCATGCCTCGTCCTCGCATGTTTCCTGAGTCAGATCGGCAAGGAAGCCGGACGCGGTCAATGCTTCGCGCCCGATACGCAGGAATTGCATGCGTCTGCCTGCCATGTCGAGTGCATGGGGAAGCCAATGCGGATCGCCCGCTATCTTTGCAGCGTCAGTCATCGCGCTGGCCTAACCGGCACGTCCCGGAAATACAAAGCGCTGCAGGCCTTGTTGCCCGAATGTGGATTTTGCATCGCTTTCTCCCAAATTATCGAAGCACTCATCGCCAATCCGGTTTCCCGACGTTCACACAATGCAAATCTGAGGCATATATGGCCAAGAGATAAGCCCTTGACCCACGCAGTCTGAACGTCGACGCCTCATTGAACGCCATCGCCAATATCAGAAGAAATACAGGTTTTTTGCATGAAACTGCGCACCCGCACGGTAGAAAAGGTCTGGGGATGCGAGACCCTGCCCGCGCCATTTATCGCGCCCAAAGGCAAACGCATTGGCGAAATCTGGTTCGAACCGCCCGAACAGCTTCCCCAATTGCTCGTCAAATATCTCTTCACCAGTGATCGGCTTTCGGTTCAGTGCCACCCTGACGATGTGCAGGCCGAGGCGGCAGGGCTGGGCCGCAATGGGAAGGAAGAGTGCTGGCTGGTGGTCGCGGCAGAAACGGGCGCAATGCTTGGCGTCGGTTTTCGCAATGAAGTGGATGCAGAAACCATGCGCGCAGCCGCCATCGACGGATCGATTGAAGACCTGTTGATGTGGTATGAGGTGCAGGCGGGCGATTTTTTCTACATCCCTGCCAATACGGTGCATGCGATTGGCGAGGGTTGTGCAATTATTGAAATCCAGCAGAACAGCGATGTCACCTACCGCCTTTATGATTACGGACGGCCAAGAGAACTGCATCTTGATGAAGGCGTCGCAATTGCAAAAGGATCACCCCACCCCCCCCAGCTGCGCCAGCGCATCCCCGATACAGGCCACGCCTGCCTGGTTGATGGGCCACACTTCACGCTCGATCTGGTTGACGGCGTGGCAGACGAGGCATTGCTATACAGCTATGCCGATGGGCTGCTCGTCATGCCGCTTGCGGGCGAAGTGATTGTTTTGGGCGATATAATTTCACCTGGGCACTGCGCCTATTCTTCAAGCCTTGCCAATGTCACCTTCGCGCCGGACGGCAAGGCACTCGTCACCCGTCCATTGACCGGCTGATTTTCAAGCCAGTGCCAATACCCCGGTGAGCACGTGGCGCACGAGGTCCACCTGTCCGCGTGCTCCGGTCTTGCCATAGATCTTCTTGGAATAATTGCGCGCCGTCTCGATTGTCAGGCCGTGTTCTTGCGCGGCCTCAGCGATAGAGAGACCCTGCGCCATCGACCATGCCAGCCGCGCCTCGCTGGGGGTGAGATCAAACAGATCTACCAGCTGCTCGGCCCGGTCTGCGGAGGATGACCGATCGCCGCGGATATAGACCACGGCCACCGCATCGCTGCCACCCGATAGCGCCCTGATCCGCAGAGGGGCGACAAGAATGTCGATCCATGGGTCATGGCTGAGATTAATGGCGCGCGGGCGCGCTTTCGGATTGGCCGCAAATTCACGCACCAGCGCTGTCAACTGCCGGTCCACCGCCGCATCTGCCGGGGTGAGTCGGTCATAGGTGCCGCGCCGCAGCGCCCCTGATTGCTGGAGCAGACGTCCGGCCTGCGGATCGACATCGACGATGCCGCATTTGTCGTTGAGAGAAATCCACCCGAAATTGATCCGGGCAAAGGCCTGTGCGCTCATTTCAGAATGCACACGCTCGCGCTCCATTGCCCCCAATACACGCAGTGCGACCTTGAAATGGGGCGCGATCGCACTCATCAGACTGGCGATATCGGGGCCGAGCGGATTGGTCCCCGCCAATAGCAGCACTGCATCAATCCCGCGATCGATCCCCAGTCGCATGGCGCGCAGGGCCGGCACATCGCTGTCCGCAGCAAGCCCGGCTAATGGAGCTTCCTGTGCCAATTCACTACGCGAATATACGCGCCCTTCGCGCATTGCCTGACGCACGGCATTCTCGCCATCAGGCGACTGAGTGAAAAGTGCGTCCAGCCCGTGCGGCCAATCTCCGCCAGCCGAGGCCAGTCGCACCATTTCATTACCCTGCGCAGTGCGCAGCACGATAGCGGCGCAATCAGCACCGGCCACATGGCGCAGGCGCGAAAGAAATGTGTACCACATGGGCTCCTCGAACATGCCTTCATGCAAGGGCACCAACAGGTCCGTTTCGCCAAGATTGGGAACGCGCATGGCGGTTTCTTACCACCTCCCATCTGGGAGGTCCACGAATTTGAACAGTCGCTAGACCGCAAGACAATTGGATAATGGCAAGGACCCGATTCGTGACTGCACCCCTAACCCATCTCCAGCGGCTTGAGGCCGAGGCGATTCATATCATGCGTGAAGTTGCGGCAGAGGCGGAGAAGCCCGTGATGCTGTATTCGGTGGGCAAGGACTCAGCAGTAATGCTGCATCTGGCGCGCAAGGCTTTCTATCCGTCGCCGCCGCCATTTCCGCTGATGCATGTCGATACGACATGGAAGTTCAAGGCGATGTATGATCTGCGCGACAAGATGGCGGAAAAGGCTGGCATGGAACTGCTCGTCTATCAGAACCCGGAGGCGGAAGAACGCGATATCAATCCGTTTGACCATGGCCCCCTCCACACCGACATGTGGAAGACCGAAGGGCTGAAGCAGGCGCTCAACCTCCACGGTTTTGATGCAGCCTTTGGCGGCGCACGGCGTGACGAGGAAAAAAGCCGCGCGAAAGAGCGCATTTTTTCCTTCCGCACCGCCAGCCACGGCTGGGATCCCAAAAGCCAGCGACCCGAATTGTGGAACCTGTTCAATGCCAAGAAGCGCAAGGGTGAAAGCATCCGCGTGTTCCCCATCTCAAACTGGACCGAGCTCGATGTTTGGCAATATATCCAGCTTGAAGAAATTGAGATCGTCCCGCTCTATTTTGCTGCAAAACGCCCGACCTATATCTGGGAAGGCGGCCTGTTCATGGCCGATGATCCAGAGCGTCTGGAAAAGGTGCTGGGCAAGCTTCCCGAAATTACCGAACGATCTGTGCGTTTCCGCACGCTGGGATGCTTCCCGCTGACAGGTGCGGTGGAAAGCGAAGCATCGACCCTGTCCGAAGTGATTCAGGAAACTCTGCTCACCACGACATCAGAGCGGCAGGGCCGCGTGATAGACAAGGATGCGGGCGGCGCCGGCATGGAGAAGAAAAAACAGGAGGGCTATTTCTGATGGCCGACACAGTAAGCCCCGATCCGGTGTACCGCACCGAAGCGCTTATCGCAGAGGATATCGACAGCTATCTCGATACCCACCAGCACAAGACCATGCTGCGCTTCATCACTTGTGGCAGCGTGGATGATGGCAAGTCGACCCTGATCGGGCGGCTGCTGTACGATTCCAAGATGATCTTCGAAGACCAGCTGGATGCGCTGCAATCCGACAGCAAGAAGGTCGGCACACAGGGGCAGGAAATCGATTTTGCCTTATTGGTGGACGGTTTGGCTGCAGAACGCGAACAGGGCATCACGATCGACGTTGCCTATCGCTTCTTCAACACCGAAAAACGCAAGTTCATCGTAGCCGATTGTCCGGGGCACGAACAATATACGCGCAATATGGTGACCGGTGCATCAACTGCCGATCTCGCGGTGATCCTGGTTGATGCGCGCAAGGGCGTGCTGGTCCAGACGCGCCGCCATTCCTATCTGTGCCACCTCATCGGCATCAAGAATATCGTGCTGGCGGTCAACAAGATGGATCTTGTCGAATATAGTCAGGACACATTTGATTCCATTGTGGCCGATTATGCCGCCTTCGCACAGGAAATTGGCATTGAGAATTTTACCGCGCTCCCCATCAGCGGGTTCAAGGGCGACAACATCACCACCGCGCCGAGCGAAAATACCCTTTGGTATGAAGGGCCAAGCCTTATCGAACATCTCGAAAACGTAGAGGTGCTTTCCACGGTTGCAGCGCAAAAGCCGTTCCGTATGCCGGTGCAGTGGGTCAACCGCCCCAACCTCGATTTCCGCGGCTTCTCCGGTCTGATCTCCACCGGATCCATTCATCCAGGTGACGCAGTGCGTGTGCTGCCTTCGGGCAAAACCAGCGCGGTCAAATCCATCGTCACCTACAATGGCGATCTGGACGAGGCGGTTGCCGGGCAATCCGTCACCGTGACCCTCGAGGATGAGATTGATTGTTCGCGCGGCGATGTGTTGTGCACGGCAGGTGATCCGCCCGAAACCGCCGATCAGTTCGAATCGACTATCGTCTGGCTCAATGACGAGGACCTGCATGTCGGGCGCGCTTATTGGCTAAAACTGGGCACGCAAACCGTATCGGCCACCGTGCAGCCGCCCAAATACCGCGTTGATGTAAACACGATGGACAGGTTGGCGGCAAAATCGCTGACCCTGAACGATATTGGCGTGGCAGAAGTGTTTGCCGACAAGCCCCTGGTGTTCGAATCCTATGATGAGAACCGCACGCTTGGCGGATTTATCCTTATCGACAAGATCACCAATGCCACCGTTGCTGCCGGAATGCTCAATTTCAGCCTGCGCCGCAGCCAGAACGTGCATTGGCAGCCAACCGACATCACCCGTCAGCACCATGCCGACATGAAAAACCAGACACCGCGCGTCTTGTGGTTCACCGGCCTATCGGGCAGCGGCAAATCCACCATTGCAAATGAGGTTGAAAAGAAGCTGGCGCTGATGAACCGCCACACCTTCCTGCTCGATGGCGACAATGTGCGCCACGGCCTCAACAAGGATTTGGGCTTTACCGAAACCGACCGGATTGAAAATATTCGCCGTATCGGAGAAGTGGCGCGTTTGATGACCGATGCTGGGTTAATCGTGTTGACAGCCTTCATCAGCCCCTTCCGTGCTGAACGGCAAATGGTGCGGGAAATGCTCGCCGATCACGAATTCATCGAGATTTTCGTCGACACCCCATTGGAAGTTGCCGAGAAACGCGATGTAAAGGGCCTCTATAAGAAGGCGCGTGAGGGCAAGCTTAAGAACTTTACCGGTATCGACAGCCCGTATGAACCACCGCAGGAGCCGGAAATCACCGTCAATACGGTTGCGATGACGCCTGAAGAGGCAGCCGACTATATCGTAAGCCAGATCCTGCCTCTCAAATGAGTGATCACCCTATGACAGACGCCGAACTCGCAGCCCATCTGGCCAGCTGTGCCGGACGCATTCTACTTGAAGTGCGTGCCGCGGGCGTTTTCGAAGGCAAGGCGCTGGGAAAGGCGGGCGACGAAACCGCCAACCAATTCCTCGTCCATGCCTTGCGCCATCTGCGCCCTGATGACGGCCTGCTGTCGGAAGAGAGCAAAGACACCGAAGACCGATTGGACAAGAGCCGCGTATGGATCGTTGATCCAGTGGACGGCACCCGCGAATATGGGGAACACCGTGGGGACTGGGCAGTGCATGTCGCGCTCGCCATCGATGGCAGGCCCAAAATAGGCGCGGTAGCCCTGCCCGGCCTCGATATGGTTCTACGCACCGATCAGCCGCTCACTCTGCCAGAAGCGCCGGAAAAGCTGCGCATGGTCGTCAGCCGCACCCGCCCCGCCGGCGAGGCCGTTGCGGTTGCAGAGGCGCTGGACGCCGAACTCGTCCCCATGGGGAGCGCAGGCGCCAAAGCCATGGCCATTATCCGCGGTGAAGCGGATATCTATCTGCATTCCGGCGGCCAGTTTGAATGGGATAGCTGCGCCCCTGCCGCCGTTGCCGCCGCACACGGGCTGCACATCAGCCGCATTGACGGCTCCCCGCTTATCTACAACCAGCGTGACACCTATCTGCCCGATCTGCTGATTTGCCGACGGGAACACGCTGCGGCCATTTTTGAAAAGCTTCGAGCAATGGGTTGACCATAAAAAGGCGCGGTAATTTTATGCTTGGAATACCCACTTAGTATAGCTGGCATCACATCCAAATTGTCCCAAAATGGTTAGGTCCTGTTTCTAGCATTGGATTGATTGTCCCAAAGCGGCAATAGAGCGATGTGGATAACGGGAAAACACCTACTTATTTTTACGTAGTGAAAGCAGAGGATCTGCTTGCGCTAAACTATTTGCCTGCCGAACACCCACATCCCGATCGCATTGAATGGATCAATCGCGCGACAGACAGGCAATTGTCACCTTCGACGCTGGAACAGCTCTTGCGGACCTATCACCGCTGCGATCCATCGCCGAGCGTCGTGAAGCTGCGCCATACATCCGGTGTCAGAGCCATTTTCAAGACATCGCAGGATCGCAGCACATTTGCGCGCGTATTTGCGGAGGCTTGCAAGCGGGAAAAGCGCGACCGCGCATTTACCATCACAGCCATCTACACCTCGCTCAAAGATGCCGAAAAGGCCACGACTGAACTCTTGGCTGCCGGACTCGCTCAGGAGAGCATTTCGATATTGTGGCGCACTGGCCAATTTGTCGAAAAGGAGCTTGACCGTGTCGAAGGGCATAGCGTTAGCAGAGTTTTGGCAGGGGTGTCGGGGGGCGGACTTGCAGGTGCGGCGCTTGGCATTGCCATACTCGTGCTGCCAGGCGTTGGGCCGGTGACAGCGGCTGGCGCCGTATTGGCGTCCGCCTATTCATCTGTGGCGACGGCCAGCGGAATTATCGGCGCGACGGGCGCTGCCATGGCAACCATGCTTTCCGATGCCGACGTAGGAAAATATGCGGCCAACCACCTGGAGGAACAGCTTCAAAAAGGGCGCGTCTTCGTGGCGGTGGATACGCGCACGGCAGGGCTTTGTGACGGACAGCTAAAGCGATTGCTGGAACAGACTGGCGGTGCAGTCGTCTAGGTTTCGTGGACAAAGGTTGCATACCAGCCATCTGTTGGTAAGTGAGGGAATTGAACAATTAATTTCTGTGGAGACAATCGAGTGCGTGGAGCATATTTGCTGATAGCTTTTTCGGCGGCGCTGGCAGCATGCGGGCAGTCAACCGATCAAACGGCATCTTCAAATGGCGCGGAACAAGCTCAGAATCGGTCGGCACCGGCTGCGGGCGAGAGCAATGGCGATTGGTCATCACTCAGCGAATATGTCGGTCAACATCCCGTGGATAGCAAATTTTACGACGAAAGCCCGATAGCGCCGCAACTCAGGAACCTTCTGGGAGACAAGCTGAACGTGCTGATGCAGAACAGCGACACAGCCGCCCCCTTGCAACGCGATGGCGAAGTTTTCTTCACGTCGGGCAACAAGGATAATGAGGGGGGTAGCGACGCATTCTATCTGCTCGTCGATCCGTCAGCCAAGGCTGTCGAGGTCGGCCTTTGGGAAAACGGCGAGTTGACCGTTTATAAGACCCCGGGTTCCGACATTCCGAAACCGCAAGATATCCAGACGACAATATCGAACACGGAGATGTAGACGTCGCTGTCGAGCGGCAGGAACGAAGAGCAATCCTTGACGCGTAACTCATCCGCTGATTCAAGACTATCTTTTGGAGGCAGTCTTGGGCGAACGGATTGGCGTTACGGATGAAGAGTGGGAATTAATCGAGCCGCTGCTGCCGCCGGAACGCGGTCGTGGCTGTCGCCCGGCGCAGCATAACCGGCCCTACTTCGAGGGCATGATGTGGATCGCGCGGACCGGGGCTCAGTGGCGGCATCTTCCCGACGAGTATGGCAAGTGGAACAGCGTGTTCAGACGCTATCGACGATGGGTTGCGACCGGAGTGTTTGATGCCATGCTCGAGACACTGGCCGAGCTGGCGGGCCGGGACACTTCCGCCGACATGATCGACAGCACGGTTGTCCGGGCACATCATTGTGCAGTCGGCATAAAAAGGGGACTCAGCAAAGAGAGGCGCTTGGCCGATCGCGAGGCGGCTTTTCCACCAAGCTCCACGCAAGATGCGACGCCAGAGGGCTACCGCTCGGCTTCGTGCTGACACCCGGACAGGCGCACGATGTGCAGGGCTTTGCTCCGCTGTTCCGCTTGATAACCGACCGGATCGAGGCTTTCCTGGCAGACCGGGGCTACGATGCCGATGCGATCCGCGATGAGATCGAGGCGGCAGGCGTCGAAGCTGTCATCCCGGCCAAAACCAACCGGCGCAATCCCGCCCCGCACGATCGTGCGAAATACAGGTGGCGCAATCAGATCGAGCGGCTGTTCAACAAGCTCAAGAACTGGCGAAGGATCGCAACCCGATACGACAAGACCAAGGAATCCTACCTCGGCTTCGTTGCGCTTGCTTCAGTCAAACTCTGGATACCCTTTGTCCACGAAGCCTAAATAGCCGGGGGGATATGAAAACGACCGGAGTACACCGATCCTTCCCTTCCTAAGTCAATGTTTACCATTTTGCGCGATACAGGAGGCATGACACACCGTCGCCTTACCCTGCTTCGCCTTGTGCTCAAGTCAGCTGCTGTGCTGTTAGCACTTAATGAAATCCGCGGACTTATACTGGCGGCACCCGTCTTTTATGCAATGTATCAGGCGGGCGGTTCGCTGATGGCGATCTGGCTGGGTGTCAGCTCCTTACTGGGCATAGCGCTTTCCGTAATCGTTCCGCTATTTCTTGTCAGGAAACTGGAAGCAAAGCTCGATCCCAGCTCCGCATGACAGCTGCGGTTTGCTGCTATTCTATTGAAAAAACTCAGGATCTGCAGGGTATTTCTCAGAGAATTTACCCGATGCGGACTTATGCTTCTGGGCGGAAACTCTGGATTCAACCCCTGACCCGGCTCGAATTCCATCGGCATTTGCAATTCGACTGATGCGATTAACTTACCAATCGCGCGAATCGATTTGAGAATCCATGACCGCATTGCGCCTTCAGGCAGTATGGTTAAATAGCCATAAACCAATTTCTTTAAGAAATCGTCTATGCAGCCCACTGGAATCGGGAGATTTATCCTACGCCTTTAACGTTTCATTGACCAAGGAGGCGATTTGGCAGACCATTAGGCTCTGTTGACAAACTGATTTGTCCAGAGGCGGACGGCTGCGATATGTATGAAGCCGAGATAGCTTGCTGAGGTTTTGTCGTATCGGGTTGCGAGGCGGCGCGAGCATTTGAGCTTGGCGAAGCACCGCTCTATGCGGTTCCGCAAGGCGTAGGTGACGGTGTCGTGCGGGATCGGCTCTTTGCGATTGGCCTTGGCCGGGATCACTGGTGTTCCGCCACGCTCAGCGATCGTTTTGCGGATATGGTCGCTATCATAGCCCCGGTCGGCCAGGAATACGCGAGCGGTTGGCAGATCATCATCGACCAGCGCATCAAAGCCCTTGAAGTCGGAAACCTCACCGCCGGTTACTTCCGCCCGGACAGGGAGGCCGTGAGCGTTGCTAATGAGGTGGATTTTGGACGTGAAGCCACCTTTTGAACGGCCAAAACCCTGTCTTTGAGTCCCCCTTTTGCGCCCGCTGCCAAGTGGTGCGCGCGGATCACGGTGCTGTCGATCATCTGGACGCTGTCTGGCGCTGCGCCGCTATCGTTGAGGGCATCGAGCACCAGTTCCCAAAGTCCGGCTAGGGTCCAGCGCCGGAACTGGCGATACACGCTCGACCACTTGCCGAACTCTTCAGGCAGATCACGCCAGGCAGCACCAGTGCGAGCAATCCAGAAAATGCCATCGAGAACAAGGCGGTGGTTGGAGGCCGGGCGACCGCCTTGCCCCCGGATCGCCATCAAAAAGGGTTCAAAGAATGCCCACTCGGTATCCTCCATCAGCAACCGCGCCAAGATAACCTCCGCAAAAGCTATCTTGAATCACAACTCAGCCCGTTTGTGAATCCTGTTTGTCAACAGGGCCTAGTGTTGTCGGAGGGGCAAACTTCCAACGCCAGGACTGACGGATCTACCGTAAATGGAAATGATACGAACAGGGGGCTGGCGGATGGAAATCTACCTCAGACTAGATCGGTGCCCGGAAATAGATGCCGGACCATTTCTGTGTGAATCCTGATTACTGGGGGAAATATCATGAAAACTTTTATCAAGAACTTTATTGCTGACGAAACTGGCGCTTCGGCTGCCGAATACGCCCTGATCATCGCCGTTGTTGGCGTTGGCATTGGCGCTGCCGCTCTTTATCTGGGCGCTAACGTGGAAGCTGCCATCGAAGGTGCGGGCAAAGACGTGCATGAATGCAATGACGGCACATATACCGGTACCGGTGGTGCGTCGAACGACATTGTGTGCTGATCAACTGTCCCAAAAAAAGGCCTCTGCGAGAAATAGCTCGCAGAGGCCTTTTTTTCGTCTATAGTTATCGGACAATAAACTTTCTGGGGGGAAAGTCATGGGGCCGCGTAATCTCGCGATTTTAGCAATAGCTGTTGTTCTGGGCATTATTGCCGTAGTCTTGGCCAATGCCTGGTTTTCCGGCGTTGAGAATCAACAAGAACGTGTCGCTCAGGAACAGCAACTTTCCCGCATAGTTGTTGCGACCCAGCCGCTCCAATTCGGCTCCCCTCTCACCACTGAAAATCTGCGCATGCAGAATTTCCCCGCCGGCTCCGTTCCGGCGGGGTCATTCAACAGCATGGAAGATGCGATGATGGGCGGCCGCGTGGCGCTGCGCCCCATTGTTCCGGGCGAACCCATCCTTGCCGACAAGGTCAGCGGCGCAGGTGGACGCGCGGTGCTTTCCGCAATCCTTCCCGAGGGCATGCGCGCCATTTCCATTCCGGTGACTGCCGTCAGCGGTGTTTCGGGCTTTGTCAGGCCCAATGACACCGTGGACATATTCCTTACCCGCCAGATTCCGGGCCTCGGAGCTGGCGCGGATGATCTGATGACCGATGTCATCATGGAAGGGGTGCAGGTCCTTGCGGTTGATCAGGTCGCTAGCGAAGATGCGACCGATCCTGCTGTCGGCAGCACGGCTGTGCTTCAGGTCGATCAATTCGGCGCGCAGAAGCTGGTTCTCGCCAACCGGCTAGGGCAGCTCACCATGGCGCTGCGGAATGTCGAAAATCAGGAACCGGGGCCGATGCTCACCGTGACATCGCGTGATCTTGGCGATCCCAGCATTTATCTTGCCGGCCAGCGCACCGCGCCGTCCGCAAATAGTGCGCCGGCTTCCCCGCAATTCATCTTTGCGCCGCCGGGCTATGCCGATGGTCCGCAGCAAGCATCAGGACCGCCCGCGCCGCCCCTTCATACCGGCCCGACCATGTCGGTCATTCGCGGTACGGAATCGACCGAATATCCGGTCGGCAGGTTCAGGGGACGTTGATCATGAGCAAGTTGAAATCTTCTTCCACGCCACTCCGCGCACTGGCTATGGTGATCGCTGCTGCGGTCGCTCCGGTCGCCGCAATGCCAGCTGCTGCACAGATGCAGAATGATCACGGCCTGCACGCTGGTGAATTGATCGTTCCCATCAACAAAAGTCAGGTGGTGACCACCGGCGATCGTATAGAACGCGCGATGATCGGCAATGCCGAAATTGCAGATGTATTGCCGATTTCGGATCGCTCGATCTATGTCCTGGGAAAGTCCATGGGGACCACCAGCCTCACGCTGTATGATCACAACAATCGCGTGATTGCGGTGATGGATGTGTCGGTCGGTCCCGATGTCGATGGCATGCGTCGCCAGCTTGGCGCTTTGCTGCCAGAACACCCCATCGACGTTACTCTTTCGAACGGCTCTATCGTGCTATCGGGCACGGTGAATAATCCGGGCGCGGCTGACCAGGCGGCGAGGTTAGCTACTGCCTATGCCGGTGAAAGCGTTATCAACCTTCTCGGCATCGGCGCCAGCCAGCAAATCATGCTGGAAGTGCGTTTTGCCGAAGTCAGCCGCACCATTGGCGAAGAACTTGGCATAAGCGGCTTTGGTTTCGATAGTGATGGCGATTTCCGCGCGGCGGTTGGCGAAGGCGCAAGTCTGGTGCCGGGTATCGATGGCTCGGCGACCCCTGTTATCGGCGCAATCACCGATTCCTTCGGCGTCTTCGGTGCATTGTTCGAATTGGGCGATGTCAGCATCGAAGCCTATCTCGACACATTGGAACGCAATGGCCTGTCGCGCACACTGGCGGAACCGACGCTGGTCGCGCTGTCGGGCGAAAGCGCCTCTTTTCTCGCGGGTGGGGAATTCCCCGTGCCAGTATCGCAAGGTAACAGCGGCGGCGACGGCGGAAATGCCATAACCGTCCTGTTCAAGCCATTCGGCGTCAGCCTTGCCTTCACCCCGACCGTGCTTGGCGGCAATGTCATCAATCTGGTGGTGGAGCCGGAAGTCAGCTCCATCGACCCAAGTGCATCGGTCACCGTCAATGGTCTGACCGTTCCCGGATTGCAGACACGGCGCGCACGGACCACAGTGGAGTTGCGGGATGGAGAAAGCTTCGCGATCGCCGGCCTGCTGCGTGATGAAACGCAGACCTCGGTACGGCAATTGCCACTACTCGGCTCTATTCCGATTCTTGGTTCCCTGTTCCGGTCGAGCAGCTACCAGCGTGGTGAAACCGAATTGCTGATTGTGGTCACGCCAAGACTGGTCCAGCCGATCAGGCCGGATCAGGTTCGCCTGCCGACTGACCGCGTGCCATCGCCGCCCGCAGCCGATGTGCTCCTGAACGGCGACGTCTATCAGCCGCAGGAACTCGCGCCTTCCACCCCGAGCGTGGAAGCCAATCAGGTGGAGGGATCGGATTATGAATATTAAAGCCGCCATTACCGCAGCAGCGCTCGCCAGCACGCTGGCCGCATGCGCCGGCACCCACGGGGTGAAATCGGGCATGTATGATCCAGAGGCGTTCGGCGAAGCTAATCGCCAGACTTTTGCCGCGATGGTCGTCAATCCAGATCCTGTTTACGCAGCGCCGATGGTGACCAGCGCAGCGCAGGTTGCAGCGGCGGTCCAGCGCTATCGTGATCGTCAGGTCGTGCAGCCTCAGCGCGAAGACACGACGTCTATTGGCAGCGGCGGCGGCGGAGGGATTTAAGAGGAGTCAGCACCATGTCTCGCAGATCAACCTATCTTCAAGATCAGAGCGGTGCGGTTGCAGCGACCTATGCGATCGCGATAACGGGTTTGATCATCGTGGCGGGTGCGGCGTTCGATTACAATCGCATCATGTCGCTTGATTCCGAAATGCAGACTGCGGCAGATCAGGCAGCGCTTGCCGGTGTGACACAACTCGACAAAACCGACGGCGCATGCGCCCGCGCCGGGAATGCGGCGGTAGAACTGCTCCGCAATATCACACTGTTATCCAATGATTCTATGGGCAATGCTGTCACGGTCAACGGCGGCACAACTATCAGCATTGCGGATGACTCCTGCGGATCCTTCAACGGTATTACATTCTATGAGGATTCAGCCAAGACGAGTGTCGCGGCCACGGACGAGAGTGCACGCTTCGTTGAAGTCATCGTGGACCAAAGGTCTGCCCGCTACAGTTTCACTGCGATTGGCGGCTTGATAGAAAGCCCTGCGCGCGGCCAGGCGCTTGCCGGTCTTGGAACCGCAATTTGCCGTGTTCCTCCGCTGATGATCTGCAATCCGACCGAACCTTCGAACAACACCGATCCCTATCTGGAATTCGATGTCGACAACAATATTGGTGCAGGCGTCAAGCTGGTCGGCAATGAATCCTATGAGCCAGGTGCCTTCGGTTTTCTCGAAACCAGCTTCGGAACCGGAGCGAATGGCCTTAAGGCCGCGCTCGGCTGGGACGTGCGCGGTGGCGATTGCACGGCTGTTGACGGAGTAGAGGTCAAGAACGGTCTCAACGCTAGCGTGATGGACGCAATCAACACAAGGTTCGATCTGCCCGGAAATGGCAATAATTGCCCATCTATCAACGGTATCAGCGGCACCTGCTCCCCGTCAGTCAATGTGCGCAAGGATTTTGTCAGGCAGCAGAACAACAGCAATTGGAGCGTCTATCAGGCCGGGTCGGCTGCAAATGCGCATCTCAACGCCTATCGACCGACATCGACGGCGACATATGCCACTCTTTTCGGAGCTACGGCCGCGCCCGCCATCATGGGGCACCCGCGCGACCTTTGTCATGCGTGGAACAATGACGGCGATTGCGCAGCCCACAATGGCGGTCAAAGCGCACGGATGGGAACGGGAGACTGGGACATCAACGCCTATTGGCTGTCCAATTTCGGGGCGAATTATGCAGGTCAGGTTTCGGCCCTGACTTACGGAGCGCAGCCAAAAGGTTATCCGACCCGCTATCAGGTTTATCGGTGGGAAGCCGATCAAATGGTTGCAGGCACACTTCCCGGCATAGCCAAAAATGTGAGCGGTAACACTTATGCCTATGCCCAGCCGCAACCAGGCCGTTCGCTGGCGCTGCCCAATTCTCCTTATGGACTGGTCCCTGGGTCGCAGTCAGACCGGCGCAGGCTGAGCGTAGCGGTTTTGAACTGCACCGCACTGACCACAGGCACGGGCCATAACAACCTTAATAACAGAGAACTTGCAGTCGGCAGCTGGATCGATGTCTTCATGGTCGAGCCGGCTATTGCCAGGAAGAGATGCCAGAGCGGTAACGGCTGCAATGTTACCTACACCGAAGCCTTCGACGTTTATGCCGAAGTCATCGGACGCACCGATATTGGCGGCGACAATGGCTCTTCCGCGCAAACCATCCGCCGTGATCTGCCAAGGTTGATCGAGTGATGATCGGGATCATCCATCGCGCGATCCGCGACACGCGCGCTGCCGCAGCGGTGGAAATGGCACTGATCCTGCCCATGGCCTTTGCCTTGCTGTTCACCACCATGGAAGCAGGCTATTATTTCCAGACTGAGCACAAGGCGATCAAATATGTCCGCGAAGGCGCACGCTATGCCTCGCGTAACAGATTTGCATATTTCGACTGTTCCGGAACAGGGGCGTTAAGAGACCCTGCCACAGGTCCGACCGCCGCAGCCATGCAAACGCAGATTAGGAATGTTACGCTTTCGGGAACGGTTGATGGCACCAACTCTCGTATCGCAGATTGGGAAGCCGGCGATATCACAATCACGGTTAGTTGTGACAGCGGATATGGCACCGGCCTGTATCGTACATTGGAAGATGGCGCCGCGCCCATTGTGACGGTGTCCACCCGCTTCGATTATACGCCTATTCTCGGCATGCTTGGTTTTGATGTCGGCAATATCGATGTCGTGGCACAGGCGCAGGCAGCGGTGGCCGGTCTATGAACGGATTTAAAACCCTGCTGCGTGATAATCGCGCCGCATCGGCAGCGGAATTCGCGCTCGTCCTGCCGCTCCTCCTGCTGCTGCTGCTCGGGACAATCGATGTCGGCCGCTATATGTGGAATGTCGGCCAGGTCGAAAAGGCCACGCAAATGGGCACTCGTCTTGCCGTGGTCACGGACATGATTCCAAGCGGCCTTTATGATTACTCTTTCGCTGTCAGCGGCAATATTCCGCAGGGCGATGTCGTCCCGCAATCCAGCTTTCCGGGAGTCACCTGCACCTCCACCGGCGGCACGGTTTCCTGCGCATGCGCGCAAGGCGGCTCCTGCGCATTTCCAACCACGGTATCGGCAAATGGCCAGCAGGCTTTTGACGATATCGTTGTCCGCATGAACAGCCAATATGGCGGAATCGGAGCGGACAGTGTGAGGGTCGATTATAGCTGGTCGGGCCTAGGATATGCGGGTGACCCCAACGGATCGGACGTCGATCCGATCGTCACTATCACCGTGCAATCACTCCCCTTCAAACCGCTCAGTCTTGGCACATTGCGTGATCTGGGGCTTCCAGGAACCAGCCATTCGCTCACAATGGAAGATGGTCTGGGCAGAGGTGGGAATTGAGCGAAACCGACATGAAGGATATCTTGAAACTCTCACCCGATAGCGCGGTCGGTCAGGCGCCGCAGACAATCGTTATTGCCAACGATAGCTGGATTTCCAGAATCGGCAGCGGCAACGCCTTGCCAGCTGAAAATGTGCAATTCGTTCCCGTTCCGGCAAATGCTTCCCTGGAACCGGCCAGCCTGCACGAAGCGGAACTGCTTGTGCTTGAAGTCGACGCATCGGAATTTGCGACACTTTCGCGGCTGGAATTTGTCCGCCGCACCTATCCCGATCTTCCCATTATCGCGGCTGTAAATGATCCCGATATTCGCGTTATGCGCACGCTTTTGCGGCACGGCATTACAAATGTCGTGGCCCTGCCATTTGATAACGAAGAGCTCGCATCCGAGATATACAATGTCGGCGCAAAGATGGCCGAGGCCAAGCCCGTGGCGCTTGCCCCTACGGCCTGCGTAATCGGCTCAATGGGCCGCTCGGGCGCCACTTCCATTCTCGTTCATCTGGCCGATGCGCTGGTGCGTCGCAGCAAAAAGGCCCTGCGCTGCTGCATCCTCGATCTCGACATTCAGGCGGGGCAGAGCGGGCCATATACAGGAATAGAATCCACGCGCTGTGTCCTGGATCTGCTGGAAGCGCAGGACAGGCTTGATCAGGATATGATCCGCAATGTTGCGGTTAAAGCGCGCGATGGAATCTTCATCATTGCTGCTCCGAGCGAGATCTTGCCAATCGAGCAAGTCGATATTGATCAGGTGCATCGCATCATTCAGCTTGCGCGAGCAGAATTCGACATCCTGCTGATTGACCTGCCATCGTCCTGGACAAATTGGTCCCTGTCAGTTGCTGACCGTTCTGATCGGCTGTTGCTGGTCACGGAACAATCGCTGACCCCTCTGCGCCAGACACGCCGTCACCTCGAAATGTTCCGCGAGGTCGGCATCAGCAGTGACCATGTGGACATCATCGTCAATCGCGCTTCGCTCAGCCGTTTCGCCAGAATTACTCTAAACGATGTGGCCGAAACGCTGAATCAGGATGTGCTGGCCGCAATTCGGGAAGACAAGACCGAACTTGTCCAGGCGCAGGATGAAGGTAAGCTTGTTACCGAGGTGAACCGCAAAGGCGTGTTCGCCAAGGATGTGGCGCAGCTTGCCAACAAATTCTCCGTGCTTCTTGGCGGAGAAACCGCATGAAATGGTCACTATCCAGACCTGGCCAAGCCGATATGCAGCCAAGGCAAGCAGACATCGCCGCCGAAACATCGGGCCAAGTCCCGGCGCAGGTTGGCGATCTGGCAGAAAAGCAGCGTGAAACCGTCAAGATCCTTGGCACCGGGCAAGGCGACAACCGCATGCTCGAACTCAAGGTATCGATCCACAGGGCCTTGCTCGACCGAATTAATCTGAGCGCTCTGGACAAGATGCTGCCCGAGGAACTCAAGAGCGGCATCGGTGAAATCGTTTCAGAATTGCTGGTTGAGGAAGACGAGGTCCTGAACCGGAGCGAGCGCGAGCATCTGATCTCGGACATTTTTGACGAATTGTTCGGTCTTGGCCCGCTCGAGCCGCTTTTGCAGGATGAAGACGTGACCGATATTCTGGTCAACGGTCCCAAGCATGTCTTTGTCGAACGCTTTGGCCTGCTCGACCGGGTACGAACCGAGTTCAAGGATGAGCGTCACTTGATGCGCATCATCCAGAAAATCGTCAGCGCAGTGGGCAGGCGGATCGACGAAAGCTCACCCTTCGTCGATGCCCGATTGGCGGATGGTTCACGCGTCAATGCGATTGTCGCGCCGCTGGCAGTAGATGGATCGCTTCTCTCAATCCGTAAATTTGCCAAGAAGCGCATCGGTATTGAACGGCTTGTAGAACTGGATTCAATGCCCGAAGCGATGGCAGAGGTCATGCGGGCAGTCGTCCAGTCACGTCGCAACGTGCTGATTTCAGGCGGTACGGGGTCGGGCAAGACGACAATGCTCAATGCCATGTCGTCCTTCATCGACGAACGTGAGCGCATCGTGACGATTGAGGACAGCGCTGAGCTGCAACTGCAACAGGATCACGTCGCCCGGCTTGAAACGCGCCCTCCCAATATTGAGGGACGCGGCGAAGTCACGCAGCGCGATCTCGTCAAGAACGCGCTGCGCATGCGCCCCGATCGCATCATTGTTGGCGAGGTACGCGCTGGCGAGGCATTCGACATGTTGCAGGCGATGAACACGGGCCATGATGGTTCCATGACCACTGTGCACGCCAATACCGCGCGCGATGCCCTTTCGCGTCTTGAACAGATGATCGGGATGAGCGGGATCGACATCACGCCGAAGGCCAGCCGCTCGCAAATCGCTTCGGCCATCAATGTTGTTCTGCAAGTAGGTCGACTTTCAGACGGGCGACGCAAGGTTCTCAGCCTTTCTGAAATCACCGGCATGGAAGGCGATGTCATCACGATGCAGGAGATCTTCCGCTTCAAGATCACAGACCGCACCGATGATGGCCAGGTCGTCGGCCATTTTGAAGCAACCGGTATTCGGCCCAAGTTCCTTGAACACGCGCAACAATCGGGCATCAGTCTGCCGTCCGAACTGTTCCGCCCTGATCTGAAACTGGATTAACTGCCATGGACACGGTTATCCGTATCGGTGTGCTTCTGGCGATTTTCGCCTCCGTCTTCATTGTCAGCCAATTGGTCCTGAACTTCAGCTGGTCACGCACGGCCCACACCCGCGCGGTCAACAAGCGCCTGTCATTCGTCAAGCGCGGACTGGAGCGCGAACAGATTGTTGCCATGTTGCGCAAGAACCAGCCGAAGGAAATGCGCGGCGTTCCAGCCATTTTCCGCGTGCCGGCATTGGCCCTGCAACGCACGATTGCTGCTGCTGGCGTGCCCTTCTCTATCGTCCAGATCCAGTTTGCGATGAGCATAGCTACGCTAACTGTGCTTGCCATCATCCTGCTGACAATCGCGACTTCGGATATTCCGGCCACTCCCGGTGTCCTTCTTCTTTCAGCCGTGCTGTCACTCTGCATCGGTTTCATGCTGCCATTCATGCTCCTGTCGATGATTGCCACGCGGCGGCGGCGGCGTGTCGAACAGCAATTCCCGATTGCGCTCGACGTTTTTGTTCGGGCCTTGCGCGCAGGTCATCCGATTGCTTCGGCACTCAACATTCTCACCGTGGAGATGGAAGATCCAATCGGCAGCGAATTCGGCCTTGTTTCGGATGAGATTTCCTATGGGGCAGAGCTTACCGAGGCATTGAGTGAAATGGCAGAGCGCTGGGATCTCGATGACATCCGCATGTTCGTCGTTTCCCTCACGGTGCAAAATGAAACGGGCGGCAACCTTGCCGAAATTCTGCAGAACCTTTCGGTCGTGATCCGTGCACGGGCATCGCTTTATCTCAAGGTGCGCGCGCTCAGCTCAGAAGGGCGGATGACAGGCTATCTGCTGACCGCCCTGCCTATTTTCGCCTTCGTGGGAATGTTTCTCGTCAATCCAGAATTCTATCTCAGCGTGGCGCAGGAATCGGCATTCATCACCGGCTTCATCCTGTTGATGGTGATGTATCTTCTGGGGTTTCTCATGATCCGCAAGCTGGTTGATCTAAAGGTCTGATATGCTTGAGAACATCCTCGCCAGCAATGTCCTTCAAGCTGCCATTCTGCTGGCGCTTTTCGTCCTTGTGGTCGTGAGTGTTTTCATAACGCTCCTGCTTGTCGATCGCCGATCTTCGGTGCGCAATGAATTGCGGACGATGCAGGACAGTATGGCGGACAAAACGCCCGGACTGTCGGCATATAGGGACGAAAAGCAATCCGCATGGGCTTCAATTGCGGATGCGGTGGAACGCACTGGGCTACATCTTGGCGATTCCAGGGATGGCCGTCTGCGGCAAAAACTGATTTCAGCCGGTTTCTCGTCCCCAGCAGCGCCGCGGATCTACACATTGGCGCGACTTGCGCTGATATTCATCCTGCCCGCAATCTATCTTCTCATCGCATTGACCCGGCCCGAGCCTCCATCGTTCTTCGCAATATATCTTATCGGTTCCTTTCTCGGCCTTCTGGGCCTGATGCTTCCATCGCTCTTCATCACTGCCAAGGCCGACCGCCGGCGCGAGGCTGTGGTCAATGGTTTTCCCGATGCACTCGATCTGATGCTGGTGTGCATGGAAGCGGGCCTAGCTATCGAGGCCGCCCTTGACCGTGTGACGCGCGAGATTGCCCGATCGCACCGCCTGGTCGCCACCCTGCTCGGCACCGCAGTCCTGCAATTGCGCGCTGGCGCCACACGTGAAGAGGCTTTCAGACGCATGGCAGATGCTGCCGGCGTAGATGAAATTCGCAGCTTCACGACCTTGCTTATCCAGTCAGACAAGCTCGGCACATCGGTATCGGCAACCTTGCGCGTCTATGCCGAAGAGATGCGCGAAAAGCGCCGCATGCGCGCGGAAGAAAAAGCCTACCGACTGCCCGTGCTGATTTCCATCCCGCTGGTTGTGTTCATGTTGCCCACGATGATCGGCGTGATCATGCTGCCCGCCGGTGTGCGTATGGTCAGAGACATTTTCCCGATGATGACAGGAGGGTAATCCTATGGGGCTGTTTAAAGGCGTGGCCGTCTGCGCCGCTTTTTTGGTGACCGCCGGCTGTCAGGGCTTCCCTTTCGACATGGGAATTATGGACCGCGCCGATTCGGTGCGGCCTGACATGACAAGTTATTTTGCCCAGCGCATCCAGGATGGCCGCCGCCACCTCCATGCACAACGTCCGGGTGCTGCCATCACCGCCTTTCGGCAGGCGTCCTATCATCCGGATTTCGCGGGCGATGCTTATAACGGCATGGCAATCGCATATGATCGTCTGGGTCGCTATGATCTGGCGGAGCGCTTCTTCATGCAGGCGGTCGAGGTGTCCCCGGCGGACGAGCGGTACGCCAGAAATGCTGCTCGCTTCGAAAACACCATGTTGGCTCGCCGTGAAGTGAACGAAGCTGTGCGGCTTGCGCAAGGCGAAACTGAGGATACACAGACATCAAAGGTAAACTCGCAGTTGGAAGACATTGCCAGTGCGCTGGACGCCGATATTGGACCGACACCCCAAGATCGCATGACCCGTTCATCAATACGCGAGGTCCACATCGCAAGCAGGGAAGACTGGACCAAACGCGCAATGGCCGATCAGGCTCCGCGCCCGGCAGTGATGCATATTGAAGGCCGACAGGCGGCAGACACCAGACTTGCAGCCACCGCTCCACAATATCCGGTGACCATGAAGCTTGCTTCCATTCCATTCGCGCAAGCAGATGCCTCGTCGCAATCCCGCTTTGCCAACGCCAATGGAAACGCCAACATCAGAGTCACCGGCCAATTGATATTGCGCGAGCAGAGAACATATCCGATCAGTGTGTCGCTGGCGCCTGCGAGCTAGGGTTGAATGACAAACTTCGCATTTGGAGTGCTCGCCGCCCTGGCGCTGGTCGGCGCATTGCTCGACATATTGCGGCGCACGATACCAAATTGGCTCAACCTGCTGATCCTAATTGGCGGCGCAATTGTTCTGGCAGCGGATCCGGGCTGGAGCCGTATTTGGGCTCACCTCGCCCATTTCATCATTGCCTTGCTCGTCGGCATGATCCTTTACCGGTTCCGCGTCTGGGGCGGGGGCGATGCGAAGTTCTATGCCGCCATCGCCTTGTGGTTCCCCGTGGGGCAATGCGCAATACTTGCCTCGGCGATCGCGCTGGCAGGCGCTCTGCTCGTTGCAATATTTGGCGCGATGGCGCTTGTCAGTGCTCGGCCTAATTGGTCGAGGAGCCTGCCCTATGGCGTGGCTATTGCTGCAGCGGCGCTACTCATCGGCTATCTCAACTGGCAGGGCGTGGACTGGCGCGAGATTATGCAGTTTGCAGCGGCAGGTGTGGGCGAAGCATTCTGAGAAGCAATCAAGACAGTGGATTGATCGAGCGGCCGTCCATTAGCACTTCATAATGCACATGTGGGCCGGTGGACTGTCCAGTGGAACCGGACCTGCCGATAAGCTCTCCTTCCCCACGACCTGCCCTTCCCTGACGCAGGCCGCCCTGCCGGAACAACTTTCCCTGTAGTTTCGGAGAAATGAATGTCGTCTGGGTCGGTCGCGTCGGTGGCCCGCGGCGCAGTGGCATGCATGGTGACAGGAAGCGAAAGCATAAGTGCCGGCACCAAAGGCTGTAGCAGAATTGGCATTCATTCGAGGATGATTCCAGATGTTCTGAAGATGGGCAGCGCGTTTCAAAAAATTCGGGTGCGACAGGCCCCAGACCAAGGCCGAGTGAAGAACGCCCAAGCTCTACGAAGGCATATTGGTATGACAGAATTTTTTCAAATGGTATGACTAGTCGGTTGACATTTTTATATGCCGACCTAGAAACTGCAGAGAATAATAACGCCAAAGCGAAGATATACTGGGAGAGTAGGATGCATAATAGGAGCGGCGCGATTCGCCTTGCGAATCGCCAATCACGACGTATCGCCGGCTTGCTTGTCGGAACCTCTATGGCTCTGGCAGCCATGCCTGCCTTTGCGCAGGACGCCGCTCCGCCACCTGCAGACGCAGCCGATCAGGGTGATGCGATTATCGTCACCGGCATTCGCAGCTCGCTGCAAAGCGCACTTAATGAACAGCGCACTGCAGATAGCCTGATTGAAGTCATTCAGGCAGAAGACATCGGAAAGCTGCCCGATCAAAACCTCGCCGAGGTGCTCGAAAACGTCACCGGCGTACAAATCACCAGAGAAGCCGGCGTCGGCACCGGCGTGCAGATCCGCGGCACCAATGACAACCGCACCGAGATCAACGGTGTCGGCACCGTGGGTTCGGGCTCTGGCCGTGGTGGCATCAGCTTTGAAGACGTTAACGCGGCAATCATTGCATCTGTCGAAGTCATCAAGGCTCCTACAGCGAGTACGACCGAAGGGTCCGTTGGCGGCACCGTGAATTTACGCACAATCCGTCCGCTCGATATTCGCGATCGTGTCGCTACCGTGCGCGTTCAGGCCGAATATGCGGAGCTTTCCGACAGCTATTCCCCGCGCGTGGCGGCCAGCTTCGGTGACAATTGGAGCACCGGAATCGGCGATATCGGCATCGTGCTGGCCGCCAGCTATGCGGAGCAGGAGGCAACATCGTTCCGACCGCGTGTTGACCGCGACAACCTCGTTCCCGCAAATGGTGCAGTTACAGCTGGCGGCGCACCGGGACCGGATTTCCCCTTCCTCGGCATTCAGTTCCTCAATCAGGAACTGGAGAACTTCGAATATGAAACGATCAACTTTGCCGGTACGCTGGAGTGGGCACCCTCAGGAAATCTGAAGTTATTCTTCGACACGATCATCAATGATCAGGAGCGCAGGCAGGATAGCTCGCGCATCCAGGCATCGGGCGTAAGCACTGTCAGCCGCTTCAACGTGCCGAATGCATTTGAAACGGTCGATTTCGGTTCTCTCGACGGTGTGGATCTGGGCAGCATCGAGGCTTCGCAGGTCGGCACCATTCAGCCTAACCTGGCCGCAGACGCAGACGATCCCAATCTGCGCTTTTCGAGTGATACGGGCGCCCGGCTTACCGATAGCAAGCTCTTCCGTCTCGGCACAGAATGGGAACGCGGAAACCTGACCGTTCGCCTGGAAGCGTCAACCACGAGCTCAGACACGGTCAGCCCGAATTTGAGCACCACACTCAACTTCATAAACCCGAACACGCCGGTCACAAACGCCAACGATAATGCCGTTCCGTTCATTTACGATCTTTCCGGCGGATCTCTGGCTTTCGGTGTTGATTTCGATTCCCCGCTCGCGCCCTCTGTTGCCGATCTTACCAACCCGGCCAATGTAGTGCTGGATGCGGTTACCGTGGGCCGGGATACGACGGACAATTCCGAAGATGCCGCCCGCATCGACATTTCCTACGATACCTATGACCAATTGCCCTTCATCACTTCAATCGACATTGGCTATCGCTACAACAAGCGATCCAGCACGTTCAACGAAGTGGGGTCGAGCATTGGCCTGAGCCAGATGGCAGACAGCCCGCGCGGCACCTTGTTCTCGGAACTGCTGGTCCCCGGGCCGACCAATTTTGGCGATGCTGACGGTCGGACCCTGTTTTTCAGGGACTTCCTGCTGATTGATCCCAATCGCGCATTCAATGATCCTGATGGCACCTTGGACATTCTGCAGAATGCACTCCAGCAATCTCCGGGCATGCGTTCGCTTTCCGATCCAACGAGCAGCGATGATGCCTTCTTCAACATTGATGAAGAAACGCATGCTATTTACGGGCAGCTGAATTTCGAGGCTGGTCCCATTCGTGGCAATATCGGCCTGCGCTATGTGGACACTTCGATCGATTCACTCGGCAACACGACGGCCGGTGGCGTCGTTTCGCAGGTCGTGACAACCGGCGGATACAATGAGTTCCTGCCGCGCATCAATGTGATCGCGGAGATCACGCCGGAAATCATCTTGCGAGCGGCCTATACTGAAGACATCAACCGTCCCGATTTCAACGACTTGTCGACCTCCTTCACCTACCCGACCGGTCCGAATGATCCGGTGGAATTCGGCAATCCAGGCCTCGCCCCGGAAACTGTGCAATCCTATGACGCATCAGTGTCGTGGTATTTTGCTCCGGCCGCGGTATTCAGCGTTGGTGCGTTCCACAAGAAGCGCACGAACCTGTTCGTCACCCAGGTGGACGACGTCGCGCTTGATGGCATGGGTTTCCGGGACATCACCAATCCTTGCGAAGGCGGCGGTATCTTCAATCCTATCGCTGACCGCAACGTTCTTTCCAACGTCCCCGGAACTGGCATCTGCGTTCCCTTGCAGACGACGATCAACGATACCGGAAGCACTACGCAAACCGGCATCGAGGTCGCGTTTCAATATGACCTTTCATCATTCGAGGACGCGCTGGGCTTTGCATCGGGTTTTGGTGTGATCGCCAATTATACCTATCAGGAGTTTGGCGGCGGCGAAGCGACCAATAGCGCATCTTCCCGCGGTCAGCAGATCTTCGAAGCGATCAACCCTGGTGTTGGAACCGTCACAGCGGTGCAGGGGCTGCTCGACTTCTCGCCCCACGCCTACAACGTCACGCTGTTCTATGAGAAATACGGTCTGTCTGCCCGCGCTCGCTATACATGGCGCGATGCCTTCAGGACGCTGGATACTGCTGGCGGCGCGACCCTCAATTCAACCTTGGGTTTCCCCACCGTCACAGAGGCGCGTGGCCAGCTCAATGCCAGCATCAATTACGATGTGACGGATTTCCTGAACATCGGCATCGAAGGCGTGAACCTGACAAAGTCTGAGATTACGCAGTCCTGCGTCAATGAAGGTGGATTGCTGTGCTTCCAGGGCCTGCCTGATCGCCGCATTACCTTCGGGGCTTCGGTGAGCTTTTGAACCTCTAAATTCTCAGTTGGGTAAGGGAGAGGCGCCTCACGCAAGTGGGGCGCTTTTTCTTTACGCCGCCTCATGACAATACTAAACTATACCAGTTTCAAATCTGGTATCTATCGCTTTAACGTGCCCCTAACGGGCTAATTGGTCTGCTACTCTCGTTGACATTATGGTCTGGCCATTTAGGCTGAGGGCATAAATTAGAGTCTGGGAGAGAGGCGATGATGAAGCGACTATCAGCCTGATAGAGGATTCAGAAAACCTCGCCACGGTGACCGGGGGGATTCCTATACAGAGTTTCTGCCGAGCTTTAACCTGATGGCGGAATTTGCGCCGGAGATACTTGGCCGTGTTGCAGTATACCGCGCGCTGTCCCGCCCAGATCCTTCGAACCTTGGCTATGGTCGTTCGTTCTCGTCCGTTGACGAAGATGAGGAATTCCCAACCGTAGAAGAAGCGCTTGGCCTTGTGACAGCCAATGGCGATCCATTTACCGATCCGCTTTTGTCATGGAACTTCGATGCATCGGTGGAGTGGTATCCGAATGCAGATACGATTGTTGCCGTGGGCGGTTATTGCAAGAGCTTCAACGGCGGGTTCGACACTATTGTCCGCAACGAAACCTTTATCGTCGACGGGATGGAGATCGAGGCGCCGGTAAGCACCATTAACACGTCTTCCGATACAAGCACGATCTATGGTCTTGAAGTGTCGGTCGCCCTCCGCCTCAGCTATTTGCCGCAGCCGCTTGACGGTCTTGGCTTAAAGATTGGCTATAACTACGCCAATTCGGACTTCGAATTCGAAGACGATACGTTGGCCGCTACTACCAGCGTGCTGAATAACGAAACAATTGTCCAGAATAGCGGGCTGATCCCGTCAGCCGATATCTTCGGCCTGTCGAAGCATGTTCTGTCGGCGCAGGTCTATTACCAGATCGGCAAGCTCAACCTGCAGGGCGTTTACAAATATCGTTCGCGCTATTTCCAGCAGTTCGTGTCGACCCCTGGCCGTGTCCGCTATGTCGACGATACGGGCGTGTTCGAAGCGCGCATTTCCTACGACATTACCGATAATATCGCGGTGCGCCTTGAAGGCATCAACCTCTTCAATGAACCGCGGGTCAATTATCGCGGCGCTACCGATGATTTTGGTGCCATTCAGGTCTACGGCTCGCGCTATTTCGCCGGTATTCGCTTTAAGTTTTGATCGCGGAGGCGGGCGGGCGTATTCCGCCTGACCCCTTCCCCTTACAAACTGAAATTGGTAGGATAAAGAGTACGAATTAGACCAAGCTAAGACCAATCAGAGGTAACAGAACAGGCAATGGCCGCGAAAAGATTATACCAGACCGTCGCAACCCAGATCGCGGCACTCATTGAAGAGGGTGCCTATCCCCCAGGATCCCGCCTGCCCGGAGAGCGCGAACTGGCCGAGCGGCTGGGCGTGAGCCGCGTGACCATTCGGGAGGCGGAAATTGCTCTTCAGGCAACCGGCCGTCTCGAAATCAAGACCGGCAGCGGCGTCTATGTTAGTGAATCGCCCGGGGGCAGTCACGGGGAGCTGCCCGTTGCGAGTGCTTTCGAAGTTACCGAGGCGCGGTTACTGATCGAATCCGAAGCTGCGGCACTTGCCGCGCATAACATTACAGATGCGGAAATTGAGCAGCTCGAAGAGCTGATCGAGGTGATGAGCGTTTCCGATGGAAAGGCATCCAATGATGCTGACGAAAAATTCCATATGCTGGTCGCCAAAGCCTCCAAAAACCAGGCGCTGGTGCACACCGTGCAGTCTTTATGGCGCATGAGAGAGAAAATTCCTCAGGTCAAAGCAACGTATGAGGCGGTTTGCGTGCATGATGCCAAGCAACGGTCAGATGAGCACATTGCCGTAGTAAATGCGCTGAAAGCGCGCGATGCTGCAGGGACAAGGGCCGCCATGCGCGAACACTTCAGTCGCTTGATTGAGAACATGCTGGACACGACCGAGCAGCAGGCGCTTCGGGAAGTGCAGCAGCGTGCCAGCCAAAGCAGGGAACGCTTCCTGGCGACCGGACGCCTCGGCTGACAGGGGCTAGACAATTGGTATGACAGATAGTTCGGCTTTGGCATAGAAATTTGGTTGACGATCTCGCTCAGTGTCCTATGCTCGATAGGATAAGAACTGGAGAGATGTTGGATGCTAGGCAGGATACCCTTGGGGTTGGCCGCGATAAGTCTGTTTGCAATTCCAGCGCAGGCTGAAGATTACCATGTCGCGAACCAGGAAGAATATTCAAACGCGCTCAATCAAATTGATGCGGGTGATGCCATCATCCTTGCCGATGGCGAATGGCGCGACTTTGAAATGGTGGTTGCCGGCCACGGCACGGCCGATCGGCCCATAACCATCCGATCGCAGACGCCGGGCGGTGTTACGTTGACAGGCCAGTCCAATTTACGGATTGGCGGGCATCACATTCTGGTTTCAGGATTGGTCTTCACCAATGGCTACAGTCCGACAGGCGAAGTCATCGCCTTTCGCCGTGACAGCGATGAATTGGCCTATGATACGCGCGTGACGCAAATCGTCATCGATAGTTTCAGCAAACCCGACAGGACCGAAAGCGATATCTGGGTGGCCATGTTTGGCCGCAACAATCGCTTCGATCACAACAATCTAATCGGCAAGACCAATCCCGGTGTCACGCTGGCAGTGCGCCTCAACAGCGAGGAAAGCCGCGAGAACAACCATCGCATCGACCATAATTATTTCGGCCCGCGCCCGGTCCTCGGTTCCAATGGCGGTGAAACGCTGCGTATCGGCACAAGCCATTATTCGATGTTCAATTCAAACACCGTGGTCGAAAACAATGTGTTCGACCGCGTGGATGGCGAAGTGGAGATCATCTCCAGCAAATCCGGCAGCAATGTGATCCGCGAGAATCTGTTCCTGCGCTCTGCGGGCGCAGTAACGCTGCGCCATGGTGATAACAGTCTGGTAGAGCGCAATGTCTTCCTCGGACACGGAAAAGATCACACGGGCGGCATAAGGGTTATCAACCGCAATCAGACCGTCCGCGACAATTACATGGAAGGCCTGCGCGGCACGGGCTTCACCAGTGCGTTGACCGTGATGAACGGTGTGCCCAACTCACCCGTCAACCGCTATGTGCAGGTCGATGGGGCAGTCATCGAGGGCAATAGCGTGCTCGACAGCTACCGCATCACGCTGGGCGCCGGCGCTGACGCAGAAAGATCTGCCCCACCTGTCAACACAAGCTTGTTGCGCAATTTGTTCAGCGGTCTTGATGACGGAACCTTCATTGAAGTGGATGCCGATATTTCCGGCATCGCCCTGCGCGATAATGCCTTGATTGCGGGATCTGTGCACAGTGCAGCAGAAGCCATTAGCCGTGCAGAGACGGAGATGGTGCGCGCGGCCACCGGGTTGCTCTACCCGACCGATCCAGCGCTCGCCGAAATTGGTGCTCCACGCGATCTTCGCGTCATGTCGCTCGATGAAGTTGGCGCTAGCTATTACGGCAAACCAGATAATGAAGGCCCGTTCCAGACAGGTCGCACGCTGGAAGTTTCCGGCGACGGCTATACCCTTTTCACAGCGTTCAAGCAGGCGCGCGATGGCGACATTTTGCAGATTGCCCCGGGCACCTATGAACTTGAGCGCACTTTGCAGGTCGACCATTCATTGACCATTCGCGGTGTTGCGGCGCAGGATGGCACCCTTCCCATAATACGCTTTGCCCGCCCCTCTCTGTTTGAAATCCGCGATGGCGGCGGCCTGCAATTGGAAAAGCTGGTCATCGATGGCGAGCTTGCTCCGGATGCAGCTGGCAATTCGGTCATCCGCACCAGCAATACGCCGATTCTTGGCAATGTATTGGTCGAGCTTGATAGCGTCGAAATGCGCAATCTGACGGTCAATCGCAATTTCAACGTGATCACCATCGGCAAGGCCACGATGGCTGATGCGGTGACGATCCGTAACAGCAGTTTCAGTGACATTACCGGCACCATCGTCTCTGCTTTTGCAGAGGTGGATGATCTGGGTCGCTACAATGTGGATTACCTCACGATCGAGGATTCTCACTTCACCGATATAGGCGGGGCCCTGGCCAATGTTTATCGCGGCGGCACCGATGAAAGCACTTTCGGCCCTCACGTCAATATCCGCAATTCGCACTTCACCAATGTCGGCAGGGCCGCAAACGCCGGCACCTCTCTCACTCTGCACGGTGTCCAGGAAACAGAGATATCGGGCAACAGCTTTACCGCCTCTGCACCGCTTTCAATCACGCACACTGTCGGCACGCCGAATACCCGGCTGTCAGGCAATGAATTCGTGGCAACTCTCCCGCCGCAACTGACAGAGCTGAACTTTGCCGGTGAACCAAGGGTCGAGATGACCCGCAACAATTTTTTTTCGGAGGCAGCCCAGTGATCCGCCTTGCAGCCATGATGCTGTCCGCATCCGCGTTGACAGCCACACAGCCAGCCCTCGCCAATCCAATTAATGAAAGCGCCGGAGCCGAAAACTCCATGCAGGCACAGGCTGAATACCCACCCTTCTTTGCAGAGGAAATGGCGCGTTCTGTCCAGTTTGTCGAAGAGATGATGGAAGCCGGGATCAATGTGCCTGAACCTGTCGATCAGGGCGGCGGCTACACCCATGAACAGCACAAGCGCAATTATCGCGCAATGTATCTGGGCGGCCACCTTTATCGTCTGACGGGTGAGCAGAAATATGCCGATTTCGTGCGCGACATGCTGCTGGAATATGCCGATCTCTACCCCACTCTGGGCGATCACCCGGCACGCAGTAATCAGAACTCTGGCCGGCTGTTCTGGCAGGTGCTCAATGATGCGGTGTGGCTGGTCAATTCCGTTCAGGGATATGAACAGATCCGCGATACGCTGGATGCAGCAACGCGCGAACGGATCGATACCGAGGTATTCCGCCGCGCCGCGCACTTCCTGTCGGTAGATTCATCGCGCACCTTCAACCTCATCCATAATCACGCCACCTGGGCGACTGCCGGCGTTGGCATGACAGGTTATGTGCTGGGGGACGATGATCTGGTGGAGCGCGCCCTCATGGGTTCCAACCGTGATGGAGCCACCGGCTTCCTGCGTCAGACAGAATTGCTTTTCTCGCCAGATGGTTATTACACCGAAGGCCCCTATTATCAGCGATACGCACTGATGCCCTTCATGGTTTTTGCAGGCGCCATCGCCCGTAACGAGCCCGAGCGTGATATCTTTGGCCATCGTGATGGCATTTTGCGCAAAGCGCTTTTGTCGACCATCCAGCAGACTTATGATGGGCGGTTTTTCCCCTTTAATGATGCGCTGAAGGACAAGAGCCTGCGCACCGAGGAACTCTATCAGGGCGTCGCCATCGGTTATGCGATAACCGGTGATCCGACACTTCTCGATATTGCCCGCTGGCAGGGCCGCACCGTCATCTCTCCCGAAGGCCTTGAACTATCACGCGCGCTTGCTGCGGGTGAAGCCGAGGAATTCCCGTTCCGCTCATTATTGCTGAGTGACGGTCCGGAGGGCGATCAGGGTGCAGTTGCCATATTGCGCAGCGGAGCACAGCCGGGCCACATGGCCCTGGTGGCCAAGAACACTTCGCAAGGCATGGGCCACGGCCATTTCGACAAGCTCACCTGGCAGCTTTATGCCAATGGTCATGAAATCCTGCGCGATTATGGCGCGGCCCGCTTTCTCAACATCGAGGCCAAGGC
Organism: Aurantiacibacter atlanticus; assembly: GCF_001077815.2. Taxonomy (GTDB): domain Bacteria; phylum Pseudomonadota; class Alphaproteobacteria; order Sphingomonadales; family Sphingomonadaceae; genus Alteraurantiacibacter; species Alteraurantiacibacter atlanticus. The sequence continues at coordinate 777,985 of NZ_CP011310.1, read as the reverse complement.
AGGCGGTCGTTACCTTCCCGAAAATGAAAGCTGGGCCAAGCAGACCATCGCTCACAACACGCTGGCTCTGGACGAGACAAGCCATTTCGGCGGTGATGTCGATATTGCCGAACAGATCGCGCCAAGGCAGGTCATGTTCAGCGACACACCCGGCCTGCAGGCAAGCTCCGCCCTGATCGCAGGGGCCTATGCCGATACGACCATGCGCCGCACATTGGTCATGGCTGAAATCCCCGGCCTGCAATTTCCGATTGTAGTGGATTTCATGTCGGCGGATGCTGCCGCGTCACATCAATATGATCTGCCGGTACATTACACCGGCCATCTGATGGAAACCGGCTTCGAATCCACTTCCTACACGCAAGCGCGCCCTGTGCTTGGCGAGGATGAGGGTTATCAGCACATATGGGTCGATGCCCGCGCTCGACCGCAGCCTGGCGAAGGCTTTCTGACCTGGCTGTTTGATAATCGCTTTTACACCTATCGCTTTGCAACCGATGGTCAGACCGAGATCATTCTGGGTGAGACCGGCGCTAGCGATCCATCCTTCAACCTGCGGCGCGAACCGCTTGCCATTCTGCGCCGAGAGGGTACTGGCGGCGTGCGCTTTGCCTCTGTCCTGGAACCGCATGGCCTGTTTGACGGGGCAACGGAACAAACAGTCGCCAGCCGCAGCAGGATCGCAAATCTGCAGCATGGCGCTGATGGAACGCATGAAGCGGTGATCGTCACCCTTCTAGATGGTCACCAATTTGCCGTGGCCGTTTCACCTGAATCGGCGGATGGATCTCCCCATTCGCTAATGATTGACGGACGTGAAATACGCTGGACTGGCAAGCTTGCCCTGCTGGACCTTGGTGGAGCGAGCGAATGACAGCTAGCAGCCAGCTGGCAGAACCCGCACGACGCTTCTTCACCGCTGATAATTGTGCGATGGAAACGCTGGAGCCGGGCATCAAGCGCCAGATCCTCGCCTATGGCCCGCAATTGATGCTGTGCCGTTTGTGGTTCGACGCAGGTGTAGCAGGCTCTGTCCACGCGCATCCGCACAGCCAGATAACCTTTATCGAAAAGGGGCGCTTCCTCGTCCTCATCGACGGAGAAGAGCGAGAGATGGGCCCGGGTTGCAGCTGGTTCATCGCTGCCGGACTGCAGCATGGCATGACCTGCATCGAAGCAGGCGTAATCAGCGACATATTCACGCCTATGCGCGAAGACTTTCTGCCGGATGGAGGAGCAAAATGATGAAAAACCGTCTGCGTTTCTGGATCGTCGCGCTGGTCGCGCTCGCAACGATCATCAATTACATAGATCGCAATGCGCTAGCCGTGCTGTGGCCCGAAATTTCAGAAGATCTCGGCCTCACCAAGACAGATTACGCGATCATCATCAATGTTTTTACCTTTGCCTATGCCTTTGGCCAGTCGATCTTCGGCAAGGTCTTCGACTGGATCGGAACCAGGCTGGGCTTTGTCCTGTCGATCGTCGGCTGGTCGATCGCTACGGTTCTCCATGCCGTGGCTGCCGGTATACTCAGCTTCTCCGTCTTCCGCGCTCTGCTGGGCGTGGCAGAAGCGGGCAACTGGCCCGGCGCCACCAAGGCCAATGCCGAGTGGTTTCCGATCAATGAGCGCGCCTTTGCGCAAGGTATCTTCAACTCCGGCGCTGCAATCGGCGGTATCATCGGCGCGCCGGTGGTGGGCATTTTCTTCGCCTTGTTCGATAGCTGGCAGATCACCTTTATCCTGATCGGTGTGCTCGGCTTCCTGTGGCTGGTGCCCTGGCTCATTGTTTACAAAAGCGGTCCCGAAGCACATCCTTGGATCAGCGAAGAAGAGCGCCAGTTCATTCTCACCGGACAGCGCAACAAGGATGTCGACGAAGTAGCGGATTATGCTCCGACCACGGGCGAAATCCTGTCGCGCAAGGAAAGCTGGGGCGTTATCATGGCGTCCTTCTTTATCGATCCCATCTGGTGGCTCTTCGTTGGCTGGCTCCCTCTCTATCTTTACGAAACATATGGTTTCGGCGTGGAGGAAATCGCCCTCTATTCATGGGTCCCCTATGCCGGGGCCATGGTCGGCGCCTGGTTTGGCGGCCTGCTGGCGCAAAACCGCATTGCCGCAGGCTGGACCGTCAATCGCACCCGCAAGACGGTGATTTCGCTGGGCGGCATCATCATGCTTGTATCGCTTCTGGCGACGACGCAGGCAGCAACACCGATCTACGCCGTGTTGCTAATGGCTGTCATCCTCTTCGGGTTTCAGACCGCAATCGGTAATATCCAAACCTTGCCGAGCGATTTCTACAGCGGAAGATCAGTCGGCACGCTGGCGGGTTTTGCCGGCACGGCTGCTAAACTGGCGGTTGTTGGGCTGAACTTCCTCATCCCGTTTATCACGGTAAATTCCTACGCACCGGCATTTGCCGTTGGCGCGGGCCTGGCAATTGCCACCGTGCTGTCGGTTCTGATCCTGTGCCCCAACATCAGGCCGCTGAAACCAAAAACCACCTAATCAACTCCTACACTCGATCCTCAGAAAGGGACAAACATGAGCAAGCTGCAAGGCAAGGTCGCAATTGTAACAGGCGGCAGCCGTGACATCGGCAGAGCCATATCTGTGAGCCTCGCCAAAGAAGGCGCCAATGTCGCCGTCAATTACTACAATAGTGAATCCGACGCTGACGAAACGCTGGCCCAGATCAAAGCTGCCGGCAGCGGCAAGGCAATCAAGGTTCGCGGCGATATGACCAAGCAGGCCGATGTCATCGCCTTGGTTGATGCGACGCGCGAAGCCTTTGGTGAGCATGTCGATATTCTGGTCAATGTTGCTGGCGGTCTTGTCGCGCGCAAGGCGCTGGCTGAAATGGACGAAGATTTCTTCAATCGGGTCATGCAGTTGAATGCCACTTCGACCTTCCTCGCGACGCAGGCAGTTGTACCGCTGATGCGTGAAGGCAGCGCAATCGTGAACCTCGCTTCGCAGGCGGGCCGTGATGGCGGTGGTCCGGGCGCAGCAGCCTATGCCACGTCTAAGGGTGCGGTTATCACCTTCACCCGTGCCATGGCCAAGGAACTCGGCCCCAAGGGTATCCGCGTCAATTCGCTGTGCCCTGGCATGATCGCAACGACTTTCCACGACACTTTCACCAAGGATGCCGTGCGCGAAGCCGTGGCCGCTGCAACGCCGCTGCGCCGACAAGGCCGTGCAGAGGAAATCGGCGATGCGGTGGTCTATCTTGCTTCGGATGGAGCATCATTCATCACGGGTACGAATATCGATATCAACGGCGGCACGCTGTATTCCTGATCGATGGCTATCCAACAAAAGATAGAGGCCAGACTGGCCCAGGCGCCGGTGGTTCCGCTGATACAGGCGGATGATCCCGATGTTGCAGTTAAGACGGCAGAGGCTCTCAAAGCCGGTGGCCTGAGCGTTCTCGAATGCGTGCTGCGTACCGATAGCGCTGTGGAATGCATGGCACAAATCGTGCGTAGCGTGGATGATGTTATCGTGGGGGCAGGCACTGTCCTCACGGTGGATCAGGCCTCCGCCGTATTGGGCAAGGGTGCGCAATTTATCGTGTCACCTGGTCTGGTGGACGATGTCGCGCAGTTATGCATTGATCGCAAAGTGCCGTTCTATGGCGGCACGATGACGGCAGGCGAAGTGCAACGCGCGCATTGCCTTGGGCTTGAAACGGTCAAGTTCTTTCCCGCCAGCCTAGCAGGCGGCACGCCCATGCTCAAGGCTTTGGGTTCGGTTTTTCGCAAGATGCACTTCATGCCGACTGGCGGCATTTCTGCCGCCAACCTCTCGGAATATCTGGCTTTGCCGCAGGTCATTGCCTGTGGCGGCAGCTGGCTGACACCCGCCGATGCCATCGCCGCCGGCGATTACTCGTCGATCACCCGTCTTGCCCAAGAGGCGGTCGAGATAGCTACCAGATCCAGGAAGTAGAATTACGAGATGGCAAAGTATCTAACCTTTGGCGAGATCATGCTCCGCCTGAAGACGCCCGGGCATGAAAGGTTTTTTCAATCCCCTGCGTTCGAGGCAACATTTGGTGGAGGGGAAGCCAATGTCGCCGTCGCATTAAGCAATTACGGCTGCGATGCAGGCTTCATCAGCGCCCTGCCTGATAACGACATCGGCGAAGCGGCGATCCGCGAATTGCGCAGCTTCGGTGTCGATACCTCGCACGTGCGCCGTTCGGGTGATCGCGTCGGCATCTATTACCTTGAAGCAGGGGCCAACCAGCGCCCTTCCAAGGTCGTCTATGATCGTGCCCATTCATCTATCTGCGAAGCGGCTCCGGGCGATTTTGACTGGGCAGCGATCTTCGAAGGCGTTCACTGGCTGCATATAACCGGCATTACCCCTGCCCTCAGCCAGTCTGCGGCCGATCTCAGCCTTGAATGTCTCGCCGCCGCCAAGAAGGCGGGCGTCACCGTTTCATGCGATTTCAACTATCGTGGCAAATTGTGGAAATACGGCAAGACAGCGCCAGAGGTGATGCGCGAACTGGTCCGCCATGTCGATGTTGGTATCGCCAATGAGGAAGATTGCCAGAAATCGCTCGACATCTCGGTCGATGTTGACGTGGAATCGGGCGAGCTCGACACCAGGAAGTATGAAGCATTGTCGGAAAAGGTGCTGCAAATTTATCCCGACATGCAGACCATTGGCATCACCCTGCGTGAAAGCCACAGCGCCGATCGCAATGGCTGGTCAGCCTGTCTGCGTGACAGGGATGCCGGGTTCAAGCTTTCACGTCACTACGAGATGACCGATATCGTTGATCGCGTGGGCGGCGGAGACAGCTTTGCTTCGGCCTTCATTTACGGCCTCAATGCCTATCAAGATCGCCAGCAATCGCTTGAATTTGCCGTCGCGGCGAGCTGCCTGAAGCACTCGATCCTGGGCGATTTCAACCGCGTCAGTATTTCCGAAGTCGAAAAGCTCATGTCAGGCGATGGTTCGGGCCGCGTGCAACGCTAAACATCGTATCGGACAATATGTTCACACGAGGAGCCAGTCCGGCTCAGCTGCGCAACTGCCTGAGCCGGGGGCTTTCGGCCAGTTGCAATCGTGGCTGGGGCAATTGCCACAACCACGGCTCGACCGCGTTGAAATGATCATCCCAACTATACGCTTTATACGCCGGCAGCAGTGTCATCTGCCGCACCCGATCAGATAAGGGGTTGTCATAAGATAGGATTGCGTTTTCCCACACCTCCACATTTCCGGGCGGCAGGTGAAGTGGAATATTCTGTCCCATCTCGCGCAAGGCAGGAAGATCGCTGGCTATGACAGGCGTCCCGGCATTCAGCGCCTCTACCAGCGGTAGACCGAACCCTTCGGCAAGGGTTGGCATCAGCAGCGCATTGGCGTGCTTCACATATAGCCCAAGTCGTTCATCATCACACCCAGCCACCAGTTCGACATGTCCCCCGAGCCGGGCGATCTGGTCCTGCACTTTCCGCACGAAGCGCGCATCCTGCCCCAATTGACCAACAATCACCAGTCGCGGAGCAAGCTTACCTTTCTTCTCGACCAGCCGCTCCCAGACACGCAGCAGCATGAGGTAATTCTTGCGCGGTTCGATCGTGCCGATGCACAGGAAATACGGTCGGACATGGCCGGAGGCCTGCGCGCCTTGCATTGTTGCTGACGGGATGGCGTTCGGATCCATCAACTGCGCCCCTGCCAGCGGAGCAGCGACGACCGAGGGAAGTTCCAGCCGACTATCACCTGCAAAACGGCGGAGTTCGTCAGCCGTAGAGCGCGAATTGACGATAATCCCAGCTGCGCACTTCAAGGCTGCGCGCACACGGCCTGTATGGCGCCGTACCGCCTTGCGTCGGCAAATTTCAGGGTGAGTGATCGGGATGAGGTCGTGCAGGAAATACACCGGTCGCACACCGTTTGTTTCCACCCAGCGGGCATGGCCCGAAAGATCAAAATCGGTATGGCTGGCATTGATATAGATCGCGCCGGACAAGTCCTGAGGGCGATCCCTGCCCAACAGGGCGACAGGTGCGCCTGCCTTCAACTGCTTGCGAAAATTGCTGTCCGGTCCATCAAGCAGGTCAAACAACATGTCCGAATGGTCATTGCCCAATGCGCGAACCACGCCGCCAAACTGCACAACCGCGCGTGCATTTTCACGAAAACGGTCCAGATAGGCATAGCAGACGCGGTCGATGCCTGTGGCACGTCGACCTGTCCAGCTGCGCGAAATGAGCCGCGTTGCATCCAGCAGGAAAGGACGTGCCGCCTGCTCCATTACGCTGGAGTTTCCCGGCCCTTTATTTCGTCAACCAGCGCTGCTTTCCGCATCGCCGGAATATGTGTAGGTCCATATTCTTCGGCGAGGGCATGAGCGCGTGGATCGTCGACGTCAATCCACCACGATCCCGCAATATCAGCAATATAGGCTCGCCCGGCATCAGCAAGAAGCTGCATGCCATCCGACAAGGACCCGGACTTGCCCAAAGCAATGGCCTGCTTGATGGCCGGGGCAAGTTCAGGCGTGGCCAGAAAGGCCCCGCAATCGACCGCATTATATTGGGTCAGCGCCTTACCGATTGCCACAATATGATTGCCCTGCTCGATCCTGACCCATGTAGCATCGTCGGGATCTATCAGTTCATCCTCGACACGGCGATCAATGGCCAGCGTGGTGCCGCTATTATTACCACGACAATCGGCCAATTGGCACAGGATTGCCGAAGATAGGATATGATCTGCCATGACCAACAGATAATCGCCTGAAATGCGCGTCGCCCCTGCCACCACCGAATATCCATTAGGGCGTGACCAGTCTTTCAGCCGGACGCTTTCAACAGCCACACCCGCCCGGTCAGCGAAAAGGGGCAGTCTGGCTTCGAGTGTAACCGCATCATGGCCCGTAACCACGATCACGCGGTTCACACCCGCCGATGCTAATTGCCGCATTGCAATTTCGATAAGATGGCAGCCGCCTACTTCGACCAACGGTTTGCTATTGCCAAGTGCACGCAGGCGAGAGCCTTCGCCGGCAGCGAGGATCAGACCATCCATTAGGCGGGACCTCCGCTTGCCCGGACCCGCAGCGAATCAACCTGCCCTGCCCGAACCCGCATGCGCTATTCCGCAGCCTTGAGGCCCTCTGCCTCGAACTCTTCGAGAAGCGCAATGGCAACGTCCTCAGTGAACTGGACAGGCGGATGTTTGCAGTAAAAGGCGCTTGGTGCGGTCAATGCACCGCTGATGCCGCGATCGCGCGCCATCTTGCAGTAGCGTAGGGCATCGATGACGCATGCCGCCGCATTCGGGCTATCTTCGACCGATAGCCGCAATTCGATATTGAGTGGAACGCCGCCCCACTGGGTAGCTTCCAACCGCAGGAAGCACACCTTATTGTCTTCCTGCCACGGCACATATTCGGACGGTCCGATGCGAATATTCTCATCGGCCAGCCGCTCCGCCAAAGCCGATTGAACGGCCTCTGTCTTGGACAGCTTCTTGGAAGTCAGCCGCTCGCGATCGAGCATGTTCATGAAATCGGTATTGCCGCCGGTATTGAGCTGGTAAGTCCTGTCGATGCTGGCGCCGCGGGTGGCGAACAGATTTGCAAGCGTTCGGTGGACAATGGTTGCGCCAACCTGCGCCTTGATGTCATCCCCCACAATCGGCAGCCCGTGTTCGCGAAAACGCGCTTCCCATGCAGGATCGCTGGCGATGAACACCGGCATGCAATTGACTACTGCCACGCCTGCCTCCAGCGCACATTCTATATAGAATTCGGTCGCTTTTTGGGAGCCGACAGGAAGGAAATTAAGCAATACATCAGCGCGGCACTCCTTAATCGCCGCGACGATTTCCTCACGTGTACCATCCGCAGATTCGTCCAGAACAACTCCGCGTTCCTTATCCTGTGTCATGTGAGCGGCCACGCCATCAAGCTGGCAACCCTTGATGACCCTGGCCGAGCCACAATCCACATTCTGGTGGAAAACCTTCGTATTATTGGGTCTGGCGAAGATTGCTTCGGCCAGCGGTCGTCCGACCTTGCGGGCATCTACATCAACGCCCAGCACGAATTCGACATCGGTAACGGCATAGCCACCGACAAATTCATAGATCGTGCCGTCGCGATTATCGGCATCACCGTAATATGAAACGCCCTGAACCAACGAACTGGCGCAATTGCCAATACCGATGATCGCGACCCTTATTTTTGTCATTCAAATTCTACCGTAGCTGCAGGGGGCGGAGGCTGGCGAAGTAACGCTTGAAGGCTGACTGTAGCCTGTCCGGATTCTGAAAAGAGCCATTACGCGCTTCCTGTTAATGCTCTTGGCACGACACCGCCATGCCATTCTCTACGTTATGCCGCAAAAAGCTCCATATTCAATGATCAGCCCGATACAGCAATTCGTGTTTCTACTTGGAGCGAATACGCGATAGAAAAGCTATTGTGAATGGCCACGTCATTATGTTGCAATGCAGCATTATTGCGCCAAGTTTGTCAACTGCACTGCGAGTAAAATTTTGTCAACGAGTACGACTATTTGCATCGATTGCCGCTATTTACATGATCGCCCAAGCGGCATCGCGGAGTGCGTGCGTGCTCTCGTAGATAATCTGCCGACACTGGCCTCTGAACTACGCTTCCTCTTTCTCAAGAACCCACGATTTCCCGGCAGGCTGAGTGATGCGCCCAATGTGCAGGAAATCACTGTGAAAGCGGCAGCCAATGGGCCCGCAACGGCCTGGTGGTTGCCGCGCATCGTCGATTTATCCGGCATCGACCTCTACCATTCTCCGGCCAATATCCTGCCGCGGGGGCTGGACATTCCGAGCGTTACTACCGTCCATGACATCATGTGGCTGAACCAGCCCCACTGGTGCAACTCGCATGTTGCCGGAATTGTAGACCGCTTGTTCTACAGTTCTGGATTACGGCACGCCTTACGTAGAAGCACTGCGATCGCCACTGTCAGCGAGGCATCAAAGGCAGAAATCGTCAGGCATGATCTCGCGCCGGCCGATCGGGTTCATGTGACCCGCAACGGTGTCGCCACGCAGTTTCGCCCAACCAGCAAAGGCCCCTCCACATTGCAGCACCTGGGTCTAGGCCCTGATGCCAGATATATTCTCACGGTTGGCCAAAATGCGCCTTACAAAAACCATCCTGTCGCCATCCACGCCTTCCATCAAGCCTTCGCCGATCGACCCGATATACATATGATCCTCATCCAGAGGCGGCAGTCTGCAAACACACTTCGTCCGCTGATTACCAAGTTGGGTTTAACAGACCGAGTTCATACACCCGGCACAATCGATGCAGAGGAGCTTATTGCGCTGTACGGCTCCGCTCAGGCCCTGCTGCACCCATCCTTGTGTGAGGGTTTTGGCAACCCGCTGGTCGAGGCCATGGCTTGCGGATGCCCCGTCATCACGTCGGACAGATCGGCAATGCCTGAAGTGACAGGAGGCGCCGCGTTGCTGGTCGATCCTGAAGATTGCGGATCAATCGCCACAGCCTTGCGCAGTATTGTCAACCAACCGGACAAGGCCGCGGCGATGAAAGCCGCCGGGCTGGAACGCGCAAAAGCATTCGACTGGCGCGAATTCGCGAATGCCAATCTCGCAATCTATCGCAATGTTCTGGAAGGTTGAGAGTTGCTCAATTGCGAAAATATCATGTTCAGCATCCGACGCTTGCGTCTCACCATCCAGACCGCAGCGATATTGAGCACAACAGCCTCGTAAACCAGATACAGGGCGGGCATTTGCACCATCATCGCGGCACCCAGAGCAATAGTGCGGTAATTCGCTCCGAACGGCTCCAGCCCTGCCAATAGCGCGCCTTTGTGTCGGGCAATAATGTGTCGCGCAGCAGGCGCGATCTGCGGATCGAAAATTAGCGGGCCGATATCATTGGCCAGCGGAAGCAGCGAATTGGCGCCTCGGAGATAGGCGCGCACCAGACGCGGGCTGTCCTTGCTTTGCTTTTCAGGAGAACCGAGCCATTCGCGCCCATATGCCCATTCTTCGTAATTGCGCCGCAGGCTTTCGTAGAAATTCGACTGTGCCGCACGACTCAACCCAGCAAACACCCCCAGTGGCCATGCCCAAATACCCAGCAACGGCACCACAAGGCTCGCCAGCGTCAGATACATGACGATATGACCAAGGTAGTCGCACAGGCCATCGACAAATTCGCCTGTCGGGCTGACCTTGCCTGTCATCCGTGCAAGATCGCCATCGGCACCGTCGAGTACATGCCACGACATGTGCACGCCAAGGCCCAGCAGCGCAGATAGCGGATAGGATAGTGCGGCGTAGAAATAGGCCGCCAATGCGACTGCAAGTCCGCCAGCCAGCGATACCATATTTGGCGTCACAGGCGTGCGCGCAAGCAGCCTGGCGAGGCGGAAGCTGAGCGGGTGATACAAATGTCGGTTGAGCCAGTCTTCCAGCTCTGGAGGGCGTTTTCGCGCACCATCGGGCGTGGCGGCAGCAGGGCCGTGCTCGTCTGCCGATGGCGTGTTCATGCGATCGCTCTTACCAAGCAGGTAAGCGTAGGACAATCCGCACCAGAGCAATGGGTTGTACGCCTGCACCCCGCTTGGCCAATTGCGCAAAAGCTGCGACTAGGCTGCCCGTGCCACATTCCGATATGATCATCCGCTTTGAAAGCGAGCAGGCTGCAAACTACCCTGTTGCAGGCATCCCCGCAGCCGTGCGCGCCGTTCTGGCGCTTCCGAACAGGCAGCGCTGGCGCAGAATCGCGATAAGCGTGCCGGGGGGCTGGCGCCCTTCGATGCATTGTCTTGAGGAGTGGCACCGGCTTTGTTCTGGCGTGGCAATGAACCCTTGCGATGATCAATATCCAACTGGTTCCGCTGCACCGCATATCATGGAGGGGATTGTAATACTGGAAGATGCAGTCTTGCCAAAAGGCACGCGGCACCTTCCGGCCATGTCGCGCTTGCACGCGCTCCATGCGCAAATAATCAAAGATACCGCCAAGCCCACCGATGGTATCGTTTCGCGTCATCTAAATCGGCCTGTCTCGCAGGGGATAACCCGCGTCCTTCTGCATGTATTTCCACAAATCATTCCGCTTTACGCAACAGTTGCAGTGGCCATTTTCGCGTTGGTGATGATCGCTGCGCTTTTGCTTGGCGGAACGACAGGCGCGATTATCGGGGCGGTTTTGTTTCAGGCGGCATCGGTTCTTGACGGGGTCGATGGAGAGATTGCGCGGGCAACTTTCCGCACCTCCCAGGCCGGTGCCACGATGGACAGCGTCACTGACGCCTTCACCAATCTGGGCTTCATTATGGGCCTGAGCTGGAACCTCTGTCAGCAAGGCGAAACGTTGCCCGCTTCCGCTGGAGCGGCAGGCCTTGTGCTGCTTGCCATCGGATTGCTGATATTGGGCACGATTGCCTATCGGCGGGATGGGCGCGTGCATTTCGATGCGCTCAAAACCCGTTTTTCTACTTCGCCCAATCCGATTGGCGCTGTGTTGGCCAAGATATTCATGCGCGACTTCTATGCACTGGCACTGGCGCTGGCTGTCATAGCCGGGTTTGCCGGCTTGGCCCTGTTCCTGTTCGCAGGAGCCGTGGCGGGCTGGTTGGCCATTGTCGTGTGGACTGTGCTTTTTTCGCGGATGGCCTGACCCTTTGCTAAAGCGAATTGCCGATGGCTATCGTCGATAATGCAGCATTGGAAAGCGCCGACAGGAATTTCTGCAAATCGGCCCCCGGTGCGCTGGAGATATATAGTATATCACTGTCACGCATCGTGAAATCTTGCGCCACGAAAAAGCTGGACGCGTCCGATAGATCAAGACGGTAGATCACAGGAACCTTGCCTTCCTGCGTTGTCCGCGCATCCGCCAACGTCTCTGCCGATAGGGCATCTGGGTCTTCGAAGCGGAATATGAACACGCCGCGCACATCGGCGCGGTCATCGCGCAAGCCGCCCACGCGGCCAAGTGCCTGTGACAACGACAAGCCCGAACCTTCGAACGGGATTTCCGCACTCTGCTGGACTGCACCCAGCGCAATGAAGCTATACGGCTGGTGTATTACTGTGACCACATCGCCAGTCTGCACGGGCACGTTCTGCGATGGATCAAGGATGATCGTTTCCAGCGCCATAGTTGTCGCCGTGATGCCGCGGGCAAGGCGAATGGTTGTTTTGTCGACGTCTTCTGTCGGCCCGCCCGCTTCGGCCAGAATATCGAGTAAACGCTCCCCTCTCGTCGTGAGTGGCACGCGAAGGGTCTTCGCCACATCGCCAAGAATGGTCACATTGCTGGCGTTGTTCTCTACTAGCCGGACAATAGCCTGCGGATCATGCGCACGACCGCGCAGGCGCGAAACAATGTCGCGCTGAACCTGCGCGGGTGAACGGCCAGCTACGCCCAACGATCCGACGAAAGGCAGGGAAATCGTCCCATCTTCATCGACCCGTTGTTGTGGAATAGAAGCGTTGGCCGCCAGCATGGGGTCTTCTGTCAGCCTTGCCCCGCTGGCTGTCGTTCCGAACAAGACGGCGGGCGGCGCTTCAAAAATGGTGACATCGATCAGATCCCCGCGCTCGATCAGCGGCGCCGCCATCTGCGCATTGCCGAAGATTTCGGCAAAGGTCTGCGATTGCGAGAAGGACGCAATTCGCTGCGTGGCAGCATGATTGAGCTCCACAATTTCGATATCGGCATTGTCATAGGTCGCATCCTGTGAATCGCGCACATCGCCTGTGCGCGGGCCGGCCGCGCCAAGCGAATAGCACCCGCCCAGCATCAAGCTGAGCAGTGCGGCGCCCAACGCAGATCGCAAGCGCATTTTCGTTTCAACATTCATCACAGATACCTCGCATATACCGCGGCTAACCGCTCCCTGTATTTTTCAGGGCTATATTTTTCGGCCTGCACAATGCCGCGCTTTGTCAATTCCTGACGCAGGTCCGCATCGGCATCAAGCTCGCGAATAGCGGTTGTGATGCTCTGGGTGTCATAGGGATCGATCATCCGCGCTGCGTCCCCTGCCACTTCGGGCAGGGATGATGTATTCGAACACAGGACCGGTGTCTTGAGCAGCATCGCTTCCAGCGCAGGTAAACCAAAGCCTTCGTAAAGCGACGGGAACATGGCGATTTTTGCTCCACGGATGAGGCTGACAAGCATGCTGAAAGGTGCATAATCAAGACGAATGATGCGTTTCCGCGCACCACGCCGCCGCTCGATACTGCCAAGGCCGGATTTGGCCGCGTCTTCATTCAGCAGGGCAAGTTCCTTTTCGGCTTTCCAGGCCTGGGCGCCGATGATGACCAGCGGTGTCATCACCTTGCTGGCCATATAAGCTTCGATCATGCGGCCGATGTTTTTCTTCGGCTCAAGCGAACCCCAGAACAGAAGATATTCTTTATAACCGAACCCTGTAATACCCTCCACTTCGCGAGCCACCTGTTCTTCAGGCTTGTCGCGAAATTTGGCCGGTATCTGTACCGATTGATAAGTGTTGGAGATCTTTTCCTCGGGAATGCCGACCAGTTCAACGAGATCCCGTTTGGAGTTCTCTGAAACGGTAATAATGTGCTCTGCACCTTCCCCTAGTGTGCGCAGCAGACTGAGATAGCGCCGCTTGTTGTCGAGCGTGGTGTAGGGCAGCTTCAACGGCACAACATCGTGCATGGTATAGATATTGGGGCACTTGGAGATTCGTACAGGTAGTGGATAGGTCCAGTGCGCAAGATCAGGCTGCTTGGGCAGACGGACATTCACGACGCGTTTCCACATCCAGAATGCGCCCTGTGCGTTCTGGAATATCTCGCTGGAATTATAGATCGTATCGTAATGCGGCAATCGGGACTGGAAGCTGCGCGCCTCGACCCGGCCGGTAATCGGCACCTCTTTTGCACGATAGCTGAGCGGGCCGCGGAGCGCCTGTTTTGCCCGCTCCAGCAACATGAGGAAGCGGTTCTGCTCAACCGGGCCATCGAAGAAGGAGATTTCCTGCAACAAAGGATTGCGACTGAAAGCCCCCGGACTGCCGTAAAGCACCGAAACTTCATGCCCCAATTCTTTCAGCTCATAGCTGAGATTGCGCGCGTAGGTAGCAACGCCCGTACCTTTCTCCAGCCCGAGATTGTAACCGTCAATCAGGATATTATGTTGTTTTGCAGACATTTAATTTAATGTATCCGTTCAAGCGATTGATCGCGCATTTGGGGGTAAAGCCTGTTCAATGAATCGCGGATGCGTGGCCATTGCGCAAAAGCGCCCGCTTTTGCGAGAGACGCGATTACGTCATCACCGGGCATTATTTCATCCGTCAGGCGTTCACGGGCCGTGTTTGAAAGGTTCTCTCCAAAAAGACACGCCGCGGTTTGTAAAAGGGTCGCTTCCACGTCTGTTTCGCCTCGCCATGTGGCAGATGCGAAGGATGCAGATTCTATCAGCGCGGCGGCCATTTCGTCACAGCTTGCATGATCGCGCAAGCCGGACTGGACGTCCTGCATCCGCGGATTATTTTCCGATTGGAATAGCCATGCCATCAGTTCGTAATCAGCACGCGTAGGCGGCTGGATCGCCGCCACTCCGGGCAAGGGCACGCGCGGTGGAGGTGCACTGTCATCATCACCCTGCTGCGCAATTACGAAGGCGGCATGCTCTTCCACATCAGCCAGCGGTTCGCCCAGCGCGACTGCAGTGCGATAAGATATTTCCGCCTGCGCATGGAGGTCCTGCTCCTTCGCAGCATGGGCATGCTGGGTCCAATAGCTGCGCTGATAGGGATACAGCGCAAGGGCATCGGCATATTCGCGCTGCGCCTTTTTCCAATCGCGTTGATCACGCGCCCAATCACCCTGCTGGACATGGATGCGGAACCGCTCATCCGTCAACGCGGCGCGCTGCGAAGAATCGATCATGCGCGCACGATTGGTATAGGCTATACTAACCGGCTTGGCCCGCATTTCCGCGCCAATCAATTCCTTATAAACACCATAGGCCTCTTCGAAATCATCGAAATGAGTCAGCTTGGTATCGTGCAGGATTGCCCATCTATTACAGTGATCGCGCACATATCCGGCATCATGGGATATGATAATCATCGCCCGATCGCCGCGCACTTCAAACAATTCGTGATTGCAGCGATCATGGAAGCGGGCATCGCCGACTGCACCGATTTCGTCGATCAGGAAGCAATCAAATTCGATGATCATTGATATGGCAAAGGCCAACCGCGCCCGCATGCCCGACGAATAACTGCGCACCGGTTCGCGCAAATAGGGGCCAAGCTCGGCAAAATCCTCGACAAACTCGAGGTTACGGTCAAAATCCTGATTATAGATCGAAGTTATAAAGCGTATGTTGTCAATGCCGGTAAGCTGCGCCTGAAATGCACCGCCAAAGGCCAGTGGCCAGCTGACAGACATTTCGCGCTCTATAACGCCCGATGTAGGGCGTTCAGCCCCGCTGACCAGCCGGATCATCGTGGATTTCCCGGCGCCGTTCCGGCCAAGAATGCCCAACCGCTCTCCCATGGCGAGTTCGAAGTTCACGCCATCGAGAACGGTCTTGGTACCAAAGCGCGTCGGATAGGATTTGTTCAGGTCGCGTACGCGGATCATTCAGGCACCACCCGCCGCCCGATCCAGCGCACGGCAATCAGCGCAGCAACTGACAGGACAAGATTGCAGCTGATAAGATAGGCGAGGTCATAATGCGCGCGCGCCAAGGATCCGAACCAGCCTTCGCGGACATATTCGACGCCATGCACTGTCGGTATATACAACACGAAATCCTGGGCGACCTTCGGCAAGGCATCGACCATGAAAGCAGCACCCGAAAGCGGGAACAGGAGATAGGAAAACGGATGCCACAGTTTGTCGACCAGCTCGCTGTGATGCGAAATTGCGCCGAGGAAAATGGCAAGGGCCGCGCCAAACCATGCGAGAAGCAACCAGCCACCGGCGATCTGAAGGAAATCTTCGGGAGGCTCCAATATCCCCATAGCCATGAACACCACGCCCAGCACTGCGAATGAAATCGTCGCGCCGCCAAATTCCAGCAGCAACCGCGCCAGATAGATATCCAGCACCTTGATATTGCGATGATACATCAACGACAGATTGGCCCATAAGGCACCAATGCTGCGCCCGGGCATATTGCGCCACAAGAGCACGCTGGAATAGCCTGTCAGAGCAAATGCCGTGATCGGCAACTCACTTCCGTGAGCCGATTTGGTCGCCGTCCACAACGCGGTAACGCCCAGCGTGAAAAGCATCGGCTCCACAAAAAGCCACAGGAAACCGATGTTGTGACGGCCATAGCGGGTGAGCATTTCGCGCACCAGCAATGCACCGATAATCCGCTGGTTGAGGCGCAGGCTGTCGAGTAAGGAACCTTCGTGGCGGACCGAACCGGGCATCAGTCGCGATGTTCCTTGATGCCAGTGATCAACATCGACAGAATGCCCCAGGTCAACAGGCCCAGAACGAACGCTGCAATAATGCTGCGCAGTCGGCGCGGATAGGTCGCATAATCGGGTAGTGAGGGGTCTGAAATGCGGTCAACATAGGCCTGCTTGCGTCGCGCATCGGCTTCGGCTTCCTGCGCGGTGGCGAGGACGATGCCCAACTGCTGGTCGGCCAGTTCCGATGCCAGCAGCAATTCCTGATAACGCGCGGTATTGGAAGACAAGGACCCGCGACCGCCCGAAATGCTCGCGGTCTGTTCCGCAATTTCCTGCTCCAGTTCACGCACCTGTGTTTGCAGGAACGGGATTTGCGATGCCTGCGGCGTATATGTGCGCATCTGCTGGAGCCGCGTACGTGCGGCGATCAGTTCATCCTGCAACTGGGCAACCATCTGCAGGCCTATGCTGGCCTGAATCTCGGGATCGACTACGCCCTCCTGATCGCGGAAATTCGCCAGAGCGAGCGAAGCGGAGCGCGCATCTTCGCGGGCCGAAGCAACTTCCTGCTCGGAAAAGCGCAGGGCATCGGTACGCGCCCTTTCAGAAAGACCGTTCACCAGCGTTTCCGAAGCTTGCAACAGCCGTTCATTGATTTCCTGCGCCTCGCCCGGTTCGAAGGCTTCTACCCGCAGGCGCAGCACCAATATGCTTGAACCTTCTTCGATACCGACCTTGTCGCCGAAATATTCATACAGCTTTTCAAAACTATCATTGCCAAGCCCGCCGAAGCGATCGAGGAAAAAGATGTCAGGCGTGCCATAGGCTGCGCGCACATAGCCATCTTCGTTGATCTGTGTCAGCGCGTCGCGCGATTCGAGGAATTCGCTGACCGCGTCGCTTTCTTCAGTGGCCCCCGTCAAAGCGCTAGAGCCGATGACTGAACCCAGCGGCGATGCGTTGGGCTTGCTCGGGCTGCGCACGATGATCCGCGATTCCGATACATAAACGTCTTCAGCAAAGACGCCAAAATATACCGCCGCAAGGATGGTAGGCAGAAGAACGACACCCACGAACAGAGGGCTTATGGATTTTAACCGCTTAATCAATGATCTTCCTATTCCCGCTGCCTGCAATGGTCGCGTGGGTTTTGCGACGGTTGCCACGTGCCGTAGATCAAATCCAGCCCCGAAACTTTACTGAGGTGTTCTCGCCAAATGAAGAGTATGGCCCCGAGATAGGGGCAGTAGGTGGCTCTAGTAAGCGTTTCCTGAACATTGTCTGGGGTTAAACTTGCAAATAAACGCGATAGTTACGAGCAAAAACGGTGGGCCTTGCGCTCCTTGCCCTTATACAGCACGATCTATCATGCGCGTGTTTCTTCGTACCGTCCCTTATGCCTGTCTGATTCTGACCGCCAGCAGCGTGTCCGCGCAAATCACACCTGCCAATAGCGTTGAGGAGGGAAAAGGTGGACAAGAACCGGCCGTAAACGTCGCGCAGGCCTATGGACCGCCGGCAATCGCAGCCGAGCTTGCGCGTGCACCACCGCCTGTCGCGATCCCCGATCCGCTCGATCTTGCGGCCGCGCTTGCCGCTGCAACGCATCCGCTAGTCGATGCATCCGAGGCGGAGGCGGAGGCGCTCGGGTCCGAATATCGCGGCGCCCGTTGGCTGCGCTATCCCAGCCTCTCGGTAGAAGCTCTGGCCGCAACCGAGGGATCATCCTTTGCCGATCAGGACGGGCTGGCACTCAATGCCATCCTTGAACAGCCGGTCTGGACCGGCGGGCGCATCAGCGGGCAGATCGACCGTGCCCGATCAACTTTGCGCGCTGGCGAAGACCGCGTCACCGAAGCGCAGCGCAATATCGTTTTGCGGGTGGTGGAGGCATATTACGATCTCGTGCGCTCTCATGAACGTTTTGCAGTCATCGACGCGAGCCTTGAAGAACATGGTACGTTGCTCGGCTCCATCGGCAGGCGGGTCGAACAGCAAGTCTCGCCAGCCGCCGATCTTACGCTAGGCCGATCGCGCACCGCACAGGTCGAACTGGAACGCGCACTTGCAGATGAGGGGCGCAGCAGCGCCCGTGTCCGCCTGCTGGAACTGACAGGCGGGGTGGCGATAGAGCCAGTATTGCCGCCGTCGAGCGTGGCTGATATTCTTCCTACTGAAGAGCTCGCGTTGGCAGAGGCGCTTGCCTGCAGCCCCAGTCTCGCCGCGCTTACCGATCTGATCGACGTGGCAGAGGCGGACAAGGACATCGCCCGCTCCCAATTATGGCCGCAGCTTCTTCTGCAATTATCGCAGAACGAAATTACCGGCGCGCGCGCCGCCATCGTTTTGCGAGCACAGATGGGCAATGGGCTTTCGCAATTCACCGCCATCGACACATCCAAGGCCCGCATCCAGCGCGCCCTCGCCGAATTTGGCGATGCAGAACGGCAATTGCGCGAACAATTGCGCCGCGATTATGTCCTCGTGCGTGCTTCGCGGGCGCGGGTCGAGGCGGGGGTCATGGCAGCAGATACCGCAGCGCAGATCATAGAAAGCTACCGGCGCCAGTTCATTGCGGGCAGGCGCAGCTGGCTTGACGTGATGAATGCCACGCGCGAGGCAACCAGCGCACGCCTTTCCGAAATGGATGCACGCGTTGCTGCCGCCCAGGGCACGGCACGAATTCTCGCGCTAACCTGTCGCTGGCGGCCATTCGGGTCGCAGGGAGCGCTGCAGTGAACGGGGCCGATATTGAACGCGCAATGGCAAATTTCGCGCGTGCAACGGGCAAACCGCTGGCGCCACAATGGAATGCTGAATTACGCGAAGTGGAACTAGCCGAAGGGGTAGACGCACTGCCCGGCATGGTGGCAGCCCTTGGCTGGGAACCGGCACGGCGCGTCAGCGGACGCCCGCGACCTGACCAATTCCCGCTTCTCGCCCATGATCCTGGCAGCGGCTGGGCGGTTGTGCAGCAATGGGATGACAGCGAAAGCATGGCCCTGGTAGGAGAGCGCGCCAGCCTGCCCTATCATGAAGACCTGCATTTCTTCACGATCGACCTGCCCGATCCCCTGTCGAGCGATGCCGACAGGGCGATCTCTGTGTTCTGGCGGGCGATCAAGCGGCGCAAACAGCCATTGATCATGGCCGGCATCGCCACTGTCTTCGCCAATCTCCTGACGCTGGCGACATCGCTGTATTCAATGCAGCTTTATGACCGGGTTATTCCGCTGGCCAGTTTCGATACGCTGTTCGTGCTGACGGCAGGCGTGGCCTTTGCGCTGACGCTGGATCTTTGCCTGCGCAGTCTGCGTGCGATTCTGATCGAGCGTGAAGCACAGGATATCGACGCCGAAGTGAGCGAGTTCTTTTTTGCCCGCGCACAGGCCATCCGGCTAGATGCGCGGCCGCCCGGCATCGGCACAATGGCAGCGCAATTGCGCGGGCAGGAACAAATCCGGCAGGTCCTGTCTTCGGGATCGCTCTTCATGCTCGCGGACCTGCCTTTCGCGCTCCTGTTCATCGCGGTTATCGCCATGATCGGCGGAAAGCTGGCGCTGGTTCCAATCATCAGCCTGCCGCTGGCGATTATCTTCGCGATGATCCTGTCACGCATCATTAGGAAAGGTACTGATCGCGCTCAGGTAAGCGGCAATCGTAAAAACGGCATGCTGGTCGAAGCGCTCGATGCTACAGAAACGGTGAAGGCCAATCGCGGCGGCTGGTTCATGATGGGCCGGTGGAACAGGCTGGTCCGCGAAATTCACCATTACGAGGACCCTGTGAAGCGGGCATCTGCCGTCGCCTCATCACTGTTTTCAACCTTGCAACAGGCGGCCTATGTCGCAATCATGGGCTGGGGCGCATATCTTGCAGCCAATGGCCAGATCACCACCGGCGCGTTGCTGGCCTGTTCCATTATTGCCGGACGCATCAACGGGCCGCTGGTGGCACAATTGCCCAATCTCATCGTGCAATGGGGTTATGCGCGCAGTTCCTTGCAGGCGCTTGATGGTATATTGAAACTGCCGCTTGATCCGGCCACCAGTGCCGGTGCCTTGCGCCCTGACACGCTTTCTGGCGCTTATGCCATCAGAGATGCGGTCTTCGCCTATCCCGCAACGCAGCGGCCCGCCGCGGAAATCGAAACTCTCCAGATTTCTCCGGGTGAAAAAATCGCGGTTGTGGGGGGCATCGGCTCGGGCAAATCAACGCTCCTCAAACTGCTTTCTGGTCTTTATTCACCGCAGCATGGCACCGTCTTGCTGGGCGGGCTGGATCTTGGGCAGGTGGCCGAAGATGTAGCGCGCCGCCACATTGGTTATGTCGCACAGGATGCGCGGCTGGTGAACGGCACGCTGCGCGACAATCTGGCAATGGGCCTCGGCGATGTCGGGGATGAGGACATCATGGAGGTCGCGCGCAGCACAAGGCTCGACACCATGATCGCTGCGCGATCCGAAGGGCTGGCCTTGCAGATACAGGAAGGCGGGCGTGGCCTTTCCGGTGGCCAGCGAAGTCTTGTCGGCATTCACCGCCTGCTGCTTGCTCGGCCCGATATCTGGCTACTCGACGAACCTACATCGTCGCTTGATCAGGCCACCGAAACAGCCGCACTGCAGGCGATAGACGATGCGTTGGCTGATGATAACATCATGGTGATGGTGACACACAAGCTGCAATTGCTCCCGCGCTTTACCCGCGTCATCGCCATGGCGAACGGCAAGATCGTGCGCGACGGGCCAACGCAGGATGTGCTGCGTGAGCTTTTGCCCCCCAGGCCGGGTGGCGCAAGATCATCGCCTGAAGGCACTGTGACAACATCCAGGGCGGGCGGGAAGATATCGTGAGGAAAGCTCTGCGGCCCGAGCACTGGATCATCATCGTCATCGCCATTACACTGCTGGCATTCATCGGCTGGGCGCAATGGGCCGAGCTGGACCAGGTGACCCGCGCGCCGGGTCGCGTGGTGCCCTTCGCCCGCGTCCAGATCGTGCAGAGCGAGGGAGGCGGCGCAATCAGCGCCATCAATGTGCGCGAAGGCGATATGGTGCGGCAGGGGCAATTGCTGGTCGAGCTTGATACTGTGCAACTTACCGCCGGCGTGAATGAGGCGCGCGCGCGCGTGGCCGCGCTGCAAAGCCGGATGGCGCGCATTGATGCCGAATTGTTCGACAAGGAGCTTCACTTTCCCGCAAGCCTTGCCGGCTTCCCTGAATTTACCGCCAACCAGCGCCAATTGTTCCGCCGTCGCCAGATTGCCCATGCGGCCGAATTGCGCGCCTTGCGCGACATGGCTCAATTGCAGCAGCAGGAGCTCGATCTCAATCTGCCGCTGGTCGAAACAGGGGACGTGGCGGGTGCAGAGATTATCCGCATGGAGCGATCTATCGTCGAAACCCAAGGGCGCATCTCGAACATCCAGGCGCAATATGTCCGCGATTTGCAGACAGAGTTTGCCCAGACAGAAGAAGAGCTGGTCGCTGCCCGCCAGCAGTTGACCCAGCGTGATGACAGTCTGCGCTCCGCCTCGCTCGTGGCGCCGACCGACGGGATTGTGAAAAACGTACGCCTCACCACAGTCGGCGGCGTGCTGGCGCCCGGCGACGAGGTGTTGCAAATCGTGCCGACGGGTGAACGCCTGATCGTCGAAGCGCAGGTGCCGCCACGCGATATCGCCTTCGTCCAGATCGGCCAGCGCGCGCGCGTCAATTTCGATGCCTTTGACAATGCGGTTTATGGTTCCGGCGATGGTGAAGTCGTTTTCATCAGCCCTGATACCCTGTCAGAGAAGCGCGACGACGGAACGGTCAACACCTATTACCGCGTCAATCTGGAAGTCGATACCGCCACCATGCGTCCGCGCGAAGGCGGAGGCGCGATTGATCTGCAACCGGGCATGACAGCAACGGCAGAAATCCTCACCGGATCACAGACGGTCTGGGAATATCTCACCAAGCCGCTCCTCAAAACCACGCGTCAATCCTTGCAGGAGCGGTAGGCCCGGGCAGTTCAACTGCCGCAACGGCAAAAGCATGCAGTCAGGGTTTGCAACCGGCGAGCCGATATCGCATGGGGCAGGCAGAATGCTCACCCATGTCCTGCCTGTCCGTTCACTGCTGCTGGCGATTTTCATGATCATGGCCGGCAGCGGTTTCCTGTCGACGCTGATCGCCATCAGGCTTGAACAGGATGGCGCCAGCGCCATTACCATCGGCATCGTCGCCACTGCCTATTTCGCCGGACTGATTGCGGGTTCGCTGCGGGTGCCGCGCCTGCTTGCGCGGGTTGGGCATATCCGCTCTTTTGCCGCTTTCGTAACGCTGTTTTCTGCCAGCAGTCTCACCTATGCGCTGACGCTTTATGCTCCCATGTGGGTGGCGCTGCGCTTTGTGGATGGCTTTGTCATGTCGGGCGTGTTCGTATGCCTTGAAAGCTGGCTCAACAAAAAGGCCAGTCCTGCCAGCCGCAGCGCTATTCTCGCATCCTATATGGTCGTTTTATATAGTGGGCAGGCTGGCGGGCAATTCCTTCTCAATCTGGCTGACAATTCTCCATCATTGCCATTCATGCTTTCGGCCATCCTGCTGTCGCTGGCGACCTTGCCCGTGGTGCTAACCTACATGGATCAGCCGGAGCAGGAGCCGCTGGCTCCCTTTTCTGCCCGAAAACTCTATCAGGCTTCCCCGCTGGGGATCGTCGGCACGGTAGCGACAGGGGCGATGCTGGGCGCTTTCTATGCGCTGGGCGCGGTCTATGTCAGCCGAACCGGCATGGATGTGGCACTGGTGGCGCTGTTCACCTTCGTGGTGATTGCAGGCGGCGTGGCGCTGCAATGGCCGCTGGGCCTGCTGTCCGACAGAGTTGATCGCCGCAAGGTCATCCTGGGCTGTTTTGCGGGCGTGGTGGCGTTAAGCACAGGCATGTATCTCGTGGCCGGTAATTCAGCTGCAACCATCGTTCTGGGCGGGCTGTTCGGAGGCTTCGCTTTTACACTCTACCCTCTGTGTGTGGCCCATACGAATGATCATCTGGAGGATGACCACCGCGTGGGTGCCAGCGGCGGTCTTGTCCTCGCCTATTCGGTTGGCGCAGTGGCAGGCCCGCTGACAGGGTCGCTTGGCATGATGCTGATCGGACCCGGCGGCCTGTTCGCCGCCATAGGCGCCATCGCCTTAATCGCCCTGGGCTTCAGCCTCTGGCGCATGGCGAATAGCGCGCCCGTGCCAGAAGAGGACCAGCAAAGCTTCCGCGCGCATCCGCGCACGACTCCGATGGTCGCCGTGCTGGAAGAAGAGGACCAGCCACCGGAAACGCCCTGATCAGAGCAGGTCATCGACCACCCGTTCGCAAGTTCCAAGAAGACATGGCAGATCCAAGCACAAAATGGTGAGCCCTGCTGGGTTCGAACCAGCGACCTACTGATTAAAAGTCAGTTGCTCTACCGACTGAGCTAAGGGCCCCCATTGGGTGCGGACTGTGTCCGCGCGATCACCTAGGGACAGGGCGTGGACCGGTCAAGGTGGGTTAGCGCCATAATTAGGTTCATGCTGTTGGAAATTCATCACCTGTCCACCCCCTGTGGTTTCGCCAGCCGACATGCCAGCTGACGTATCGTCAGCCCGGTAAGCGGATCTCGCCAACAAGGCGCGATGGCGGCGGCAGGGCCGAGCACAAAGTCCCGTGTGCGAAACTGCGGGTGTGGGATGGCCAGATCGGGCGCGGCGTATATGCCGCCGCTCCACAGCACGATATCGCAATCAAGCGGTCGGGAACGCCACGGCTGCCCGCGCCGCTTTCTTCCGAAATGTGCTTCGATTACATGGAGGCCGGCTAGTAAATCCAGAGGTGCCAGATCGGTTTCCAGCACAAGCGCACCATTGGCATAGCGCCGCTGTGACGGGCCGACAGGGGCGCTGGTGATGACCGGAGATAAAGCGCGCACCTCGCCTATCTGCTCAGCAATCACAATTGCGGCAGCGCGCAGGATTTGCGGGGGCCTTCCGTAGCCCGGATGCCTCTGGTTGCTGCCCAGTGCGATGATGTAGCCATGTTTGCCCACCTCGGGCCCTCGCTCATATATCTTCAGCGATGCGTCCGTATAACTGCGGCCGACGATCGCGGAAGAAGCCCCAACTGGCGCGGTGTTGGCGAGCGGCAGCGAGATCCAGCTCAGCCACCAGCACTCCGGTTTCCTGCGCGCCGAATTCCGCCAGCATATCACCCCATTCATCAGCGATGAAGCTGTGCCCATAGAATGTATTGCCCGCGTCCTGCGATCCTTCGTGCCCGATGCGGTTGGCGGCGACAACGGGCATGCAATTGGAGACGGCATGGCCTATCATGGCGCGGCGCCACATTCGGCTTGTGTCCATGTCCGCATCCTTGGGTTCGCTGCCGATTGCAGTGGGGTAGAACAGCACCTGAGCACCCTTTAACGCCAGCACACGGGCGGTTTCGGGATACCATTGATCCCAGCAAATGCCGATGCCGATGCGCGCGCCAAAGATGTCCCACACTTTGAAGCCATCATTGCCGGGACGGAAATAGAATTTTTCTTCATAGCCCGGCCCATCGGGAATGTGGCTTTTGCGATAGGTGCCCATCACTGCGCCATCAGGCCCGATCATGGCGAGCGTATTGTAATAATGGTGTCCGTCACGTTCGAAAAAGCTGGTCGGAATGGCGACGTTGAGCTGTTTTGCCAGCGCCTGCATGGCGATGACTGAGGGATGTTCTGCAACAGGGCGGGCAAGCGCGAAGAACATGTCCTTCTCCTCGCGGCAAAAATAGGGGCCGGAGAACAGCTCGGGCGGCAAGATAACCTGCGCGCCCTTTCCCGCAGCCTCTTCCACAAGTGCGGATATGGCCGCGATATTGGTGGCCTCGTCCTCATGAGAAAGGTCGGTTTGCAGGGCGGCAACAGTCAGCGTGGTCATGGCGCTGCGTTACTGTTCAGTGAGCGCGAAGTCCACTTGCACGCTCACTGCGCTGGTCGTCTGACCCGGCATGATGGTGCCTTGCGATATACCTTCTTCAGGGTACACCATCTTGCTTTGCGGCGGTGGCGGCGCGACAGGTGGTGGCGGGTTATTGGCAAATGCTTCGCTGATTTGCGTGGCACCGCGCAGATAATAGCTTCCCTGTGAGCCGCCCGCATCGCGAATATAGAGCACGCGGCTGACATCCATTCCCGCTGCCTCGGCATAGGCTTCAGCCCGCGCAAAGGCATTTTTATAGGCATTGCCATAGGCCGCATTGGCAGCGGCTTCGGGATCGGAGAGGCGCAAGTCCGGACCTGACACGATATTTGCGCCGACCTCTGTCACCGCCGTCACCGCAGCGCCGGCCTGTTCAACATTGCGCACGCGCACGCTGAGCGTGTTGGACGCCTGATATTGCCCGCGCCGGTCGCCATAATCAATGCGCTGAACATTGACAGCGCTAGTCTGGATGTCGTCTTCGGCAATTTCCAGCGCGCGCAAAGCCGCAACGATATCTGCAATTTCGGTTTGCGTTTGTTCAGAAGCGGCCTGCGCATTGCCAGCCCAATTTTGCACGCCTGCCTGAAAGCGCGCCTCATCAGGGCGCATATCGGCTTCGCCACTGGCACTGACCGAAAGCAGCGTTTCGTTCTTCTCCACCCCGCGCGGATCATGGACCGTGTCTGAGCAAGCAGACAGCAGAAGCGCCGATGCGGTGCATAAAAAGATTTTATAATTCATAGCGATGCTCCTAATGTAATAATATCTCATTTGGAGCATCGCCACCTTCATTTGTCAATCGCGCTTGCGAAACAGCAAGGTCATACGATCGCTTTCACCAATGCCGAGATAGCGATCGCGGTCCTGTTCTCCCAAACGCAGTACCGGCGGCAATGTCCACACACCCGCCTCCCAATTCGCAGTATCATCCGGATTGGCGTTCAGTTCCGATGCCTCAACCAGTTCAAAGCCGTGGAGCTCGAACAGGCGTACCACATCCGATTGGCGTAAATAACCGCGCGACCCGTTGCCGTGTTCGAAACTAGCTGTTTCGGGTGCGCGGTGCTGCACCACGCCGACCATCCCGTCATCCTTCAGCAGCGAACGGATAATGCGCAATTCCCCATCGGCAACATTGCTGCCGAGAAGGGAATGCAGGGAACGGATAACCAGCACACGGTCCACCGTGCCTGCGACGCCATCGGGTATTTCATCACTTTCAAAAGCGGTTACATCGCCGGCGCTCTGAGCTAGGTTTTCAGTGATTGCGGCAGGAAATGCCTCTGGCCAGCCCATCGTACGCACCTGTGCTGCGCGACTGGAAAAGGAGAGCGTGCTGCTGTCACCCCGCATTGCCATATATTTTCCCGAAGGCGCAATCCACGGGAGCAGAACGCGGCTGTACCACCCGCCGCCCGGCCCATATTCCACCACATTCATATCGGACTCCACCTGAAAGAAGGCGAGCGTTTCGGCAGGGCGGCGATATTGATCGCGTGAGCTTTCATCGGTGCGCACTTCGGCGGCCAGCACGGTTTCCAGTGAAGGTGCAGGATTATCCTGCGCTGCGGCAGGGGCAGCCATCGCGCAAGTGGCGGCGGCAAGAAAAGTGGCGGCGAAAAAATGTGTAGGGCGCATGAATTGTCTCCCGATATGTGCCTGTGCATCTTCACTATACAGCGGCGTGAGGATGACAAGCGATGCCCGCCTCCCCATCTTGCAAGTCAAAGGAGATTAAAGCGATGAGCGAGACTGTGATTGTGGCCGGTGGCTGCTTTTGGTGCACCGAGGCTGTGTTCAAGGACGTGATCGGCGTGGATGCTGTGGAAAGCGGCTATATCGGCGGTTCTGTAGAAAACCCGACTTATAAGGCTGTATGCTCTGGCAGCACCGGTCATGCCGAGGCGGTTAAGGTCACTTTCGATCCTGATCAGGTCAGCCTGTCGGAAATATTTGACATGTTCATGGGCACGCATGATCCCAGTCAGCTCAACCGTCAGGGCAATGATGTCGGCACCCAATATCGCAGCGCGATCTTCCCGCTGGACGATAGCCAACGCGCTGAAGCCGAAGCAGCCATAGCGCGCTGGAATGAAAGCCATGATGGCGAAGCTGTGACCACTATCGAAGGCCCGGCCACGTGGTATCCGGCTGAAGACTACCACCAGGAATATTGGGAGGGCGAAGGCCAGCGAAACCCCTATTGCATGGCATTGATACCACCCAAATTGATGAAGCTGCGCAAGAGCTTTGCTGGCAAGGTAAAGTCTTAAGGCCCGGCGCAGTCTGCAGTGGCGTTCCTGCCATAAGTTAACAGGATCAAGTGAACTTGAGGTTATAGCCGTGTTCGCGCGCGGTCAGCCTCTGCCTTGCAATGCACCCGAGGGCGCATACAGAAACCGCGTTAACCAGGGCCATCAACCCCTGGCCGGTTTTCAGCCGCGCCATCGTGCGATGAAAAAGCCGTCCATTCCACCATGTTCAGCCAATATGCCGGGATCGGTGCGGACCCAGCCTTCAGGCTTCGGGACGATGCCGGCAGGAAGCTCTTCCGCGCTTAACGGATCGGCTGTCAAATCGCAGGCAGAAGCAATGTCCTCGCCCTCTTCCCGTTCCAGGGAGCAGGTGGCGTAAACAAGCGTGCCCCCCGGCGCGATCCAGTTTGCAGCCCGTTCCAGCAATTGCCCCTGAAGGACGGCCATCGCTTCGATCTGGCGCGGCCCGATGCGATGGATCACATCCGGATTGCGGCGACACGTGCCTGTGGCCGTGCACGGTGCGTCGAGCAGAATTGCATCGAACAGACCATCCGGCTCCCACCCCATTGCATCGGCTTCCACAATGTCGGCAGACAATCCGGTGCGCGCCAGATTTTGTCGCAGCCGCTCCAGCCTGCGCGAGGAATTGTCAAGCGCGGTCACCTGCCAACCGGCGCTGGCGAGTTGCAGCGTCTTGCCGCCCGGCGCGGCACACAAATCCAGTGCGCGCCTGCCCGCGCCCTGTCCCAGCAGGCGCGCGGGCAGCGATGCGGCTAGGTCCTGCACCCACCATGCGCCCTTTTCGAACCCCGGCAAATTCTCCACCGCTGTTCCGCGCGGCAGGCGGCGATGCAGCAAGGCAAGGCTTTCGCCTTCTGGAACATCGGCCGTGCCATCCGATCTAAGCGTAAGATCCAGCGGCGGCGGCTGGCCAATTCCCGCTGCAATCGGTTCGGCCCGTTCGCCCCAACGTGCCGCCACTTCAGGCGGCAGGGTCGGTATATGTGGCAGCCTGGCCTCTCCACGCGTCAGCGTTGCAAATACGCCATGCGCAAGCCGCTTTGGCCCACCTGCCAGCAGCGGCAGCGCGGTTGCCACCACGGCATGCGGCGGGGTGTCCAGCCGCAGCCATTGGGCCAGCATCATGCGCAGCACCATGCGCGCCTTGGCATCTTCGGGCAATGGTTTGGCCGTGGCAGAATCAATCAGCGCATCGAGATCGACCAGCCAGCGCAACACTTCCCCTGCGATAGCGCGAGCCAATGCGCGATCGGCAAAATTGGGCAGACCATTGGCCGCACCGCCCGCCTGTTCCATCGTTTCGCCACGACGCAGCACCGCATCGAGCATCTTGAGCGCGGCCTTGCGCGCACCACTTCCGGGGACCGTTTCCATCGCCCTGCCCCTAGGGCCAGTTGCACGCCAGCGCCAGAGCGCCCATGTTACAGGCATGACAAAACGCGCGACCAGACGGCCCGAAGGCTTCAACAAGCCCGCCCATTGGACCAATGATCCGCCACCTGCGCCGGAAAAAGGCGGGGTGGATGAGGAACTCAGCCCGACGCGTTATGGTGATTGGGTGCACAAGGGCATCGCCATCGATTTCTGAATTTACGCGTTTAATGCCCTGGCTAAGGCTGATCGCGATATTCCGTCGCCGGTCCCAGCACCTTTTCCCAATTTATCCGCATCATGGCGACCAGCGCTCCCAGCAACAGGATTTGGACGGCAATCCCCACCGGGCTGGAAAATGACTCTCGAAAAGCATCGCCAGTGCTCGAATGTTCGATCAGGGCCGCCGACCCTGCATAGATGGTGTAGGACACAAGCCGCCCACTGAAGAAGGCCACGGTAAACGCGGCCAGCGGGACCCCGGCCAATCCAACCGCTGCAAACAGCTGGGCGGACGGAAGCGGAGAAACCGCGAATAGCGCGAGGCCGGCTATGCCGTGGCGCTTGCGTGACATGATGGCTTCACGCACAGCGGCCAGATTGCGCCGCGTCTTTTGCGATACATATTTGGCCAAGAGCCTGAAGCCATGCGCCAGCGTGAAGCGGCCCAAAGCTGCCGCCAGCGCGCCTGTCACTACGATCCCGACCAGTGGCAAATCGGAATTAAGGCCGAACAGGACGATGATCGACCAGGTGGGCGGCCCAAAGGCCGGTAGCAGATTTATCCCGAAAATCACTGCGAAAAGAATGAGATAATTCGTCATCGCAACGGTATCAGAAGATCACAGCCAGCCCGCTAGTTCACGCCGCATAATGGCCTCAAGCATGGCCATGCCCGGTTCGCGCGCATTGAGGCATTCCAGCGCGGCAAATTGTTTGCCGCCTGCCGCCTCGAACTGCTCTCTGCCCTGAATCGCCAGCTCCTCCAGCGTTTCGAGGCAGTCAGCGGAAAATCCCGGCGCGGCAATGGCGAGGCGTCTTGTGCCCTTTGCAGCCTCCTCTGCCAGCACTGCGTCAGTCGCAGGTTCCAGCCACTTGGCACGGCCAAAGCGGCTCTGGAAGGTGGCTCGCATGCGGATATCGGACCGCGCCAATGCGGTTTCGAGCAGGCGCGCGGTTTTCTGGCAATGGCAATGGTAGGGATCGCCCAGTTCAAGCGTGCGCTGCGGCATGCCGTGAAAGCTCAGCAGCAGCACCTCGGGCGTAAATTCCAGCGTATCCAATTGTCCGCCAATGTCCTTCGTCAGCGCGCTGATATAGGCCGGGTCGTCATAATAGGGTGGCAGAGTGCGCATGGCGGGCTGCGACCGCTTGTCACCCAGCCATTCACTTGCCTTGTCCACCACAGTGGCAGAGGTCGCGCCGCAATATTGCGGATAGAGCGGAGCCAGCAGAATGCGGTCGCAACCAGCCTGCTTGAGCGCCTCCAGCTTGGCAGGAATGGATGGGTTGCCATAACGCATGGCCCATTCCACCATCACGCCATCGCCCAGCCGGGGCTGCAGCAGCTCCGCCTGCTGCGCTGTAATCGCTGCCAGCGGAGAACCCCTCTCGCTCCACACTTTGCGATAGGCCGCCGCGCTTTTGGCGGGCCGCGTGTTGAGGATGATACCGCGCAGGATCGGTTGCCAGAGAAGTGACGGTATTTCGATCACTCGCTTGTCCGATAAAAACTCACCCAGATAACGGCGGACTGCACCTTTCTCAGGCGCTTCGGGTGTGCCGAGATTTACAAGCAGCAGGCCCACGCGGCCACTCTTCACCGTAATATGATCGGCGGGCAATTGCTGGTCGGTACCGGAAAATGCATCTGTCATGCCATTGCCGATAGCAGCGGCAGCCGACGAAGGCGAAGCCCCGTTGCACTGAAAAAGGCATTGGCGACAGCGGGGGCGACGGCCGGCACGCCGATTTCACCCGGATCGAAGGGATCGCCTGACCGCTCTATCAATTCGACGGTGATCTGCGGACAATCCGCCAGCGTCGGCAGTGCCAGCGCGGCGAGCCGCTGGTGCGTGGGCAGGCCGTCAGCATATTCGGTCGCGCTGCCCAATGCGAGGCCAAGGCCATAGATCAGCCCGCCTTCGATCTGCTGCAAGGCGATATCGCGATTGACCACCCGGCCGATATCCACCGATGCAAACATGCGCCGCACGCGCACTCCGCCTTCGCCGGCACCGGCCTGCGCAATCACCGCAATGCGACCTGTGGCCCCGCCCATATCCATCCGGTGACACGCCAACCCCTGACCGCTTCCGGCGCGCCCGCCATCCCATTGCGCCAGCCGTGCGACACTCTGCAACACTTCAACCATCGGCGCATCATCGCCCAGCATGGCGATGCGGTAGGACAAAGGCTCCCGATCATGCCGCAGGGCGATCTCATCGAGGAAGCTTTCGCGAAAAAAAGCGGTGTAGCCATGCGCTCCGCCGCGCATCCGCGCCGTGGGCAGATCAAGTTTCACGGGGATATGCTGCACCACCATGTGCGGGATGGCATAGGACTGGGAAAGCCCTTCCACCGCCATCGGGTCCGCTTCCCCCGAAACATCGTCAATCGCTGCCCAGCTTACCGAATTGCCGAACAGGCGACGGCCAAATTCAGGCATGGTGGGCGGGCAGGCGATGCGCGCGCGCAGCTTGGCGATGGAGCCTTCCTGACCCAGTTCTGCCCCCAGCAATGCGGCTATGGGCGCGCGGGGATAGCTTGCTGCATGTTCCTGCCAGCGCGACCATGTCAACTGTACGGGTCGGCCGGCCTCGCGCGCCAGCAACGCAATTTCGATGGCGACCTGATTGTCCAGACGCCGGTCGAAACTGCCGCCCGCCGACACCGGGTAAAGTACGACATTGGAAGAAGAGATACCCAGCGCGCCCGCCGCCGCCTCGCGTGCGGCCTCCGGTGTCTGCGTAGGCAACCACATTTCCAGCAGGCCGTCGGTCAGCCGCGCGGTGGCGCAGGTTGTTTCCAGCGTCGCGTGAAGTGCGGGGGCGACATCATAACGCAGCGCGAAATCTGGTGTATAATCGGCATCACCCATTCCGCGCGTCTCTATGCCGAACGCCGCGCCGCTACGAACCGCATCATCGAGCGCGGTGATCATTTTTTCGCTATCGACCGGGCTGGAAACGCCAAAGCGCGGGGCAATCCGGCGCAAGGCCTCTTCAGCGGCCCACCAATTGTCGGCAAGCGCCGCCAGCCAGCGCTTCCCGCGTACGAATTTGATGAGCCCACGCAGGTCCCGGGCGAGGCCCGGATCGAAATCAAGCAATTCAGCGCGGTCCATCGGGCCATGACGGATCGCTGCATGGATCATGTCGGGAAGGCGAATATCGCCTGCAAAAACATGACTTCCATCGACCTTCGAGGGCAGATCCAGTCGCGGATAGGCGATGGAGCGTTCGCGCATTGCATAGCCATCCATCGGTATGGCAGGTTCTGCGAGCGGCTCTGGCCGCAGCGGCGGTGGATCGGGCGGGGAAAAGCGCGCCGCATCCATCACAAGTTCGGCGAAGCTGGCGCGGTTTTCATCGTGATAGATAAATCCGTCTTCGGCGCGGCACTGTTCCCACGCAACATCCCACCTCTCTGCCGCGGCCATCGCCAGCATCGCGCGCGCCGCAGCGGCGGCTTTGCGGCAGGCACCTTCATAAGCGGCAAGTGCAGTGCCTTGTGCGGTTGCGGTAAAGCGGTTGTCCTGCGCCCAGCGCTCCAGCAACAGATCATCCGGCTCATCCGACAAGGAAGGAACAAGCGGCTTCCACAAGGGTGCCCAGTGCGCGGCAAGCGGAATATTGGCATAGGCCCCGTCAACCGGCACTGGCTCCACCGCAACCTGCCGCCAGTCCGCCCCCAGCTCCATCGCCACGACCTGCGGCACAAGCGTTGTCACGCCCTGCCCCATTTCCAGCTGCGGCACGGCCACACTCACCACTCCGTCGTCAGCGATCTTGAGCCAGGCGCCAAAGGCGATTTCGCCGGGCGCGGGGTCCAGCGGGCTGTCGAATGTGCGGGGCATAAGCGCCCATGCGACAACCAGCCCGCCACCTGCCGCAGCGCCCGCCAGCAAATTGCGCCGCGATACGTTCATCGCTGCGCCCTCATCCGGTGTAGTTCATTGCCGATTGTCCCAGCCATTGCTGCAATTGCGCGGCAATTTCGGCAAAGGGTGCGCCAAGCGCGCCTTCGCTGGCAGCAGGCGGCTTGCCATCATCACTGGCAATGCGGATTTCCATTGCCAGTGGCACGTGGCCAAGGAATGGCACTTCGATAGCAGTCGCGGCAGCCTCTGCCCCGCCCTGCCCGAAAGGCTCGCTCACTTCACCGCAGCTTGGACATTGATAGCCAGACATATTCTCGACAATGCCAACAATTGGCACCTGCGCCTGGCGGAACAGGTCGATCGCGCGGGTTGCATCGATAAGTGCAAGGTCCTGCGGCGTGGACACCACGACCGCGCCTGTTGGCTTGAATTTCTGCAACATCGTCAGCTGCACATCGCCTGTGCCCGGCGGCAAATCGACCAGCAGCAGGTCTGTCTCGCCCCAGTCCGCTTCCATCAACTGGCCCAGTGCGCTGCCAACCATCGGGCCGCGCCAGGCGATAGCCTTGCCAGCCTCTACCAGCTGACCCATCGACACCATTTTCACGCCATATTCGCTTTCATGCGGGATCAGCATCTTTCCCTCGGCGCGCAATTTGGTGTCTGCCGCGTTGAGCAGGACCGATTGCGAAGGTCCGTAAATATCTGCATCGACCACGCCCACCTTGCGTCCCGATTTTGCCAGCGCGACGGCCAGATTGGCAGTAAGAGTGGACTTGCCGACCCCACCCTTGCCCGATCCGATTACCACGATCTGGCGCTGCACCTTGTCAGCCATCAGCGCGACACGCACTTCGTTCACACCCGCCACCGGTGATGCCGCCTCTTCCAGCTCGCGCTGCAATTGCGCTGCGGCAGAACGGCCCAGACCGCCCGCATCGGCGATCACCGTCGCTACGCCATCGCGCATGCTGACAGATCGCACCATGCCTGAAAGTTCTGGCGGAATGGCCTGCAAGACGGCCTGTTTAACTGCATCATCACTGCTCATAGCGCGCATTGCTAGCGGCTCAGACCTGAATGGTCAGCAATTTTGCAGCACCAAACCCCTGTTTTTTGTGAATGGGCTTCCTATAGAAGGATGCATGGAACGTTTGGGCGGTTTTTTCGAGAGTATTGGGTTGGCCATGGCCGGCAAGCGCAACCCGTGGGGCAAGCCTTCGGCTAGCGGCGGTGGTGACGGGGGCAATGGCTCCGGCGATGGACCCGGAGACGGTGGCGGCGATGGCGACACGCCATCCTCCAGCGGCGGTGACGGCCCGCGCAACCCGTGGCTTCCCGGTGGTGGGGGCGATTCCGATCGCGGACGCCGCTCTGCCAATATTGAGGACATTTTTCGCAATCGTGGTCCGGAGGGCCCACGACGCGGCGGCCCGGGCGGACCAAATATGCGCTTCCCGGAAAGGCCCGGCGGCGGCAGCTGGTTCCCCATCGCGATGGTTGCGATCGTTGCCGTGTGGTTCTTCGCCACGTCGGTCCATTTCGTGCAGCCGCGTGAACAGGGCGTCGTTACATGGCTGGGCGGACAATATTCGCGCACCATGGATCCAGGCACCGAATTGACGCTGCCATGGCCGCTCCAGACGGTGGAAATCACGGATGTGAGCGAAATCCGGCTGGAAGAAATCGGTGCAGGCGGCGAAAAGCTGATCCTGACGGGCGATCAGAACCTTGTCGATCTCAGCTATCTTGTGCGCTGGAACATTTCGGATCTCGTGCAATATCAGTTCCAGCTGGCCGAACCTGATGAAACGGTGCGCGAAGTGGCCGAATCGGCCATGCGCGAATCCATCGCCGAAACCGATCTTGACCGCGTATTATCCGGTGCGGGCCGTGCGCAGGTTGAAGCCCGCGTGCGCCAGCGCATGCAATCCATTCTTGATTCCTATGGATCGGGAATTGCCGTGCAAGGTGTGGAAATCGCCCGGACCGAGGCACCTGAACAGGTGATCGAGGCCTTTAACGATGTGCTTGCCGCACGTCAGGATCGCGAACGTGAGCTGAATCAGGCACGCCGCTATGAACAGCAATTGCTTGCGGGCGCGCAAGGTTCTGCGGCTGAATTCAACGAAATTTACGCGCAATACCGCCTCGCCCCGGAAGTGACGCAGCGCAGGCTGTATTACGAAACCATGGAGCAGGTGCTTCGTGGCACCGACAAGACCATTGTCGAACCAAGCGGCGTAACGCCCTATCTGCCACTTCCGGAGGTGCGCCGCCGTTCGCAAAACGCGGCAAGCGCGCCCTCGCTCACCGTGACACCGCAGGGAGGCCAGTAAGATGGACACTATCTGGCAAAACCATAAGGCATCCATACTTGCCGTCGCCGTGCTCATCGTGGCTGCGCTCAGCACGATCGTGATCGTTCCCGAAACCCATCAGGCGGTGAAAATCCGCACAGGTGAACCGGTCGAGGTGATCAACCAGTTCTTCCCTGACAGCGATTTCGGGGAAACCGCAGGCGTATGGTATCGCCTGCCGTTGGTGGAACGGATGCAATTCGTCGACCGGCGGATCATGGATCTCGACATGGAAAGCGAAACCGTGCTGTCGAACGATCAGCAGCGCCTGGAGGTCGATGCCTATGCCCGTTACCGGATTTTCGATCCGGTTCTGTTCGTGGAGCGCGTCGGGAGTGAAGACCGGCTGGAAAACCAGCTCAACCAGATCCTCACCTCGGTTCTGCGCCAGGAATTGGGCCGGCGGACCTTTGCCAGTCTGCTGACACCGGAACGTGGCACCGCGATGACCAATATCCGTGACCAACTTGACGAACAGGCGCGGCAATATGGTGCGCAGGTTCTTGATGTGCGCATCAAGCGCGCCGATTTGCCGCAGGGCACGCCGCTCAACGCTGCATTCAACCGGATGCGGTCCGAAAGGCAGGAAGAAGCCGAGACGATCCGCGCAGGCGGCCGCCGCGATGCGCAGATCATTCGGGCAGAAGCTTCGGCCAACGCCGCAGAAATCTATGCTTCGGCCTATAATCAAGACCCAGGGTTCTACGATTTCTACCGCGCCATGCAGAGCTATCGTGAAACCTTCGGCCCGGCTCGAAACGGGGAAGAAAATGTGGGCGAAAGTTCCGTTATTCTCAGCCCCGACAATGATTATCTGCGTCAGTTCCAGGGCGGTCGATAAATTCGATTACATTTGTCGTTAAAGGGCGGTTCAGCCGCCTTGCGCTGGAAGCCGGAGCGGGACAAACCGAATTCATGCAGGTCAGTCCTGCGAGATTGAATTAGACAAGAGGAAGACAAGGACGTGAAGCCAGTGCGCTATTCTTACGGCATCACCTCAGCCCTGCTG
The DNA here is from genome assembly GCF_001077815.2 of Aurantiacibacter atlanticus. Taxonomy (GTDB): domain Bacteria; phylum Pseudomonadota; class Alphaproteobacteria; order Sphingomonadales; family Sphingomonadaceae; genus Alteraurantiacibacter; species Alteraurantiacibacter atlanticus. The sequence goes on along the minus strand of NZ_CP011310.1, from coordinate 741,448 downwards.
ATCGGCGGGGCGGCCATCTCGTTGATTACCGGCAATCCGGCGGGCGCGCAGGTTGCGCAGAACGACCGGGTGGAAATGGACAATGTTGTTCCGCGTGCCGGGGCCCCTGCCAGTTTTGCCGATCTGACCGAGCAATTGCAGCCAGCGGTGGTGAATATTTCCACACGGCAATCAATCACGGTAGAAACGCAGGCCAATCCCTTTGCGGGCACCCCGTTCGGCCAGTTCTTCAACCGCCGACAGCCGAATAACAATGGTCCGCAAACACGCGAAGCGACCTCGCTGGGATCGGGCTTTATCGTGTCAGCCGATGGCTATGTCGTCACCAATAACCACGTCGTCAGCCCTGATGCACGGGCGCGTCTGGAAGAAGTGACTGTTACCCTACCCGATGGCACGGAATATCCCGCAGAACTGGTCGGCACCGATCCGCAAAGTGATCTTGCCGTCCTCAAGATCGACCGGTCGGAACCGTTCCCCTTCGTGCGTTTCGGCAATTCTGCCGAGGCCCGCGTGGGCGATTGGGTCATCGCTATCGGCAATCCCTTTGGCCTTGGCGGGACGGTGACCAGCGGTATCGTTTCTTCGGTGCTGCGCAATGTCGGTTCGGGCGCGTATGATCGGTTTATCCAGACCGATGCCGCCATCAATCGCGGCAATTCGGGTGGTCCGCTGTTCGATATGCAAGGCAATGTCATCGGCATCAATAATGCCATTCTGTCACCTTCGGGCGGGAGCGTAGGCATCGGCCTTGCCATTCCTGCTGAGGTCGCTGCGCCAATCGTCAACCAGCTTATCGCTGGCGAGGAAATTGAGCGCGGTTATCTGGGCGTCCAGATCCAGCCGGTGAATGCCGATATTGCTGAAGCTCTTGGCATTGATAAGGATCGCGGCGAGCTGGTGCAAATGGTCCAGCCGGGCGAGCCTGCCGAGCAGGCGGGTCTCCGCGCCGGCGACGTTGTGCTGTCAGTTGACGACCAGACTATTACACCGGAAAACACGCTGTCCTTCATCGTCGCCAATATTGCGCCGGGCACATCTGTCCCCTTGACCTATCTCCGCAATGGCGAGCGCCGCCGCATAAACATCACCGTCGGCCGCCGCCCGAGCGAGGAGGAGCTGCGCCAGCAGCAGATCTTCGATGATGAAGACGAGACGGAATCCGGCATGACTCCCGGCGATACAAGCAGCCTTGTGGAGGACGCCCTGGGGTTGCAGGCGATTCCCATCGACGCAACGATTGCCCGTCAGCTTGGTGTTTCAGCCGATACGCAGGGCCTTGCGATTACCGGCGTCGCAGCCAATTCCGATGCTGCGCGGCGCGGCCTGACACGCGGCGTGATGATCCTGGCGGCCAATGGTCGCCCCGTACCCACGCTTGAAGCGCTGGAGCAGATAATTGCGAGCGCGCGTTCCGAAGGCCGTGGCGCTGTGCTGTTGCGCGTGCAGGCACGTCGCGGGCAGCCGCAATCGGTGCCGGTCCGCCTCAACGACGATTAAAGGCGACGCCCTCCCTTTTTCACCATTTGGTGTGGCGAAGGGAGGGCAGCCTTGCTCCCGGCAGGCAGACATGCCGACCGGACTTTTACAACCTATCACTGGTATAAATGCGCGTGCCGCCCAGCTGGCATTGGTCGCCTAATAGCGCCGTTCGGTCAGCAAATCGTCTGAGCTTTGCCGCTGGCGTGGCTGGTCGCCCGGCACATCCTGTCCGGTCGCCCGCTCAAGGAAATCATCGCTAGCAGCGGGCGGAGGCTTCTGCTGATTTGAATCGGGACTGACCGTGCCGGGACGCTGGTTGGAATTTTCTAGTCCGCGCGGATCAAGCGGATCACGCCGAACATTCGATCCTTCGCCTTCGACATCAAAGCCATCATCGCGCGGGCTGCGGGTGCGGCCCGGCTCCACCAGATTGCCCTGATCGTCAATGTAGTAATAATAATCGTCTTCTTCGCCCATGTAGAATTCGTCATCGGGCTCCAATTGCCATTGCGGCAATTGCAAATCGGTATCGAATTCTTCCTCTGGCCGGTCACGCACAGCATAGCGCATAAACGCGGCAAAGGCGCGCGCAGGTGCAGTGCCACCCTGCAATCCGGCCACCCGTTCATTATCATCGCGGCCCATCCAGACGCCGGTGGTAATCCCGCTGGAAAAGCCGACGAAATAACCATCGCGATTGGTGTTGGTGGTGCCTGTCTTACCCGCCACGGGCCGGCCGATCTGCGCTGCGCGGCCAGTACCTGTGGCAACTGCGGTCTGTAAGAGATCGGTGATCCCTGCCGCCACGTAATCTGGCACCAGGCGATAGCTGCGGGCCTGCTGATGACGATATATCTCCTCGCCATCCGCCGTGGTCACCTTGACGATGCCATAAGGCTCCACCGATTGTCCGCCCGCCGATACTGCGGCAAAGGCGCGCGCCATATCAATAAGGCGCACTTCAGACGATCCCAGCACCATAGAGGGATAGGTGGAAATCTGCGATGTGATGCCAAACCGCCGCGCCATGGAGGCGACGTTGGAAAAGCCGACCTCATTGCCCAATTGCGCCGCGACCGAGTTTTTCGAATAGGCAAAGGCAGTGCGGACATCAATTTCGCCCGCATAATTTCCGCCCGAATTGCGCGGGCTCCAGCCGTTGATGGTCACGGGCACATCCTGCACGCGATCATCGGGCGTATAGCCGGCTTCCAGCGCGGCGAGGTAGACGAACAATTTGAATGATGAGCCGGGCTGGCGCAGCGCATCGGTCGCGCGGTTATAATTGCTGGTAACGTAATCGGTACCGCCAACCAGCGCCAGCACAGCGCCATCGCGGTCAAGGCTGACCATCGCCCCCTGCGCTTCATCGGGCACATTGGATTGTACCGCCGTGGTTGCTGCGCGCTGCATGCCGACATCAATCGTGGTCCACACTTCGATCGGTTCAAAACCGACGCTGTTGGGCAGCAGCAGATCAAGCTGGGGTAGCGCCCAATCGGTGAAATAACGGATTGAGTTCTGCCCCATATCCTCGCGCAAGTTTACCGCATCGACATCCACCTGTCGCGCCACAGCAGGATCAAGATCGCCATAACGGACCATCTGGCCAATCACGACATTGGCCCGGCTTACCGCGGCATCAATATCTGCAGTGGGGGAATAGCGGCTGGGCGCCTTTACCAATCCGGCGATGATGGCGGCTTCTTCAAGGCTCAATTCATTCGCGGCGTGGCTGAAGAACTTGCGGCTGGCGCTGTCAATCCCGTAAGCGCCGCCGCCGAAATAGACCTTGTTGAGATAAAGTTCGAGGATCTGATCCTTGGAGAAATTCCATTCCAGCGCCATCGCCAGCACAGCTTCTCGCAGCTTGCGGTCGAGTGTGCGGTTGGAATTGAGGAAGATATTGCGCGCCAGCTGCTGGCTGATGGTGGACGTGGCGCTTACCTGCCGGTCTTCCAGCGTGGCATTATAAACCGCGCGTGCCAGTCCGACAGGATCAACCCCGAAATGCGAATAGAAGCGGTGGTCCTCTACGGACACCATCGCATCCTTCATCACCTGCGGAATGTCTCTTGCATCGACCCATTGGCCATAGCTGGGGCCGAGCTCCACGATTTCAGAACCATCACGCGCGCGCACCAGAATGGTCTGCCCGTTCTGGCTCTGCTTCAGGGACGTGAAGGACGGCATGGATTGTGCCGCAAAATAGACCGACGTAAAAACACCGATCCCGCCAAGGATGGCGATGAATATGCCTCCGACGACAATTCGCTTGGCCCATAGCCATAAACCGGCCTTGAATCCGCCGGGCTGCGCCTTGCGCTTGTCAGACTTGCTGGAGCGCCCGCCCCGATATTTGGCCATCAGCCCTTATAATCCCGCCAACGCAATCTTCAAAAACGCAGTCCCGCGAAGCCGGGGGCATGCATCATGCATCTGTAACGATGCGTGAACGGCAGCCAACCTCACGCGTCTGGCTTATCCTCCGGTTCGAAGGCGAGCGAGGCGCTGTTGACGCAATATCGCAGCCCTTCAGGCCCCGGCCCATCTGGAAAAACATGGCCAAGATGGCCTTCGCAGCGTGCGCAGACGACTTCTGTGCGGACCATGCCGTGCGAGCTATCCTGGTTCATTTCGACTGCATCACCTTCTGTCGGCGCGGTAAAGCTGGGCCAGCCAGAACCGCTGTCATATTTGCTGTCGCTGGAAAATACCGGCAGTCCGCAACCGGCGCATTTGTAAATGCCTTCCGCCTTGTTCTTTTCATATTTGCCGGTGAAGGCCCGCTCTGTCCCGGCTTCGCGCAGGACGTGGTATTGTTCGGGCGTCAGCTTTTCCTGCCATTCGGCCTGTGTGAGCGTGATCTTGTCAGTCATAATCTACGTCCCTTTTCATTCCAGATGCGTCCGCACCCGGAACCATCATTATCCAATCGGATATCGGAGCGGCGATGGCGTTCCGCAAGGCCGAACGGCTAGACGCATCTCGTCTTTGTCAGCGGATCGCAGCAGCCCCTTGCGCAAGCGCCAGCGGAGCTGTGCGCAAAGCTAATCAAGCATTTACGTCGGCATAATGCCGGGGCGCTGGCAAGCCATCCATCTTCTGGCGCAGTAGGGGGGCAAAGCTCGGACGGCTCTTGATCACGCGATACCAGCCATGCGCGCTCTCATGGTCTGACCAGTCGATTCCGTCGAGATAATCGACAACAGAAAGCTGCGCAGCGGCAGAAAAATCTGCAAGAGTCAGCTGAGCGCCGGCGATCCAGCGGCGATTATCAACCAGCCAATCGATATAATCGAGATGTTCGTGCAGCAATCGCATGCATTCACGCAAGGTCCGGCTATCAGGCGATTGCCGCAGAACCAGTCGCTTTTTCATCTTTTCGTGCAGCAGCGGCCCGGTGATATCGGCATAAAAACTCTCATCGAACAGCGCGACAAGCCGGCGAATTTCAGCCCGCGCCCGCGCCGATCCGATGATTAGAGGGCGGTCTGCCACCGTCTCTTCCAGATATTCGCAGATCGCCTGGCTGTCGATCAGCGTCACCTTCTTGTCCGAATCATGCAACACGGGCACCCGGCCCGCCGGGTTCAGGCGGCGAAATTCCTCGCCCGCGTCCCACGGATAAAGCGTGACAAGATCATAGCCGATGGATTTCTCTCCGAGCGAGAGCTGCACCTTGCGGCTGAACGGACAAAGCGGGAAATGATAAAGGTGCCACATAGTTCGACCATGCTAATGCCCCAAGGGCGCACCTTGGTCCAGCATAGAGGTGGCGACTTATCCCTGCAAAAGCGCAAGGCAGGACGGCACGACCTGATCCAGTGTGCCTGTATCCCACAATTCCTGCGCTTCGGCCGACATCGCATGCTCCAACTGCACCCGGTCCAGTCCCGCTTCATCCATCACCTTGGCTGATGCACGTACGAAGAATTCACGTCCGCGCTCTGCCATGTCGGGATAGGCCTGCGCCGCTTCATTCCCATTGGCCTGCCCATGCGCAATCAGCGCAAAGGCCGCCGAACAGCGCAAAAGCGCGCGATGCTCAAGACTGATCTGCGGCATGGCAACCTGCTCTCTTGGCGCGGCATCCTGTGCAAGGGCGGCGGGCGGAGCGGCGGCAAGCAGGGCGGCGAAAACAGGGATGATGCGTGTCATGGGACGTGTATCTAGGCCATCTTCCTGAACCTTGCCTTCACAAGGCATGGCGATGTTTCCGCAAAATCGCTTGAAGCGGAGAGGGGGGATGCGGATATGGGGCGATACAGGAGATTATATGACCGACTATCCCGACTTGCACCTGCTGATTGACGGAGAACAGCTTTCCGGTGACGGACGTACCAGCGAAGAGGTCATCAATCCGGCCACTGAAGAGGTGATTGGCACGCTGCCCCACGCGACCGCCAACGATCTCGACCGCGCGCTTGAAGCGGCGCAACGTGGCTTCCACGAATGGCGTAAAACGCCTGCGGACAAGCGTGCCGCAATCCTCACAAAAGCCGCTGCCCTGCTGCGCGAGCGCGCCGATGATATTGGTGAGATCCTGACAAGAGAACAGGGCAAGCCGCTGGCCGACGGGCGCGGCGAAGTCGCCTATTCAGCAGCCTTGATCGAATTTTATGCAGGCGAGTGCAAACGCCTCTACGGTCGCACGCTGGTGCGCCCCGAAGGCTCCCGCGTCGAAGTGCAATATCACCCGGTCGGCCCGGTGGCAGGCTTTGCGCCGTGGAATTTCCCCGCGATCAATGTGATGCGCAAGATCGGCGGTCCTCTGGCGGCGGGATGTTCCGTGATCGTCAAGCCAAGCGAAGAGACACCGGCGTCCGGTATCGCCCTGGTCCAGGCCATGCTTGATGCGGGCGTGCCGGGCGGCGCAGTGCAATGCGTGTTTGGCGTGCCAAGCGACGTCAGCGAACATCTTCTCGGCTCCCCCATCATCCGCAAGCTGACCTTCACCGGATCGACTCCGGTGGGCAAGCATCTGGCAAAACTGGCGGCCGAAGATCTGAAGATCGCGACGATGGAACTGGGTGGACACGGGCCTGTAATGGTGTTCAGCGACAGCGATATCGACAAGGTCCTCGATGTGATGTGCGATGGGGCCTATCGCAATGCAGGACAGGTCTGTGTCAGCCCGACACGCTTCCTCATCGAGGAAAACGTGTTCGAGCGATTCCGTGATGGCTTTGTCAGCCGCGCAGAAAAGATCACCGTGGGCAATGGGATGGACAAGGGCATCAAAATGGGACCGATGGCCAATAGCCGCGGACTCGACAATATCCAGCGTCTCATCGCCGAGGCGCAGGAAAGGGGCGGAAAGCTGCTGTCAGGCGGCGAACGTATCGGCAATCAGGGCTTCTTTCACCAGCCCAGCGTGCTGAGCGAAGTTCCCATTGATGCCGAGATCATGAATGAGGAACCTTTCGGTCCCGTCGCCATCCTCAACCCCATGGCGGGCGAAGATGCGATGATCGAAGAAGCCAATCGCCTGCCCTATGGCCTTGCCGCCTATGCCTGGACACAGGATGCCGCCCGTCGTCGCCGTCTCGCCGCAGAGGTGGAAGCCGGGATGCTTGCGATCAACATCAGCAGCGTATCCACCGTGGATGCGCCATTTGGCGGGGTGAAATGGTCTGGCTATGGCAGCGAGGACGGCCTTGAAGGCGTGAAGGCCTGCATGGTCATCAAGGCCGTGCACGAAGGCTAGGACACATGGGGGGACACCTGCGGGAATTCTTATGCCACCTCAGACCGAGTGCCCCGCTCTGCCCACCAATCACCGCAGCGGGAGAATAATGCAGATAGCTGCCAAGCTGGCGTTGCCGCGCCGATCAGACCACAAGGAAGCCATATGAAAACCCGCGCCGCCGTTGCATTCGAAGCCAAACAGCCACTCGAAATTGTCGAGCTGGATCTTGAAGGCCCCAGGGCGGGCGAAGTGCTGATAGAGATCATGGCGACAGGCATCTGCCACACCGATGCCTATACGCTGGACGGGCTGGACAGCGAGGGCCTGTTCCCCAGCGTGCTGGGCCATGAAGGCGCAGGGATTGTGCGAGAGGTTGGCGCTGGCGTCACCAGCGTCGTGCCCGGTGATCATGTAATCCCGCTCTACACGCCCGAATGTCGCCAGTGCAAAATGTGCCTGAGCGGCAAGACCAATCTGTGCAGCGCAATCCGTGAGACGCAGGGCAAGGGTCTGATGCCCGATGGAACCAGCCGCTTCTCCTACAAGGGCCAGACGATCCATCATTACATGGGCTGCTCGACCTTTTCGAACTTCACCGTACTGCCTGAAATTGCCGTCGCCAAGATCCGCACAGACGCGCCGTTCGAAACCAGCTGCTACATCGGCTGCGGCGTTACCACGGGCGTGGGTGCTGTGGTCAATACGGCTCAGGTAAAGCCGGGCGACAATGTCGTGGTGTTCGGGCTTGGCGGGATTGGCCTTAACGTGCTGCAAGGCGCGAAGATGGCGGGTGCAGATCGCATCGTGGGTGTCGATCTCAACCCGGCCAAGAAAGAATGGGGCGAGAAATTCGGCATGACCGATTTCGTCAATCCCAAGGAAACCTCAGACGTGGTTGCGCATATCGTCGAAATGCTTGATGGCGGGGCCGATTACTCATTCGATTGCACCGGTAGTACCGAGGTCATGCGCCAGGCACTTGAATGCTGTCACAAGGGCTGGGGCACTTCGATCATCATAGGCGTGGCCGAAGCGGGCAAGGAAATTGCCACCCGCCCGTTCCAGCTGGTCACAGGTCGCAACTGGCGCGGCACCGCGTTTGGCGGGGCCAAGGGGCGCACTGATGTGCCCAAGATCGTTGACTGGTATATGAACGGCAAGATCGCCATCGACCCGATGATCACCCACACGCTGACATTGGACGAGATCAACAAGGGCTTTGACCTGATGCATTCAGGTGAAAGCATCCGCAGCGTAGTGGTGTATTGAACGGCGATCCGGAAGAAAGGTCCACCAATTAGCATTTTGGGAGAAGACACATGTTCAGCCGCATCATGATGAGAGCCAAAGATATGGAGAGCTCGAAGGCTTTCTGCCAAGAAATGCTGACGCGATCCGGGGCGTAGGAATGGAACATATTTCAACCTCGCGCTGCTATGCGGGAGAGCAGCAGGTATGGCGGCACGAGAGCAGTAGCACCGGCACGCCGATGACCTTCGCAATCTACATCCCCGATCACGAAGATGGCACAAGGCTGCCGGTGATCTGGTGGCTTTCAGGCCTTACCTGCACGCATGAAAACGCGATGATCAAATGCGAATATAAGCGCGCCTGCGCAGAACACGGGATCATTTTCGTCTGCCCCGATACATCGCCACGTGGTGAAGGGGTGGCAAACCATGATGATTATGATTTTGGCCAGGGCGCGGGCTTTTACGTCAATGCCACCCAAGAACCGTGGTCGCCGCATTTCCAGATGCGCAGCTATGTCGAGGATGAACTTCCCGCACTGGTCGCCGCGAATTTCCCGGTCGACATGGATCGGCAGGGAATTTCAGGCCATTCCATGGGCGGCCATGGAGCGCTGACTGTCTCGCTGCGCAATCCCGGCCGCTTTCGATCTACCAGCGCCTTTGCACCTATCGTCAGCCCGCTTAATTGCCCGTGGGGCGATAAGGCGCTGAGCGGATACCTTGGCGATAATCGCGCGGCATGGCGCGAATATGACAGTGTTGCATTGATCGAAGACGGCGCGCGGATAGAGAATGTGCTGGTGGATCAGGGCACGGCTGATGAATGGCTTGAAGGACAGCTCAAGACGCATCTGTTCGAGAATGCTGTGCGCGATGCCGGGATGCAGGCCGAAATCCGCATGCAGGAAGGGTATGACCATTCCTACTTCTTTGTTTCCACCTTCATCTCCGACCATGTGGCGTGGCATGCGGCCAAATTGAAAGACTGATCCCGGCAGGCATAATGCAGGTTTATTTCCGCTGACAGTAACTTTTGAAGCATTTGCTTGCTATGATCGGAACCGATTGACCCTGTCTGCGCTGGATAAATATGGAAACTGCAGCTGCATCCTGGATGCCACTTGATCTGATCGAAGCAAGCGCCGCATTGCCATACGGCGGTGTGATCGTGGCCGTGCTGATCGGGGCCATCTCCTTTACCATTGTTGCGCTCTCCGTCCCCGGGGCGCTCACGCCGACTGCCTTTGTTTCAGGCCTGCTGATGGGCTTTGGCGGCGCATTGGTGGTGGCATTGGGTGCGGCGCTTGGCAGTCACCTCCTGTTCCTTGTGTCACGTCGCTGGCTGGCAGCCGCTATGCAGCGGCGTTTCGGTGCACGGCTGGACGGTGTGCGTGATCATCTGGAGAGGCGCGGCCCCATTTACGTGGCGACGGCGCGCCTTGGCGGTGTGCCACATATCGTCGTCACCGCTGGGGCAGCTGCTACGCAAATTGGCGCACGTAGTTTTGCGGGAGCCAGCATTCTGGGAATGCTCCCCGCAATATCGCTGGCGGCGATCGCGGGTTCCGCCTTTTAGCGGCTTAGCCGGAAAACCGCATGTTCCGCACGCCAGTTCGCCCCGAACGGACCGCCGCGACAGCCGATTTCCCGCCCACCGACGAAAAACCAGCTACCCTCTACCGTCACGCCTTTCTGGCGCAGCAATTCACGAAAATCTTCTATTGTCAGATGATGGATATTGTTGGTCGCATACCAGCTGACCGGCAAATGGCGCACCACAGGCATGCGTCCCCCCAGCATCAGCGCGAACCGCATGCGCCAGAAGGCAAAATTGGGAAAGCTGACAAATGCCTGCCGCCCAACGCGTAGCAGCTGATCCAGTAGCCAGTCGGGCCGCTGCGCGGTTTGCAACGTCTGGCTGAGAATGGCGACATCGAACGCCCCGTCGGGATAATCAGCAAGATCGCGATTGGCATCGCCCTGCACCACGGAAAGCCCCCGTGCGACGGCGCGCTCTACCTCTTCAGGGTCGATCTCTATCCCGCGCGCATCAACGTCTTTTTGTTGTTGCAATGCCGCCATCAGATCGCCAGGGCCGCAACCCACATCAAGCACCCGCGTATTGGCCGGCACCTGGCGCGCGATGCAAGCCAGATCGGCGCGCAAATCGAAAGCAGGAGCATCACTGGCTAAATTCATCCGATGAACCCCTTCACCACGCGGTCAAGTGGCGGAACGTCGAGCAGAAAGCTGTCATGGCCGAATGGCGCAGACAGTTCCACGAAGCTGACCGGCGCGGCCACCGCATTGAGAGCATGCACGATTTCGCGCATGTCGGCCGTGGTATAAAGCCAATCGGTATCGAAGCTGACGAAGCAGAAGCGCGTGTTCCTGGCACCGGCAAAGGCCTGCGACAGGCGGCCGCCATGTTCCTCTGCCAGATCGAAATAATCCATGGCACGGGTGATGTAGAGATAGCTGTTGGCATCGAAGCGGTCGGAAAAGCTGATGCCCTGATACCGCAAATAGCTTTCCACTTGGAAATCTGCGTCAAAACCAAAGCTCTTGGCGTCACGATCCTGCAGCCTTCTTCCGAATTTCTCGGTCAGGCCGGCTTCGGAAAGATAGGTGATATGTGCCGCCATACGCGCGACGGAGAGCCCCTTATCGGGTGTGCTGCCATCATAATAGGCGCCACCCTGCCAATTGGGATCCGCCATGATCGCCTGACGACCAACTTCGTGAAAGGCGATGTTCTGTGCCGAATGCCGCGCCGTAGTGGCAATGGCCAGCACGCGATCCGTGCGGTCAGGAAAATTCGCCGCGCAGCTCAGCGCCTGCATCCCGCCCATAGATCCGCCGACCACAGCGTGCAGTGTTTCAATCCCCAGCACATCGAGCAGGCGCATCTGGGCGCGCACCATATCGCGAATGGTGATGACAGGGAATTCCATGCCATAGGGCACCCCTGTCCCGCCATCGCCCATATTGATGCTGGCAGGTCCGGTCGATCCTAGGCAGCTGCCCAGCACATTGGCACAGATAACGTAAAAACGATCCGTATCGATCGGCTTGCCGGGACCCACCATTCGCGCCCACCAACCCGGCTTGCCGGTGAGCGGGTGTTCGCTCGCCAAGAACTGATCCCCTGTCAGTGCATGGAAGACGAGGATCGCATTGGACTTGTCCGCCGCCAATTCGCCATAGGTTTCAAACGCGATTTCCACGCCAGCCAGCGCACGACCGCTATCCAGCTCCAGCGGATCGGGGAGCGCCTGTTTGCGAACGGAAATAGGGGATTTGCTGGCCATGATTGTTGGAATTCGACTTGGGGGAGGCAAGGCGGGCTGTCAATCGCTCCAAACAGACGGTATGCGCGCTTTTTGTGACCGATATCGATAAGACCATGCGTCCGCGAATGAAGCCCTATATCGCGGCAATCCACCCCTATGTGCCCGGCCGCAGCTCCGGGAACGACGGCAGGCCGCTCGTCAAGCTGTCCGCCAATGAGAACCCGCTCGGCACTTCTAAGGCCGTGCTGGAGGCGCGCCGGGCCACGCCTTTACCGGATCGCTATCCCGATCCTGATGCCACTGCATTGCGTAGCGCCATAGGTGCCATACACGGCATTGATCCAGCGCATATCGTATGCGGCACAGGCTCTGGCGAGCTGCTTAATCTGGCCGCAAGGGCCTATGCCGGCCCGGGCGACAATATCGTCCATGTCCGCTACGGCTTTTCGCTCTATAGTATCGTCACGCAGAGCTGCGGCGCCGATGTCGTGATCGCTCCGGATGATGATTATGCCACTGATGTCGATGCGCTGCTGGCCTGCGTCAATGATGATACGCGGGTGGTTTTCCTCGCCAATCCCAACAATCCCACTGGCACCTATCTGCCAGGCGAAGAACTGGCCCGATTGCACAGCGGCCTGCGCGACGACATATTGCTGGTGATCGACCATGCTTATGCCGAATATTTGCCGGACGGGCTGGATGACGGCGGGATGGCGCTTGCCGCCCAAATGCAAAATGTGCTCGTCACTCGTACCTTTTCCAAGATTTACGGGCTTGCGGGCGATCGAATTGGATGGGCCACCGGCGCGCCGCATATCGTCGGAGCACTCAACCGCATTCGCGGACCGTTTAATGTAAATCAGTGCGGACAAACCGCCGCCACAGCTGCCATTGGCGACGTGGGCTTTGTGCAGGCCAGCCGTGACCACAATGCTGCCGAACGTGCACGCTTCGTCAGTATGATAGAGGCGATGGGCAATCATGGCCTCCGCGCCGTGCCTAGCGAGGCGAATTTCGTGCTTGTCCTGTTCGAAGGCGAGCTTGAGGCGGGTGATGCACTTCAGGCGCTGGCCAGGGCGGGATATGCCGTGCGTCACCTGCCGGGGCAAGGACTGCCACACGGGCTTCGCATTACCATCGGCACAGCGCAGCACATGGACGATATCGCCACTGCCTTGCGCGCTTTCTGCGAGGGAAAGGGATGAGCATCCAGCGTATAGCCGTCATTGGCCTTGGGCTTCTGGGCGGCTCAGTCGGTCTTGCAGTGGGCGAGTATTTGCCCGGCGTCGCATCCACCGGTTACGATGCCGATCCCGCCGTACGGGAAAAAGCGCGGGAACGCGGACTGTGCGGGACAATCGCAGACGATCCAGCGGATGCCGTGCGCGATGCTGACCTTGTCGTGCTATGCGTGCCTGTTGGCGCGATGCGCAGCGCTGCCAGCGCCATTGCTCCGGGCCTTTCAGAACATGCCATCATCAGCGATGTCGGTTCTTCCAAGCAGCAGGTCGGCCACGCTCTGCAAGAGGAACTGCCCGGCCACCACGTCATCCCCGCCCATCCTGTCGCAGGAACGGAGCAATCCGGCCCCGAAGCGGGCTTTGCCAGCCTGTTTCACCAACGCTGGTGCATCCTTACTCCGCCCGAAGGTGCGGATAAGGCAAAGGTGGCGGAGCTGGTAGAGTTCTGGGAAGCGCTCGGCTCCACGGTGGAGGTGATGGATGCATGCCACCACGATATGGTGCTTGCCGTCACCAGTCATATTCCGCACCTGATCGCCTATACGATCGTGGGCACTGCCAGCGATCTGGAGGATGTGACGCGCAGCGAGGTGATCAAATATTCGGCAGGCGGCTTTCGCGATTTCACCCGCATCGCGGCAAGTGATCCGACAATGTGGCGCGATGTATTCCTGCACAATCAGGATGCGGTGCTGGAAATGATGGACCGTTTTCTGGGCGATCTGGAAGCCATGCGCGCTGCCATCAAGGCGGGCGATGGAGAGGCGATGTTCGATCTCTTCACCCGCACGCGCGCAATCAGACGCGGCATTCTGGAGCAGGGGCAGGACGATGCCCGCCCCGATTTCGGGCGCGGCGACCACGATTAGGAGCGGTATTATGAGCGAGCAAATCATTATTGAAAGGGCGGACGGTGTGCTCACCCTCACCCTCAATCGTCCTGACAAGAAAAATGCGCTGACCGATGCGATGTATGGCGCGCTGGCCGATGCGCTTGAAGCATCGCAGGATGATCCGGCCATTCGCGTGATCGCTATTCGCGGCGAAGGCGAACTTTTCTGCGCGGGCAATGACATTGGCGATTTTCTCGCAGCGGCCGGGGGCGATATCACCCAGGCCAATGTCTTCCGCTTCATCCGGCTCTTGGCGCAATTGGCCAAGCCGCTGATAGCGGGGGTGCAGGGGCCCGCCGTGGGCATTGGCACCACCATGCTGCTGCATTGCGATTATGTCATTCTGGCAGATGACGCGAAGCTTAGCACGCCTTTCGTCAGCCTGGGCCTGGTGCCCGAAGCTGCTTCCAGCCTCTTGCTGCCCCGACGCATCGGCCACCCACGCGCTTTCGCCATGCTGGCGATGGGCGAAAAAGTCGAAGCCTCAGAAGCGGTGCAAATCGGGCTGGCGAATGAAGTCGTCAGTCGCGCTCAACTGGATCAAGCTCTGCGCCTCGCAGCAGCGCGTATCGCCAAATTGCCGCCCAGTGCGACGCAGGCAACAAAGGCGTTGATGCAGGACAAGGCCGAGATTGACGCAAAAATCGTCGAAGAGATTGTCATTTTTGCCGAGAGAATGAAAAGCCCCGAAGCGACCGAAGCCTTTGCCGCCTTCATGGAAAAGCGCGCGCCTGATTTCTCCAAATTTTCGTGAGACTCAGGCTTGCGGATCGCTCCTGCCCTTACCCATTACCCTGCAGGCTGGATTTTTTGCGAACGCGATTTGACCTGATTGACAGACGTATCCGAGGTCATGAGATAGAATTTCCGCCCTTGCCGCGGTAATTATTCCGCCGCGACAGCCTCTTTCTTCGCATGCTCTAGCGTCGCCAGAAACCGTTCGGCATCAAGCGCGGCCATGCAGCCCGTGCCTGCCGCAGTTACGGCCTGGCGATAGGTGTGATCCATGACATCGCCGCATGCGAACACGCCGGGAATGCTGGTCTTGGGCGTGCCGGGTTCGACCAACAGATAACCGCCATCATCCATCGGCAATTTGCCCTTGAACAGTTCGGTCGCGGGAGCGTGGCCGATAGCGACAAATGCCCCGTCCACTTCCAACGTTCTGGTTTCGCCTGTCTGCGTGTCGATTAGCTCGATATGGTTCAATGCACCGTTCTCGCCCGCCATAAAGCGCTGCACAGTGGTGTTCCACATGGATGTGATCTTTTCGCTGGCGAAGAGTCGGTCCTGCAGGATTTTTTCTGATCGCAATTCGTCACGGCGATGGATCAGCGTAACGTCATCGGAGTGATTGGTGAGGTAAAGCGCCTCTTCAACGGCGGTATTGCCGCCGCCAATCACGGCCACCTTCTTGCCGCGATAGAAGAACCCATCGCAGGTCGCGCAGGCAGACACGCCCTTGCCACCCAATTCCTGTTCGCCCGGCACACCCAGCCATTTTGCCTGTGCGCCAGTGGCAATTACGACCACATCGCCAATATATTCGTCGCCGCTGTCACCAACGGCCCGGAACGGCGATCCGTTTTCCAGATCGACATCGACGATGGTATCCCACATCATGCGCGTGCCGACATGTTCGGCCTGCTTCTGCATCTGCTCCATCAGCCAAGGGCCCTGGATCACGTCGGCAAAACCGGGATAATTCTCGACATCGGTGGTGATGGTCAGCTGGCCGCCGGGCTGTATGCCCTGCACGACAATCGGCTCCATCCCTGCGCGCGCGCCGTAAATGGCTGCGGAATATCCGGCGGGGCCGGAACCGATGATAAGCATGCGGGTGGTATGGGTCGTCATGATAAGAGCAATTCCTAGCGGGTGATTGCATTCGACCTAGGAACAGCGTCGATTCGGTTCAAGACTCACCGCGAGCTTCTCACCCGCGCGAAAGCGGGGCAAACATCAAAATGCCGCCCCGCTCTCTGCATTCTAATTGTACCGCGTGGCTTCGGAACCGCACGGTTATGCCGTTTACCCGGCAAGGGTAGTGTCGGTCTCTACAGCAGGTTTGGTAGCATCTTGCCCGCCTTTGTCGGCCATCTTCTTCACAAGATATCCGCCACCGGCCAGCGCCAGCAGAGTCGGTATGCGCAGGCGGCGCACCATCGGAACGGCGAGCGCACCGATCACGGCACCTGTCTTGCCACCAACCTTGCGCGATTCACTACCAACTGCGGCGCCAGCTGCAGCGCCAATAAGCTTACCAATCATATCTTTAACTCCTTTGACCTGTGAACGTGCGGAAGGCGCAACAGGTTCCGAAGTCGCAGGGAACCGGGAGTGTGGAAGATGGTTCTTGGGTGCATGGCTTCCGCACCTTCCTCGCTCATCTATATAGATGATGACCTGCCCGGCATTTCGCGCAAGAGGTCGGGCAAGGGATGGTCCTATTACGATGCCAAGGGCGAGCTGATCCGCAATCGTGCAGAGCGCGAAAGGCTTAACGCAATTGCTCTTCCTCCCGCCTATACGGACGCATGGTTCTGCCCAGCAGAAAACGGCCATATCCTAGCCACCGGCATCGATGCCAAAGGACGCAAGCAATACCGGTATCACCCGCAATTCCGCACCATGCGCGAAGGCGAGAAGTTTGATAGCTGTGCGGTATTCGGCAACCTTCTTCCCTTGGTGCGCAAGCGCGTGACGGAGGATTTGCGGGCGCGCAAACTATCGCGCGAAAAGACCATTTCAGGCGTTGTCCGGCTGCTGGATCTTGGTGTGGTGCGTGTCGGTAATGAAGCCTATTCACAGTCGAACAAAAGCTTTGGGGCCACCACGCTCCGCAAACGCCATGCAATGGTATCGGGCAATTCGCTGCGTCTGATCTACAAAGGTAAGGCCGGCAAGGATCGCGAGGTCAGCCTGACGGACAAGCATCTGGCCCAATTCGTGCGCAAGATGCAGGATCTGCCGGGGCAGAAACTTTTTCAATATGTGGACGAAGATGGCGAATGCCAGAATGTCGGATCAAGCGACGTCAACGTCTATATTGCAGAGGCGATGGGCGAACATTTCACCGCCAAGGCCTTTCGCACCTGGCACGCCAGCGTGCTAGCCTTCACCATCCTTGCTGAAAGTTCAGAGATTCTTACCCTGAAAGCCCTGCTGGAGGAGGTGGCAGAAAAATTGGGCAACACCCCTGCTGTCACTCGCAAAAGCTATATTCATCCGGCAATCATTGACCTGATAGGCACCCAGGAGAAATGGCGCGAAAGCCTGCAATTGCTGCGCAGCACCAGCTATCTGTCAAGGCAGGAGCGCGGCCTGATCGACCTTCTTGAAAAATCGCCGCCGGCCCAGCAATTGCTGGCTGCCTGATAGCGCGGAGCCAAATACCCTCAACTTGTCGATCACATGCGTCCGGCTGACGCAAACACCCAAAGTCGCGAAGCACGTTCATTCTGCGCTCATTGCAAGGGGCCCCTTGGCCCGTCAGCCCGCAAGGGGTGTAGGTAATTTGGTGCGGTTAAATATATGTTCGACTTGTTAAAACGATCTTCTGCAGATCTCGCAATTGATTTGGGAACGGCCAATACGGTGGTCTATGTCCGGGGCGAGGGAATTGTTTTTGCCGAACCATCCGTTGTGGCGCTGGAAACCCTGAACGGACGCACCAGCGTGCGCGCGGTGGGCGACGATGCGAAACTCATGATGGGCAAGACGCCTGATAACATCAGGACCATCCGACCGCTGCGCAATGGTGTGATCGCCGACATTGAAATCGCCGAGCAGATGATCAAGCACTTCATCCAGAAGGCCCATGGTGGCCGCAGCAGGTTCGCCGCCCGCCCGGAAATGGCGATCTGCGTTCCCTCCGGTTCTACCCAGGTTGAACGCCGCGCTATCAAGGAAGCAGTTTCGCAGGCGGGCGCAGGCAAGGTCTGGCTGATCGACGAGCCACTTGCAGCAGCGATCGGTGCCGATCTTCCGGTAAATGAGCCGACCGGGTCAATGGTGGTCGACATTGGCGGCGGGACCACCGAAGTCGGCATCATTTCCGTGCAGGGACTGGCCATGACCATGTCGGTCCGCGTGGGGGGTGACAGAATGGATGAAGCGATCACTGCCTCGGTCCGGCGCAACCACAATCTCATTATCGGGGAAGCGACCTCTGAAAGGGTGAAGAAGGAATATGGCGCCGCCTGGCTCGCGCCGGGACAGGACCCGGCGAAGGTCCGCGTCAGGGGGCGAGAGGTATCGCGCGGCATACCGATGGAAATACTGGTCGATCAGGCCGAGCTTGTAACCGCGCTTTCGGAGCCTGTCGGCCAGATCATCGAGGCTGTGCGGATCGCGCTTGAAAATACCGCACCAGAAATCGCAGCCGATATCATTGATGCAGGCATCGTCATGACGGGTGGCGGATCCTTGCTGCCCGGCATTGACGAACTGCTTAGCAAGGAAACTGGCCTGGCGGTCAGTATTGCTGAAAGCCCACTCGATTGCGTCGCGCTTGGCGCAGGCCGCGCCTTGACAGAAGACGCATACAGGGGCGCCCTGCGCGCTGCCTGAACCGGATGGCCATCTTTACCACGTCAGCAATTGAACCTGCGATTGCTCTTTAGTGGCCCGATGCGTAATTCTTCAATCGCATCGCGACTTTATCGGGCAATTGTGCCCGATAGAGCCTTCTCGATCTCTCCAAGTGGTACGAATTTGAAATTTTGCGCATCCGATCCATTCTGGCCGTCCTGAGCAATGAACAATCCGCCGGGGAAGCCGGGACCAAAATCCCCGCGCATGGCCTCAATACCATCTGTTTCTTCAGTGCTGCCATAAAGGCCGGCAGCAATACGGAACCGACCGGCAGGTTCCATGTCCGGCAGCGCATACCGCATGTAGCTATTGTCGCCCTGGCTTGAAGCATAGAGCCATCCGCCTGCGTCGCCCTCGGGAACCAGCGCCAGGCCTTCAAGGTCTGCAACAAGGCTTCGATTGTCGACTGCTGCGACCAGCTCACCCTCGATCACGCCTGATGCGAAACGCCAGATACCGCCCGCTTCCTCGCCAATATACAATGTCCCGTCGCGCTTATCGACCACGCAACCTTCAGGCTGACTGGGCACGCGCATTGAGCGCAAGGCTTCGATCGAGGGTGGGCCGGACAGGCTGATCCGCCATTCGCCAATATTGCCTTCCTTGGGTGCGGTATAAATAATGAGGCTGCCATCCTCTTCATAACCGCAAATGCCATATGCTTCGCCCTGACCGGAAGGCAGAGTCGCCAGCTCGGTCAAGCTTGCAGTGCTTGTGTCGAGAAGAAAGAGGGCGATCTTTGCATTGTCCAGATCGCTCCGGTCGCTGGCGAAGACGATCACGCCATCGTCTCCCATATCAACAAGATCGACATTGTTGAGCGCCGGACGGGCAAGGAAATGTGCCACTTGCCCAGAAAGATCATAGACGTACAGACCGCCCTTCTTGTCGGTCGCCACCACCAGGCTGTCAGCGGGGCTGGTGGCATTGCGCCAGATTGCCGGATCATCGGCAGCGTCTTCATTCGCAGTGCCAACCGGAACCGTCTCTGCAGATGCATAGACGGCCACTGCCGGATCGCCGGTGGCGGGCATCGTCGCGCATGAAGAAAGCAGGATGGCTGCGACCAGTGCGACTGGCGTGTGGGACCCTATTCGCATCAGAACGTCACCCGTGCGCCGAATTTCATCGTCCAGTTATACTCTTCAAACTGGTAGATGTTACGCCGCCCTCCCAGCTCGTTATAGGCGAAGTATTTCGCATTGTTGATATTCACCCACTCATAAAAAAGCTGGATGCCTTCAGTAACCCGGTATTTCGCGCTGAGATCGAGCTGGAAGTGATCGTCAACATAGCGGTCGAGTTCCTCGACGTCAGACAGTTCATCAAGATATTTGTCGCGGTAAGTGCCCGACAGGCGAACGTCGATCGGGCCCTTGTCATAGCCGACCGAGAAGTTCGCCGTATGCCGAGATGTGGTGGGGAGGGAAATCGAACGCGGGCCGTCACTGGCAATCGTCGCGACTTCCCCGCTGCTATCGGTGAAGGTGTAGTTAGCCTGCAGCACGATGCCGTCCAGCGCGCCTTCCAGCGTATGTGCATAACCAAGCTCGATACCGAAGATCTCGCCGTCCTGGCCATTGCTCAGGATCGTCGCTTCATCAAAAGCCACACCGCGGAAGACACCGCCTGCATCGCTGTTCTGCTCATAAATGAAATCATCGAGGCTCTTGTAAAAGAATGAAGCGAAGACCGCACCATTGGAGCTGAGATAATATTCCGCAGCGGCATCGAAATTCCATGCCTCGGCCGGGCGCAGGTCGGGATTGCCAAATTCACCTTCGCGCTCCCCGTCATCCGCTTCTTCGACAGCAATGCGCGGGGCCTGCTGAAACGGGCCGGGCCGAACGATGGAACGATAGGCTGCTGCGCGCAGGATCACGTCAGGTGCCGCTTCGTAGCGAAGGTTCACGCTGGGCAGCCAGTGATCATAGTCCTTATCGATAGCGATAGGTATCACGATGACGGTATCGTCTGCCGCCATGCCTCCACCCGGCAGAACACCGTCCTCTTCCACCAGCAGCACATCATTGCCGCGCAGGACATTCGACGTGTTCTCATAACGCACGCCGGCAATAACCCTCAGATCGGAGCTTTCCCACCGGCCGAGCAGATATCCTGCCAGAATATCCTCATCGACAGAGAAATCGGAGACAGCGGAATCGAACTGGCTGTCGATTTCCTGCAATTCGAACTGATCGAAATTGGCATGGAAGAAGTCGGTCGCTTCGGTGTAGCCGGGCAGCGGGGAGATATCGTCCAGGCTGTAAGTCTGCCGCATGCCGAGCGCATCGGCCAGAGTATAGTCGTCCGTCTCGTAAAATTCGACAGTCGCATCGAAGGATTTCTCGCGCCAGCGCCCCTTGAAGCCGCCCTGCACAGTGAACGTACCGGCGTCGCTCAAGAATTCGTGTCCGACATCGAGTTGCACGCTGAATTCCTCGTCCTGCGCAGAGGACAGGGCGACAAACTCCACGTCATTCAACTCGTAAGCGGACGGGGTGAAGAAGTCGCCCGGATCGGAAAGCACGGAATAGAGCGGCACACGGGCGTCGGAAACGTCGAAGCCGAGCTGCAAGCCCTCTTGCTCGAATTCACGCTCGAACTGGGTGGGGTCAACGCTGCCGTTCTCCCTCTCGGTCGATTTGGCCCAGCTGGCAGAATAATCCGCAAACCAGCCGCCCCATGCGCTCTCCCCGCCGAATGTCAGGCTGCGAATTTTCTGGCTTTCGAAGCGGTCCTTTATGTCACGTTCGACCGTGATCGCCTCGTCATCGCTGAACACCAATGCCTCGGTACTGCCCGAGACACCGGCATCACCAAGATCGAATGTCAGACGGCGGCGAAATTCCTGATCGTCAAACTGACTATAGATGCCGCGGACGTAAAGTTCTGTACTTTCCCCCGCCCGGAAATCGAGGCCCAGGGTCGCGCTGATCCGTTCACGTTCGACATCGTAATCGCGGTATTGAAATTCCTCTGCGTAAACGAGATCCCCGTCCTGCTTCCAATCGTCCGCCTCGACATTGTCTGTCTCGAATTCGCGATTGTAATAGGAAAGACCGCCGGACACGCCGAAATTGTCAGTTACGCGGGTAGAAAAATCGACGCTGCCCTTGGGTGAGACTGCATCTGCAAGCTCGTTATAACTGCCTTCGGCCTTGATTGTGAGCAGGTCCTTGCGGCGATCGAAGGCGCTGGTCGTCTCAATCTCGATCGAGGCGCCAATCGTATCGCCGTCCATATCGGGCGTCAGCGATTTCTTGACGTCGATGGATTCGATGATGTCACTCGATATGACATCGAGCGCGACGCCGCGTGTATCGCTTTCGGGCGATGGCAACCGCACGCCATTGAGCGAGGTTGCGTTGAGATTGGGGCTGAGGCCCCGCACCGAAACAAAGCGCCCCTCGCCCTGATCGTTCAGCACGTTGACGCCGGGCAGGCGGCGCAGACTCTCGGCCACGTTCTGATCGGGGAACTGGCCGATGGCATCGCGCGTCAGCACATCGGATACGCCATCCGCATCACGCTTGCGCGACAGTGAGCTGGCAAGGCTCGCCGCCTGGCCGATGACCAGGATTTCGCTTGCAGAACCCTGACTGCCGACTTGTATCACCGCATTGGCCAACCCGGTTTCCGATACCGTAACCGTCTGGGTGGTGGTCGGCGCACCGATATAGCGAACCTCAATGGTATAGCTGCCGGCTGGGACATCTACGAAATAGAATGAACCGTCACGCTCCGTGCCGGCCGTGCGGTCCAGCTCGACAATGCGCACTTGCGCCGCGCGAAGTGCGACAGTTTCACTCGCATCGATGACCGTGCCGGAAATAGTACCTGCTATAACAGCAGTAGGCACAGCGAGAGCCAGCGCACTTGCGCCGGCGAGAAGCGATTTCGAGAATACCATTGAGAACCCCTAGAATTGAATCAAGGGGCTCCTAGAAGCGATATGTGACAGCTGGTTGACGCTTCAATGAACCTTGAACCAGCCATCTGCGTTGACGTGCCAAATGGCGGGTTGTGAGCGCTGGTTGGGCGAAGAGCTGGCTGTCCGCCAACGCCCTGTCTCGAGACGTTAGCAAATCGATTGGCAGCGTTCGAAAGCCGACCAAGCTTCATATCGGTAACACCAGCAGACCGAGCATTTGTCGTGCATAAATGCCGCCCGATGCTATCATCGGCAAATGCAGTCTTCGCCAGACATCAACACGCTCGACAAATCATTTGCTGTTGAAAATGATGCTCTTCTGGAAGCTGTCCGGCTCCTTGTCGAACATACGCCAGGCGCCCCTGCCTTCGCCTTTGACGATTTGCCTGCCCATCTGCCCGAGGCTGGTGCAGGCGAGCGGGAGTTGTTGCCCGATCTCGCCGCGCTGGTACTGGGCGGTGCTCACCGGCTTGATAGCGAACTTTCCTTTGCCCACATGGACCCGCCAACACCGTGGCTGACATGGGCGATGGCGCTTTGGAACGCGCGACTGAACCAGAATCTCTTACATCCTGAAACCGCACCTATTGCCCGCAAAATTGAAGAACTCACCATTGCGTGGCTTGCCCCGTTTTTCGGAATGGATGGCGGTCACATGGTGCCAGGATCGACGGTGGCGAACTTGACTGCGCTTTGGGCGGCACGTGAAATTCGAGGCATTGAAGAGGTCGCCGCGCCGATCACGGCGCATGTTTCGATCGAGAAATCGGCGCGACTGCTTGGCCTGCAGTTTCGCCCGCTACCTACGGATGACCAGGGCCGGATGCTGCCAGAAGCAGCGGTCAACCTGGAGCAGTCATGTCTCGTACTCGTCGCAGGCGCAACATCCACAGGCGTTATCGATCCCCTAATTCTTGCAGGGTCAGCGGCATGGACGCATGTGGACGCCGCATGGGCTGGGCCACTGCGCCTTAGCGAAACGCATGCAGGGCTTCTTGATGGCATTGAACACGCTGATTCAATTGCAGTTTCGGCACACAAATGGTTGTTTCAACCGAAGGAATCAGCACTGGTTTTCTTCCGCGATGCGACAGCGGCACATTCAGCGCTTTCATTTGGCGGAGCTTACCTGGCTGCACCAAATGTCGGATTACTCGGATCACACGGTGCGGCGGCAGTGCCGCTTTTCGCCACCTTGTGGGCCTGGGGCCGTGATGGAATCGCGTCGCGCCTGGATACCTGCCTCGCGGCAGCAGAGAAGTTTGCCGCCTTTGTCGAGGAAGACGAGCGCCTGGAATTGTTCGGCCGTCCAGAAACCGGCGTCGTTGTCTGGCGCCCCCGCGACAAGAGCGTTGACCAAATCAGCGCGATCTTGCCTGTCGGACTTGCTTCTCGAACAACAATAGCAGGAAGTGAATGGCTGAGATGCGTGTCGGCCAACCCATCTGCCGATGTCGATGCCATCATCATGGCCGTTCAGAAAGTGATTTGATTAAACCTGCCGCTCCGGAATTTATCCATATTTGCCGACGCGTCAGAGGCGTCGCAGATCGTCGCCACAAACTGGTTGGCGCCCACCAGCTGGCTAAATTTCAAGCGTGGGCAGAGTGCTTTCAGAAAGAGGATCGGGCCAATGTGGGCCGCCCTCTGTCCAGGAAAGCGGTCTTTCTCGCCCTCACCACAGAAATGCATACGCCCACCTCGCCACTTTCATGGCTCAGGGCGCCCGAAGGCGAAAGTATGTCTGCTTGGCTGACTGTCTGGTGCGGTCGAGAAGACTCGAACTTCCACGGCCTTTCGGCCACAACGACCTCAACGTTGCGCGTCTACCAGTTCCGCCACGACCGCACATCGAAGAAGGAAAGGCTTATCAGCCTACCTTGGTAGGAGCGCGCCACTAGCAAAAGGGCATTGGGCCTGCAAGCAGCTAATCACCATGTATCGCAGCAATGCCGATTATTCGGGTTTCCAGCCGAATTGAACTTCGCTGGCTGAGCGGGGGATGTCGGTGACAGCCTCGTTCACTTCGACCACTTCGCCCGGTGCCAGCGTGCGCCGTGGTGGTGGCACCACCCAGTCATACACTTTGCGGCCGCGCGAATCGCGCAGCACGATAAGGATTGACGGGATTGTTTCGGTATGCGTCCCGACATTGGTTATGGTGCCGGTCGCTCCAAAAAACTCGGTGCCATTGGATAAGGTGCGCCGTTCCTGCCTTTCACGCGGGAAATCCAGCTGCAAATCGGGATTGCCCGCGGCGAAGGTCGGTTGATCAACCTGCACCCAATCCGGCAGACCCCAATATGAAACCGCAACGATCAGCCCGGCCACCATGATTGCAAAGATAGCCGCCGCCCAGGTCCAGAGCTTGAGCGGATTGCGGCGCGGCCTGAAAGGCGGTTCATGGTCGAAATGCGAAGTTTGCTGGTAATCTTGATCCGCCATGCTCACCTGCGGCGCGCGGATTTCATCGGGTACGACAGGGGACGGCGGGACAGGGGACGGCGGAGCAGGCGTCGGTTGCGGCGCTACTTCTACCGCTGAGGTGTCATCATCAGCAATGCCAGCGTCCTGCGCATCAACGTCAGCCACATCCTGAGTAGCCGACGGCGGAGGGGCCGGTGCATCAGCGGGCGCTGCCGTGTCTTCCTGTGGACGTTCCAGCACTGGACCATCCTGGAACCAGCTGTGGCGACATTTCGCGCAGCGCACAGTGCGGCCTTCCACGCCAATGGCGGTATCGGGGACGACATAGCGTGTCGTGCAGGCAGGGCACTCGATGATCATGGGCCTATTCGTAATTCCTAACCCGACCATTGCGATGCAACAAGTTTGGCAATGGGCTTATCACCCTCTTGCGGCTTTTTTCCACAAGCACCAGCGTCTATAGTGCCTCGACAGGCGTTTCTTGCCCTTTCCGTTATTCGCACAAGGCCCTAGCTAACCCGAATGTCCAGCGCGGAAAGCTCCATTGTTCAATTTGCCAATGTCGGGCTGCGCTATGGCACCGACCGTGAGGTATTGAGCGACATATCCTTCACGCTCTATCCGGGCCGCTTCTATTTCCTCACCGGGGCGAGCGGTGCGGGCAAGACCTCGATGCTCAAATTGCTTTATCTTGCGCAGCGCCCTTCGCGCGGGATGATTTGGATGTTCGGCAATGATGTGATTACCCTGCCACGCAAGGCCATGCCCGATTTCAGGCGACGAATTGGCGTGGTATTTCAGGATTTCCGGCTGGTCCAGCACCTGTCCGCCTTCGATAATGTGGCATTGCCACTGCGCATTTCGGGCATGAGCGAAGGGCAAATCCGCAAGCCTGTGGCTGATGTGCTGGAATGGGTTGGCCTGCAACACCGGATGGATGCCCGCCCGCAAACCCTTTCGGGAGGAGAACAGCAGCGTGTGGCCATTGCCCGTGCCGTGATCGCCCGTCCTGAAGTTCTCGTCGCAGATGAACCGACGGGCAATGTCGATCCAGAAATGGCGTTGAAGCTGCTTCGGTTGTTTGAGGCGTTGAACCGGCTGGGCACGACCGTAGTCGTCGCCACCCATGACGTAAACCTGCTGCGTAAAGTCCCCGATTCGCTTATCATGCGGCTCGACAAGGGTGCCTTGTCCGATCCCACCGGCGCCCTGCGCTATCCCCCCAGGCGCGAAGTGATGAAGGGATGAGCGCGCCTTCCCCCATTCGCCGGGGCAGGCCGCGCTTCGGCAATTCCGCCAGCTTGTTGCAACAAGCCCGCATTGCCGGCCCGATGCCTTGGGTCATCGCTATCATGATCGCCCTGACGGTAATGGCCGCTGGCGCCGGACTGGCGCTCAACAATCTGGCCGCAAACGCGCGGGACGAGATCGCCGGCGGTATCACCGTGCAGATCGTCGAAGCGGCTCCGGCAGAGCGGGATCGGCAGGCAGAATGGGCGGTCTCCTTCTTTTCCAATCGGGACGATGTGACTTCGGTGCGGCGCGTGCCTGATGAAGAACTGGTCGATCTGCTGGAACCGTGGCTAGGCGAAGTGGGCCTGGCAGAAGAGGACGGCGTACCCATCCCCGCCATGGTCGATGTGCGCCTTTCAGGCCCTCTCACAGCCAATCGCCTGCGCGCCATCCGCACCGAACTGCTGGTTCTGGCACCCGCGGCACGCATTGACGCACAGGCAAGCTGGCTGGGGCCGGTGTTTGATGCCATCCGCGCCTTGCAGTTACTTGCCATTGGGATGATTGTCTTGCTGGCCTTCACCAGTGCGGCAGCAGTATGGCTGGCGGCGCGAAGCGCGCTCGGCTCCAACAGGGACACGATAGAGGTGATCCATCATCTTGGCGGGACCGACAGCCAGATCGCCAGTATCTTCCAGCGTTCCATCGGCCTGGATGCAGCCCTGGGCGGAGCGGCAGGACTGCTGCTTGGGCTGGCAGCCCTATTCGTGATTGGTCGCCAGTTCGCGCAGCTGGAATCGGGATTGGTCGCCGGTGGGGGTTTTGGGCCGCTGGACTGGGTTGCAATCGCGGCCATTCCGTTGTTTGGGATCGTGCTTGCCATGATCACAGCGCGATTCACCGTGATCGCCGCGCTGCGACGGATGCTGTAGGGGCCAGCCGATGATCCGCCGTTTCATTGCCATACCAATTATAATCTGGGCACTGGGCTTCGTTATTTTCGCTGCCAGCCTGCCGCAGCCAGCCGCATTGTCGCAGACCGATGCTATCGTCGTGCCAACCGGCAGCGGCGGTCGCATTCAGCGCGGGCTGGAGGTGCTGCAATTGGGCGCTGCAGAAAAGCTGCTGGTGACCGGTGTTGATCCCGCCGTCCAGCCAGACGAATTCGAAGCTGAATATGAAGTGCCCGTGCGGATCATGGACTGCTGCGTAACGCTGGGCTTTTCGGCGCTCGATACGCGCGGCAATGCCCGCGAAACGGCGCAGTGGATGGAAGAGCGGGAATATACCTCGCTGCGACTTGTCACAGCAGACTGGCATATGCGCCGCGCCGAGGCGGAACTGGCGGACCAATTGCCCGACAATATCACGATCTTGCGGGATGCGGTGCGTTCCGAAGTCAGCCTGTCGACGCTGTTCGTGGAATATCACAAGTTTCTCGCCGTCACGGCGCTGAAGGCGCTGGGATGATACAATGATCCTGCTGCGCAATATCGCCTTTTGCATCGCTTTCTACATCGGCTCACTCGTGCTGTCCTTCGGGGCAGCCGGTTTCTCCTATGTCTATCCGAAATGGGTGCGGCCGTGGTGCGATGCATGGTCAGCATGGCATCATTGGTGCTGCACGCATTTACTGGGCTTGACCATTCGCGAAACGGGCACGCGCCCTGACCAGCCAGCGCTCTATGCCATTAAGCATGAGAGCTTTTTTGAAGCGATCGCCATGGCGAATACATTCGATCATCCCGCAGGCGTGGCCAAGCGCGAACTGTTCGACATTCCCGGCTGGGGCCGCGCGGCACTGGCTTATGGGCTGATCCCGGTGGCACGCGAACAAGGCGCGAGCGCGCTTCGTTCCATGCTGAAAGCTGCCCGTCCCGCGCTCAAACAAGGGCGACCCATCGTGATCTTCCCCGAAGGCACGCGGGTTCCTCATGGCACACAGCCTCCGCTGCAATCGGGCTTTGCCGCACTGTACAAGCTGTTCGGCTTGCCGGTGGTGCCGGTGGCGGTCGATAGTGGCAAGCTCTACCGCTCCGGTCTCAAGCGGCCGGGCGTCATCACCTGGCATTTTGGCGAGATGATAGAGCCGGGCCTACCGCGTAAGGAAGTCGAGGCCCGCGTCCATGCCGCTATTAACATATTCAATCGCGATGACGGTGACGATGGGATCGCCGATGAAGCGCCTGCGCCCGAGCCTGAGCCTGAGCCTGAGATCGACTAGGCTTCTATCAACGAGATTATGCGCGCTGCCCAGTCTCTCCCCACCTTGCAATCAGCGATATCGGTGACGAATTCCTGTCCGCGGGCGACGCTTTGCAGGCGGTTGTCCGGCATCCAGCGATCTTCCCTGCCATGATAACTCAGACCCTTCCGGCGCAGCCAGCCGGGCACCTGCCACAGGCTGGGCGGCCCTTCGGGAACGGTCAGCCGCAGTTCCTCCAGCGCCCTCGCACCTGTAGCTCCGCGCCCGCAGTAGATCATGTCGTTGCGCCCATGCATCGCCAGCGCATGTGGGTGATCGAGCGCGGCAAGATCAGCGCGGACAGACTGGCTGCAAGTGGCAACATCTACAGCTTCCTTCACCTCCAGAAATCCGAAGATCCGATGGTGCGGTGCGCAGCTATCTTCGCGGAATAAACCGAAAAACAGGAACAGATCGCCTTCGCCGACCTTATTATTGACCAGGTGCGTCTGCGCCGCACCGCACTGGCCTAACAGGGCGCGACTATTGGGGAGGAACAGGGGATCATTGTGGCAAGCATTCGTACCAAGCAGCTTACCGTGGCTGGCACGTCTGGCGTGTTCGTCCAGACCAAGTGCCGCGAAACTGGTGCGCGAAATACCCGCGCTGTCAGGGATCGGCAGGCTCAACGTACGGCCATCCACAATGGGTGACGGACCGCCGCCTGCGCTGCTATCAAACCCCTTGCGACTGAAGATGATTTTCATGACCTCGCCCCTATCTCAAAGTTCACCCCCGCTTCAATCGATCCTCTTTGCAATCAACTTTGCTTGCTTGCGGTTGAAACCGTATGCGAAGGGGCTTGGTACATGACTATTGATCGAATCGCGCTCCGCTCCAGCTATCGCATGGATGAAGAAGCCTGCATTGCAGAGCGGCTTGAACAGGCCGCGCCTGTCGCTGCTCTCCACGGTCCGGCGTCGGAATTTGCCACCCGTCTGATCGAAGGCGCACGCAAACGGACAAGCAAGGGGCTGGACGCTTTTATGGCGACCTATGGCCTCAACACCGAAGAAGGCATTGCCCTGATGTGCCTGGCTGAAGCCTTGCTGCGCGTGCCTGATGCCGAAACTGCCGATGCGCTGATCCGTGACAAGCTGGCCAGCGTCGACTGGTCCGAACATCTTGGCGAAAGCAAATCGGTTTTCGTCAATGCTGCCACCTTCTCGCTTATGCTGACGGGCGAGGTCCTGCGCGGTGGTGTCCGTAGCGAAGCGGGACTGGCCAATACCCTGCGCCGCTCTACCGGGCGGCTGGGCGAGCCGGTGATCCGCCAGGCAGTCCAACAGGCCATGCGCATTCTTGGCGGACAATTTGTCTATGCCCGCACGATCGAAGAGGCGATGAAGCGCGCCGCGCCCGAGCGCAAGCGCCATCTCGCGCATAGCTTCGATATGCTGGGCGAAGCGGCCATGACGATGGAAGATGGCGAGAAATACCGGCTGGCCTATTCCCGCGCAATAGAACGGCTGGCACGCGAAGAAGGCGGGGTTCACGGCGGCCCCGGCATTTCAGTCAAGCTGTCCGCGCTTTATCCCAAATATGATTTCTTCCATGCAGAGGCGGCCAAGGCGCATATCCTCCCGGTATTGCGCGAACTGGCGGTCCAGGCGCGCGAAGCCGACATGCACTTCACAGTCGATGCCGAGGAAGCAGAGCGGCTGGAACTGAGCCTCGACATTATAGAGACGCTGCTGGCCGATGATGACCTGTTCACCACGGAATCGGGCAAGCAATGGGACGGCTTCGGCCTTGCCATCCAGGCCTATCAGAAACGGGCGGTGCCACTGTGCCGCTGGGTGGCGCGCGCTGCCCGCAAACATGACCGCCGCCTGTTCGTGCGACTGGTCAAGGGCGCCTATTGGGACGCGGAAATCAAGCACAGCCAGATTGGCGGGTTTGACGATTATCCCGTGTTTACCCGCAAGGTGGCGACCGATGTGTCCTATCTCGCCTGCGCGCGTGAATTACTGAAGGCAGACGATGCCATCTACTCCGCCTTCGCCACACATAACGCCTATACCATCGCCGCTATCAAGGTGCTGGCGAAAGAAGAAGGCGTGGCCGGTTATGAATTTCAGCGGCTGCACGGCATGGGCGAAGAAGTGTATGACGCGCTGGCCCAAATGGAAGGCGACAAGCGCACCCGCGTAAGGATTTACGCGCCCGTCGGCGGGCACAAGGAATTGCTCGCCTATCTCGTGCGGCGTTTGCTGGAAAACGGCGCCAACAGCTCCTTCGTCAACCGTATGGCCGATGCCGATGTGCCCGTGGCAGAGATGGTCACCGATCCGGTGGCAGAGCTTTCCGGCATGGCAGTGCGCCGCAACCCCACCATCCCGCTGCCGGTCGATATCTATCCCAACCGGCGCAACAGTGCAGGCGTAGACATCGCCGATCCGCTGGTGCGCGAAAAGCTATCTGAAGAACTTGAATTTTGGCGGCAGGACGATCCCCTAGCGGCCCCTACCCTGCGCGCTGATGCGGGCGGAAAGGCCTTGCCTGTTCTCGCCCCGCAATCGGGCAAGCGAGTGGGCAGCTGGATGCCGGCAAGCGAACGCGATGTCGATCTCGCTATCGCCCGCGCCGTGGCCGCGCAACCCACGTGGGATGCGATGGGCGGGGCAGCGCGCGCCGCCTTGCTGGACCGCGCATCAGACCTGCTCGAAGCCAATACTGCGCGCCTTATCGATCTCTGCCGCCGCGAAGCGGGCAAGACGGTGATGGACGGCGTGCTGGAAGTGCGCGAGGCGGTGGATTTTCTGCGCTATTACGCGTGCGAGGCGCGCATGCTGTTTGGCGCACCGCAGCCGCTTCCCGGCCCCACTGGTGAGACCAATCTGCTGCGCCTTCACGGACGGGGTGTATTTGCCACGATTTCGCCGTGGAATTTCCCGCTGGCCATTTTCATGGGGCCGGCCGCAGCCGCACTGGCGGCAGGCAATACAGTACTCGCCAAGCCTGCCGAACAGACCCCGCTAATCGCCGCGCTGGCAATTGACCTGTGCCATCAGGCAGGCATCCCCAAGGACGTGCTGCAATTTGTTCCGGGTGATGGCGAGGTGGGCGCGGCGCTCACTTCCGATCCGCGCATTGCGGGCGTAGCTTTCACTGGCTCAACCGGGACCGCGCATGCGATCAATCGCTCGCTCGCCGCACGTGAAGGCGCCATCGGCACGCTGATTGCCGAAACCGGCGGGCAAAACGCGCTGATCGTGGACAGCAGCGCATTGCCCGAGCAGGTGACGCGGGATGTCATCGCCAGCGCTTTTCAAAGTGCGGGGCAACGCTGTTCGGCCTTGCGCGTATTGTTCATTCAGGATGACGTCGCAGACGACATGGTGCGCATGATCAAGGGTGCGTTCGAATCGCTGGTGATCGGCGATCCGGCACGGCTGGAAACTGATGTTGGCCCAGTGATTGACGCCGAAGCACGCGAAAAGCTGCAAAACCATGTGGAGGAAATGCATGCCGAGGGCTTCCCCGTCTGGCGCCTCGCCCTGCCGACCGAATGCGAGAATGGCCACTTTGTCGCCCCGACGATTATCGAAATCGGCTCTATCCTCGATCTTGATGAGGAACAATTTGGCCCGATCCTGCATATCGTCCGCTATCCCGTTGGAACGATGCGGCAGGTAATCGATGATATAAATGCGACCGGATACGGGCTGACGCTAGGCCTCCACAGTCGCATTGCGGAGACACGCGAATTTGTGGAATCCCACGCTCGCGTCGGCAATTTCTATGTCAATCGCAACCAGATCGGCGCAGTTGTCGGCAGCCAGCCGTTTGGCGGCGAAGGCCTGTCAGGCACCGGCCCCAAGGCAGGCGGCCCGCATTATGTCACAAGGTTTGCGACTGAACGAGTCACCACGATCGACACGACTGCGGC
This sequence comes from Aurantiacibacter atlanticus, assembly GCF_001077815.2. GTDB lineage: Bacteria > Pseudomonadota > Alphaproteobacteria > Sphingomonadales > Sphingomonadaceae > Alteraurantiacibacter > Alteraurantiacibacter atlanticus. Next base: position 709,264 of record NZ_CP011310.1, on the reverse strand, counting down.
AGGCGGTAATGCAAGCTTGCTGGCGGGCGTGTGACACCACGCGACGATTGTCAGGAAATTCGCTGAAGCCCCTTCGCGCGGCAACAGGCAAATGTTCTGCGTATAGTTGATGGCGAAACGCAGCGTGCGCCCTGCATCATTCGGCCTGCCGTCTGGCGATCCATTCCGCCCCGTCAGTCGGGAGCAGGCGATCGCCCTGCACCACGCCTTCAAAGACCCGCTTTCCATCAGCAAGGTCGATGCTGAAGCGCAAGCGATCACCTTTCAAGACGGGGCTGATCGCGCTGGCTTCGCCGTTGATCAGCGCGGTTCCATCCACTTGCTGGAAGGTCTGCTGAAGTTCGACCGGGATCGATCTTCCTTCAAAGTTTAGCTGCCATGATCCTGCGATTTGTGCGGGGACGATCCACAGATATGCGGGATATCCGCTGGCCCGGCGCACTTCATCTGGTCGCCAATCGCCCATTTTGAACCTGTTGCTGACAACGCGGGTGCCCGGTCTGAGCTGTTCAAGGAGGCGTGGGCGCAGGCGCAAATTCACGCTCGGCAGCAGGAACATGGTCACGACATCGGCTTCGTGCAGAGGCGTTTCGAACAAATCCTGTTCGCGAAAGGTCAAATGATCCGATAAACCCAGTTTTGCGGCCTCTGCCGCAGCGCTGTCTATCAATGTCGGGTCAAGATCGACCCCAAGCCCACTTGCACCACGATCACGCGCAGCCGCTATTAATATGCGCCCGTCGCCTGTTCCCAGATCAATGACATGATCGGATGCGCCCACCTCCGCCATGTCGAGCATGGCATCCACCATCGCGCTTCGCGTTCCGACATAGGGCACATCGAGCGGAGGTGTGATGCCGAGGAATACGCGCACCGCGCTTGCATCAAAGCCGAGGCTGACGAGCCCGAACAACGCCAGCGTTGCCACCGTCGCTATCGCGAACTTCATGCCCTGGCGCCACATTCGTCGAACTAACCTCACAAAATCAATCTAATCAACCATGCGTTGACGGTTCCATCCGGCGAGAGTCAGCCCGATCGGGGACCGCGTATCGTCATACAGGAGGGGATATTTTCCGCCGATAGCTTGCCCCTTCCCTGCACTTCGGGAATCCCTTTGGCCATGGCAATTCTTTCCGACAAATGGATTCGCAAACAGGCGCAATCGCACGCGATGATTGAGCCTTTTACAGAGGCGCAGCGGCGCGACGGATGCATTTCATATGGACTGAGCTCCTATGGCTATGATGCGCGCGTAGCAGATGAATTCAAGATCTTCACCAATGTCGATAGCGCAGTCGTCGATCCAAAGAATTTCGACAGGAATTCGCTGGTCGACCGGCAGACCGATGTCTGCATCATACCGCCCAACAGCTTTGCTCTTGCGCGCACGGTAGAATATTTCCGCATCCCCGATAATGTGCTGGTCATCTGCCTTGGCAAAAGCACCTATGCGCGCTGTGGAATCATCGTGAATGTCACCCCACTGGAACCGGGTTGGGAAGGCCATGTCACGCTTGAGTTTTCCAACACCACGCCGCTGCCCGCCAAGATCTACGCCAATGAAGGTGCGTGCCAGTTCCTGTTCCTCAAGGGCAATGAACGCCCGGAAGTCACCTATGCTGACAGGGCGGGCAAATATATGGGGCAGCGCGGGGTGACGCTGCCCAGGCTGTAATCCTGAAAGCCGGGGCTAAAAGCTCGCCCTTGCGCTCAGGCGGAAATTGCGGCCCGCCAGTGGCACAAAGTCCTTGGTGAAGCTGGAAGCGCGCCGCCCCTCTGTATCGAATACATTGTCCACCTGCGCCATAAAGGTGAGGTTGTCGTCTCCTTCAAACGGATGCCAGGCCAGCGACATATTGACGAATGTAAAACCGTCGGTCGCCGTTTCGGAAGGGGCCGTGAAAGTATGATCATCGTGCCATTCCACTTCGCCACGCAGATCGAAATGCGCCCACCGCGCCTCAAGCGCGCCCGACAGGCTGAGCGGGGGAATACGCGGCACGGCATTATCATCTGACAGCTCGGCGCGTGTATAATCACCGCGCAGATCACCCAGCAGGCTGAAATCATCACCTTCCCAGACGGGGAAAGTGATCTGTCCTTCAACACCCCATTGATCCGCATCCTGCTGGCGGAAGGCATAGACAGGCAGGCCGTCCTCCTCATCGCCCGTGGCAGACAAATAGATGAAATCATCGAACCAGTTGCGATAGATGCTGGCGTTGATTTTCACCTCGCCGATTTCGCCACGCAAATAGGCTTCGCTGCCCCAACTGGATTCCACGTTCAGATCGGGATCGCCCAGTTCGAATTGCTGGGTGGCAATATGCGGACCGCTTGCGAACAGTTCCTGCGCCGAAGGCGCGCGTTGCGTGCGAGAGAGGTTGAGGCCAGCGCGAAAGTTTCCGATCAAGGCATAGGAAGCACCAGCCGCAGCAGAGAATGTATCGAAGCTGCGATCCTGCCCCATCACCTCTGCCTCGATCGAAGTCGTTTCAAAACGGCCACCCAATTCCAGCTCGAAGCGGTCGAAGTCCAGCTCCTGAAGCGTGAAAAGTGAAAATGTCTCGGTCACATTGGGCGGGATGAACGCCTCTTCGCCGGTCGCTTCGAAATCGACATGCGAATATTGCGCTCCAAGTGCGCCGCTCAGCATTCCGCCCGCAAAGCTGCGGCGCGACTGCACGAGTTCGACGCGCCCTTCCACGCCCTGCACATCGAACACCGTGCCTATCTCGTCGCCTTCAAATTCGGTATGCGTGTAATCGGACCAACCCCAGCGGGTCTGCACTTCGTCAAAGAAACCGGTGCCAAGATCGAGGGTGCCGCGCAGATCGACGCGATATCTTTTCATTCCGATGGAGACCGGCACTTCGCCTTCCTCCTCGACGTCATCATCATGATCGTCGTCTTCATGGTGATGCGCGTGGCCACCACCAGGAAGGCCGGGGACGCCGTAGCTGGTGTCAAAGTAATCAAAGGATACACCAAGATTGCTGCTGCCCGAATGAAGGGCGATTCCCGTGCCGAGCGAGTATGTCTCGGTATAGCTATTGGGCAGGACGTCACGGATATCGGCCGCTTCGCGCAGCTCCTCCGCCTCGTCCAAATGGCCCTCTTCCTCCTCCTCTGTAGCATCGGCAAGAAGGTCTGCGCGCAGGGATGGTGAGGCGGCAAAGCCGGGTATCTCAATGTCATCGGTATTGCGATAGCTGCCATCGAAATGCACCGCGAAATAGCGGCCGATCGGCGCATCGAGAGAGATGCCACCTTCGCGCAAATTGGATGCGGAATCGAAGCCTGCCAACGCGTCAATATGGATAGGTTCGTCCGGGATACGCGGCGGGATACGTTTGGTAATGACATTGACCGCGCCACCAATGGCCTGGCTGCCATAAAGCAGCACCGCCGGACCGCGCAGCACCTCTATCCTATCGGCAATTAGCGGATCGGCGACCACCGCATGATCGGCCGAGGCACCCGAGGCATCCAGCGATCCAATGCCGTCTGTCAGTACGCGCACGCGCTCTCCGCCAAAACCGCGCAGAACGGGGCGCGATGCACCAGGCGCGAAGCCGCTGGCGGTGACACCGGGCAGGCTGGCGAGCACTTCACCCACCTGTCCGTTGCTTTCGCGCTGCAATTCCATGCCGGTGATGACAGAGGTGCCAGCGATCATATCAAGCCGGTCCATACCTGCCGCAGTGACCACAATCACCGAATGCAGATCATCCAGCGCGGGTTCGCTGCGCCCCTCTTCGGTCACGCTTTCGCCCTCTCCATCCTCGGAATCTGGCTGCGTGGATGATGTCTGCGCATAAGCACTGATTGGCATTGCGGCAGAAGCGAGAAGAGCAATGGCAGCTATTTTCATGAAATGAGGAATTTCCCGATAGGTGATAGTGTAACATCACAACGATTAGTGAATTTCTCCTCGTGCGCAAGCGAAATTGTTGCCGGTCGGAAAAATTTGCTGATTAGGCCTGTCGGGCAAGGCCAGTGGCATTATGCGCAAGGCGAAAGCGGTTGCGTCTGACACCACCTTGGTCCCATAATGGCGTAACAGTGGCAATTATAAGCCAAAACGTTTCAGGGGTTGCGTTGATGAAAGTCTTTAAAGCAGTCGTGCTGGTGCTTCTTGCCCTGCTCAGTCTTGCGGCCGGTTTCGCCAAATTGACCCATGCGCCGGACGAAATTGCGTTCTATTCAGGGCTGGGAATCAATCTGAATTGGCTTCTTCCCTTCGGCATTTTGCAGGCCGGTGGGGCGCTGATATGCATGATACCGCGCATACGGAAAGCCGGATTGCTGATGATCGCCGCAGGGTTTGCCCTGTCCAGCCTATTCATCTTTGCCTCGGGTTATCCGGTTTTCGGCATAGTTTCCCTGCTGCCGCTAGCAGTTTCGATCTGGCTGATGGATCGCACGCCTAGGCCGCTTCGCGCCTGAAGATCAGGCCTCAGCCAACCGCGCGCGCGCCTCTTGCTCGCCCATGAGCGGCAGCAATTCCGCCATGTCGGGCCCGTGGTCCATGCCGGTCAGCGCCTGACGCAGCGGCAGGAACAGCGCCTTACCCTTTCGACCGGTGCTTTCCTTCAGACGGGTTGTAAGCTTCGCCCACGGATTGTCTCCCCACTCAAGCTGCTGCGCGGCTTCGGCCAGAAAAGCGCGATCCTCTGCTGAAAATGAGGGTTGCTTGATGGGGCCTGTGACAAGAGCCCACCATTTTGCGGCTTCGCCCACTGTCCCCACATTGGGGCGTATGGCGTGCCATCCGGCCTCGTCCATGCCTGCGGGCAGCCGATCGCTGACATCGGCATAATTCATCTGGTGGACTATGGCGGTGTTCACCCGCTCCAGCTCGGCATCGTCGAATTTGGCAGGCGCCCGGCCAAATGTGGCAAGATCGAAACTGTCGATCAGCGGCTGGCGTTGCGCAATCGGCTCCACTGGCAGGGACGTGCCCAACCGTGCCAGCAATGCCACCAGCGCTTCTGGCTCCATGTCGCGTTCGCGAAATGCATCACAGCCCAGGGATCCCAGTCGCTTGGACAATTTGCCCTCGCGTCCGACCAGCAGCGCCTCATGCGCAAAAGCCGGAGGGGTCGCTCCCAATGCCGTGAACATCTGGACCTGCACTGCCGTGTTGGACACATGGTCTTCGCCGCGCAGCACATCGGTGATGCCCATATCGATATCGTCGACGGCGCTGGGCAGCATATAGAGCCATGATCCATCGGCGCGGCGGATGACAGGATCGGAAAGCTGGGCTGCATCGAATTTCTGCGCCCCGCGTACGCCATCATCCCAGCCGATCGCCTCTTCATGATCAAGCCGGAAACGCCAGTGTGGAGCCAGCCCGGCAGCTTGATTTGCTGCACGCTCCTCTTCAGTCAATTTCAGGGCGGCGCGGTCATAGATCGGCGGAAGCCCGCGCCCCAGCTGGATCTTGCGCTTGAGCTCCAGTTCCTGCTGTGTTTCGAAAGCGGGATAGACTCGGCCTGCATCCTTCAACTTCTGAAAAGCATCCTCATACAGCGCCAGGCGAGCAGACTGACGTTCCTCGCCATCTGCCTCAAGCCCGAGCCATGCCAGATCAGCCCTGACCGCATCGACGAAATGTTCCTCGCTACGCTCTGCATCGGTATCGTCTATTCGCAACATGAAACGCCCGCCTGCCTTTCGGGCGAGCATCCAATTATGGAGCGCGGTGCGGATATTGCCGACATGCAGGCGGCCCGTGGGCGATGGGGCGAAGCGGGTGATCGTGTCCATCGCCCGCCGATAGCCGAGCGTGTTGCGCATGGAAAGATTTTCGCTCGCGCTCCTTCTTCATTCTGCACCGAAACGCACGCTGGGTAGGCGCGGCCAATTGTGTTGCTTGGCATTCAGCATGAATAGGATATCATACCTAAGAAGCAGACTAATGGGAAAGACCAATATCCTGGCAAGCTTGCTTACCAGATCCGCCATCGCTGCATCATGCCTGGTCGGATTACCCGCCGCCGTACTGGCAGGTCCGCAGGACACTCCCCCGCCGGGCAGTGCATTCGATCTTTCCTATTGGAAGATCACCCTGCCGATTGATGGCGATGATGACGGGCGGGTGGATGAAGTGGATGTGGGCGATATACAGGATTTTTCACATCCTGATTTCTTTTACCTCAATGCAGAAGGTGACATGGTTTTCACCGCGCCTAACCGCGCGACGACCACTTCGGGATCAAGCAATACGCGTAGCGAACTGCGCCAGATGCTGCGCGGCACCAGCACCCGCATCGGCACGCATGGCGGCGGCAATAATTTCGCTGTCGAAGCGCGGCGCGATTCCCATAAATTCGGCTCGGTAGGCGGCAGGCTGGAAGCCGCGGTCAGCGTTGATCAGGTGGCGGTGAAAACGCAATACCCCGATCGCAACCCGGCCTATTCCGTGGTTGTCGGGCAAATCTACGCCGTGGGCTATAACGATACCAGCAGCGGCTTTGGCTATGGTAACGAACCGATCAAGATCTATTACAAGAAATTTCCCGGTCAAGACACAGGATCGGTCTTCTGGACCTATGAACGCAATCTGGCGCGCGACAATCCCGATCGCAGTGACATCGCCGTTCCGGGATGGGAAAACATCTGGGACAATGCCGAAGATCCGGGCGAAAACGGCAACTCTCTGGGTGAGTAATTCACCTATGAAATCAATGTCCACCGCAATACGATGTATGTGACATTCACCAGTGAACGCCTTGGCGCCGTGAGCCATGCGATCAGCCTGGTGCAGGGCGTGGACGAGAAAGACAATCCGCAGGGCTACGGCGGCGATTCGCTCTATTTCAAGGCCAGCGCGTATAATCAGTGTTCAACCAGGACCTCGGAAGGGTTCTGGTATGCGGGCTGCGACGGCACTGGCAACTGGGCAATTGACAAGGCCAATGGCGATTACGCGCAAGTATCATTCTCGCGCCTCGTCATGGGACCATCGGCGCCGTTTTCCGGTGCTGTTGAGTGACGGGAAAAGGCGTGCGCCAATCCGCGCATATCCCGGCTCGCCTCCCCTATTGCGAGAACAGGGTGAGCGAGCGACCGCCTCCCGAGATACGTACGCCGTTTTCCGGCGTCCTTCCGATCCGCTCCGCCTGATCCAGCACGCGCGTGACATCGATCAAGCGCGGCGGCAGACCGATCGTGCAGACAGGAGGCGGAGTGCGCGTATCGGCAGGCGGTTGGCTGGTGCGCGGGCCTGTGGCGAAATCCGTGTCATCTATCTTGTAGCTGTAGATCATTCCTGCGCAGCGCGGCGCCCACCAGATTTCTTCCTCGTTCGCGCTTAACGCGATACCATGGGGTTCATCGAGCGACTGGCCATCTATGCCCGCCACGCGCCATTCACCCACAAGGCTGGCGATTGCAGGCAACGAAGGCGCACGCTGCAATTCGAGCCGATGGCCAGAGCCTGTCACGATCAATGCGCCAGCGGTTTCACGCTCGATCTGTTCGAGTGACGCAAAGGCGTCCTGAATCGCAATTTCACCCGGAGCAAGACCGCGCTCGCACATGGCGAAGCCTGGATCGTGCCGTGGCTCTGCCTCAATCACATCGCCTGTGCGCGACCATTCCCAGTCGGCAAAGATGCATTGCGACTGGAAGTGAATTCGCTGAGGACCAATGGTGATCATCGGCTGATATCCGTCAATATTGATAAGCGGCGGCGCACCATCAATCTGGACCACCACATATTCTCCAAGAATGCTGTCACTTGGCACCTCGACGGTTTTGACGCCGGTCGGCAGCTTCGTTTCGCCTGTCGGCGGCGAACAGCCGATCAGGGCCAAAGCAGAAAGCGTGGCTGTGATCATTCCGCTGGGGGAACGCATCCTTTGTCTCCTTCACCTGCAATAATGCATCGACCAGAAAAAGGCCCCGAAGGAGCGATCCTTCGGGGCCTCTTCAAAGTGCCGCAAGATGCAGGGAGCTTACTCGCTCTCGCCGCCCTGCCTAGTGTCTTCTTCCTTGGCCTCTGCATCCTTGGCGATGGCTTCGGGCTCTGTGCCTTCATCCTCGCGCAGATACTCGCCAGCGTCGGCATCGGTACCGGTGCCACTGTCGATCATTGTGGCCATGGTGGCATCACCTGTCGCTGCGTCTGTGGCATCACGTGCCAGTTCTGCATCATGCTGTTCCTCGGCGGAATCGGCGGCGACGACTGCCGCTTCCTTTTCTGCCTGTTCAGCTGCCTCGGCAGCAACCAGCGCATCATTCATCTTCTTATATTGCGCGCGGATCGCCGCGTCGCGCGAAGATGCGGTGACCCGCATACGGTTCATGCCAGCGCCCGTGCCCGCCGGAATCAGGCGGCCCACGATCACATTTTCCTTCAGACCGATCAAAGTGTCCTTCTTCCCTTCGACCGCGGCTTGCGTAAGCACACGCGTGGTTTCCTGGAAGGAGGCAGCAGAGATGAACGAACGGGTCTGCAGGCTGGCCTTGGTGATACCCAGCAAAATCGGCGTGCCGGTGGCATGCTTCTTATTACGGGTCAGCTTGGAGTTGATCTCGTTCATTTCCTCGTGATCGACCTGTTCACCCGGCAGCAGCGTGGTGTCGCCGCCATCGGTGATCTCGACCTTCTGCAGCATCTGGCGAACAATCACCTCAATGTGTTTGTCGTTGATCTTCACGCCCTGCAGTCGATAGACTTCCTGGATCTCGGTGCAGAGATATTCGGCCAGCGCCTCGATCCCCAGAACATCAAGGATGTCATGCGGATTGGGGCTGCCCGAAATCAGCGTGTCGCCCTTCTTGACGAAATCGCCTTCCTGGACGTCGATCACCTTGGTCTTGGGCACCAGATATTCCACCGGATCGCCTTCTTCCGGCACAATCGCGATCTTGCGCTTGGCCTTGTAGTCACGGATGAATTCCATCCGGCCACTGATCTTTGCGATCACGGCGGCGTCCTTCGGAATACGCGCTTCGAACAGCTCGGCAACACGCGGCAGACCGCCGGTGATGTCGCGCGTCTTGGAGGCTTCACGCGAAGCACGCGCCAGGATGTCACCTGCCTGCACTTCCTGACCGTCCTCGACAGAAAGCGTGGTGCCCGGTGCCAGCATATAACGCTGCGCTTCGGTTTCCTCTTCCTTCTTGCTCTTGCCCGTGCCCTTGGCATCGTCATCACCAAGCAACGTCAGGCGCGGACGCAAGTCTTCCTTGCTGGCACGACCGGTGGAGCGAAGCTCGGTCACAACGCGCTGGGCGATGCCGGTTGCTTCGTCGACGCGTTCTTCCAGGGTCTTGCCTTCGACAAGATCCTGATAGCGCACGACGCCTTCGGTTTCAGTGATGATCGGCAGGGTGAACGGATCCCACTCAGCCAGGCGATCGCCTTCCTTCACCTTGGCGCCGTCCTCATGCATCAGCATGGTGCCGTAAGGCACACGGTGAATGGCGCGTTCACGGCCTTCGGCATCGACAACCACCATTTCACCATTGCGGGCCAACGACAGGCGGCGGCCCTTCTTGTCGGTGATAGTAGGCATGTCGCGATAAACGACCTTGCCGTCTGAAATCGATTCAAGGTGCGAAGTTTCATTCACCTGTGCCGCGCCGCCGATGTGGAATGTCCGCATAGTCAGCTGGGTACCCGGCTCACCGATGGACTGTGCCGCGATAACGCCGACAGCTTCACCGATATTGACGGGCGTACCACGCGCAAGGTCACGGCCATAACAGGTCGCGCAAACGCCCTGCTCAGCTTCGCATACCAGCGGGCTGCGGATCTTGGCGACCTGTGTTTCGGCCTCCTCGATCAGCTTCACCATCGGTTCGTCCACCAGCGTACCAGCCTTGACGATCACTTCGTCATTGGAGGCATTGACGATGTCTTCGGCAAGGGTGCGGCCCAGAATACGCTCACCGATGGAGGCGATCACGCTGCCGCCCTGCACGATGGCGCGCATTTCCAGCGCATTGTTGGTCTTGCAATTTTCTTCGACGATCACGCAGTCCTGCGACACATCGACGAGACGACGGGTCAGATAACCCGAGTTCGCCGTCTTGAGCGCGGTGTCCGCGAGGCCCTTACGGGCACCGTGGGTGGAGTTGAAGTATTCAAGAACGGTCAGGCCTTCCTTGAAGTTCGAGATGATCGGGGTTTCGATGATCTCGCCCGAAGGCTTGGCCATGAGGCCACGCATACCAGCAAGCTGCTTCATCTGCGCGGGGCTACCACGCGCGCCCGAATGGCTCATCATGTAGATCGAATTAACCTGTGCTTCGCGCCCGTGCTCGTCCCTGGGCGTGGCTTTGATCTCATCCATCATGGCAGCCGCCACCTGGTCACCGCAACGGCTCCAGGCGTCGATCACCTTGTTGTATTTTTCCTGCTGGGTGATGAAGCCGTCCTGATACTGCTGCTCATAGTCAGCAACCAGCGCCTTGGTTTCATCAATCATGCCGTCCTTGGTGTCCGGAATGATCATGTCGTCCTTGCCAAAGCTGATGCCGGCCTTGAACGCGTGGCGGAAGCCCAGCGTCATGATGGCATCGGCGAACAGCACCGTGTCCTTCTGGCCGGTGTGACGATAGACCTGATCGATCACGTCACCGATTTCCTTCTTGGTCAGAAGGCGGTTGACGACATCGAAGGGCACCTTGTGGTTCTTCGGCAGACATTCTGCGATCAGCATGCGGCCCGGCGTGGTTTCGACGCGCTGCATATACTGCTTGCCGGCCTCATCCGTCTGGGGGACGCGGGTGGTGATCTTCGAGTGATAGGTGACAGCCCCGACGTGGAGTGCCTGATGCACCTCGTTGATGTCGCCCAGCACCTTGCCTTCGCCCGGCTCGCCTTCGCGGTCCATCGAAAGGTAATACAGACCCAGCACCATGTCCTGCGAAGGCACGATGATCGGCTTGCCGTTAGCAGGCGAAAGGATGTTGTTGGTGGACATCATCAGCACGCGCGCTTCCAGCTGGGCTTCCAGCGAAAGCGGCACGTGGACGGCCATCTGGTCACCGTCAAAGTCGGCGTTGAAGGCCGAACAGACGAGCGGGTGCAGCTGGATAGCCTTGCCTTCGATCAGCACAGGCTCGAACGCCTGGATGCCAAGACGGTGAAGCGTGGGTGCGCGGTTGAGCATTACGGGATGTTCACGGATCACCTCGTCGAGGATGTCCCAGACTTCCTTGCGTTCCTTTTCGACCCATTTCTTCGCCTGCTTCAAGGTCATCGACAGACCCTTTGCATCGAGACGTGCGTAGATGAACGGCTTGAACAGTTCCAAGGCCATCTTCTTGGGCAGGCCGCATTGATGCAGCTTGAGTTCCGGTCCGGTCACGATGACCGAACGGCCCGAATAATCGACGCGCTTACCCAGGAGGTTCTGGCGGAAACGGCCCTGCTTGCCCTTGAGCATATCAGACAGGGATTTCAGCGGACGCTTGTTGGCACCCGTGATCACGCGGCCGCGACGGCCATTGTCGAACAATGCATCCACCGATTCCTGCAACATGCGCTTTTCGTTACGCACGATGATGTCGGGCGCGCGCAATTCCATCAGGCGCTTCAGGCGATTATTACGGTTGATGACGCGGCGATAAAGATCGTTGAGATCCGACGTCGCGAAACGGCCACCATCCAGCGGCACCAGCGGGCGCAGTTCAGGCGGGATGACCGGCACGACTTCAAGGATCATCCACTCAGGACGGTTGCCCGAATCGATGAAGCTTTCGACGACCTTCAGACGCTTGATGATCTTGGCGGGCTTGAGCTTGGATTTGGTGGTTTCCAGCTCGTGCAGCAGATCGGCCTTTTCCTGTTCCAGGTCGAGGTCCATCAGCATGATCTTGACCGCTTCGGCACCAATGCCGGCGGTAAAGGCATCTTCGCCATATTCGTCCTGCGCGTCGAGCAGTTCATCCTCGGTCAGCAGCTGGAATTTTTCCATCGGCGTGAGGCCGGGCTCGGTGACGATATAGCTTTCGAAATACAGCACGCGTTCAAGCTGCTTCAACTGCATGTCGAGCAGCAGGCCGATGCGCGACGGCAGCGATTTCAGGAACCAGATATGCGCAACCGGCGCGGCCAGTTCGATATGGCCCATGCGTTCACGGCGGACCTTGGTCACGGTGACTTCAACGCCGCACTTTTCGCAGACGACGCCCTTGTATTTCATGCGCTTGTACTTGCCGCACAGGCATTCGTAATCCTTCACCGGACCGAAGATGCGGGCACAGAACAGGCCGTCGCGTTCAGGCTTGAACGTGCGGTAGTTAATGGTTTCCGGCTTCTTGATTTCGCCGAAGGACCAGCTGCGAATACGCTCCGGCGAGGCCAGACCGATCTGGATCTGGTCGAAGGTCTCCGGCTTGGAGAGCTGGTTGGTGAATTTGGTCAGTTCATTCATTTTTGACACTTCCCTTAGGGGGATCAACAGGGGTTGGAGGGGAGGCGGCCGGGTCTTTTCAGGCTTGGGGCCGCCGACCCCTGTTATTCAGCAGCGATCTGGCCGAAGCCGTCCTCGCCTTCCTCACCATCATTAAGGCTGGTGAGTTCGACGTTGAGGCCAAGCGAGCGCATTTCCTTGACGAGCACGTTGAAGCTTTCCGGAATGCCCGCTTCGAAGGTATCGTCACCCTTGACGATCGCTTCATAGACCTTGGTACGGCCAACCACGTCATCGGATTTCACCGTCAGCATTTCCTGCAAGGTGTAAGCCGCGCCGTAGGCCTGCAGCGCCCAGACTTCCATTTCGCCGAAACGCTGTCCGCCGAATTGCGCCTTACCGCCCAGCGGCTGCTGGGTAACAAGCGAATACGGGCCTATAGAACGGGCATGGATCTTGTCGTCGACCAGGTGGTGCAGCTTGAGCATGTAGATAATGCCCACCGTCACCTTACGGTCAAACGCCTCACCGGTGCGCCCGTCATACAGCGTGGACTGGCCCGATGAATCATAGCCCGCCTTCAGCAGCATGTCCGTGACATCGCCTTCACGCGCGCCATCGAAGACCGGGGTGCCCATCGGCACGCCTGTGCGCAGATTGCCCGCCAGTTCAGCGATTTCTGCTCCGCTACGGCTGTCGATATCGGCGTAATAATTCTCGCCATAGACATCCTTCAGCTTGTCCACCAGCGCAGCGGGCGGCTTGCCCGCTATCGCATCGGGGTTGGATGCACGCCATTCGTCAAGCTGTTCGGCGATCTGCATGCCAAGGCCGCGAGCCGCGAAACCCAGATGGGTTTCAAAGATCTGACCCACGTTCATGCGCGAAGGCACGCCCAGCGGATTGAGCACCAGATCGACCGGAGTGCCATCTTCCATGAAAGGCATGTCTTCCATCGGCAGGATGCGCGAGATCACGCCCTTATTGCCGTGGCGGCCAGCCATCTTGTCACCCGGCTGCAGCTTGCGCTTCACCGCAACAAAGACCTTGACCATCTTGAGCACGCCGGGAGCCAGCTCGTCACCGCGCTCCAGCTTTTCCTTGCGATCCTCGTACTTGTCCTTGATCGCCTTGACGGCCTCGTCATACTGGCCCTTCACAGCTTCGAGCTGGGCCTGCATGTTGTCATCGGCAACGGCGAATTTGAACCATTCGATGCGGTCCACCGTATCGAGCACCTCGTCGGTGATCTCCGAGCCCTTCTTCACGCCCTTGGGCGCTGCGCTGGCAGTCTGGCCGACCAGCATTTCACGAAGACGGTTATAGGTCGCGCGGTTCAGAATCGCGCGTTCATCCTCGCTATCCTTTTTGAGGCGTTCGATTTCCTCGTTCTGGATGGCACGGGTACGATCGTCGATCTCGATACCATGACGGTTGAAGACACGAACTTCGACCACCGTTCCGGCAACGCCGGGCGGCAGGCGGAGCGAGGTGTCGCGCACGTCACTGGCTTTTTCACCGAAGATGGCGCGAAGCAGCTTTTCTTCCGGCGTCATGGGGCTTTCGCCCTTGGGCGTGATCTTGCCTGCCAGAATGTCACCCGGATGCACCTCTGCACCGATATAGACGATGCCCGCTTCGTCGAGGTTGCGCAGCGCTTCCTCGCCGACATTGGGAATGTCACGGGTGATGTCTTCAGGGCCGAGCTTGGTATCGCGGGCCATGACTTCAAACTCCTCGATGTGGATCGAGGTGAAGACGTCGTCCTTCACGATGCGTTCGGAAATGAGGATGCTATCCTCGTAATTATAGCCGTTCCAGGGCATGAAGGCGACAAGGCTGTTACGGCCCAGTGCCAGTTCGCCCAGATCGGTCGAGGGACCGTCAGCGATGATATCGCCCTGCTGCACCACATCGCCTACCTTCACCAGCGGACGCTGATTGATGCAGGTGTTCTGGTTGCTGCGCTGGAATTTTTGCAGTGTGTAAATATCCACGCCCGGATTGGTCGCATCGACCTCACCCGATGCCCGGATAACGATACGCGTCGCATCGACCTGGTCGACCACGCCGCCACGGGCCGCACCAATCGCAGCGCCCGAATCGCGCGCCACGGTTTCTTCCATGCCAGTGCCGACAAACGGCGCTTCGGCTTTCACCAGCGGCACCGCCTGGCGCTGCATGTTGGAACCCATCAATGCGCGGTTGGCGTCATCGTTTTCCAGGAACGGAATGAGCGATGCTGCAACCGAGACAAGCTGCTTAGGCGAAACGTCCATCAGCGTGACCTGTTCGGACGGGCTCATCACGAACTCGCCATTCTGACGGGCCGAGACAAGCTCTTCGACGAACTTGCCATCTCCATCAGTATCGGCAGATGCCTGCGCAACAGTGTGCTTCTGTTCTTCCATGGCGGAGAGGTAATTCACCTCACCTGTCACCTTGCCATCCGTTACCGCACGATATGGCGTTTCAATGAAGCCATATTTATTGACGCGGGCGAAGGTGGAAAGCGAATTGATCAGGCCGATGTTCGGGCCTTCAGGTGTTTCAATCGGGCAGATACGACCATAGTGCGTGGGATGAACGTCGCGCACTTCAAAGCCTGCACGTTCACGCGTTAGGCCGCCCGGGCCGAGCGCAGAGACGCGGCGCTTGTGGGTGACTTCGGACAGCGGATTGGTCTGGTCCATGAATTGCGAAAGCTGGCTGGAGCCGAAGAATTCACGAACAGCAGCCACGGCGGGCTTGGCGTTGATGAGATCGTTCGGCATCACAGTGGACACGTCCACGCTGCTCATCCGCTCCTTCACGGCGCGCTCCATGCGCAGCAGGCCGACGCGATACTGGTTTTCCAGCAGCTCACCCACGGAACGCACGCGGCGGTTGCCGAGATTATCAATGTCGTCAACTTCGCCCTTGCCATCCTTCAGGTCGACAAGTTCCTTGACCACAGCGAGGATATCTTCCTTACGCAGCGTAGTGACGGTGTCTTCGGCATCAAGTTCGAGACGCATGTTGAGCTTCACACGGCCAACGGCGGAAAGATCATAGCGTTCACTATCGAAGAACAGGCCTTCGAACAGTGCCTCTGCTGTTTCCTTGGTTGGCGGCTCACCCGGACGCATGACCTTGTAAATCGATTCAAGGCCTTCCTCGCGGTTTTCGGCCTTGTCGACATCCATGGTGTTGCGCATCCACGGGCCGGTCGTGACATGATCGATATCAAGCAGGACCAGCTGATCGATGCCGGCAGCATCGATCTTTTCGAGATTTTCCGGCGATACTTCCTCGCCCGCCTCGATGTAGATGCGACCCGTCTTTTCGTCGATCATGTCGACGCTGGCATAACGACCGAAGATTTCCTCGGTCGGGATCAACAGTGAGGTCAGGCCATCCTTTTCAGCCTTATTGGCAGCACGCGGGCTGACTTTCTGGCCGGCGGGAAAGACTTCCTCGCCCGTCTTGGCGTCGACCAGCGCGAAGGCCGGCTTGGCACCGCGCCATTGTTCGGCGACGAAGGGGATTTCCCAACCTTCGCCACCCTTCTTGCCACCCGAACGCTTCCAGGTGACGGTGTCGTAAAAGTGGTCGAGGATCTCTTCACTATCGAGGCCGAGTGCATAAAGCAGCGCTGTGACCGGCAGCTTGCGCTTGCGGTCAATACGGACGTTGACGATGTCCTTGGCGTCAAATTCGAAATCCAGCCATGAACCGCGATAGGGAATGACGCGAGCGGCGAACAGGAACTTGCCCGACGAGTGGGTCTTGCCGCGATCATGGTCGAACAGGACACCGGGCGAACGGTGCATCTGGCTGACGATCACGCGTTCGGTGCCATTGATGATGAAAGTGCCGTTCGACGTCATGAGCGGCATGTCGCCCATATACACGTCCTGCTCCTTGATATCGAGCACCGAACGGGTTTCGGTCTCCTGATCGACTTCGAAAACGATCAGGCGCAGCGTCACCTTCATCGGCGCCGCATAGGTGATGCCGCGCTGGCGGCATTCGGTCGTGTCGTATTTGGGATCTTCGAGCTCGTAATGCACGAAATCGAGTTCCGCCGTGCCCGCGAAATCGCGGATCGGGAACACGCTGCGCAGCGTCTTTTCAAGGCCGGAGACATAATCAATCGAAGGGTCGGAGCGTAGGAACTGCTCATAGCTTTCGCGCTGCACCTCGATCAGATTGGGCATTTCCACCGCTTCGTGGATGTCGCCGAAAATCTTGCGGATGCGCTTCTTCTTGGAACCGCCAGTGTGCTGGGGTGCCGGAGCCTTCGGTTGGGTCGCCATAGGGTGGACAGGCCTTTTCTTCGCATGTCGCAACAGCATGATCGCCATTGCAGGAAATTTCGTGTCGAGCGGGGAAGCGTGAGACGCGCAAAAAGCCACGATTGAAGCACGCGCCTTGCGGCACCGCCCTCGCAGCCTTGATTCGATCATCTCACGGGAACCGGGGCTTCCTTCCTGGGTCGTGCCCCCGCGTAAGGCACACCTTGCTCGAAACTCACCGATTGAGCGTAGCATATAGGAGGGACGTAGCCGTGGGTCAATGGGGCGCGAGCACGCCGTGATCTCGGCTGTCAGCCGCCCGCATGGCGCGCCGCTTTCCTACACGCCCCTCGCCCAGGCAATTTTCTACACCGTCAATTTCACAAATCATTCTGGGACATATGATGGCGTTTAAATCCAGATGTGTCACCCTTCTGCTTTCCCCTCAAAACCGCAGAAATGCGCACTTTTCGGGCGATTCTTCGAGGTGACACCATGTCACCCCTGTCACCCTGATCAGACCGCTTCAGTCTGCTTAACGATAAGATACATATCGTTTTTCAATATTATTGATTGACAATAAATTCCGACTCTCTTATTGAATATCAATATCGCCAATCAAGGAGATCGATAAATGGCACGTTTTTTGACCCACACCACCGCCGCTCTGTCCGCATTGATCCTTACGCTAAGTAGCCTTGCCGCCATCACGACTATTCCCGCCGATTCGCATGGCCCAACCATCAGCGCGACCGTGCTTGCCTGATCGCTGACCTAGGGGAAACGCACCATGACCAATATTCGCCAAAACGATCCGCTGCTGCTGGCGGGCAAGATAATGACCATCATCATGCAAATTGCGTGCGGCATCGCGGCAATTGCACTGGCAATCGCCATTCCGGTGTTGCTCTTTTTTCAAGGAAGAATCGCCGCAGAGATCGCCGTCGAATTGGGCGAGCAGGCGGGCGAATTCCCCCTGATGTCCATCATGGCCCTGCTGGCAGTGGTCGCCATCGCGGTTGTGCTCATCTATCTGTTCTTTGATCGCCTGCGCCGAATCATCGGTACGGTGGGTGATGGCGATCCCTTTGCGCCTGCCAATGCAGAACGGCTAAGCGCGATGGCGTGGTTGCTGCTCGGGGTGCAGATTGTCATGGTCCCCGTCGCCGCGATCGGACTGTCTATCGTCGAATGGGCCGATGAAGTTGGCCAAGAAGGAATTACCTTTGACGCAGGCCTCGACCTGACCGGCATCTTGATGGTCATCGTCCTGTTCATCCTTGCCCGCGTTTTCCGGATCGGCGCTGCCATGCGCGAAGACCTCGAAGGAACCGTGTGATGGGCGCTGATATCCAAGGAGCCAATATCGTGGTAAGACTTGATGATCTGCTGCACGAACGCCGCATGACGCTGACCGAGCTGGCAGAGCGCGTCGGCCTTACCCTTGCCAATCTTTCGATCCTCAAAACGGGCAAGGCCAAGGCTATCCGCTTTTCCACATTGGAAGCGATCTGCCGCGAACTGGAATGCCAGCCGGGTGACTTGCTCGGGTATGAAACGGATGCAGTGGCCTGAGGCGCAGCTTCTCGATACCCTTGCGTGATGCGATCTTTGTCGTCACAACGCGCCTTTGACTTGAGCACTGTAGAAGGAAGATATCGCTATGAACAAATTTGCATTCGCCGCCGCCCCCCTGCTGTTTGCCGTTGCTGCATGCGATTCGCCTGCCGAAGAAGCGCAGGATGTGCAGGAAGAAATGGTCGAAGCGCAGGGCGAAGTGATCGACGAACAGGCTGAAGCCCTGGACGCACGCGCCGATGCGCTTGAAGATGCCGGCATGGAAGGCGAAGCTGCCGAGCTGGAAGCCGAGGCCGAAGCCATGGAAGATCAGGCTGACGGCATGTAATTGTCGCCGCCCTCGCACCAGCGAAGGCTTGACAAGAAACGTCAATCGCTTAGAGGCCCGCCACGACCGGCGGGCCTTTTTGTGTCTGCCAGTCATCCGTCCGAGACAGTTGGTGAAGGCAATCTGGCCTTCTTAATTTCCAGCCTAGGCGGGGACAGAGTTTTTCGGCACCTTTTATGGTGCCGCATCCGCGTGATGTTTCACGCATCTCCTTCCCCATCAACGGACTTTGCTGCGTGGCATGAGCCGCGTGGTGATTTGAGCCGGCCAGTCGCGCAAATGGCGCGGGTGGCCATAGTGAAGGAGTACGGCATGGATCGTTCGCAGAAAACCGATGCGGTCGCCCAGCTCAACGATGTCTTCAACGAGGTTTCCGTGGTGGTTGTCACCCGCAATCTCGGCATGACGGTGGATCAGTCCACCGAATTGCGCACGAAGATGCGTGAAGCAGGTGCGTCCTACAAGGTTGCGAAGAACCGTCTCGCCAAGCTCGCCCTGAAAGACACTGACTATGCCGGTATAGAGGAATTCCTCACCGGCCCGACCGGCCTTGCCTGGTCGGCAGATCCAGTTGCAGCCGCCAAGGCTGCCGTCGACTTTGCCAAGTCGAATGATCAGCTGGAAATCGTCGGTGGATCGATGGGCACGCAGGTTCTCGACGAAGCTGGCGTGAGGTCTTTGGCCTCCATGCCCAGCCTCGACGAACTGCGCGGCACAATTGTTGGCCTTGTCAACGCACCGGCGACCAAAATCGCCCGCGTTGTGGGTGAACCTGCGGCCAAGCTTGCCCGTGTCTTTGGTGCCTATGGCGCCAAGGATGCCGCATAAGAGACGCTTTCTCGCATCTGATACGAAACATTTATGGGGCGCATCTGCCCCGCCCAATTTTGGAGTGAAACATCATGGCTGATATTGCCAAGCTTGTTGAAGAACTGTCGACGCTTACCGTCATGGAAGCGGCTGAACTCGCCAAGGCACTGGAAGAAGAGTGGGGCGTGAGCGCCGCTGCTGCCGTTGCCGTAGCCCCCGCCGGTGGCGGTGGTGGTGAAGCCGCTGCTGAAGAGAAGGACGAATTCGACGTCATTCTCACCGGCGACGGTGGCAAGAAGATACAGGTCATCAAGGAAGTCCGTGCCATCACCGGCCTGGGCCTCACTGAAGCCAAGGGCCTCGTCGAAGGCGCGCCCAAGCCCGTCAAGGAAGGCGTGAACAAGGCCGAAGCCGAAGAAATCAAGGGCAAGATCGAAGCTGCCGGCGGTACGGTTGAACTCAAGTAAACCGGGCTCGCTGAAGTAAGCCTTTAAGCAGATGTCGTGGGTGTCTTGAAGCGCCTGCGGATAGGAGGGCGGTGCCGCAAGGTCCCGCCCTTTTGCTTTCCTGCACGGCTGGATTGTGGTCGAGTTGCAAAGGCACCTTCCCTTTCGCCTGAGTGATGAGGCCGGAAAGCCCGCCAGCGAGCTCTCTTGTGAAGAAAGGAAGCTAACGATAAGCGCGGCGCGTGGAATTAGGCATCGATCTCATCGCATTATTGATGCTGGCCGCGTTTCTCGCCGGCGCGATCGATGCCATAGCGGGCGGCGGCGGCCTGATAACCATACCTGCTCTGATGGCCGCCGGAATACCGCCAGTTCAGGCGCTCGCCACGAATAAGCTGCAAGCAACCTTCGGCACAGGCGGCGCGGTTCTCGCTTATGCGCGCAAGGGCCACATCGACTTCCGGCGTTTCGCCATTCCGACAATTGCCGCATTTCTAGGATCGGCGCTCGGCGCGTATATATTGATGCGGATTGATCCTGCATTTCTGGAAGGTTTGCTCCCGCTCCTGCTGATCGGGATGGCGGTCTATTTCGCCCTTGCCCGCAAGTTGAGCGATGAGGACCGCCACAGCAAGGCTGGCCCACTATCGCTGATCGCGGTCGCCTTGGGGATTGGTTGCTATGACGGTTTTTTCGGCCCCGGAACGGGTTCGTTTCTTACGGCCGCGCTGGTCGCAATGTTCGGCTTTGGCCTGCTGCGCGCTGTTGCTCACACCAAATTGCTGAATTTCGCGAGCAATCTGGCGGGGCTGATGGTGCTGATGGCAGGCGGGCATGTGATCTGGATCACCGGCATCGCCATGGCTCTTGCCAATATCGTCGGGGGCCAGTTTGGTGCGCATGGCGCGATGAAATTCGGTGCAGGCATAGCACGGCCATTGCTGATCGTGGTATCATTGGCACTGACGATAAAGCTGCTGGCCGATCCGCAAAATCCGCTGACACAAACTGTGCTGTCCTGGCTGACTTGATTGAGCGCGCGCAGCCACAAACGCAGCATTCACAGCTTCAGATTCACCCGCAAACCGATCATGTCTATGCCGGGGTTCTGGTCGCCATCGAAAATCTGACCCTGGCTGATGTGCATCCAGTGCGCTTCCACAGAGGCGCGCTCCGACACGCGGTAGCCAATGCCGATTTCGGGTTCGAACAGCACGCGGCTGCCCAGATCAGTACGAAATCCGGTGGCGGGATTGACGCGAAAATCGGGTCCGTCATGCACCACCAGTCCGATGCCCGGCCGCACATAGACAGGGCCATTGCCGATGGTCCACGCCACCCCCACGCCGACAAAGGAGGTGTCGCCTGAAAGATTGAGAGAGCCGACGACATATGGTTCCGGCTTGCCAATGAAACCGAGCGCCTCGATCCCACCAAACCGTACACCCGCCGCAATGTCGACAGAACCGGTCTCGGTCGTCTCCAGAGTGAAAGGCGTGTCGACACCATGGGCATAGGCGCCGCCAAACACCTCTTGCGCAGAGGCAGTTCCAGGCAGGGTGAATAGTGCGGCAGCAGCGGCCAGGAGGGTATGCGATCTGCTCATGGCAATTGCTTGAACGATCTTCGCTTTCGCCAGGCTGACCGAAAGCAAACACTGCGCAGTCTTCACATGCAGGCCCTTCGCGCCTATCGCGTCCGGCTGCGCGACGCCCATCATGCGTCCGGTTCGTAGCACGACATATGCGCCCCGTGGCCCACCCCGAAACGCCCGGCTGGAAAGCCGAGACGCGCGAAACCTTCCGCCTGGCGGGACCGCTGGCGCTCGCCAATATGTTGCAAATGCTGACCTATGCGATCGACGTGATCTTCATCGCGCGGCTGGGAGCAAGCGAACTGGCCGCATCATCGCTCGCCATCGCATTGTTCGGACTGATCGTTTGGAGCCTGCAGGCGCTTACCGGGGCGGTTGCGCCCATCATATCGGCAGAGCTTGGCGCGCGCGGTCCGGCGCTGCGTCCGGTGCGCCGCGCCATGCGTATGGCCCTGTGGCTGGCGATTATAGTAACGGTTTTTGGCATGGCGATCTGCGCGCTCGCTGGATCGCTCATGCGCGTCACCGGGCAGGAGCCGCATATCACCGCGCTCGCCATTTCCTATATGGAGGTACTGCTGTGGTCCACCGGGCCGATGGTGGTAGCGGGGGTCTTGCGCAATTTCGTGTCGGCGCTGGGCCGCCCGGTTTTTGCCACACTTATCACTGCGGTCGGCATTGGCGTAAATGCGCTGGCAAACTGGGTCTTCATCTTCGGAAACTGGGGGGCGCCTGCGCTGGGATTGCCCGGTGCAGCAATAGCGACGCTGATAACATCTCTGGTTATCGTGACGCTTTATGCCATCGCAATCAGGGCCGATCCACGCCTGCACCGCTACCATATCATGGGCTTCACGTGGCGTCCTGACTGGCCACGATTTATCGAGATCCTGCGCATCGGCACACCAATTGCCGTCACCGTGCTTGCCGAAGCGGGCGTGTTCGGGGCCGCCGCCTTCCTTATGGGAAGGGTTGGCGGGCTGGAGCTTGCCGCGCATACCGTGGCGCTCAACCTTGCGGCCTTTGCATTTCAGGTGCCCTTTGGCGTGGGGCAGGCGGCAACAATCAGGGTCGGTTATTTCTATGGCGCCAGAAATCCTGTCGGCATGGCCCGCGCGGGCTGGACCGGCCTTGCCATGGGAACAGGCTTCATGGTGTTTACCTGCGCAGCGATGGCGCTGGCACCGCAGGCGCTTCTTTCAATCTATGTCGATCCCACCGATCCGGCGAATGCGCAATTGCTGAACGTTGCAGCCGGTTTCCTGATGATCGCCGCCGCCTTCCAGCTATCAGACGGCGTGCAGGCAGTGGCTGCGGGCGCGTTGCGGGGACTCAAGGATACGCATATTCCGATGTGGATCGCGATCTTTTCCTATTGGGTGCCCGGCTTCGGTCTGGCAGCAGGTCTTGGCCTTGGAACAAGCCTTGGCGGGACCGGGGTATGGATCGGACTGGCTACGGGCCTGACCTTTGCCGCCATATTGCTGCTATGGCGTTGGCAGCGGCGCGAGGCACTGGGGCTGACAGTGCGCAATTCACCCCTGCCGGGCGCAGCGCGGGCATAAAAATTCGGGCGACAGAATTTTTTGTGATGCCTGCCCATTGACTCCCTGCTGGCTTCACCCCATTTCCGCGCCACTGGCACTCTCAGTCGGAGAGTGCCAAAAACCTTGATAACTTAACAGGAAGAGGTCATCACTATGGCATTCCGTCCCCTGCACGATCGCGTGCTGGTCCGCCGTATCGAAGCCGAAGAAAAAACGGCTGGCGGCATAATCATCCCCGATAGCGCCCAGGAAAAGCCGAGCGAAGGCGAAATCGTCTCCGTCGGCTCTGGCTCGAAAGCCGAAGACGGCACCGTCACCCCGCTTGATGTAAAAGCTGGCGACCGCGTGCTGTTTGGCAAATGGTCCGGCACCGAGGTGAAACTCGATGGCGAAGATCTGCTGATCATGAAGGAAAGCGACATTATGGGCGTGATGGGCTGAAGCCTTTCACCCCCTAACGTTTTCCCAACACCTAACTACTCGCAGGAGAAAGAATCATGGCTGCCAAGGACGTAAAGTTTGGCCGCGACGCTCGCGAACGCATTCTCAAGGGCGTTGATACGCTTGCCAATGCAGTGAAAGTCACTCTCGGCCCCAAGGGCCGCAATGTCGTGCTCGACAAGAGCTTCGGCGCACCGCGCATCACCAAGGACGGCGTTACCGTCGCCAAGGATATCGAGCTTGCGGACAAGTTCGAGAACATGGGCGCACAGATGCTGCGCGAAGTTGCCAGCAAGGCAAATGATGCTGCCGGTGACGGCACCACCACCGCCACCGTGCTTGCACAAAGCATCGTGCGCGAAGGCATGACCGCCGTTGCTGCCGGCATGAACCCGATGGATCTGAAGCGCGGCATCGATCTGGCCGTGGCCAAGGTTGTTGCTGACCTCCAGAACCGTTCCAAGGACGTATCCGGTTCGGACGAGATTGCCCAGGTTGGCATCATCTCGGCCAATGGCGACCGTGAAGTAGGCGAGAAGATCGCTGAAGCCATGGAAAAGGTCGGCAAAGAAGGCGTGATCACCGTCGACGAAAGCAAGGGTCTCGAATTCGAGCTCGAAACTGTCGAGGGCATGCAGTTCGACCGCGGCTATCTCAGCCCCTATTTCGTGACCAATCCGGAAAAGATGACCGTCGAACTCGACGATCCCTATATCCTGATCCACGAAAAGAAGCTTTCGAACCTGCAGGCTATGCTGCCTGTGCTGGAAGCCGTGGTGCAGGCCGGACGTCCGCTGCTCATCATCGCTGAAGACATCGAAGGCGAAGCGCTGGCCACCCTCGTGGTCAACAAGCTGCGTGGCGGCCTGAAGGTTGCAGCCGTGAAGGCTCCGGGCTTCGGCGATCGTCGCAAGGCGATGCTGCAGGACATCTCGATCCTCACCAATGGTGAAATGGTTTCCGAAGATCTCGGCATCAAGCTGGAAAATGTTGGTCTTTCGATGCTGGGTGAAGCCAAGCGTGTCACCATCGACAAGGACAACACCACCATCGTTGATGGTGCAGGCGATCAGGAAGCCATCAAGGCCCGTGTCGAGCAGATCCGTGCACAGATCGAGACGACCTCGTCCGATTACGACAAGGAAAAGCTGCAGGAACGCCTCGCCAAGCTTGCTGGCGGCGTTGCCGTGATCAAGGTCGGCGGTGCTTCGGAAGTCGAAGTGAAGGAACGCAAGGACCGTGTCGATGACGCGCTCCACGCTACTCGCGCCGCTGTCGAAGAAGGCATCGTCCCGGGCGGTGGTACCGCGCTGCTGTATGCCACCAAGGCGCTGGAAGGCGTCACCGGTGAAAACAATGACCAGACCCGCGGTGTGGAAATCGTGCGCCAGGCGATCCTTTCGCCGATCCGCCAGATTGCCACAAATGCTGGCCATGACGGCGCCGTGGTTTCGGGCAACCTCTTGCGCGAAGCCGACGAAACACAGGGCTTCAACGCGGCCACCGACACCTACGAAAACCTCGTGGCTGCCGGCGTGATCGACCCGACCAAGGTCGTGCGCACCGCGTTGCAAGATGCTGCTTCTGTCGCTGGCCTGCTGATCACCACCGAAGCGGCGATCAGCGAAGTGCCGGAAGAAAAGGGCTCTGCGCCTGCCATGCCCGATATGGGCGGCATGGGCGGCATGGGCGGCGGCATGGGCTTCTAAGCCTTTCGCCAACCTATACGCCACAAGAGACCCGGCGGGAGCGATCCTGCCGGGTCTTTTCTTTTGTAACCGGTTCGCCCATGGTCTGCGTTGGTCACCTATCCAGCCAACTTTGGGAATTACACATATGAAACGCCTTGCAGCCGTGTTGCTGGCATCTGTCGCGCTTTCGGGATGCGTTGCCACCAACGCCGATATCGCCAGTGCCGAGCAAACCAGTGTCGGATGCTCCGATACGCAAACCGAATGCATCAATGTCTGGTTTGATGAAAAGTTTGAGGAATTGCTTGCGGTCAGCCCGATCCTGCAGACCTCGCTCGGCATCAAGACCGATTACGACAAGCTCGATGATTTCAGCCTTGAGGCAGCACAGGCGCAAGCTGATTGGTGGGCGCGTGCCACCGCTGAAATGGAAGCCACATTCGACTATGACGAATTGAGCTACGAGGCGAAAACGTCCTACGATGTGTTCCAGTATCGTGCTGAAATGGCGGCACGCTCTGCCGAATTCTACGACCAGCAATATATCCTCCACCAGATGGGCGGAATGCATGCTTTTCTGCCCAGCTTCCTGCTCAGCCAGCACAGCGTCGCAAGTGAAAGAGACATGGAAGCCTTTATCTCTCGCCTTGGCGGTATCGCCACGGCGATGGACCAATTGCTCGCCCGCGCGCAGGCCAATGCGGCCGCAGGCACGCGTCCGCCGCGTTTTTCCTATGATGCCGTTATTGCCGAATCGCAGGGCCTGATTACCGGCGCGCCGTTTGAGAATGGCGATCCGTCTGCACTGTGGACCGGCACGCAGGAGCGGCTTGCAACGCTGGTTGAACAAAATGCCATATCCCAGGAACGCGCCGACGACTTACGCGAAGAAGCCCGCACCATACTGACCGGACAGACGGCCCCCGCCTATCAGCATGTAATCGATTGGTTTACGGCGGATCGCCCCAATAGCGACGAAATAGCGCAAGGCGTAACGACGCTGCCGGGCGGTGAGGAATTTTATGCCTTCAGCCTGAACCAGATGACCACGACCGACATGACCGCCGACCAGATTCACCGGCTTGGGCTGGACGAGGTCGCGCGCATCCGCGGCGAGATGGAGGCGATCATGCAAGAGGTTGGCTTCGACGGGACGTTGGAGGAATTCTTCGTCTTCACCCGCACCGACCCCCAGTTCTTCTTCCCCGATAACGAGGCTGGCGCACAGATGTATATCGACCGCGCTACGCAGCATATCGATGCCATCACTGCGCGTTTGCCCGAATTTTTTGGCACGCTGCCAAAGGCGGCGCTGGAAGTGCGCCGGGTGGAAGCCTTCCGCGAACAAGATGGCGCGGCGCAGCACTACAGCCCGGGCACGCCCGATGGATCGCGACCAGGTGTTTATTACGCGCATCTGTCGGATATGACCGCGATGCCGATTCCCCCCCTGGAAGCGATTGCCTATCACGAGGGCAATCCTGGCCACCACATGCAAATCTCCATTGCGCAGGAACTGGAAGGCATCCCGCGTTTCCGCACGCAGGGATTTTATCTGTCAGCGTTCGGCGAAGGTTGGGGGCTTTATGCCGAATCTCTTGCCAAAGAGATGGGCGGTTACGAAAATCCCTATTCGGATTTCGGACGATTGCAGAGCGAGATGTGGCGCGCCATCCGCCTCGTGGTGGATACAGGCATTCACACCAAGGGCTGGACCGAAGATCAGGCGGTTGCTTACAGCCTGCAAAATTCACCCAATCCCGAAACCGTCGCACGGTCCGAAGTGCAGCGCTATTTCGTGCTGCCCGGACAGGCGACATCCTACAAGATCGGCCAGATCCGTATCCAACAATTGCGCAGCCGTGCAGAGGAAGCTCTGGGTGACGATTTCGACATTCGCAGCTTCCACGATACGGTGCTGGGCGGCGGCATGATGCCGCTCACCGTCCTTGAACAGCGGGTAGACAGGTGGATTGCCAGTCAGCAGACGGGCTGGCGGCAGGATCTCCGCAAGGGAAAAGTGTCGGAGGATCAATCCCCGGCACTTCCCCTGCTATGGCTTAGAATGACTTCTGGATACCCAGCGTCATCATCCAGTCGCGGGCCATCTGCGGTCCGTTCAGATCCTGCACGATGGGCACACCTATTTCTGCACCCAGCCGCCAGCCGGCCAAGGGGCCATGGGTGGCAACGGTATTGATGCCGGTATAGGCAAAAAGACGTTCACCGCCCGAATAATCCGGATTAGCTGCCTGCACCGGCCCCATGATGGCCGGATCGATCCCGTCGATCCGGCCGGAAGTCTCGGCTTGCAACCGAACCGAAAGGGCAGCGCCCTGGCTTACTGATCGGGCAATCCACGCGGTGGTCATCCCGCTGTCACCAAGACTGTAGCCTTCATCATTGGTACCAAGGCGGATCGTCCCCTTTGCCTGGGCTCCCCAGCCCCATACATCGGACTGGCCCCTCCAGGTTATGCCGGGGTTGAGATCGACCGTGCCCGAACCCGATTGCATCGGATAGGGTAGCCGCATCGGCATGACCATTCCCATCGGAGACAGGGCGGTGCCTTCATTGGTGATCGAACCGGTCGGCAGCGAAACGCCAAGGTTCAGATGAATATCGTCAGTCAGCCCAACCAGCGCGACTGCCTTGATATCACCAAAGCCGGATACCGTATTGCCATTGCTGCCCAATACATCGGTGCCCATACCGCCGGCATAAGTCACTGCATCCATATCCCGGCTTGTGTAGCTGCCCGAGATCATCAGCGTGACGCTGTCGCTAAGTCCGTACATCAGGCCCGCCATATGCATGTCCATATGCATGCTGTCGGGAACCACACGAAGGGTTGGCGGCTGCCCCGGCATTCCGGCAAAGCGGTTGGGTACGGTGGTGACAATCGTATTGGGATCGACGGTGTCGGTGTCGATCTGCGTCCCGCCACTTTCCATGTGCATATAGCGATAGCCGATCATCCATTCGCCCTTGGCGTGGCGGTGATCGCCCATCACCCCGATGGGGGCATGGTCAAGTGCGTTGACATCATGCGCGCTGGCAATGGCAGGCGCGCAGGCAAGAGTGGTGGCGACGCAAAGCGCCGCGCGAAAGCGTGTCATGTTATTCTCCATAAATGTGTCTGAATTTGGGGATCAGACGCGGGACGGAGGACCCGTGGCTTCATAATGTCGCAGGAGGTCGCGCTGCGGCAGGTCGCGCAAGGTCGCAAGCCTCGGCAAGGGCGGGGTAAGTGCCTGGCTAACCAGCTTTGGCGCGCCATTGCCCAGCACAGGGCCGCAAGCGGAACAACATGGTGACGCGGTATTGTCGCTATCGTCATGCCCCTCATGACCGCTTGGCGCCATAGGTGCCATATCTGCGGCATCCATCGCATGGTGGATGTTCGCAGCGTGCTCCTCTGCTTGCCCAAAATCGCCGTCCCAACAGCAAGGCGCACCCACGGCCAGGCGGATAGCCAGCGAAGCAAGCATCAGCACTTGCAATATGAGGGAAGGCTGGCGGGGCATTTGGGGCGCTTCCCTATGCGCCCGCCGAGCGAACTTCAATCTCTGTCGTCAATCTTCGTCAAGGCTGCTCCTCATCGATAATGACAAGGTGCAATGGCCGAGGCGGTGACGACCATCAGCGCATGCACTAGCACCAGCGACAGCATTACACTGGTGGATGGACTTTGCTATTGTATGCCTTGCTATTCCAGCTGGCAATTGCGTCTGCGGGGGACTTCGTCAGCCTGCGCGTCCGGTATTAGCTATCTGGGTTCAATTTGCCTTCAAATTCAGGGACCGGCCGTGCCTCGCCTTCTGCTGCGCTGGTCGCCACGCCATTCGCTTCGATATCGTCGATGAGCCATTTCATCTCGTCAATCTCGCGGCGCTGAGCCTTGATGATTTCATCGGCCAATTCGCGCACGCGCACATCCTGAATGCCCGCACGCTCGCTCGTCAGTACAGCAATTGAGTGGTGCGGAATCATTGCTGACATCCATTCGCTATCATCGATGGTGGCTTGGCTGCGCACCAGAAACAGCGACAGCGCGAAAGTCACCACGGCCACGCCGATAATGATCAAGTTCTTGGCGGTGTTCTTATACATGCCCCACATGAAAAGCAGCATCACCACCGCCATTACCGAACCCATGACGAACATCATCCAGAAGCGCATCTCGCTCCAGAACACATGATCCATCGCATAGGTGTTGAGATACATCAGGCCCAGCATGATGACGGTGGATGTTCCCACCATCGCCATGAACCTTTTGTAATTGCCTTCCTTTGTCATGAGAATCTCCTCAATTTCTATTGCTTCCACAAATGCCCGGCGCCATGCGCCAGCTCGCCCCCGAGATACCCCTGCGCGACTATCGCAATGGTCAAAATAATAAGCGCGGCGCGCAACAGCGTGCGCGATTGCGGGCGGTTGTTTGCCACTATCGCCGCAGCGGTCCCTACAAGGGCGATCGCCATCCCAATCCAGCGATGAAGCTGCATCGTGCCGTCTCCGCCAAGCCATAATCCGGTGTGAATCCAGCCGAACACAGCGGCGATAATTGCGCCAGCAGCGCCCGCCATCACCATGATGCGCACTGTCCCTTCAAACTCGGTCGAAGGATGGAAAACACCGACCGCCTCGGTCAGGCCAGCGACTACGAACAGCGCGATGGCAAAATGGACCGTCGCGGGGTGGAGGTTGCGCAGCAGGGTCATGACATCGCCCGGTGACACATTGTCAGCAGCGCGCGCTGGCGCGGCCTCCACTGCCGCAGTGCCCGCATCCTGCTTGCCATGCGTGTTTTCACCATGCGCCAAGGCAGGCGAAAACGCGATAAGCACAGCGAGGCACATCATGGCCAGCGCTGAGATGCTGCGCTTCAACGCTTCACCTTGGCGAACAGATCGACAAGTTCGCCGAACTTGGCCTGCTGCTCGCCCTTGTCTCCCGAAGAGATGGCATCCGCCACACAGCTCGCCGCGTGGTTTTTAAGAATTGCGTCCTCTGCCTTGGCAAGTGCAGCCTTCACTGCCTGCAATTGATGCAGGATATCGATGCAATAGCGGTCATCCTCGACCATTTGCGCCACACCGCGCACCTGACCTTCAACACGCCTCAGCCTGTTTAAAATCGCCTTGCTGTCACTCATAAAAGAAACCCGCTTGAATACCCTAGGGGGGTATACTACAGATAAGATAAGGAGAAGCAAGACCCGTGAAGCTAGCTGATTTTTCTAGACGATCCTTCCTCGGCTCCGCCAGTCTGCTTGCCGGGGCGGGCCTTGCCATCCCTGCTTGGGCGCGGGGCCAGTCATTGACCCAGGCTGCCAATGGCTTCGGAGAGCTTTCGGGCAGTCAGATCGACCTTTCGATCGCCAACCATCATTTTGCGACCGGTGGCCGCAACGGTCATGCCATCGCGGTCAACGGCAGTGTGCCCGGCCCGCTGATCCGTCTGCGCGAAGGCCAGGACGTGGTGCTCAACGTCACCAACCATCTGGCCGAAGACAGTTCGATCCACTGGCACGGGCTGCTGCTGCCATTCCAGTTCGATGGCGTGCCCGGCATCAGCTTCCCCGGCATCAAGCCGGGTGAGGCTTTCAGCTACCGCTTCCCCGTCCGTCAGAGCGGCACCTATTGGTGGCACAGCCATTCCGGCCTGCAGGAACAGGCAGGTCATTATGGCCCTATCGTGATCGACGCAGCACAGCCCGATCCACGCTACGACCGCGACGTGGTGGTGTTGCTGAGCGAGTTCACCCCGCGCCATCCGCACGAAATCGCGCGGCTGCTGGCGACGGGTGAACATTATTTCAACCGCCAGATGCAGACCGTGGGCGATGGTTCGATGAGCCTTGAAGACCGGCTGATGTGGGGCGCCATGCGGATGAACCCGCGCGATATTTCTGATGTGACCGGCGCGATCTATACCTTTCTCGTCAATGGCCACGGCCCCGCCGACAATCTTGAATTTGCCTTCACGGCGGGGGAACGGGTGCGCCTGCGTATCATCAACGGATCGGCGATGACATTCTTCAACGTGCGCATCCCCGGCGTGCCGATGACGGTGATCGCAGCCGACGGGCAGGACGTGGACGCGGTGGAAGTCGATGAATTCCAGATTGGCGTTGCAGAAACCTATGACGTGATCGTCACCCCGCCCGATGGCAGTCATGCCTTTGTGGCAGAAGCGATGGACCGATCGGGCATGGGCGTTGCCAGCCTCACCTCGAGCCCCGGACACCGCGCCACTCCGCCGCCACTAAGGGAGTCGGTTACGCTGACCATGGCTGACATGGGCATGGACGATATGGGCAGCATGGATCATGGCACGGGCAATAGTGGCGAAACGATCGATCATGCAGCGATGGGCCATACAATGCCCGCAGCGGATGAGCCAGCAGTCGCGATGGATCATTCAATGCGCGATACATCGCTATTGCCACCCAATGTAAAGGTCGGCCCGGGGCTGGACATGGTTTCAGCAATGCCGATGGACCGGATGAATTTCCCCGGACTTGGTCTTGATACCGTAAAGCACCGCGTGCTGCGCTATACCGATCTCAAGGCCAGGCACGCCAATCCCCACCGCATGCCAACCCGCCAGATGGAGATTCATCTCACCGGCAATATGGAACGGTATATGTGGTCCTTCGATGGCAGAAAGTTCTCCGCCGTCACCGAAGATCCGATCCGCTTCGCGCATGACGAACGTGTGCGCGTAAAGCTGGTGAACGATACGATGATGGCCCATCCCATCCACCTTCACGGCCACTTCTTTGAACTGGTCAACGGGGCCGGCATGATGAACCAGCCGCGCAAACATACCGTAGTGGTGCAACCTGGCAGTAGCGCCACCTTCGATCTCACTGCGGATGAACCGGGCGACTGGGCGTTCCACTGCCATCTGCTCTACCACATGCATGCAGGGATGATGCAGACCGTAACCGTGCGCCCCTTCCCTGAGGTTGAGGCGTGATGATGCGGACGTTGATATTGGCCAGCACCGCGTTGATCGTCGCGCCTGTCGCAGCGCAGGACCATTCCGGCCACACCATGCAGCAGGAACCGGCGGCGCATGATCGGGATGCCGATCAGGCCGCGATGGATCATGCGCAGCGGCAGGATAAACAGGCCGCCGATATGCCATCCGATCTCCCACCTGATCATCGGGCCAATCCATTGGGTGCGATCCGTCCGGTACCACAGCGCGCCATGCCGCAGCCTCAAGGGCAGGCCCATCATTCGGCAATGGATCATTCGGCGACGGGCCACGGCCCTGCCACGGCGCAAATACCCGATGGCCCTCCGCCCGCCCGCGCCTTTGACGGCCCCGCCCATGCGGCGGCTGCATTCTGGGGCGAAGAGGCAATGGCCCGCGCCCGCGCACAGAACCGCGCAACACATGGCGATGGTAAATTCGCCACCTTGCTGGCCGAACGGCTCGAAGCGCGCGTGGCTTCGGGAGAGGATGCCTATCTGTGGGATCTATCCGGCTGGTATGGCACGGGCACAGACCGCGTGGTGTTCAAAAGCGAAGGCGAAGGCGCATTCGGCGGCTCAGTCGAAGCTGCCGAGGTCCAGCTATTGTGGGGCCATGCCATCGGCCCGTGGTTTGATCTGCAAACTGGTGTGCGACTTGACGTGGAACCTGACACAAATGCGCATCTGGCGCTGGGGATTGCGGGGCTTGCACCTTACAACATCCACCTGGACGCAGCGGGTTTCCTATCTGATGATGGCGATGTCACCGCCCGTATCGAGGCAGAACACGATATGCGGCTGACCCAGCGACTGGTTCTGCAACCGCGCGTGGAGTTGGATCTGGCGGCGCAGGACATTCCCGAAAGTGGCGTTGGCGCCGGACTGGTAAAGATAGAAACAGGGCTGCGCTTGCGATATGAATTCGTCCCCGAATTCGCGCCCTATGTCGGGGTCGAATATGAGGCGGCGCTGGACCAGACTGCCGATTACATCCGTGCCGTCGGTGACGATCCTGACAGGCTGGTGTTCCTGATCGGGCTGCGCACCTTTTTCTGACGGTCAGCTAAAGGACGGCCTGTCGTGGCGGGCCAGACGCCCATGCGGCTTCGGCGCCTGCCTTCAAGGACTGAAGGCAGCCTCATGTTTTAATGGCGAAGTTTCGCGTGAAACAAGGCGAGTGAGCTGTCCGCGTCAATATGCTATGGAGATTACGGCTCGTCCGAGGCCAGCTAATCCCTGTTTGTCAGGGAAGAGGGAGTTTGATCCATGCGTGTACATATTTTCGCGGCAGCGTTTTTTGCCAGCACTGCCCTTGCCGCGTGCAGTGGCGCTAATGAGGCACCTGCCGAAAGTGAATATAACGCCCGCAAATATATGCAGGCGATCAACGATATCGCCCGGCT
Source organism: Aurantiacibacter atlanticus (assembly GCF_001077815.2). GTDB lineage: Bacteria > Pseudomonadota > Alphaproteobacteria > Sphingomonadales > Sphingomonadaceae > Alteraurantiacibacter > Alteraurantiacibacter atlanticus. The sequence continues at coordinate 675,774 of NZ_CP011310.1, read as the reverse complement.
GGACGATCAGGAGGCTGACGAGGCGCGACAACCGGGCGAATTGCTTGCGTTCGCGCAGATCGACAGGGGTGATGTGGTCGGCGATTTCGTGATGGGCGGCGGATATGTGACTCGGCTTTTGGCTACAGCGGTGGGCGCAGACGGCAAGGTTTACGCCTTCCAGCCTGAAGAATTCATTGCCTTCAGCCCTGATTACGCGGGCCTGCAGGATGCTGCCGTGGCCCCCTATGCCAATGATGAGGGAGAGCCGGTCCACGTCTATCCATTGCGCGCGCCTTTGGCCCAGCCCGGCTGGCCCGAACCGCTCGACACCATTATCACAGTGATGAATTTCCACGATCTCTACCTTACCGATTTTTCCGAAGGGACAGCGCAGCAAACCATTGCGATGCTGTATGATGCGCTCAAACCCGGCGGTTCCCTGGTGGTTGTTGATCACTATGCGGTCGAAGGGGCGGGTGCTGAAGCTGCCAATACGCTGCACCGGATGGACACCGATCTCGCATTGCAGGACCTGACCACTGCGGGCTTCGTGCTGGAAGAGGAAAGCGCAATCTATTCGCGCCCATCTGATCCGCGCACCGCCAATGTCTTTGACGATGCGATTCGCGGGCAGACAGACCAATTCGCCTGGCGGTTGCGCAAGCCGGGCTGAACAGCGCCTTTGGCTGGGCAGACTGGTGTTGCATTTGCGGCACTTTTGCCTTCGCCGCGTGTTGATTGATGGACGGTTGAACTCTCAGGAGAAAAACAGAAATGAAATGTCCTCACATGGCCCACGTCGCACTCGTCGATGGGGAACGCTTCGTCTTTCTGCGCAATGAAGGCCAGATTTTTGAGCCTAGCTTGAAGAAGATTGCCGAACCCAAGCTTGAAGCGACCAATTTTAGCGCCGGGGTCAAGCATCAGGATACCGCAGGCCAGATGAAGGGGAATACCGACCTCAATGAACTGGCGCATGGTGCCGCAGCGGCAGAATGGCTCAACGCCAAGGCTCTTGCAGGCGAGATTGATGAATTGGTGGTGATTGCAGACCCCAAGACGCTGGGCGAAATGCGCCGCCATTATCACAAGGAATTGGAAAAACGCATCATCGGAGAGCTCGATAAATCTCTGACAAGTGAACCCTTGGCCAAAATTGAGAAGCTTCTCGTAGCTGCGTGAGATATATTGGCCCGGAGCATCAGTTCCGGGCCAAACTCATTACGGCGACAATTTTACCCGTTTCGTCGCGTCCCTATCGTCAGCTTTGAACGTGTTAAGCATTCACACAGCATGTTTCTGGCATGAGGGCGTTATGAAATTTTTCCGAACTGGCCTTTTCGTATCTCTGGTGGCGCTGGCAATGGCGCCGCTTTCACCAGCACAGGCGCAAACCCAAGCAGATGGGTTTGAAAATCAATTCGACAGCGCATTTGGCACGGAAATGCGCGAACCGCGTGATTACACGCCCAGTTTCGATAACCAGCTTGAATTGCGCATCGCGCAGCTTGCCGAAGGCAGTAATGGCCGCATCGGCGTCGCCGCCGTCGATCTGGCAACCGGCCAGACGATTTCGGTGCTCGGCGATCAGCGCTTCCCGCTTGCCAGCACCAGTAAGATCGCCATCGCGGCAACCTTTCTCGAAGGTGTCGATCAGGGCCGCTGGAGTTTAACGAGCGAATTTCCGCTGATGGTGCCTGTCGGTTCGCGGCCCTTTTCCTCCCACGCTGCTCCCGTCCGCCGGGGCGAGCATTTGAGCGCGCTGCGACTGATTGATCTGATGCTCACGCGCAGTTCCAATACTGCTACGGATGCCCTGTTGGCCGCGATTGGCGGGCCACAGGCAGTTAATGAGTGGGCACGCCGTTCCGGCCTTCAGAATTTCAGCATTGATCGCGACATTGCAACGCTGGTGCGCGACGATGGCGAATTCGATCCGGTCGTGCATATCGATCCGCGTGACAGTGCCTCCCCCGCAGCAATGGTTCAGCTATTGGCAGGCATCTATCAGGGCCGCTGGCTCAGCAGCCGCAGCCGTGAAGTCATCATCGACGCGATGGAGCGTTGCCGCACTGGCACGCGCCGCATTCCGGCGCTGATGCCATCCAACGTTACTGTCGCGCACAAGACCGGCTCACTTAACAACACGTCCAGCGATATCGGCATTCTGACCGCGCCAGATGGCCGCGCCATTGCCGTTGCCATCTATGTCACAGGACAGGGAAATCGCCTCAATCGCGAACGGCGCATCGCCTCAATCGCGCGCGGTGTCTATGATGGCTATCAGCAGGAAGCCTCGCGCAGATACGCCAATGCCAGCCATTCCGGGACCGCCGCAAACAGGTGATCTTGTCTTCTGGATACAGGGGCTGCCTTTGCGGCTTTGCCTGAAATCAGATCGACCATAAGAAAAGGGCGCAGCCAGTGATGGCCACGCCCTTTCTTTTGTCGGAATAGTCCGCCAGAGAATTACTCGGCGACTTCTTCTTCCAGTTCAGCTTCGGCTTCGTCGGTAGCTGCATCAACGTCAGCAGCAACTTCGTCTGCACCGGCTTCGATTTCGTCGCCAGCAGCGTCGAGTTCGGCGCCAGCAGCGTCAGCATTGGCTTCGATGTCGGCCATTGCGCCTTCAGCGGCAGCTTCGGTGGCATCTTCAGTGCCTTCCGAGCAAGCGGAGAGGGTGAGAGCGGCGCCAGCAACTGCGGCGGCCAGAACGATCTTACGCATAGGAATGAACCCCTTGGTGTTCTATTGTTTCCGAAACCGGCGGTGTCGCCAGTTCCAGAGCCGACCAAATGGCCGACCCGACTGCCTAAATAAGGCCACATTTGGGCGTGCGCAAGGGAAATATGGCATAATTGGGGCAAAATCTTGTCACAAAGAGGGCGGTTCCGCCGTCCACTCCCCTTTGCGACTTGCCTGCTGACCAACGGCAAATCGCGTGCTAGCAGGCGCAAATGGCCGAAAAACAGCATCTCTATCTGGTCGACGGTTCGGCCTATATCTTCCGCGCATATCATCGCCTGCCACCGCTCACCAATCCCGAAGGCACGCCGGTCGGCGCGGTTTACGGATACACCACCATGCTGTGGAAGCTGGCGCAGGATCTCGACGCGGCAGACGGGCCGACCCATCTGGCGGTCGTGCTCGACAAATCGAGCCATTCCTTCCGCAATGACATTTACGATCAATATAAGGCGAATCGTCCTGATCCTCCCGAGGATTTGCGGCCTCAATTCCCCCTGATCCGTGACGCCACGCGCGCTTTTTCTTTGCCGCTGGTCGAGGAACCCGATGTCGAAGCGGATGACATGATCGCAAGCTATGCGCTGGCTGCCCAGCGGGCAGGCTGGGATGTGACCATCGTTTCATCGGACAAGGATCTGATGCAGCTCGTTTCGGAAAAAGACGGCGCGCGCATCGACATGCTCGATACGATGAAGGATGCCCGCATCTTTATCCCCGAAGTTGAGGAAAAGTTTGGCGTCCCACCGCATCTATTGGGCGATGTGCTGGCGCTGATGGGGGACAGCGTGGACAACATCCCCGGTATCTACGGTGTCGGCCCCAAAACCGCATCGAAACTGATCGCCGAAAACGGCTCGCTCACCGCCGCGCTCGATGCCGCGCCGGACATGAAGAAGTCCAAGCTGAAGGAACGTCTGCTCGAAGGCCGTGAAATGGCGGAGCTCAGCCGCGTATTGGTGAAATTGCGCTGCGATTGCCCGCTGCCTATCGCCATAGACGATATGAAACTGGCGGGCATCCCGCCCGAACCACTGGCGCAGTTCCTTGAAACGCATGGCTTCAATTCACTGTTGAAGCGGTTGGAGGCGGGTGCCGGAAGCCCCGGCCGCACGACCAATCTCGATCCTGCCAAGGCTGATATGCAGGGCGCGCCTGCTTCTGCCGCTGGCAATGCCCAGCCCCTCCCTGAAATGCCGCCGGTCGATCTGTCCGCCTATGAATGCGTGCAAACGATGGAGCGGCTGGAACACTGGATCGCCCGCGCGGCCGATGCGCGGCTGGTAGCGGTGGATACCGAAACAAGCGCGCTTGATGCGATATCGGCTGATCTCGCCGGTATCAGCCTTGCGCTAGGTCCGAACGATGCCTGCTACATCCCGCTGGGCCATGGCGGCAGCGATATGTTTGCCGATACCCCGCAACAGGTGGATCGCGATGCAGCGATACAGGCGCTCAAGCCCTTGCTGGAAAGCGATGCAGTGCTCAAGATTGGGCAGAACATCAAATATGACATCAACATTCTCGCTCGCCACGGCATAACTGTTGCTCCGGTAGATGATACGATGATCATGAGCTTCGATCTCGACGCTGGCCGCAGTATGGACGGGATCGGCGGCGGACACGGCATGGACGAGCTTTCCGAACGCCACCTTGGTCACACCACGCTCAAGTTCAAGGATGTCTGCGGGACCGGCAAAAAGGCCATTCCCTTTGGCGAGGTGCCGCTCGACAAGGCAACGCCCTACGCCGCTGAAGACGCCGACGTGACATGGCGACTGCACGCGCATCTCGCCTATCGAATGCCTGGAGAAGGGGGCGTGCGCATCTATCAGCGGGTCGACCGCCCGCTCATTCCCGTGGTCGCGCATATGGAGCGCGAAGGCATCAAGGTCGATCGCGCGGAACTGGCACGGCTATCCGAAACCTTTGCCAAGGAAATCGCCCGGCTCGAAGGTGAAATTCACGCCGATGCCGGCACATCCTTTACCATCGGCAGCCCCAAACAGCTTGGCGAAGTGCTGTTCGATACGCTTGGCTACAAGGGCGGCAAGAAAGGCAAGAGCGGCCAGTATTCAACTGACCAGAGCGTGCTGGAACGCCTTGCCAATGATGGTGCGCCTATTGCCAACAAGGTGCTGGAATATCGCCAGCTGTCCAAGCTCAAAAGCACCTATACGGATGCACTTCAGGAAGCGATCAACACGCGCACGGGCCGCGTCCACACGTCCTACAGCCTCGTGGGTGCGCAGACCGGGCGGCTTTCCTCCACCGATCCCAATTTGCAAAACATTCCCATCCGCACCGAAATCGGGCGGCAGATCCGCAAGGCATTCGTGCCCGAAGATGGCAATGTGCTGCTGGCAGCCGACTATTCGCAGATCGAACTGCGCCTCGCCGCGCACATGGCAGATGTCGATACGCTGACAGAGGCTTTCGCTGCCGGAGAGGATATTCACGCCCGTACCGCACGCGAAATGTATGGCGAAGTCACCCGTGATACGCGTGCACAGGCCAAAACCATCAATTTTGCCATTCTCTACGGCATAAGCCGCTGGGGGCTGGCAGGCCGTCTGGGCGTAGAAGCGGACGAGGCGCAGGCGATGATCGACACCTATTTCCAGCGCTTCCCCGGCATCCAGAAATACATTGTCCGCACGTTGGAAACGGTGCGGGAACGCGGTTATTCCGAAACGCTGTTTGGCCGCAAGACGTGGTTTCCGCGGATCAATTCCAAGAACCAGGCGGAACGGCAGGGCAGCGAAAGGGCCGCGATCAACGCGCCTATTCAGGGTACTAGCGCCGATATTATCAAGCGCGCCATGGTCCGCATGCTGCCTGCGCTGCAAGAGGCTGGCCTCGGCAATGTGCGGATGCTGCTACAGGTGCATGATGAACTCGTCTTCGAACTGCCCCAGACTGACATTGCCGCCGCATCTCCCGTGATTGAACGCGTAATGGCCGATGCGGCGCTGCCTTCGGTGACGCTTGACGTGCCGCTGGGAATAGAGATCGGCACCGGCGCAAGCTGGGATGATGCGCATTGAGGCCGGTTGTTTCCATTCCTCTATCCTCCTAGAGGGCCCGCATGCTTGACCAGTATGATCCTCGCAATCTCGAAATCGCCTGGGACGAACTAGCCGTCGCGGCTGTGGCACTGGCAATCACCATCGCGATTGCGCTGGTAATTCACTGGATCGCCTTTCGCCTGCTGCGGCGGTTCGTCCGCATTTCCGAAACCACGGCGGATGACGAACTTCTGTTGCGCATCAAGCTGCCCTTGCGCTGGCTTGCCGTGGCGATTGCGGTGGGCATCGTGGCGCACAGCAATTCGCTGGTGGCAGCGGTTTGGGATGCTGCAGCGCGCTTTGTCGTGCCGGGTATCATCGGCTGGCTCGCCCTGTCGGCAGTGCGCGGCTTTGCAGCGGCGCTGGAATTGCGGACAGAGGAAACGGTCGATCACATTGCCGCCCGCAGCCGCAAGACCCGGATCGCCATTTTCAGCCGTACCGCGTCTTTTGTCATCGTTATCATCACCATCGCGCTCATCCTGATCGGAATCCCCGGCGTGCGTGAAATCGGGGTGACGATGATGGCATCGGCGGGCCTACTGGCCCTGGCCGTGGGCGCAGCAGCGCAGCCTGCATTGAAATCTCTGATATCCGGTTTGCAGATGGCGCTAACCGAACCGATCCGCATCGGCGACATGGTGGTGATTGACGGGCATACCGGCCGCGTCGAGGAAATCCGCATGAGCTATGTACTGGTCCGCATCTGGGATGAACGGCTGGTCATCGTGCCGACCAGTCGATTCCTTGAACAGACCTTTGAAAACTGGTCACGTACGAGCGAAAAGCTGACCGGTCCGATCTTCCTGCATCTTGACCCGATCACCGATATCGCCCCCATCCGTGCCGAATTTGAACGCTGGGCTGCTGCAAACCCGCTATGGGACAAACGGACAGCAACGGCGCAGGTGACCGATGCCCACCCAGAAAGCGTGGAGCTGCGCCTTACGGTCAGCGCCCACACAATCGGCGATCTGTGGAACCTGCGCTGCCAATTGCGCGAACACATATTGGCATGGCTGCGCGAAAACATGCCCGACGCGCTGATTCGCCGCCGCCTCGAAGTCGAAGCTGCTAACGAACGCGCAGAGACATAGGTTTCGACCCGAAAGGGCTGTATCGGGATGAAAGCGCCACCGCGCCTTCATCCCTGAATATCATCAATGTTTCTGATCGCGGGTGGATTCCACCATGCCTTCGGTCAAGAAACCAATCGGGCGCACTTCGGCTGCGCGGCGTTTCAGCTCACCCTTCATCTTGCTGTACTCGCTTTCCATCTTCGCAGTCACCGTGGCCCTGCTATCGTCCAGCGCCTCCGCAAAGTCTGCGGCTGTGACGACATCGGGCGCACCATCGGAGCGGCGGATCGCGTTGAGTCCCGCGCGCCGAACAACGTCTTCCAAATCGGCACCGGTGAAGCGTTCAGCCTTCTCCGCAATGGTCGACAGATCGACATCGCCCGCCAGTGGCATATTGGCGGTATGGATCTTGAGGATATGCTCACGCCCTTTTGCATCGGGCGCGCCGACATAGACGAGTTCATCAAAACGGCCAGGACGCAACAACGCCGGATCGACCAGTGTCGGACGGTTTGTTGCACCGATTACGACGATGGATGAGAGGTCCTCCATCCCGTCCATTTCGGCAAGGATCGTATTGACCACGCGCGCGGTAACCTGCGGTTCGCCCGCACCGGACCCGCGAGCGGGAACCAGCGAATCAATCTCGTCGATGAAGATCACGCATGGCGCGACGGCGCGCGCACGGGCAAACATGCGGGCGATCTGCTGTTCGCTTTCGCCAAACCATTTGCTCAGCAGGTCGGAGCTTTTCATCGAAATGAAATTGGCCTCCGCTTCCTTGGCAACGGCCTTGGCAAGCAGGGTCTTGCCGGTGCCGGGAGGGCCATAGAGCAGGAAGCCCTTGGCCGGGCGGATACCGAGCCGGTCAAAAGCCTGCGGATTCTTCAGCGGCAGTTCGACGCCTTCCTTGAGCTTGTTGATCGCTTCATCAAGCCCGCCCAGATCACTCCAGCCCACGGTCGGGGCCTGCACCATCACTTCGCGCATGGCCGATGGCTGAACGCGTTTGAGTGCCTCGCGGAAATCTCCCCTTTCAACGCACAGCTCGTCCAGCACTTCGGCCGGGATTTCCTGTGCATCAAGATCAATTTTCGGCATGATGCGGCGCACAGCCTCAATCGCAGCTTCTCGCGCCAATGCGGCAAGGTCTGCGCCCACGAAACCGTGGGTGGAACGGGAAAGTTCCATCAAATCCACCCCATCACCCATGGGCATGCCGCGTGTGTGTATGGCCAGGATTTCACGACGCCCGCTTTCATCGGGAACGCCAATCACAATTTCGCGATCAAACCGGCCGGGACGGCGCAATGCCTCATCAATGGCATCGGGGCGATTGGTCGCCGCGATAACCACCAGATTGGCCCGCGCCTGCAGGCCGTCCATCAAGGTGAGCAATTGCGCGACCAACCGCTTTTCCGCCTCGCCCTGCGTCTGCTCACGCTTGGGGGTGATCGAATCAATTTCGTCGATAAAGATGATGGCAGGCTGACTGCGTTCGGCCTCTTCGAAAACTTCACGCAGCCGCTTTTCGCTTTCGCCGTAGGCAGAGCCCATGATTTCCGGCCCGGCAATGCTGAAGAATTCCGCATCCGATTCATTCGCCACAGCCTGAGCCAGACGCGTCTTGCCCGTGCCGGGAGGGCCATGCAGCAATACGCCCTTGGGCGGATCGACACCGAGGCGCGTGAAAAGTTCGGGGTAGCGCAGCGGCAGCTCGACCATTTCGCGCAGCGCCTTGATCGTATCTTCCATGCCGCCGACATCATCATAATTGATCAGGCCGCGGGCATCGCGCGGTTCCTCGAATTCGGCGCGCAATTCTATCTCGGTATTTTCATCAATCTGGACGATGCCCTTGGGGCTTGTCGAAACGACCTGCAGGCGGATCTGGGTCAGCGCATAGGCGGGCGCGTTGAACATGCGGCGCACTTCGGGCGGCACGTTCTGGACTGGCTGCTGGCCATGTGTCGCCACAAGATCGCCCGTCATCAGCGGCTTGCCGAAAAATACGCGCTTCAACGCTTCTGTCGGGCCTTGCAGGCGCATTTCGCGGCGGGCCGGAGCGAATACGACACGGGTAGCCGATTTGCTTTCGGCACGGCGCACCATGACATGTTCGCCCGAAGATGTTTCGGCATTGCCGCGCTGCAAGCCATCCAGCCGGATCACGTCTAGCGCTTCGTCTTCATCATAAGCGGTGGCAGCCTGCGCCACGGTGACGCGTTTGCCTTCGATTTCGACAGCATCGCCTTCAGTAACGCCCAGTGCCTGAAACGCGCTGCGCGGCATTCGCACGATACCGCGACCCGATTCCTCCTGCCGCGCTGCCGCGACCTGTAACCTTACCGTGCCTGCCTCGATCTTGCCTGCATCATCTTCAGCCATGTGCCGCCCATTCCTCTTGCATTGCGTTCACGCAGTAACGCAGCAAAACCTAGGAAGCCCCGCCGCATAATACAAACCTGCCAGCACGATGATTGTGCCAGAATAGCCAATTCTCTGGCGCTGCGGGGCGCAGACAAAAAAAGGCCCGATCGAAACCGACCGGGCCTTGGAAGTTTTGGGAGAGGATGCCTGAAAGGCAGGGAGACATATGCTGGCGGCCGCGTTTTTTCGCAAGTGCGAAAAGGACAAGCCATGTTGCACAAAACGCAACTCATGGAGTTTACGCATAGGAACAAGGTGATATCGCCGGGTGCGATCAAACCCGAGGGGGCATTTTCTATGCAATTTACAGAGTTTATTACGCAGTGCAGCAAAGTTTGCATTGGGGTGACAGGTGACGCTTCACGTTCTATCGAGCCCCTATATTTCGGCTCAACGCAACAGGAATTCTCGCATGCAAAAGCTTTTTCCCGATGCAACATCCGCCCTTGACGGTCTTTTGAAGGACGGCCTCACTATTGCCGCAGGCGGCTTTGGCCTGTGCGGCATTCCTGAAAGATTGCTGGAGGCGATCGAGGCAAGCGGGGTGAAAGACCTGACCTTTGCCAGCAACAATGCCGGGATCGACAATGAAGGCATCGGCAAGCTCCTGCGCACCAGGCAGGTCAAGAAGATGATCTCCAGCTATGTTGGTGAAAATAAGGAGTTTGAGCGGCAATATCTCAGCGGAGAGCTGGAGGTGGAGTTCTGCCCGCAAGGCACCCTTGCCGAACGCATGCGCGCCGGCGGCGCCGGTATTCCGGGCTTCTACACCAAGACCGGCGTTGGCACACAGGTGGCAGAGGGCAAGGAAATCAAGAGCTTCCGCAATCGCGATGGTGAAGAAGAGGACTACATTCTCGAACGCGGCATCTTTGCCGATCTCTCTATCATCAAGGCATGGAAAGCAGATGAAACGGGCAATCTCGTCTTCCGCAAGACCGCACGCAATTTCAATCAGCCCGCCGCCACCTGCGGCAGATTCTGTGTGGTCGAGGTGGAAGAAGTGGTGAAGGCTGGCGAACTTGACCCCGATGGCATTCACCTGCCCGGCGTCTTCGTCCAGCGCATGGTGATAGGCGCGCCCTATGACAAGAAAATCGAATTCACCACGACGCGTGAAAGGGAGGCAGCATAATGAGCGCTCAGGAAGCTGGCGACACCAAGGGCTGGACCCGTAACCAAATGGCAGCCCGCGCAGCGCAGGAGCTGGAGGACGGCTTTTACGTAAATCTCGGCATTGGCATCCCGACGCTGGTGGCCAATCACATTCCCAAGGACATGCAGGTCACTTTGCAAAGTGAGAACGGGATGCTGGGCATCGGCCCCTTCCCCTATGAAGACGAAGTCGATGCGGATTTGATCAACGCTGGCAAGCAGACCATCAGCGAACTGCCGGACAGCGCCTATTTCGACAGCGCTACTAGCTTTTCCATGATCCGTGGCGGTCATATCGACTTGACGGTGCTGGGCGCGATGGAAGTATCCGAAGGTGGTGACATCGCCAATTGGATGATCCCGGGCAAGATGATCAAGGGCATGGGCGGCGCGATGGATCTTGTCGCGGGCGTAAAGAAGATCATCGTGGTGATGGAGCACACCTCCAAGCATGGTGATCCCAAGTTCATCCCGGCCTGCACCTTGCCGCTGACCGGCACCAATGTGGTCGACATGATTGTCACCGATCTCGCCGTGTTCCGGCGTGCTGACCACAATGGCCCGTTCAAGCTTATCGAGATGGCACCTGGCGTCACCGGAGATGAGATCGCCGAGAAGACGACAGCGCATTACGAGACAGACTAGGGGGCATGGGGCCTGTCCCGACCAATCCTGGCACGCGCTGGTTGCTGCTGGCAGGTTGGCTGACGGTAGCTGCATCGGCGCTTCATATTGGTTGCATCATCGGTGGGGAGGAATGGTATCGTTTCTTCGGCGCAGGCGAAGCAATCGCTAATGCCGCCGCCCGTGGCGAGTTTTGGCCGCATGTCGTAACATTCGGCATTGCGGCAATCGTCGCAGTCTGGGCGCTTTACGCTTTTTCGGGTGCAAGCAGGATAGGTCGTCTGCCGCTGCTTCGCACCGCACTAATCCTGATCTCGCTTATTTACCTGGTGCGCGGCCTGCTTCTTTTTCCGCTTCTCATCATCTCTCCGGATAAGGTGAACACCTTTAGCGTTTGGTCCTCTCTCATCGTGCTCGCTTATGGGGTGGCCTATGCGATTGGCGCGGCACGCGCATGGCGGACCATGTCTCAGCCGTAGGCGCAGTTGCCGGCGGCACTTAATCCAATCCATGATCTGATTTAATAGAAGAAGAAGGCAAACGATCGAAGTCAGCCATTTGCCTATCTCATCTTCGCCATCGCCCTAACAGGCTGCCCTGTTTGTGTGTGGCCACCTTTCCTACACATGCCAGCCTGTGTGTTTGTCGCACCATGCCAAGCCCACCACTCCTCCTCTTTTCGGTAAATTTCAACCAGACAAGTGTCACCCTCATCTGCGGCATTGTTTATCGTATAATATTAATGGGTTATCGCGTGCCTTGCTGGGTTACACCCTGTCACCTGTGTCACCCTTTTGGTGATCTGGCCATAACCGCACGTTTTTCTCGCCGTTCACCGATTGCACGCCAAAGACGAAGCTACAGGCGCTGGCGGCGCCTGAACGGGAGCAGCCGTCCGCTGGCACTGCTCCGCCAAAGCCATTCAGCCGGCCCCTGTCGAAACCGCGCTAGCCAAAGCGGCGACCAGACCAGCATGAGCGATATTGGCACAAGGCATAGAACCAGTGCCTCCCCACGGGACACTGCGGCAAACCAGTCCAGGCCCCAGCCTGCGAATAGCGCAGAAAAAAGCAGGCTGGTGGCGAGATAATTGGTCAACGCCATGCGCCCTGTTGCCGCAAGCCGGGCCGTTAACGGGCGATCCTGCAAGGCGTTGCCAAAAAGTGCCATTGCGAGCGCAGCTATGCCGACGCTTAATACAAGATCAAACGGGGCGCTCCACACCAATGCATTGGCAGTGGTGACAATGGGATCGAAACCGCTGGCAATCGCCCAGACGGCGAGGCTGGCGAGGACAGGCAGCGCACATCCGGCGCAAAGCCGCGCGAGCCTGAACGCCCGCGTTGCCTCCCACCGTCCGGCAAGCAAGCCGCTGCGCCACAGGGCCACACCCAGCACCATGGCAGCAAACGATGATGGAAGGGATGCGGCGACGAAACGCGCCTGCTGTGGCAACTCGTCCAGCCGCTGCACGATCCGCTCACCCAACCCCACACCATTGCGCTCTATCGCAGCGGCAATCGCATCGCGGTCATGGCCATACAACTTCTCTGCAATGTCATGCGCGGCAGAATCGACCAGTGCACCGCTCGCCCTGTCGAACCAGTAGATGATCCATTCCCATGCAAACCAGCCCGAAACCAGCAATTGCCCCGCCATGATTGCGGCAGAGGCCCACACTAGCCAGCGCACTTTCCAGCCCATCACAATTGGTAGGAACAAGCCCGCTATTGCGTAGGTTCTGAGGACATCATTATTCGCCAGCACTACCGCATGGGCCAGTGCAATGCCAAGCAGCGCCGCCATGCGGGCATAGTGATCGCGCAAGCGGTGATCGGCGGCCTTGCCCAACAGAATGGCGACCCCCGCGCCGAACATCATCGCAAAGAGGCCGCGGAACTTGTCTTCTATGACAAGGAAGCTGATCGCCCAAAGCGCGGTTTCAAGCGGGGCATCGCCGCCGAAGGCGCGCGGGTTGAGATAGGCGGCGGGCGGCATCGCAAAGCCGATCACATTCATCGGCACAATGCCGATTACCGCCAATCCGCGCAGGCCATCCAGCGCGCCAATCCTTTCACCAGGGTCGGATGCAGAACCGGGCGCGGCGGTGAGTGCGGTATTGCCTGCGCTCACCAGCCGTCCCTCCTTTTCGGATCAGGCCAGCGCGGCCTTCAGATCCTCGACCAGATTGGTGCGCTCCCACGGGAACAGATCACCTTCGGCAGTGCGTCCGAAATGCCCGTATGCCGCAGTCTGAGCGTATATCGGCTTGTTGAGGCCAAGATGCGTGCGAATGCCGCGCGGCGTCAGTCCGCCAAGCTTTTCGATACCCTTGATCGCGTCTTCCAGCGCCGCATCGTCCACCGTGCCCGTGTTGTGCGTATCGACATAGAGCGACAGCGGGCTGGATACGCCAATGGCATAGGCAAGCTGGATGGTGCAGCGCGTCGCCAGTCCTGCGGCGACGATATTCTTGGCCAGATAGCGGGTGATATAGGCGGCCGAACGGTCGACCTTGGTCGGGTCCTTGCCGCTGAATGCGCCGCCGCCATGCGGAGCCGCGCCGCCATAGGTATCGACAATGATCTTGCGGCCCGTCAGCCCGGCATCGCCATCGGGGCCACCGATAACGAATGTGCCTGTGGGATTGATGTGCCATGCGGTTGCATCGGTGATGAGGCCATCGGGCAGGATATCGCCGACAACGCCCTTCACATAAGCGTGCAATTCAGCCTCTTTCTCGCCCTCGTCATAGCCTTCGATATGCTGGGTGGAGACGACGACAGCGGTGCATTCCACCGGCTTGCCATCGACGTAGCGCAACGTGACCTGGCTCTTGCTGTCGGGCTGGAGGAAAGGCGCGGCACCGGTCTTTCGGTCAACCGCCATGCGGTGGAGGATCTTGTGGCTGTAATCCAGCGTTGCGGGCATGAGATCAGGCGTTTCATTGCAAGCAAAGCCAAACATGATGCCCTGATCGCCCGCGCCTTCATCCTTGTTTCCGCTGGCATCCACGCCTTGCGCGATATGCGCGCTCTGGCCGTGTAGATAGTTTTCAAAAGTCAGCGTTTCCCAATGGAAACCGTCCTGCTCATAACCGATGTCACGCACGGTCTGGCGGGCAATATCCTCGATCTCCGCCAAGGCGCCCTCTGCCCATTCGCCATTTTCAAATACGCCCTTGCAGCGCACTTCGCCGGCCAGCACGATCCGCTGCGTCGCGGTCAACGTTTCGCAAGCCACGCGCGCTTCGGGATCTTTCGCCAGCATCATGTCGACGATGGCATCGGAAATTTGGTCGGATACCTTGTCCGGATGGCCTTCAGAGACGCTTTCGGACGTGAACAGGTAGGATTGGCGCATGTTGGAGATTGCCTTCTCTTTAGTAAATGTACGCGTGGAGCGCGGCTCTAACGGTCTGCACGACGCATGGCAATGACGCCGAAGGCCAGCAGCAAAAAAGCCCAGATAAGCGGCAAGCCATTGCCTAAACGGGCAAATGGGGTCGGCGCAGTAGCGGGCGGAACCAGCGCATCGATGCGCCCTGCAACATGTTCGCCCAGATGCTGGCGAACAACACCGCGCGGGTCGATCACTGCGCTGATGCCAGTGGTCGTGGCGCGCAGCACCGGGAGCCCTTCCTCGATTGCCCGCATCCGCGACTGGGCCAGAAACTGCGGCTGCGCACCCATGCCGAACCATGCCTCGTTCGACGGATTGAAAATGTAATCAGGACGATTGGCGCGATCCACAACCTGCCCGCTGAAGATGATTTCGTAACACACCTGCGGGCTGACCTTGCCATATGCGCCAAGGTCGAGCGTTTGCGGACCGGGGCCGGGCCAGAAGTCGATACTGCCTGCCACGAGGCGCGACAGGCCGAGCGGTTCGAGCAGTTCGCGCATCGGCAGATATTCGCCATAGGGCACCAGATGCGCCTTGGAATAACCGCCCAGCAATTCACCGTCCGGCGCCACCGCCGTCACGGCATTGCGCGCGCCGATTGCGCCGACAAGTCCGTTTTCGTCCGTGCCGATTTCCAGATCGACAGCGCCTGTCAAAAGGACGCTGCCTTCACCCACTGTCGCACCCAGCCTGCGCCGCGCGAATTGCGGGCTGCCGAGCGCGGTGGTGCGATCGTAAAACCGCTGCGGATATCCGTCGCGCAGATAATCGGCCATTCCGCTTTCAGGCCACAGCACGATGCGCGGGGCCGTGTCGCCGCTCTCCATTCGCGGAGAAAGGCTGGCCAGTTTGCGATAATTCGGCTCGAATGCAGCGGGATCGTTGACCTGTCCCTGCCGGATATCTGGCTGGACGATGGTGACCTGCAACGTGCCCTCGCGCGGCGGCGGGGCAGGCCAATACATTCCCGCAACGATAAGCACGGCCACAAGTGCGAGCACACGCCAGCGCCGCTCCACCAATAGCAGAACCAGCGCCGCGCCGAGCAGCATGGCGATGCCCGACAGTGCATAGGTACCCATCAGCGGCACAATGGCCGCCAATCCCGCCCGGTCGAACGGGCCGAGCAACACCATGCCAAAAGGATTCCACACATAGCCACTAAAGACCCAGCTGCGCAGCCATTCGGTCACGATCCACGCCCCCGCATGTACCAGGGCGAAAGCCAAGCCCGGCCCGCTGCGCACTATGGTGCGCGCGACAAGGGCAGCAAGTGCAGGATAGACCGCGAGATATAACGCCAGCAGCGGCACCGCGGCCCAGCCAAGAAACGCGGGCATTTCCGCCTGAAACGTAAACGCCGTAGCGATCCAGCTGTTGCCGAGCGTGAAATGCGCGACACCAAACAGCCAGCCAAGCCAAGCAGCCTGCTTCCAGCTTGGCGTGCGTGCGGCCAGATTGATGAATAATCCCGCTGCCAGAAGCGCGAGCGGCCACAGCCCGTAAGGTTGAAATCCCGTCGCGGAAATCAGGCCGAGCGCGAGCGCCCAGAGCCATGTCCGCGACGGGCTTGTATCAATGAGAGGCAGCGGGCGCGCTTGTGCGATCATCTGCAAACTGCCCGAATTACCGCTGTCTTGTCTTGAGTTTGATCAGCCGACGGCTTCAAGCGTCTCGTCACCATCATCGTCTCGTGGACGGCGACGTGCACGGAGCGGCTTGCGCGGTTTGGCAGCTTTTTCGCTGCTGTCATCGCTGTCTTCGTCATCAGCGCTGTCAGCGCGCGCTATGGCAGGAGGCAGCATGGCGGGGTCGAGACTGCCATCGTCTTCCACGGCAGATTCGGTTTCATCGGCCTTGCGGCGCGGCTTCGTCACACGCGGCTTCGTCACACGCGGCTTCCGCGGGGCTTTTGCTTTGGGCTTCTCGCGGGTGAAGGGGTTATCCTCATCCGATTGATCGCCGCCGTCACCTTCCACGCCCTCTTCCGGCTCATTCCGCGGAGCGCGGCTGCGTGTATTGCGCTTGGGACGGTCGCGATCCTCATCGCGATCATCGTCACGCCCGGAATTATCCGACCGGTTGCTGTCCGACCGGCTGGCGTCATCCTCATTATCAGAAGACGCGTCCTGATCGCGATCATCGCGCTTGGGCCGCTGTTCTTCCTTCTGCGCCTTGCTGTCTGCAATCACGCGGAAATAATGATCGGCGAATTGCAGGTAATATTCCGTCTGCACGCGATCGTCATTCAGCTGCGCTTCGTGGGCAAGCTTCTTGTACTTGTCCAACATTTGTGGGGCGTTGCCACGCGACCGGCTGTCAATCCGGTTGCTCTGGTTCTGATTGCCGCCACGGTTACTTCCCCGGCCTCGGCGACGATTGTTATTTCGATTGTTATTCAAAGGAATTTCGCTTCCTTGCATGGATCGACGGCAAATGCCGCTTGCGATCTGATGACCTTGTGTCTCGTGCATCCATCACATGATGCTGGTCTGCCATCATCTGCGCGAAGGGGAGCGTTTAGCCGCCCCCTGCCAGGCAAATGTAGGAGTTTGGGACCCGGGCAATTCACTGCAACCGGAACCTGATGTTGGAGTTAGCTACTCGATTCGCCTTTGCCAAGTGTTAATCGCAGAACCAGCGCACGGTCGCGTCCGGCCAGATCCTTATGCGCAGTTGCAACAAAGCCGTGATTCGCCGCTATTTTCGATACTTGCGCGGCCTGTGTTGCCCCTATTTCGAGCACCACGACACCCGAATCTGTCAACAAAAGCGGTAATTGCGGGACAAGTATTCGGTAATCATCCAGCCCTTCCGGCCCGGAAAACAGCGCTTGGGCGGGCTCGTATTCGCGCACATCGAGGCTAAGATTAGCAGAATCTTCTACATAGGGCGGATTGGCGATGACGAGATCGAATTGGCCCAACGGCTCTGCCCAGCCGCCTTCGGTCCAGTCTGCCGACAACACTTGCGCCCGTACCGAAAGGCCGAGAGCTTCTGCATTCGCCCTCGCAACCTCCAGTGCGGCAGGCGAGCTATCTATCCCTATGCCGCGGGCATCGGGCCGTTCCGCCAATAGGGTGAGCAGAAGCGCGCCCGATCCGGTGCCGCAATCCAATATCCGGCGCGCCCTGGGCGCGGTATCAAGCGCCACCTGCACCACGCTTTCACTATCAGCACGCGGAATGAGGACATCGGGCGTAACGATGAAAGTGCGTCCGAAAAATTCCTGACAGCCGGTGATCTGGGCAATCGGTTCATGCGCGGCGCGGCGCATGATCAATGCGGTGAATTGTTGCGGCGGCGAATCGTGCATGTGACGCAAGAGCAGGTCCGACCGCGAAACACCCAGCGCGTGCGCCATCAGCAATTCGGCATCGAGCCGCGCGGTATCGCTATTGTCGGCCAGAAGCGCGGCCGCCTCCCTCACAGCTTGCGCAACCGTCATTCGCTTATCGCGGCAAGCCGCTTGGCTTCGTCCTCGGCGATCAGTGCGGCAGTGAGTTCACCCAACCCCGGCCCGGCAAGCACGTCTTCCAGCTTGTGCAAAGTCAGCCCGATGCGATGATCAGTCACGCGGCCTTGCGGGAAATTATAAGTGCGTATGCGTTCGGATCGGTCGCCGCTGCCAACCATTGCCTTGCGCGCTTCAGCCTCTGCGCCCTGCGTTTCCTCGCGCTGCTGTTCATACAGGCGCGCGCGCAAGACCTGCATCGCCTTTTCCTTGTTCTTGTGCTGGCTACGGCCATCCTGACAGGTGACGACGATACCGCTCGGCTCGTGCGTGATGCGAATGGCGCTGTCCGTCGTATTCACATGCTGGCCGCCCGCACCGCTGGCGCGATAGGTGTCGATCTTGAGATCCTTGTCCTCCAGATGGACATCGACCGCATCAGGTTCGGGCAGCACTGCCACGGTCGCAGCGCTGGTGTGGATGCGCCCGCCGCTTTCGGTGACGGGGACGCGCTGCACACGGTGGACGCCGCTTTCAAACTTCAGCTTGGCGAAGACGCCATTGCCCTTGATGGCGGCGACGATTTCCTTGAAGCCGCCAACATCTGCCGCTGCCATGCTGACGGGTTCGACTGACCAGCCCTGCTCGGCGGCGAATTTTTCATACATGCGGAACAGATCGCCTGCGAACAGCGCCGCTTCATCGCCGCCGGTGCCTGCGCGGATTTCCAGCATGGCGGGGCGCGCATCGGCGCTGTCCTTGGGCAGCATGGCGAGTGCCAGCGCGCGTTCCACCTGCGGCAAATCCTTGCGCAGCTGCGCCAGCTCATCTTCCGCCATCGCCTTCATTTCGGGATCGGCGAGCATGTCTTCCAGCCCCGCGATTTCCTCGCGCATCGCCTGCACCTCTGCCGCCGATCGGGCGACCGGCTCCAGCTCGGCATAATCACGGGAGGCCTGAACGAACGCATCGCCTTCAAGCTGGCCCGACGCCATGCGCGCCTCCAGCTCGGCAAAACGGTTGGCGATTTGTCGAAGGCGTTCAGCGGGAATGGTCATGTACGACGCTTTAAAACAGCGGTAAGCCGCTCATTCTGACCTTTTTCGGAAATCGAATGATAGCCGGTCTCATTGACTCGGAGAATCGCTTTTGGATCCTGCTTCACGGCCTTGTCGTATCTTTTCTTGGTCGACCCACTCGCGACAATGTCAGATACTACACCGCCAGCGCGCAACTCTGAGAGTAATTTATTTGCCGCAACTAAACCATCGTCATGTTCGAGCAAGACAATAGCCTCCAAAATTGGATCATTCCGCTCGCCCACCAGCATCGCCAGCCGCTCTATCCCAGCAGCCCAGCCAACCGCTGGCGTCGGTGCGCCGCCGAGCGATTCCATCAGTCCGTCATAGCGTCCACCGCCAAGGATAGTGCTCTGGCTGCCGAGCGCGTCCGCCGCGGCCGAGCCTTCGTCAGGCACGAATTCAAACGCGGTGTGGCGATAATAATCGAGCCCGCGCACCAGGCTTTCGGCACGGGTCCATTTCACGCCCGCTGCATCCAGTCCGCTGGTCACAGCATCGAAAAAGGCGCGCGCATCGCTTGACAGAAACGCATCGATCTTCGGCGCATCGGCCACGAATTTGCGGTCGCGCGGGTCTTTGGAATCGAGTATGCGCAGCGGGTTCTTTTCCAGCCGTTCCTGCGAATCTTCGGAAAGCTCATCCTTCACTGCGCCGAAATACTCGACCAGCGCCGCGCGCCATGCTTCGCGGCTGTCGCCATCGCCAAGCGTGTTGAGGTGCAGCGTCACGCCCACAATGCCCAATTCCTTGAGCAATTGATCGGCCATCGCCAACAATTCCACGTCCGCCTGCGGTTCGGCCGCGCCGATGATCTCGGCGTCGATCTGGTGGAACTGGCGATAGCGGCCCTTTTGCGGACGCTCGTAACGAAACAGGGGGCCGTGCGTCGCGACCTTCAAGGGCGCGTGTTGCTGCCAGCCATTGGTCAGATAGGCGCGCGCAATACCTGCGGTAAATTCGGGGCGCAGGGTGAGCGAATCCCCGCCGCGATCTTCGAAGGAATACATTTCCTTCGACACGATATCGGTCGTCTCGCCGATTGACCGCGCGAATACCTCGGTCTTTTCAAAGACCGGCATTTCCACGCGGCGAAAGCGATATAGCTTGCGCACACGTTCAAACGTTTCGGCGACGAAGGCGAATGCCTCCGCATCAGGGCCGAAAATGTCCTGCGTGCCGCGAATTGCCTTGGGTGTATTGCCTTTTGCCATGACGGGCATCTAAGGCTCGCATGCGGGGCTGGCAATGCTCGTTAGTCTAGGCTAGGCGGCTCCAAGTTTTGGGAGGGGATGCCGCAGATTCCATATAGGGACATAAGCATCCATGCGTATCGAACATATCCCGGTCGGAGAGAATCCGCCCGAGAGCCTGAATGTCATCATCGAAGTGCCCACGGGCGGTGAACCGGTGAAATACGAGTTCGACAAGCAGTCGGGCGCGTTGTTTGTCGATCGCATTCTGCATACGCCGATGCGCTATCCGGCCAATTACGGCTTTGTGCCGCATACGCTTTCACCCGATGGCGATCCGCTGGACGCGCTGGTTATTGCGCGCTCGCCTTTCATTCCAGGATGCGTGGTGCGCGCTCGCCCGATCGGCGTGCTGAACCTTGAAGACGAGCATGGCGGCGACGAGAAGCTGATATGTGTGCCGGTGGATACGACCTTTCCCTACTATTCAGACGTGGGCGAAACCAAGGATCTGCCCAGCATCATCTTTGCGCAGATCGAGCACTTCTTCACCCATTACAAGGATCTGGAGAAGGAGAAATGGGTACGCATTGGCGCCTGGGGCGATGCCGCGGAAGCCAAGCAGGTATTGATTGAAGCGATCGAACGGGCGAAGGGGTAACGGGTCGCGAGGGCTGGCCTGCTTTAGGCCCGATTACGGACTATCTGCACAGCTGATGTGGGTCCGAAAGGCCGCTGTCTGCCTTTGAGCGGCAGCGGCTACTCGGAAGAACCGAGAACTTTCGGAGCCCAAAACCAGATAAGACGATTACAAGCCATGTCCCGCGTGGCGAGACATATAAAGGTCGTGTCCACCGCAGGATAATAATGGGCAGCTACATCCATTCCGTAGGAATTGCCTCCGTGGCCCCAACTCACATAAGGGGCTGAACCCGTCACGAAGCCTGCGCCGTACCATGGTGTTTGCCCGGGCGTTGTCGCCAGATCGAACATGGCCGGAGAGAGTAACGTTCCCCTCTGCATGGCGTTGAAGAAACTTTGCAGATCATTGGCGCTAGCAACGCCGCCGCCATCTGGCATGCCGCGCCAGGGCAGTATCTCGATGTTGGAAACCGGATCGTCTTCCTCACCGTAAAAAGTCGTCAATCCGGTTGCAATAGTTTGACTGTTATCGCGATCTGGATAGCCCGCCGTAATCATCCCGCCTGGCGAAAAAATGTGATCTGAAACATAGTCATAATAGCTTTGACCACTGACCCGTTCGATCACCGCTCCCAAGAGTATAAAACCGTAGTTTGAATATTCAGCTTCGCTGCCAGGCGAAAACCTTGGCGCCCGGTCATCATTCAGCGCGATGATATCGTCGATTGTGCGAACTCCTGCGCGGTTTACATCGTCGGTTCGTGCAAGAATGTGCGTGTCGCCAGTGCCGCCTCTGTGCTGGAGCAGCTGTCGGATAGTGACCTTGGCCATCTCCTTGTTGGAATAATCTGTAAGATAGGTGCCAAGCGGTGCATCCAGCGCGATCTGCCCTGCATCGACAAGCTGCAATATGGAAACAGCTGTGAACATCTTGCCCGCTGATGCAAGATACATCGGCGTGTCGAGTGTTATCGGCTTGCCTTCCTCGCCGACGCTTGTCCCCCAGCTATGCGCCAATATTGATTGGCCATGCCGAGTTATGAGGAGCGAACCTGCAAAATCATCACGGGCGGCAAGCCTGCCGGTGAAGCGTGCAACGGCATCGGTCGCACCCTCAACAGTGAGAGCCAGCGGCGTCAATTCAAGCGCGCCCAGCTTGGTCTCCCCGCCCGGGCCGAGTTCGATATGCAAGCGCTGGAGCGCCGGGAAGCATCGCTCTGCGAGAAGGACTGTGATCGTGCGTTCGGTCATCGTTTCAACGCGAACGGGATCGAAGCCACAAGTTGCCAGCGCTGTGTCTATGGCGAACACTGCATCGGGGTCGCCCATCCGTTCGCCATAAAACGCCTGCAATGCAGCTTCTTCGCCAGAATTGAATGCAGTGAGCCAATCCCCATAGACCTGCTCCACCGTCTCGGCATTCACTGGCAGAGGGACCAGAATAGCAAGCGATGCTGCCAGGGCTAAAATTCTATGCATGCCAAGAATGTCTCCTCCCGCGCGGCGTCACTCCACCGGGCGCGCGGTATCGAGCAGGTCGTCATCCTGTTCGCCGCCTGCCTGGCGTTCCTTTTCCACCATCCGTGCGACTTCGTCATCCGGTGTGACGTCATCCTCTGCGGGTACGGTTGAAGGTGGTGGCGGGCTTGTAGGCGTTGGTGGCGGAGCGGGCTGTGGCGTTGTTCCCTCGCCACGCTCTCCGATATTCTGGAATGGCAATGTGGCGGTGCGCTGGTCGAAACGCAGGCGGTAGATCGGCTCTGGCAGAGCGAAGCCTGCGTCCTCCAGGGCGATCTTGCAAGCGGCAATCGCGCGGCTTCTTGCCTTGTGCCAATCGGCTTCGCGCTGGTCCACCCAGGCGAGGAATTGCAGGACGACATTGGAATCGCCAACCTTCGTTATGCGCACTTCCGCCAGCGGATCGGACAGCACAAAATCCAGCGCGCGCAGGGCATCGCGGCCAAGCTGGCGCGCCGCCTCCGCATCATCATCCGCATCCACGCCCAGTTCAAAATCGAAGCGCCGCTGCGGATTGCGCGTGTAATTCAGGATCACTGTCTTGAAGACGAGCGAGTTGGGAATGCGCAGATGATTGCCATCCAGCGTCATCAGCACGGTGGCGCGGCTGGTTAGACGGATGACGCGGCCTTCATGCGCTTCGATTACAATATGGTCATTGGCGCGGAAGGGTTGGCGCAGGCTGAGCATCAGCGAAGCGACGTAATTCTCCACCGTATCACGCATGGCGAAGCCCAGCGCTAGGCCAATCACGCCCGCACCGCCCAGCACCGCACCCATCAGCGCCCCGGCCCCCAGCATATCTAGCGCCACCACCACACCGAGGATTGAGAAGACGAACCGGATCGCCCCGACAATCAGCTCCGCCAAAAAGACATTGGGCGCAATGCGTTTCCACAAAGCCGTGGAGGAGGCGATGAAATAGCCGAAGCTAGCGATGAGCAGCCCTGCCAGCAGTGCCAGCCCCGCAAGCGGCAGTGCCTGCCACAATTGCTGCACCCGTTCGCTCAGGCCGCCGATGTTTTCGACAATATCGACTGACACATCGCGTTCTATCGCATTCTCGACCGTGACGACGCCTGCCACGCCGCCCGCAATAGCTTCCGCCCGATCCTCTGCCCCGGCATCGGGCGCCGTGCCCCCCAGCGTCACCACGCCGCCTGATACGCTGGCAGTGACATTGGCTAGGCTGGGCACATTGGCGAAGATATCGGTAAGGCGCGCGGCGATGCGCTCATCCTCCCCGACGTCCTGCTCAGCCTCGATGGAACCGGCTGCAGGGGCATTCGTGGCAGCCTGCGTTTCCGGTGCTTCAGGAACGAATGCCGCCTGCGCCTGCTGGGCGCCAAATGCCAGCAGCACAACACAACAAAAACGAAAAAGAGGCGCGGTCAGAGTATCGACACGACGGTTTTGAATGTCATGGTCAGCGCGATGGGCAGACCGATCGCGATAACCCATAACAGTGCCATTTCGCGGCGGTATCTCGGCGCAAGGTCCGAACTACCGCCCTCGGCATCGGAAAGCCTGTCCCAGCGCATCTCGAACCAGCGGCATGCCGGAACAATGGCCGCAACCAGCACGATCAGCGCGAAATAGGGCATGACCGATCCAGTGCCGCCCTTTAGGGCCAACATCGTCACGAAGATGTGCAGGCCGGTATAGGTCAGCAGACCGAAGGCCACGTGATTGCTGACCTTGCTATGCCAGTCAATTGTCGACCCGGTGTGCGGAACCGCGCGCCTTTGCGTCTTCGAACCTTGCGGCAACGCCTTTGCCATGCGCTACTCCTTTTCAATTCCGATTCGTGACTATCCCACCTTGATGTCCCGCTGACAAGCATGTCCACCTTAGCTGTGTCGAGGCGGGCCGTTTGCGGAGCGAATGAAAATCAACATGCACGTTTCTTGCCAAATAGTCTTCAAAGCAGCGTACACCATGCTACAGGGCGGCAGATGAGCGCGCGCGACAACGATTTTCCTGATGAAGAGGGCCTGGCAGAAACCATGGCGCAAGCCCCATTGAATGCATCGCCCGATCTTCCGCCCGACGGCGGGCTCGAAGTCATTTCCATCGCCAAGAGCTATGACAAGCGCAGCGTCCTGTCCGATATCTCGCTATCGGTCGCCAAGGGCGAGGTGCTGGGTCTGCTTGGCCCCAATGGTGCGGGCAAGACCACGTGCTTCTATTCGATCATGGGGCTGGTGAAGCCCGATAGCGGCCGAATCCTGATGGATGGCGTCGATGTCACGCGTCTGCCCATGTATCGCCGCGCTATCCTTGGGCTGGGCTATCTGCCGCAGGAAACCAGTATTTTTCGCGGCATGACAGTGGAACAGAACATCCGCTGCGTGCTGGAAATGGTGGAGCCTGACAAAGATGTGCGGGAGCGAGAGCTGGAACGCCTGCTTGATGAATTCGGCCTTGCCCGGCTGCGCGCCAGCCCTGCCATGGCGCTTTCGGGCGGTGAACGACGGCGTTGCGAAATCGCCCGCGCACTGGGGGCAAGCCCGTCCATCATGCTGCTGGATGAACCCTTTGCCGGGATTGACCCGCTGTCCATCAGCGATATCCGTGATCTGGTGATAGATTTGAAGAATCGTGGCATCGGCGTGTTGATAACCGATCACAATGTCCGCGAAACGCTCGATATCGTGGACCGGGCCTGCATCATTTACGGCGGTCAGGTTCTGTTCGCAGGCAGCCCGGAAGAACTGGTGGCAGATGAGAACGTGCGGCGCCTGTACCTTGGCGAATCATTCACCCTGTGATGCGGAGCGGAGGGGGATAGGCCATGGCGCTGGGGCCAAGACTAGACCTCAGGCAATCGCAATCGCTGGTTATGACGCCGCAGTTGCAGCAGGCGATCAAGCTGCTGGCGCTGTCGAACCTGGAAGTTGAAACATTCATTGCCGAAGCGCTGGAGAGCAATCCCCTGCTCGAAACGGGCGAGGCACACGCCGTTGATGCACAAACTCCGCCTGCCGAAGAACCGCAGCTTCGCGATGCGACGTCAGCCGAAGGTGATCGCGCGCTCGACATAGATCAAAGCGCGCTCGATCAGGATCGCGACACGGGTGACTGGTCGGCGCAAATGTCCGGTGGCGGGGGCGAGGACGGGCCCGATCTTGAAAATCGCGGCGCGCAAAACCTTTCCCTTGCAGATCATCTGGAACAGCAGGTCAGTCCCGCATCACCCGATGGGCAAGCCGCATTCATTGCCCGCTATATCGTGGGCCTGCTGGATGAAGCGGGCTATATTTCAACTCCGCTGGCCGAAGTGGCGCAGGCGCTGGGCGTGCCGCTGATAAAGGCGGAGCGGGGGCTGGAGGTGGTCCAGTCGCTCGATCCGACGGGTGTGGGTGCGCGCACATTGGCCGAATGTCTCGCATTGCAAGCAAAAGAGGCGGACCGCTACGATCCGTGCATGGAAGTGATGATCGACAATCTCGATCTCGTGGCCAAGGGGGCCTTTGCTCATATCAAACGCATCTGCGGCGTCGATGATGAAGACCTTGCCGAGATGCTGGCCGAATTGCGAAGCTATGATCCCAAGCCAGGCCTGCAGTTTGGCGGCAGTGTCAGCGCGGCAGTGGTGCCCGATATATTGATTGCGCGGGGCAAGGATAATGGCTGGGACATCCAGCTTAACGAAGCGACGCTGCCCCGGCTGGTGGTCAATCGCAGCTATTACATCGAATTGCGCAATGGCTGCCCCGGCAAGAAGGCGCGCGGTTGGCTTTCGGAGAAGCTTGCCGATGCCAATTGGTTGATCAAGGCGATGGACCAGCGGCAAAAGACGATCCTGAAAACCGCTGCGGAAATCGTGAAACAGCAGGACGGTTTTTTCCGCAAGGGCGTATCACAATTGCGCCCGCTGACGCTGAAGACCGTGGCTGAGGCGATAGAGATGCATGAAAGCACCGTCAGCCGCGTCACCAGCAACAAGTTCCTCGCTTGCGATCGCGGCACGTTTGAACTCAAATATTTCTTCACCAGCGGCGTTGGCGGCGGAGAGGGCGGCGAAGGCGCGAGCGCCGAGGCGGTCAAGGCCCGCATCAAGGCGCTGACCGATGCAGAGAATCCGAAAAAGGTGCTGTCAGATGATGCTCTGGTGGAGCTGCTGAAGTCCGAGGGTTTTGATTTGGCGCGCCGCACGGTGGCGAAATACCGTGAGGCTATCGGGATTGGGTCTAGCGTGCAGCGAAGGCGGGCGAAGAAGCTGGCGGCGTTGGGTTAACAGGAGATCGGGCTGTGGATTTGCCGGTCTCTTTGAGTGTTAGTGACCGATGCGACCTTCCATCCCCGCATGGCGATCATTCAGATCGATTGTCAGAGCCAGATGTTCCGGTTTCGACCTCTGTCGATCCATCCTGCTCAAACTTTGCGAATGAGAGTTCTGGTTCGAGCCGAACGAAATCGACCGCGCTTTCCGCCATCGCATCAGCAAGGCTCTTGTTATCGAGCACGCTGAGAAACGCATCCATCGCATCGCCCAATATGGGCGTCAGACCGCAACCGCGATGAAGAACGCAATTACCGCAATCGGCCGGCTGCAAAGTCGGCTCAACCTGCCGCACGACCTCTCCCAGGGTAATGCTGGCGGGGTCACGCGCCAGGGAGAAGCCGCCGCCACGACCGCGGACCGTAGTAAGCAGTCCTATGCTGGCCAACTGGTTTACGATCTTCATCAAGTGATTGCGCGAGATTCGGTGCTTCGCTGCAACATCGGCAATCGCCAGACGAACATCGGGAGAAGCCGCAGCATGCAGGAGAACGCGCAAGGCATAGTCGGTTTGCAGGGTGAGCTTGATAACATTCTCCTATAAGATGCATATGTTTTACATTTTATCACACCTTGAATAGATGTATCTAGCTTACATCATAAAGGATTCGCAATGACCCGCACTCTTTCATCGAACACAATGGCCACGATAAAGGCGAATGCGCCTGCGCTTAAGAAGCATGGCCTTGCCATTACACAGCGTATGTATGACCGGATGTTTGCCGAACATCCCGAGGTCGAAGCAATGTTCGATCAGGCAGCTCAGAAATCAGGTGAGCAGCCAAAAAGGCTTGCCGGCGCAATCATCGCTTACGCAGAAAATGTCGACAAGCTGGAAAACCTGAGCGGAGCGGTGCTTCGCATGGCCCAACGTCATGTGGAAACGCATGTCAAACCGGAACATTATCCCATCGTCGCAGACAATCTCCTGGCCGCGATCAAGGACGTATTGGGAGATGCCGCGACCGATGAAATCCTTGCTGCCTGGGGCGAGGCATATTGGTTCCTTGCAGACATCCTGATCGACAAAGAGCACGAGCTTTACGCCGACCAACCCAATTGATGAATGGAGGACCATTATGACCGCGCCTTATAAATCGACGCCGCAATTCACCGAGAATAGTCTGCCGGATGCACTGCGCAATGCCCATAACACGAAGGAAGGAGTGTGGGGGCTGCTCGTGGTAGAGGAGGGTACTGTCCGGCTTGTCTTTCATGATCCGGCACGCACAATCCACGTTCGCCCCGACCAGCCGGCTGTCATTCCGCCACAAGCCATCCATCATGTAGAAATCGACGGACCGATGCGCATGCATGTCGAGTTCTATCAAAGCGAGCCATCGCCGCCTGTTGCCTGAGACGAATGGATCCGGAACTTTCTCTCGCTGCAATATAACCAGGCTGGGTGCCACGTTTCCTGTAGCCGCACCTTTCGCCAGCTTCCCCGCGCCCTCTTGCAGCCGAGCTCAACTTCGATTGCCACGCTGTTCTTCCAGACACACCATGCCGACATTGTGCATTCCGTCCATCAGCATGTATTACGTCAGTTAACGCCAATCTTGCCTGATATGGTTACGGAGCGACTCGTGCCAATCATTGACGGCACGGCGATGCGATACGCTGGAAAATTAACGGCTCCGCACCTGTTGCAAGGAAGACTCACTAAAAAGTCTTAACGTTGGAAACCGATTGTTAACCTTTTTTGGTGAGAAGCGTCGTGGTTAATTCACTGCAACACCTCCTAACGAGGAATTACCGCAGCGACACGAAGGGGTAGCATATAATGCGCGTTCTGCTGATTGAAGACGAGCCGACAACCGCCAAGGCGATTGAGCTCATGCTCACGACCGAGGGCTTTAATGTCTACTCGACCGATCTGGGCGAGGAAGGTCTCGATCTGGGCAAGCTATATGATTATGATATCATCCTGCTCGATCTCAACCTGCCCGACATGCATGGCTATGACGTGCTGAAGAAGCTTCGCGTTGCCAAGGTGCAGACGCCGGTGCTGATCCTTTCGGGCATTGCCGAGATGGATAGCAAGATCCGCTCCTTCGGCTTTGGTGCAGATGATTACGTGACCAAGCCTTTCCACCGCGATGAGCTGGTCGCCCGCATCCACGCCGTTGTGCGTCGGTCCAAGGGCCACAGCCAGTCCATCATCCGTACCGGCAAGCTAGCCGTGAACCTCGATGCCAAGACTGTTGAAGTCGACGGCGCCCGCGTTCACCTGACCGGCAAGGAATATGCCATGCTGGAGCTGCTTTCGCTCCGCAAGAGTACGACGCTGACCAAGGAAATGTTCCTGAACCACCTTTACGGTGGCATGGACGAACCCGAACTCAAGATCATTGACGTGTTCATCTGCAAGCTGCGCAAGAAGCTTTCGAGCGCTTGTGGCGGAGAAAATTACATCGAAACAGTCTGGGGCCGCGGCTATGTGCTTCGCGATCCCGATGTGGAGGCCGAAGCCGCCTGAACGATTTGATACCACTTCCCTGATGCCGTCCGCGCCTGGACGGAAGTACCCGAAAGCACCCCGGAAACGCGCAAGGCCATGCCTGTCGCTCCCGGGGTGCTTTCAGTTTCAGCCCGAGAATTTTTTCCATCTCGCCCGGGAGATACATTGTAGCTAACCGGTTTGCTGCAATAACAATCAGGGTGTGTTGCATTGGAAATTTTCGGCTTGGATATCGCGGGGATACTCCCCTTCATCCTGATCGGTTTTGCAGCGCAGATGGTCGATGGCGCATTGGGCATGGCCTTTGGCGTCATCACCAATACGCTAATGGTGGGCCTGATGGGCGTGCCCCCTGGCCTCGCCTCGCAGCGCGTCCATCTGGTTGAATGCTTCACCACTGCCACTTCCGGTATCAGCCATCTCATTCATGGCAATATCGACAAGCGCCTGTTCTTCCGCCTCCTGATACCCGGCGTAATCGGCGGAATGGCCGGCGCCTATCTCCTCGCCTCTATCGACGGCGCGCTGGTCAAGCCCTTCGTGCTGATTTACCTGGCCGGCATTGGCGTGTGGCTGCTTATACGCGGGCTGCTGTACCCGCCGCCTCTGCGCGAGGCGAAACATGTCGCGCCGCTGGGCCTGCTCGGCGGTTTCCTCGATGCGGCGGGTGGAGGCGGCTGGGGGCCGGTGGTGACATCCAACCTGCTGATCCAGGGGGCAGAGCCGCGCAAGGTCGTGGGTACAGTCAACTCGGTCGAATTCTTCCTGACGGTGAGCATTTCGGCATCCTTCATCTTCCACTTCGGCGTGGCACATATTGCCGGGCCGACGCTGGGCCTCATCATCGGCGGTATTGCCGCCGCGCCCGTTGGTGCGATGGCCGCGCGGCGTTTCAGCCCGAAACTTATGCTGGTCATGGTCGGCGTCGCGCTGACGATGACAAGCGGATACGGCATCTGGACGGCATGGGGATGAGCGCGCTAACGCGGCGCGCATGTCAGGATTTGCACGATGAGCGCCCACAAGGAAGGCGATCCCACTACGCTGAAAAGGCTTTACGGACGAAGCCAGGGCAAGCCCCTGCGCGCCGCACAGCAGGAACTGGTCGACAGGCTATTGCCACAGATCGCGGTCCCGACTGAAGGCGAGGTTACGGCGGCGAAGCTTTTCGGAGAGGACCGTCCGCTCCATTTCGAGATCGGCTTTGGCGGAGGCGAGCATCTTGCCTATCGCGCAGATCTGTTGCCCGATCACGGCTTCATCGGGGCAGAGCCGTTTCTGAACGGTGTGGCGCAGGCGCTGACCCATGTGCGCGATGGGACGCTGGCCAATATCCGGCTGCATCATGGCGATGCGCTGGATGTGTTGCAGCGCCTCCCCGATGGCGCGTTGACCATGGCCTATCTGCTCCATCCAGACCCCTGG
This sequence comes from Aurantiacibacter atlanticus, assembly GCF_001077815.2. Taxonomy (GTDB): domain Bacteria; phylum Pseudomonadota; class Alphaproteobacteria; order Sphingomonadales; family Sphingomonadaceae; genus Alteraurantiacibacter; species Alteraurantiacibacter atlanticus. The sequence continues at coordinate 645,229 of NZ_CP011310.1, read as the reverse complement.
CCCAAGGCGAAGCACGCCAAGCGCCGGATGATGAATGACGGCCCGGTGCGCCTCATTGCAGACAAGCTCAAACCCGGCGGTGAATTTCGCTTCGGCACCGATCATCCCGTCTATGTCCGCCATGCGCTGATGGTCATGCGGCGGTTTCGCGATGATTTTGACTGGATGGTGGAAGGGCCGCAGGACTTCCAGAGGCGCCCGTCAGGCTGGCCGGAAACGCGCTATGAATACAAGGCGCGCAATACCTATGGCCACGAAGTCTGGTACTTTCGATTCAGACGACGCTGATACGGCGGTTTTTGGTAAAAACCTGAGCTTTTGCAGGCTTTTGCCTACTCCACCATTTTCGATCTCTCGCCACGAATTCCGCTAAACGAACGGGCCGTTGCCGAACTCGATCGGAAGGTGGGCGGCGCGAACTGTCGAAGAAGGGGGGCGTTTTTGCCACATCAAGCAGGGTAGGGTTCACCGGCTACGCCAAGGGCAAGAAGAAACTGGACGGCCTCATTGAGCAAAAGCTTGGCGAGCCGCTACCACCCTGGCGCGTGCACAACCTTCGGCGCACGCTTGCGACCAACTTCCAGCGCCTAGGCGTAGGCTTCGAGGTCACCAAAGCAAGCTTAAACCATGTCAGCGCGCTCTGTTATGCAGTCCTAGGCAGTCAAATTTCTTAGCACCCAATCTGACAAATTAAGAGGCAGAATTGCTACTGAAGGAGAGCTCGCTGAGAGCGCGCTTAAGTCGTCATATCTTGCGAATTCTCGCTTAGCTAACCTTGTGCGAATCGGTTGATGCCCGTTTCGCCCTACGCTCTGAATGGCGCTGGCGCCTCTTCTCCAGCAGCTCAGCATCGACGGGAGCATCCAGCATTGTATCGGCCATCACTGCGCCCCGTTCGCCAATCGGACGATCCTCACCAACGGTCGTATCCACATGGGTCTGCCGCTCTACCTCTGCATTCAGTAGCGCACCGACCAAAATGGCGTAGCTTGTCAGGAACAACCACATCAAGAACACCACGATTGCCGATAGCGAACCATAGGTAGCGTTGTAATCGCTGACATAGCGGACATAGAGCGAAAAGCTGAACGACACCGCGACCCATGCGAAGGTCGCTAACAGTGATCCGGGCGAGAGCCAGCGCCACTTCGCCGATCGACGGTCCGGACCGTAACGCATGATTAGCGCAAAACCGGTGGTGCCCAGCACCATTGCCAGAAACCAGGCGAGCAGCTTGTAGAACCCTTCTGCCACAGGCCCAATCAAATCGCCCGTCTGCGTTTGAAGCCATGTTACGACACCGCCGCTGACCAAACCGGTCAGTGCGATCATAATAGCCGCTGCAGTCAAGCCAATGGCTTGCAGCGTCTTGGAGATGATGTTGCGCGATTCGCGTTCCGAGTTGATTATGTTGAGCGCGCCGATCAGTCCGTTGGCCGCACGCATCCCCCCGAAAATGGCGAGAGCGAGAGAAAGAAACAGGGTAAGGCCCGTCACCCCCGAACTGGTGGTGACAACTGCGAGTAATTGTTCTTCAATCATACCGGCGGCTTCTGCCGGAACCAGCTCCACAATGGTCATCATCTGGCGCTGCACGGTGTTTACATTGCCCAGCAGACCATAGGTCATCACTGTAGCGGCCAGCAGCGGCGTAATTGCAAGGAACACGAAGAATGCCGTGCCCCCGGCCAGCAGGGGCAAATTGTGGAATCCCATCATTATCCACATTCGCTTGACGATTTGCTTCCAGGCGGCCCACGGCAGGCCAAGCGGGGAAGCGGCATTTGCGCCGGGCGGGCTATCGTCTATAGGCTGTCGCTTCATAGTGAGGTATTAGCCCTTTCGTATCATGCTGAAAAGGCACCGGTTCTTATTCCGGTTGCCTGATGCGTTTCATACGCAGGAAAGAACCAAATTCGTAGATCCAATGGCGGTAGCAACGACAGGTTTCATCTTTCGCGCCCGCCTTCGTGGCGGGCTCTCCGGATTAGTTATCGCAGTGGCTTGGCTATCTGCGCAAACGGCGCTCGCGCAAGATGATGGCCAACAAGACGATGAAGGAGAGCTGGAAGCTGGGGCGATCCCCGTTCCGTCGCCTCCGTCCGGAGCAGGATTGCCACCGGTCGAGGAGATAATCTCCGACGAGGAATTTAGCAACGAGATACCGGAATTGGGGGAGGACGACCCCGAATTGCAGTCCGAGCTGGAAAGCATCGAAGAATTCGAACGCCGCTTCGCTGAAGAAAACCCAGATGCGGATGCGGACACCTTCACAGCTGAGACGTCATTGCTCCTGCCCGAGCTTGTCGATGGCGACCGCAACGAGGAAATCGCTGACGCCCCGATTCGCGATACCGAATTGCTCGAACCACTATCGCCATTGGAGGAATTCGAAGTTCGCGATATCGAGTTCGCTGAAGACGCAAGTGATGACGAAGTCTTGACCGTCGAATATGGCATCGCCCTAAATGGTCTTGAAGAAGCCGACGAACAGACCGAAATCGATCTCGCTGGAACGTTCAGAGGCCTTTCCGCGCTTGAGAACAATGGTGGCGAGGTCTCGAACGTCGCGATGCTTGCGGCGCGGGTAGAGGAGGACAGCTTCCTGCTCCAGCGGTTGCTACGCTCCGAAGGCTGGTATGATGCGAAGGTCGAGACGAGTATCGAACGATCCGAGGCGGAAAACGGACAACCGCTGACCGCTATTTTGAATGCCGCGCCGGGCACGCGTTTTGTATTCTCCGACATTGTCATCGAAGCACAGCCGACCACCCCGACCGATCTGATTCGTGAGAATCTCGCCTTGCAGGTTGGAGAGCCGATTATCGCCACGCGTGTACAGGGGGCCGAGGCGCAGGTTGCCGTAGCCTTGCCGCAACAAGGCTATCCCTTTGTGAAAATCGGGCAGCGGGATATTCTACTGGATCAGGAAACATCGGACGGCGTCTATACATTGTCCGTCGATACCGGGCCGCGCGCGCGGTTTGGCAGGTTTACCACCATCGGGGACCTGGCTTTCGATGCAGAGCACATTGGTGTTCTGGCGCGGTTCGAGCGCGGCGAATTGTATGACAGCCACAAGGTGGACGATCTGCGTGATGCGTTGGTCGCTACCGGCCTGTTCAATACCGTCACGGTGCAACCCGAACAGACTGGCGAAGTGGCAGAAGACGATACCCAATTCGTCAACATCGCAGTCGAACAGAATGCTGGGCCGCCACGTTCGCTGGGGGCCAGCGCCGGTTTTGGCACCGGACAGGGCTTCCTGCTGGAAGGCAGCTGGACCCATCGCAACCTTTTCCCGCCCGAAGGTGCGTTAATCGCTTCGGCGGTGCTGGGCACGCAGGAACAGGGTGCTGGCGTGACGTTTCGCCGGTCAAACGCCGATCGCCGCGATCGGACGATAGAAATCGGACTGAACGCTTCGCACACAAATTACGATGCATTCGAGGCGTTTACTGGTCGGCTGGGCGGGCTTATCAGCTATTCCTCCACCCCCCTCTGGCAAAAGCGTTTCACCTTTGCCTATGGCGCAGAAGTCATCGCGTCGGTCGAGGAAAGCTTCGACTTCGATCTGGGCGAGCGCGTGGATCGGACCTACTTTATCGGCGCACTGACGGGCCAGGCCGGCTTCGACACCACCACCAGTCTGCTTGACCCTACCAGTGGCTTTCGCCTGCGCGCATTCGTGCAGCCTGAAGGTTCGTTGCAGGACGGATTCAGCCCTTATGTTCGCGGAATATTGGATAGCTCGGCCTATTTTCCCATCGGCGATTCTATCGTGCTGGCGAGCCGCTTGAGAGTCGGCTCGATACAGGGGGTGGACCGGTCGGACATCGCACCATCACGACGTTTTTACGCAGGCGGCGGCGGCTCTGTGCGTGGCTTTGGCTTCCAGCAACTTGGCCCCAAGGTGCAGGAACGCAATCCGGATTTCGATCCAGACGATCCAGAGGAGACCGCAGACGAATTCGAGCTGAACCCAATTGGTGGACTGGCCGTGAATGAGGTTGCTGCCGAAGTGCGCTACCGCTTCGGTGATTTCGGCGTGGTCGGTTTTGTCGACGCAGGGCAGGTCTATGAAGGCTCGACCCCGGATTTTTCTGGCCTGCGTTACGGGGCAGGCGTCGGCGGTCGCTATTATACCAATTTCGGGCCGCTGCGTTTCGATATTGCCATGCCGCTGGACAGACAGCCAGGTGAAAGCTCTTTCGCCGTCTATATCTCGATCGGGCAGGCGTTCTGATGGTCGAGGATATTGCGACGATCGAAACCGAAGATCAGCCGAGGGCCGAAAGGCCGCAAAGTCACCGATGGAAGGCCGTCGGGAAAATACTGCTGTTCATACTGTTGGGGCTGATCCTGCTGATTGGCACAGTGCTGCTTGGCATAAACACAGATCCGGGCCGCAAATTTGTCGCCCAGCAGATTGAGGCGCTCGAATTCGAGAACGGTATGGCTATCGGGATCGAGGAGATTGACGGCTCGCTCTATAGCGAGATGAGTATTCGTGGGCTGACGATTTCAGACCCGCAGGGCGTTTTCTTCCGCTCACCCGAAGTGGTCATGGATTGGCACCCCTTCTCTTTCATAAACAGCCATATCGATATCGACGCGCTGACGGCCGAGACGATGGTGCTGGTACGGCTGCCGGAGTTCAACGAAACCCCACCGACCGACGGACCGCTCCTGCCCGATTATGATATCGATATCGATCGGGTGGAGATTACCGAGTTCATGGCGGAGGCTCCCGTATCCGGCGAGCCCCGCGCCGCCACACTGTCCGGCTATGTGCATATTGCCGATGCGCGGGCGAAGGTGAATTTGAACGGTGCGACCGTCGCAGGTGCAGGGCGAGCTGGCGGTGATCGTATCGCCTTGATGCTCGACGCAGTTCCCGAAGAAAACAAGCTGGATCTCGACCTCGATCTCAAGGCACCCGGAGACGGCGTGATCGCTGCGCTTGTCGGGTTGACCGAGCCGCTTGATCTGCAACTGAAGGGAGATGGTGACTGGGCCGAGTGGAACGGCACGCTAGACGCAGACTTTGGCGATGCGCCGCTTGCCGTTCTTGAGTTGGCGGCACGTGATGGCACGTTCAGGATCGTCGGGTCGGCCCTACTGCAAAAATTCGCACCGTCTTCCACCGCGGCATTGCTGGGCGAGGTCACCAATATTGACATCACCACCGCACTGGAGGAACGCCGCGCGACAGTCGCGGCTCAGATATCCAGCGATGCGTTCAACCTGGACGCCAATGGCGAAATTGATCTTGGAGCGAACAGTTTCGATGATTTTACGGCAGCCTTCGTGCTGCTTGAGCCCTCTACTCTCGCTCCAAACCTCCGAGGACGCGGCATCCGTGCGATGCTGATGATGGATGGCGCTTTCGCCACGCCTGCGGTGGAATACGATATCCGTGCCACGCAGATCATGATGAACGATATGGGTATCGAAGATCTGCGCGCGCAGGGCCGAACCGAAGTTAATACGGCGAGCATGATTGTGCCGGTCTCGGCGACAGCTAAACGTATAACCGGCCTCGACATGGTAGCAGGCGGAAAGCTTGCCAATATCCGGCTTGACGGCGATATCGCAATCGACGGCACGCGTATCCTGTCGGACAACATGCGCCTTCGTTCCGACCGTATTGATGCGACGCTGCTCCTGTTGGCCAATACGGCAGAGGGACTCTATACTGGCGCAGTCGTTGGGCGGATCGATGACTACCGGCTGGAAAGCGTCGGCTTATTCAACTTTGAAACTGACATGGAATTGCAGGCACGCGCGAATGGAGCCTTCGCCCTGACCGGAAAGGTTCAGGCGCGTTCCACCCGATTGCTAAATGAATCCATGCGCGAGTATCTCGGCGGCAATCTGACCGCCTCCAGCGACATTGCCTACGGAACGGACGGCATTGCCCGCTTTGCCAATTTGCGAATGAATTCGCCTTTGCTGCGGGTTACTGACGGGCGTGGGACCTATAATACCAACGGCCATATCAACCTGACTGCCAGCGCGATATCGGAACCATACGGGCCGGTAGATGTGCGCGTGGCCGGCACCCTTACCAACCTCAACGCCACCATAAATGCGCAGAGTCCGGGCTTGGCTATCGGTCTCACCAATCTCACTGCAAACATTCGCGGCGATAATGGCGATTACCGCATCGATGCCAGCGGGAACACCGATTACGGGTCATTTACGGCCGATGCTACCGTAACGACCGCTAGCGGTCCGTTGGCTCTCACCATCAACCGAGCGGACTTTGCCGGGATCGCTTTGTCAGGACGGGTGCAGCAGAGTGCCGCTGGGCCTTTCGTGGGGCAACTGGATGCCAATGGCCGCGGACTTGGCGGCATTGTAAGACTGGAGGCGACGGGCGAATATCAATCGGCTGTCGTCAACCTGCGCGCCAACAATACCAGGCTAGGCGGACCTTCCAACATCCGCATCGGTTCTGCGATCGTGGATGCCGAGGTGGTTCTTTACGAAACGCCGCAATTGGTGGCCGATATCCAACTCGCCGACACCACTTATGGCGCGTTCAATATCAGCATTATGCGTGCGCTAGTCGATTATCGCGGCGGTCGGGGCAATGCCAAATTGCTGGTAGAGGGGACCAACGGCGTGCCGTTCCGAGTTTCCGCCAACGCCGATCTGCAACCCGAGCTGTGGCGCGCATCGCTGCAAGGTAGAGCGCGCGGAATCACGTTCCGAACGACCGCTCCTGCAAGGATCATCCCGGCTGAGAGAACGTATAAATTGCTCCCGACGAATATCGATTTTGGGCAGGGTAGCGTCCGGCTCGCGGGTGAATATGGCGAGGGGTTGAAGGTACAGAGCCGTCTGGATTCCTTCGATCTGGCAATCGCCAACGCTTTCCAGCCCGGTTTGGGACTTGGCGGCACGGCGACAGGAAGCCTCGATTTCGCGCAAGCCTCCCCAACCAGCTTTCCCGTTGCCGATGCGCGGCTGCGGATTGCAGACTTCACCCGCACCACGGCAGTATCGGTTAGCCAGCCGGTCAATGTCAGCTTCGTCGGACAGCTGCAAAACAGTGGTAGTGCAGCGCGCGCGGTCATCCGACAACGCGGCAGCGTTATCGGGCGCTTGAATGCGGCGCTCACCCCAGTCCCGCCCGGTAATGGAGGGTGGACTGAGCGGTTGATGCTGGCACAGTTAGGCGGTGGCATTCGCTATAATGGCCCCGCCGATACATTGTTCTCACTAACGGGGCAGGCAGACCAGAGACTGTCAGGCGCGCTGGGCGTGGCTGCGGACTTTACAGGCCGCGTATCCGCGCCGGAGCTAGCCGGGATTGTCCGCGCCAATAATCTTACCTACGAAAACCAGACCTATGGCACGCGGCTGAGCAATATGGCGCTACGCGGGCGTTTCACTGGCGACCGGTTGGAAATCGAGCAGTTGCAGGCCAATGCAGGTGATGGCACGGTGTCGGCCAGCGGCTATGTCAGCCTAGCCGCCGATCGTGGCTATCCAATGGATGTGCAGGTCGATTTGGATGAAGCGCGGCTTGCGCGCAGCAGCGCCATCGACGCGACCGCGACGGGCAATCTCTCCCTAACCAAATCCGCCGGGCAAACCGCTCTGCTTTCGGGCCGTATTCTCCTGCCCGAAACGCGCTATGAGATCATCCGTCAAGGTGCCGTCGAAGTGCCTGAGCTTCAGGGGGTGCGCTTCAAGCCACCGCGCGGTCGTCCGCGTGTGACCGGTGATGAACCAGCCACCCCATCGGGGGGCGCTTTCGACTTGTTACGATTGGACATCGCCTTGGTCGCGCCGGAAAAGCTCTATGTGTCCGGTATGGGGCTGGAAAGCGAATGGAGCGCAGATATGCGCATTCGCGGTACCAGCGCCATGCCGAGCATATCGGGCGGGGTTGAATTGGTGCGCGGGACACTCGGCTTCGCAGGTAAGTCTTTCGATCTGATCGAGGGCAATGTCCAGTTCACCGGGGGGCGCGAGCTTGATCCGCGTATTACGCTCGTTGCGAGCGAGGATATCGAAGGCATCACGGTCAACGTTAATGTCAGCGGCAAGGCATTGGACCCGCAGATTGCCTTTTCCAGCACGCCCGGCCTGCCGCAGGACGAGATCATTTCACGTATTCTGTTTGGTAGTTCGGTCGCGAATCTTTCAGCCATTCAGGCTGTGCAACTGGCAGCCTCGCTCAATTCGCTTCGCGGCGGCGGCGGCGGGCTCAACCCACTGGGCACATTGCGTTCGGCGACAGGCGTTGACCGCCTGCGCATTCTCGGTGGGGACGAAGCCAGTGGGCGAGGCACCGCGCTTGCAGCAGGCCAGTATCTGACCGATGACATTTACATCGAGATCATCACCGACGGACGTGGTTTCACCGCAACCCAGCTCGAAGTGGCGCTAACACCTGTGTTGTCCGTGCTCAGTCAAGCAGGCGGCAGCGGCGGAACGAATGTGAACGTACAATACCAGATCGAGTATTGATGCGGCCCGCAATCGTCCTGCTTGTTTTGGCTGCCGGTTTACTGGCGGTGGTCCTCCTTCGTAAGGAGCGGGAAGCCAGCTTCGATGCGCGCTATGACCGGACCGAAGAACGTATCCGCGTTCTGGCCGATGACATCACTGAAGATCTAAGCGAAACCGATGAATGACGTCTTGTGAAATCGAAAACACCAAGAAAACAGACCTCCGCCCAACCTCATACCAGAAGGTTGGACACAAGGGATGACCATGCCACACGTGATATGTAGCTGACCGCCTTAGGTTAAAACGCGGCTACGAAGTTGCCAGTTCGCTTTCGGGGTCCTCAGCGCGGAATGCGCCTCTGGGAAAAAGGAGCACCCTAAAGCGGAAAGTCCGTTTTCGGTCAAAAATCAGTCATTGCAGAGACACCGCGACGAAAAACCTCACAAGTCAAAACAGTCCGTGATCATGTTGGCACGGGGTCAGCGGCCACTTGGTATTGGGCCAATTCGTTCCGGAAAAGATAGGGGCGCTCACTGCGTTCATGCGTTCAACCGAAATTGTCGCTCGCGCATGCTTGCCGAATGATGGGCCTACGCCTCCGCCTTTTCTACAGATGTTGGCGATGGTATAATTGTGCAATAACCTGCGGTAGAAGCTTTTCAGTCATCCTAGTGTCGACCTAAATTTCATTGGGCGTTTTGCTCCGCGTCCTCTTCAAATTTGAAGAGGAGCATTTGGTCGCCTCAGAGCTCGGTTGGTCTTAGCCCCTGCCCCACAACTTATCATACTGTTTACGTAACGATTTGATTATTAACTTGCTGCTGGACGTTTAGCTAGTATTGCAAAGTCTTAGATGGTCAAAATAGTGCAACCTTCACCAGCAGACCGGCGAGCCCGTCTCGAGAATGCGCTTCAACAGGTCGCCGACGGTGATCGTCAGCCCTTGCGTCTGATCTATGATCTGACATCGTCGAAGTTATTGGCAGTGATCCTGCAGATCGTTCGTGAACGCGATGCCGCAGAGGATGTACTGCAGAATGTCTTCATCAAGGTCTGGCAAAGTGCCGGGCGCTTCGACACGACCCGCGCAAGCCCGATCACCTGGCTCTGCACTATCGCACGAAATTCAGCTATAGATTCGGTGCGCAAATCCGGGCGACGTGGTGAGGTTTCAGACGATGTCTTGCCGGATATCGAGGATGAAACGCCTGACGCTGAAGACATGCTGTGCGATGCAGAAGAAAGTGCGAGACTGCAGGACTGTCTCGATGGCCTCAAGTCCGATCATCGCAAATGCATTCGCATGGCGTTTTTTCGTGGCTACACACACACCGAGCTATCGCAGGTGCTCGATGTCCCCCTGGGCACTTTGAAGAGCAGGATTCGCCGCGGGCTTGCCAGCCTTAAGGGTTGCCTTGAAGGTGTCGCAAATGGATGACATCGATCCCGATGACCGCAGCATCATCGCAGGCGAATATGCCTTGGGCGTGCTGGAAGGAGAGGATCTCGCGATAGCGCAGCGTCTGTATCTGTCGAACCGCGACTTTGCCGATAATGTACGCTGGTGGCGCTATCAGCTGGGCCAGATGGCCGAAGCTGCGGGCACGTACGAGCCTTCCGCCGATGTCTGGCCCGCTATCGAAAGGCGACTTGGCGAATTTGATGGCGGTGAAAGCCCTGGCATTCACCGTCTCGAACAACCGAAGGCGAAGAACATTTCCGTCTGGGGTCTGGGTTTTGCGATGGCAGGTGCAGCAGCAGCAGCAGCAGTGTTGACCTTGCTCCTTGTTCAGCCAGCAGGACAAGGTCCCATCACGCCGATAGAAACCGCTGCGCCGATTTCCGGACCGCGTCTCATTGCGCAATTGCAAAGCGAAGATGGTGCGCTGGTTCTGACGGGACTCGTTGATTCTGCCGCACAGGAGCTTTCACTGAACATTGAAGGCTTTGCTCCCGGTGATGGGCAAGCGACCGAATTGTGGGTCGTGCCGGCAGGCGGCGCTCCGCAATCGCTCGGCCTGATTCCGGCAAGCGGTCTGTTCGAACGTGAGCTGACAGAGACCGAGCGTGAAGCGCTGGTCGCCGGCGCCTCGCTTGCTGTAACCTATGAAGATGCTTCAAACGCGCCGCACTCGGCACCTTCTACCGAAATTCTCGTTATTGGTGGTCTAACAAGCGTTTAGCGCGCCGACCAGCATAGATCCGCGTCAGAATTTGGTTTCGAGCTGTAAGGCCGGTAATTTAATTCTGTCCTTATGCATCCGCCTGCCTCCTTATGACGTAGTTCCCTCAGCGCCCGGAAGACCGGGAGCGCATCTTGCGCCGGATAAATGTGTTGTCCGGCACCAGAAGCTCAGGGAGATCGATATGAGACAAAGAACCAAAGTGTTGGCAGGGACAGCGGGACTTGCTCTCGCAATCGGTGCCTCACAAATTCTGCCAGGCTTGGGATTGACGGCCGCCGACCACCTCGACCCACCCGGCCGGACCGATCCTAATGTCGACAGTACGCCAGACCGCGCGGCGGACATTGCCGATCTATATGCCTGGCACACAGCCGACAGTGTCAATATCATCCTTACTCTTTCTGGACCCCAGGCGACCGATCAACCCGCCAATTACGATCCCGATGTTCTGTACACGGTGAACATTTCCAATGCTGGATCGCGTGTAGACACGGAAATCCCGATATATATTCGCTTCGGCAACGGTCCAACGGCAAGCCAGGCAGGCGTACAAGTCAGCAATGTGCCCGGAACGACCAGCCCGATCGTAGGTGCCGTGGAAACCGACATCGCTCGAAATGGCGTGAAAGTGAGAGCCGGACTCTTCGACGACCCTTTCTTCTTCGACCTTCAGGGATTCATGGACACTGCAAACACCGGGACGCTCAGCTTCATGTCGAACCGGGATTTTTTCGCCGGTCAGAACCTTACCGGTGTGGTCCTTTCAATCCCGCGTAACCGGATCGAAAATGGGAATAATCTGATCGACATCTGGGCGGAAACCTCGCGCTTTGGAGGACAAATCTGATGACCAATAACAAAACCCTCAGGGCGCTTTCACTGGCTCCGGCCATGCTCGCTCTCACATTGCTTTCGGGCTGCTTCGATGATGATGACGATAGTGAAGATGTGATCGTCGTGCCGTCCGCAACACCTACACCGACCCCGGCACCAACCAATGCGAATTTTGATGTCACGCCATGTCTTGAACAGGCCATTCCGGGCACTGGCTTCACAGTTGCCGAAGCGGTGGTTCCGGATACCTTGACCCTCAATTTTGCTGCCGGGGCGGGTTTCCCGAACGGTCGATTGTTGCAGGACCCGGTAATCGATGTGACGTTAGCCGTAATATTCCTCGATCTTTCAGTGCATAGTCCGGCAGCGCTTGCCACATTGCCTCTGAATCCATCGGAAAACGACGTTGCATTCCCAGATAGCTTCCCGTTCCTTGCCGCAGCGCAAGGCTCTCCACCGATTGCAGCGCCAGGAGGAGCGTCCTTCACTTTCCGAACTGACGATCCCTCGACCTATGTTCGTGTAGACAGAATGGGCATGCCTGCCGTTTCCACCGCATTGATCGGAACCGACAGGAAAACCGCCTATAATGATGCAAGCCCGGCAGACGATGTTGCCGGCAAATTCGTGCCTGACCTGTCAGCCCAGCTGACCGGGCTGACAAATGCCCTTGCCGATGATCTGACAGACGCCGGCCTTACGCCTTGCGCTAAGCCGGCTTAAATGGTTCGCCGCTGGCCTTTGGGGCATGTCACGCACAGCGGCAGCGCCCGCAGCCGCGGAAGGTCGGGTGTCATTCGCACACTCGCCATTTCCGCGGCTGCGGCCACGTTGATTTTCAGCGCGGACCTCCTGCTTGATGACAACGATCAGGGCGTAGCGGCAGCAGGTCTTCCGCCTGCGAGTTATGGGCCAGCAAGCTATGCAGCGGAGTTGGCGGCATCCGATCGCCAGATTGCCCTGATGCAGGAACGGGTTGCGTCTGCGCAAGATGAATGGTTGCCGCACGAAACACTTGCCCGCGCTGCACTTTCGCGTTTCAAGCTCAACGCCGATCCCGGGGAACTGGCGCTTGCGGCCAACAGCATACAGCGTTCCAACAGCCTCTCTCCCGAAGGTTCGGGCCCACTCCTGACATCCGCAGAAATCGCGATGGCGCAACATGATCTGAAAAATGCCGAAACTTTTCTCGGCCAGTTTGACCAGATTGTGGTCAGCCCTGGCAAGCCAGCCTTGTCAACGGCAGTGGCGTTGCGCGGCGATGTCTCCTTTTATCATGGCGACATGGAGTTGGCGGAAAGCCTTTACGAAGAGGCCGATGAAATCATCCCCACTCCCGGGACCGCGATCAGAAAATCGATACTTGCCCGTTCTCAGGGCCAGTTCGACGAAGCGATTGCTCTTATCCGCGAAGCGGCGCGGCGCGATCAATTGCGCACCCCCAGGTCGATGGCCTCCTATGAATTGCAGATCGGGATGGTCGAAAGCGCGCGCGGAAATTACGAAGTAGCTGCACAAAGCTATGCCCGGGCCGACGAATTGTTTCCCGGTCACTGGCTGACTCAATTTTATCGTGCCGAAGCGCAAGCCATGATAGATGAACTGACGCCTGCCATAACAACGTTTGAACGCATCGCGACGCAAACCAACGATCCACAGGCGATGGATGCCGCTGCCACGCTTCATATCGCTAATGGAGATATGCAAGCAGCCGAACGGTGGAGCAATCGCTCCGCAGCTGGGTGGCGCACGCGCGTTGAAGCGATGCCAATGGCATATACCGCGCACGCATTTGAAAGCGCACTTGCCTTTGGCAAGCCGGAACAAGCGCTGGATCTTGCACTTCGAAATCTCGCAATGCGGCCATATGGCGAGGCGCATATTCTTGTGGCCGAGGCATTCCTTGCAAATGATCGGCCTGCGCAGGCACGTGCACATCTGCTTCGGGCAGAACAGCAAGGCTGGCGCAGCGCGCCACTATATGCGCGCTTGTCCGAAGCTGAAGCGCAGCTGGGGAACGCTATTGCCTCGAGAACCGCGAGAGCACAGGCGGAGCAGCTGAACCCGCATATATTCAGTCCGAAAATTGGGCGTCTGTGGTTCGGTCATGGTTGACCCTGCGTAGTAAGTTGTCCTGATGATGGATGATTTCTCAAATACGAGAATTTGTATGTTTCGTCAGATAAATACACATATATTCAACGTCTTGCAGGATTTCTCGCGACTGCCTGCATCTGAACATCGTCAGACTTCGTAGCTTCCTCGCAACCTGGAGCACCAGGCTGTGCCTCGACCAAGGCAATAGACAGGTTCGGGAAAATACACTGGCACGATCCGCGCATCTCCCGCGATCTTTCAAAACCTTGGTCTGGCAATTTTGGTCCACACAAGGAGAGATGCTATGAATATAGTTCAGACAAAGAAGTTGGCGATAACCCTGTTGGCCGGAACGGCAGGCGTTTATGCAGCGCCAGCTGCCGCACAGGAAATTCCTGGAGACACCGGCTACGAATGCGTCCTGACCGAAGACGGTTCGACGACCAACACCACAATAGCGAATGCCACCGCTTCAGGAGAAGACGCGCTGGCTTGTGGCGAAGATGCCAATGCGGACAGCTCCTCCACAGTGGCTTTCGGCGGTGAATCCAGCGCCACCGCGCCGGGTGCGACGGCGCTTGGCTGGCAGGCGAATGCGAGTGGCGCGATGGGTACAGCCGTTGGCCACCAGACCACCGCTTCGGGCGCTCAGAGTTTTGCGGGCGGCGAAGATGCGCTTGCATCGGGCAGCAACTCAATCGCTATCGGCAGGGCCGCATTGGCTGACGGGGGTGATTCCATTGCAATCGGCGGAAATCGCGACGGTCTGATGGGCACCCCCACCATCGCAAGCGGACCATCCACGACAGCCGTGGGCGGACAAGCCTTGGCAAATGGACCCGGCGCAACTGCCTATGGCTGGAGAGCGCAGGCCTCAGCCGAACGTGCCACAGCTCTCGGACATCTCGCGACAGCTCAAGGCATACGGTCGCTGGCAGTTGGCGAAAATGCCGATGCGCAAACCGACTTTTCAACCGCAATCGGAAATGAAGCGATCGCCAATGGCATCGATGCGCTCGGCGTGGGCGACAGCGCGGTCGCCATGGGCAATTCCACCACGGCCATTGGTGGGGAGAGCCTGGCCAGCACGCCAGGTGCGACGGCGCTTGGCTGGCAGGCTGTTGCCACCGGGGCAATGGGTACTGCCGTAGGGCATCAGACAACAGCTTCGGGCGACCAGAGTTTTGCCGGTGGCGAAGATGCCGTCGCTTCGGGTGACAATGCCATCGCTATCGGGAACTTCGCGCAAGCGACCGGTGGTGATTCAATTGCCATTGGCGGCAATCGCAGCGACGATCCTTCCATGGCCACAATCGCCAGTGGACCATCAACAACGGTTGTCGGCGGGCAAGCATTGGCAAATGGGGCGGGCGCTACAGCCTATGGCTGGCGATCAGTCGCTGATGCCGAGCGCGCGACTGCATTGGGTCATCTTGCTGCCGCGACGGGCGTTCGATCCGTCGCTGTCGGTGAAGCTGCAAATACATCGGGCGATGGCGCCGTTGCCTTGGGCAATGAAACCATTGCCTCTGGCGTCAATTCTGTTGCCATTGGGAATGGGGCTACGGCAACTGCCGATGGCCAGGTGGTCGTCGCCAGTCTCGATATGAGCACCGGCGTGCAAACCGGCCCGATCAACTTCGTCACGGCAGACGCGAATGGCACCCTCGGTCTGAGTTCCGCAATGGGTCTCACGGGGCTTGCGAGCAATAACGACGTGATGGCCAATACAGCTGCAATCGACGTAAATTCCGGCCTTATTGCCACGAATACGGCAAACATCGGGGCGAATGCGGCGGCCATCAGTGAACTGCAGGGACAGAATGTGGCCTTGTTTGATCTCGCCAACGAAAATGCCGCCGGCATTCGTGAAGCGAATGAAGGTGCGGCATTGGCGCTTGCGATGGAATCTCCGGTCCTGATGCCGACCGACAGCTTCGGCGTGGCCGGTGGGTTCGGTTATTACAATGACCGGATTGCAGGTTCGGCCAGTGTTGCCGCACGGGTTTCCGACAACGCATATCTTACCGGCGGGATTGGCATCGGTTTTGACGAAGGCAAGGTTGGCGCAAGAGCCGGCTTCCAATCCAGCTGGTAACAGCTTAGTTTGATTGCAGTTACTCCTGTGGACCAGGAGTTTGGGGCCGGGGCGCGAACCTCGGCCCCATTACTGTTACTGACTTGTGTTTCATCTGGCACCTTTGCTCGAGCATGGCATTTCAAGAAATGACCGCCTGGATGCTTCGCGCAACAGCCACCTAACTGGTTCTGGTACCAGTAAGATCGCTGCTTGGTGCCACCGCCGCTAGGCCCGCAGCTACCCGCCAGCTTCCGCCATCGCCGAAAGCTCTTAAGCCATCATAGCGCTGGGTCTGGCAAATGACCGGATGAAGGATTTCTAAGATCTCTGGAACGTGCCGCAATCACCTTACGCTTGATGTGCTACGCTTGATGAGGCCATCGCCGCGACTTTCGTCAGCGGGAAACGCCAATTCCGGTCGAGTGCCCGGTTGGGCTTTCGCAAGCTGGTATTTTCGCTTCCGCAAACGCTGCTTCGGCGGCTCTAAACCTCGAGCATGTCTTTGTCCGCAAGATTGGTCTTAGGAGGGAAGGTGTTCTGCACGCCACCGGAATTCTTTCTGCCTTCCCTCCAAATCAATAGCCGCCGAGCATCGGCAGCCGGATTGATTTACGCGCGAGTGAGGAATTCACTCACGAGCGAATTGAAACGGTCCTTATGTTCTATCTGCGTCCAATGTCCGCATTTCCCGAACAGATGAACTTCCGCAGTTTCCAGCAATTCGAACAAGCGAAGGCTTGTGCTCATTGGCAGAACGCGATCTTCCCGCCCATGAAGCATCATAGCCGGGCTGGTTATCTTCGCGATTTCATCTTCTGGCGTCGACAGCGCAGAGATATGCTGCTGGCGCGGAGCCGGGAACATGGCACTGAACGCCTCCTGGAAACCCGGTTGGATACTTGCACGGTAACGCATTTCGGCAAGTTCGTTTGACACCAGCGAATTGTCATATGCGAAAATATCGAGCATTTCGCGCATGGCCTCTACTGACGGTTCATAGCCCCACACCTTGTCCAGAGCATCTGTCAGTTCGAATTCAAGGCCGGCCGCGCCCATCAGCACGATACGGCGAACGCGATCAGGATGATTAGCGGCCATCGAAAGCGCGAGCGCCCCGCCAAAGGAATTGCCGATGATGTCAAACTGATCAAGATCGAGCGCATCGGCAAGATCCATCAGGTGCTTCCGCCACCGTTCCAGATTGTAGATGCCGTCGGCCGGGCGTTCTGTATAGCCAAAGCCCAGCATATCGGGCGCGATCGCACGCATGGATTCCGCCAGCACGGGCAGGTTGAGCCGCCAGTTCGCCCATGCAGTAACCCCTGGGCCCGAACCATGTATCAAAATGACAGGGTGCCCTTCACCCATATCGTGATAATTGGTTTTCACACCCTGGGCGTCAATGGATTTTCCAATCTCGGGGTTGTCGCTCATTCTTATTCCTTTCTGGCGTCGTCGCGGGAGTTTGGCTTGCGCATGTTCTTCCGCTTTGGATATGCCTGCGACACCGAAATGTTCAGCAGGGACTTCGCGAATAATCACCCGCACCGATTGCGCAAGTGCATCGATGGTATCACGGCTTTGGTCGCTCCTGTGGCAGTCTGTCCAGTTTCATCACCTATAAAATCGGCGTCGTGTCAGGCTTCGACTGTAATAGAGCAGCCACCCAGATTTTGCACTTCCAGGCTGATCGTTTCTCCTACGCTCGCCGGATGTGCCGCCGTCGCTCCGCCCGCCATTATGATATCGCCGGGCTCCAGTGCCTCGCCCCATTCGGCAGTAAGCCGCGCAGCTGAGACCAATGAACGAAGCGGATGGCCCAAGATCGCAGCTGACGAACCGATTTGCGCGGGTCGTCCGTTGACAAGAAGCACCATGCCGAGATTTGAGAAATCAACGCTTGCAGGGTTGTGCCATGCACCCAGAACCAGGCCGGACGAGGAAGTGTTGTCAGCAACAACATCCGGCAGAGCGAACTTGAAGTTTTCAAAACGACTGTCGATCACCTCCATGGCCGGGGCGATCGCCTCGACGGCAGAAAGCGCCTCGACAGGAGAAACCTTGCCCTTCAATCGCTTCTTCAGAAGAAATGCGATTTCGGGTTCAAGCCGTGGATGGATGAAGGCCGACTTCGACAGGGTCCCGCCTTCCTCCAGCAACATTGCGTCGGTCAGGCGGCCCCACGCGGCCTCGTTTACACCGACTTGGACCATTTTAGCCCGGCTGGTCAGCCCCATTTTGACACCGATACGCACCTCTCCACGGGCGATCCGACGCGCGACGGACATTGCCTGGATAGCATAGGCCTCGGAAGTCGTCAGGCCCGGACGATTTTTTGTCAGCTGGGGTATGGCCCGCACTTCGCGTTGAGCATCATCGAGCTGCACAGCGAGGGCTTCCAGATCTTCCACTATGACGCCCCCATGGTCTCACGAGACTTCTGAATATCGAGAGCGACATCGACGATCATGTCTTCCTGGCCGCCGACCATGCCGCGGCGACCAAGCTCCTGCAGAATTTCGCGCACATCGACGCCATATTCTTCGGCCGCCTTTTCAGAATGGCGAAGGAAGCTGGAATAAACGCCCGCATAACCGAGCATCAGGGTTTCCCTGTCAACACGTACGGGGCGATCCTGAAGCGGACGAACAAGTTCTTCTGCGGCATCCATAAGCTTGTAGACATCGCACCCTGTGTTCCAGCCTTTTCGATCAGCTGCTGCGATGAAAACTTCCAGCGGGGCATTACCTGCACCAGCGCCCATACCGGCAAGCGAGGCATCGACCCGCCGCGCACCCTTTTGCACCGCAACAATCGAATTGGCGACACCAAGCGAGAGATTGTGGTGCGCATGCACGCCACGCTCGGTTTCAGGTTTCAGAACGGCGTCATAGGCGTCGAACCTGGCAGCACAGCCATCCATATCCAGCGCGCCGCCGGAATCGGTCACATAAACGCATTGTGCGCCATATGATTCCATCAAGAGCGCCTGTTCCGCCAATTTTTCCGGTTCAACCATGTGGCTCATCATAAGAAAGCCGCATGTATCCATGCCAAGATCGCGCGCAGCACCGATATGTTGACGCGCCACGTCTGCTTCCGTGCAATGAGTAGCGACCCGGACAGAGCGCACGCCAACGTCATAGGCTCGCTTCAGGTCCGTGATAGTGCAGATACCGGGGAGGATCAGTGTGGTCAGCACGGCCTGGTCAATGGAATCAGCAACCGCTTCGATCCATTCCCAATCGGAATGCGCGCCAAAACCATAATTGAAGCTCGAACCGCGGATACCGTCGCCATGCGCAATTTCAATTGCATCGACGCCGGCTTGGTCAAGCGCGCTAGCGATTTTCCGGACGTGATCTATTCCGTAAAGATGACGGATAGCGTGCATGCCATCGCGCAGGGTCACGTCCTGCACGTAGATTTTGTCCTTCGTCGGATCTTTGATCAGTCCAGTCACAACGCCGCCTTTCTTGGATTTTTCATCATGCGTTCGGCGATAGCCAGTCCCGCAGATGTCATAATGTCCAGATTACCGGCATAAGCCGGCAGATAATGTGCTGCCCCTTCGACCTCGAGGAACACCGTCACCTTCAGGCCTTCAAATTCACCGATTTCCGGTATTTTCAATGTCCTGTTGCCGCCGAACCGCTCAAACTGAACCTTCTGCTTGAGGCGATATCCTGGCACGTATTCTTGTACAGCCGCGACCATTTCGTTCACCGACTTTTCAATTTCAGCTTCATCGCCGCCCATTGACAATGCATAAACGGTATCGCGCATGATAAGCGGCGGCTCTGCCGGATTGAGGATGATGATCGCCTTGCCGTTTTCGGCGCCCCCCAACACTTCCACTCCCAAGGTCGTCGTCTCGGTAAACTCGTCAATATTGGCGCGCGTGCCGGGGCCGGCCGATTTGGAAGCGACTGAAGCCACGATTTCTGCATATGGAACCCGCTCGGAAACCCGGCTGATGGCGTGAACGATAGGAATGGTTGCCTGGCCGCCGCAGGTGACCATGTTCACATTGCTCTTATCGAGATGCTCTTCCCCGTTGATTACGGGGATGCAATAGGGGCCGATGGCCGCCGGCGTCAGGTCCACCATGCGTTTGCCGTCACGCACGCAAAGTTCATTATGGTGGTGATGGGCCCCGGCCGAGGTCGCATCGAACACCACGTCGATATCTTTCCATATCGGCATCGCTACCAAGCCATCCATGCCTTCATGGGTGGTTGAAATGCCAAGCTTCTGGGCTCGGGCGAGACCATCGGACTCAGGATCGATACCGACCATCGCGCCCACTTCGAGGACGTCTGACGTCCGCATCACTTTGATCATCAGGTCTGTGCCGATATTTCCAGACCCGATGATCGCGCATTTCCGTTTGGGATTATCAACCATCTCGTTAGTCACTCCATTCAATCCTGAAAGCAGGCGGTAACTGAGCCCAGCCCGTTGATGCGTGCCGTGACAGCGTCGCCCGCAGCCACTTGCGCCATCGGCCCAAGAGCACCTGTTAAAACAATATCGCCTTTACTGAGGGGGCGACCTTCACGCGCCATGACCTTGGCCAGCCAAAGGCAGGCAGTGACCGGGCTTCCCAGACATGCGATTCCCGCACCGTTCGATATGGGCTGCCCGCGGCGTTCCATCACCATTCCGCAAAGGCGCAAGTCGATTTCCGACAGCCGACGTGGGGAATCGCCCAGCACGAACACACCGCTCGACGCGTTGTCGGCAATGGTATCGTGGATGCGGATATCCCAATCTTGAACCCGACTACCCACGACTTCGATCGCAGGCACTGCAAAGTCGACCGAAGCGATAATATCTGCAGAAGTCAGCAATTCGGTATCAAGGATGTCGCCCATGATGAAGGCGATCTCGGCCTCGACCTTGGGCTGCATCACCTCCGACACCGAAATTTCGGTTCCTGACGGTATGTCCATGTCGTCAAACAGCATCCCGTAATCAGGCTGCGAAACGCCGAGTTGCGCCTGCACCGATTTCGCGGTCAGCCCGGTCTTGCGGCCCACGATGCGACGACCTTGTCCAAGCCTGCGCTCGGTATTCAGCTCCTGGACTTTATACGCCGCTTCGATTTCACGTTCACCAATCAGGTCGCGGACCGGCGCACACGCTTCGCCCGATTGCATTGCGTCCCACAAACGGTCAGCCGCTTCCCTTATTTCTCGATCCATAGTGGATCCCCCTTCACAGCTTTGCGCAATTATTTTTGAGTTCAGTGTAGAATTCAATCGGATGAACAACGCTTTCACTTCCGACACCAGATGCCTTGGCGCGACCAAGTGGCGAGCGTAGATCTTGCAGGGAACAGCCATTCACCAAAAGACGCCAATACCTTACCGGCGACAGAGGAAAAGCATCACGCGAAGAACAAGGGCAGAAATCTCACCTATGGGGCGCAACAATTCCTGACGTTGCGTCATTATACTTCCCTTATAATTTCGGTCGCGCCACCGCAACAATTCACCGCGGATCACATCTGATCTGATTTACTGCTGCAATTATTCGTCTCACCGAGAAATTATTTTGGTCAGGCGGTCACACAGGCATTTTTTCTTGACTCATTCCTCGATATCCCACGGAATATCGGTCGGCTTCGACAGAAGAAGATCGCGAACTACATTCTTCCGGACTTTGAAATTAGAGGTTAGCGGGAATTCTTCGTCAGTAAAAAAGACGTGCTTCGGCGTTGATGGACCGTTGAGCTTGTCCCGGCAGAATTCGATCAGATCGGCCGCGCCAACCTGTCCGCCCGACTTGTTGCGGCGGACCACAGCGACAACCGCTTCTCCCCATTCGGGATGCGGAAGGCCGATAACACAGATTGCTGCAACGTCAGGGTGTTTGCCCATGACCCCTTCAACCGACGCCGGATAGACGTTGACGCCGCCGGTGATGATCATGAAATTCTTGCGGTCCAGAAGATAGAGATACCCGTCTTCATCCACTTTACCTATATCATTGGTACGTAACCAACCATCCTTCAGAACCTTATCAGTTTGCTCTGGCAGATTGAGATAACCTGCCATCGTCGTTGGACCACGCAGCCAGATCTCGCCAGCTTCTCCTTGAGGAACTGGCTGGGCGCTCTCATCTCGCACCGATATTTCGAAATGGGATGCCGGACGCCCTACTGAAGAGAGCAGTTCAGGCTTTTCAGTAAGTCCAATGCGATGATCTTCAGGTGAAAGAAAAGTAACCCCGCCCCAGGTGGTTTCTGTAAGGGCGTAAACATTCACCATTTCTTTTCCAAAGGTTTCATGAACGCTTTGGATCAGATGCGGGGAAGAAGGAGATGATCCGTATATAATCATACGAACAGAAGACAGATCAAACGGGGTTTTCTTGTTATCTTCCAGAGCCCACTTCAGCATTGTCGGGGCAAGAAGGAACGTCGTTGCCGCTTGCTCCTTCACAGTGTCGAAGAAAGTTTCCCGATTGTAATCCCCGTCGGCAATGATTTGGGCCATACCATTGCCAAGACCGAGAAAGGCAAGAACAACGGCGACCCAGGCGTTGCCGGTAGGCAGAAAAAAGCGATCGTCACGAACGAAGCCGAATTCCGCCAGCGCGTGGAGAATCGTCATCGTCACGCCGCCGTTGGTAAGCACTGCGCCCTTTGGTACCCCGGTAGTCCCCGAGGTGTAGCTGTAAAAAAGTGGGTCAGCGCTTGAAAGCGGCGGCATTTCCGGCACGGTTTCGACAGCATTGATCAGTGTTTCCTGATCTTCTTCAAACCCATGCTCGCCGCCAAACCCGATAATTGTAATATCGAGTTGCCTCAAATCTTCCTTGAGCTGATCCGAAAGATCGGCGCATGCTGCATGAACAAAGAAGAACTTGGCGCCTGAATCCTTGAGCACATGCAAAATTTCGGGCCGAGCAAACCTTCGATTTACTCCGACACGGACTGCACCCATCTTCATGCAAGCGAAGAAATGTTCGTATACTTCTATGCACTCAGGGGCGATAATGGCGACCGCATCACCTACACGGACCCCCTTAGACAAAAGGACCGCAGCGATCAGGTCAGAGCGTTCATGCATCTGACCCCAAGTTGCTTGGCGATCTCCGCAAATATAAGCTGTTCTCGTCGGATTATTCACTCCCGTACGTCGAACAAGATCGCGGGGAAGAACCTCCAGCCTATTGTCGTAATGGAGGTTCGAGCCTGAACCGTCCGAAACGGTGCGCGTGCTATCCATCAATTTCGAATCTAAAACCGCATCCATATCCAACCTCATCCCTTTTTCACCGAAGCGCTATTTCGCTCTCAGGTGTCTTTAAGTAGTCAAAATACACGGCTCCGTCACTTGCGCTTGCGAATTTTACAGAATCTCCAACGGCGGGCATGCCCGTCTCGTTCTTGTCGAGAAGCGCTGCGAGCCGGCAGCCTTCATCAAGCTCAACGAACAAGATGACATAAGGCGCTTCCAATTTCGGCGTGTAATTGATGTGATTAACCGCAAAGGAATGAACCCGTCCCCTGCCAGCGGTTTCGCCCAATTCAAGAGGTCCCGAGCATGCGGGACAGATCCGCGCGGCATAGTCCGTCACGCCGCAGCCGTTCGAACATTGCAAACAGCAAAGAGTGCCAGCCTCGGCCCGCTCCCGGATTTCGCCAACGAAGGGTCCGTTTTCCGTCAGGGGTGATATGCCAATACGATCCGCCATTTTACAACTGCCTGTGTGGGCTGACGGTCATTGCCGCATGATATTCCATCCGACCGCCAAAGCCTGTGGCAAGTCCGACATCATTATTGGGCACCTGGCGCTCACCCCCATGACCGCGCGCCTGAATAACCGCCTCATGAACTGGCGTCATTCCCTGGAGATAATAGGATGAAAGATGCCCACCCCCGGTATTTATCGGCAGTTGGCCGCCGGGCCGCGTCGCGCCGCTGGCGATCATTTCCCCTGCCTCACCCGGTTGACACAATCCATAATTCTCAAGGGAGAGAATTGTGCTGATGCTGAAAGGGGCATAGAATTCGCAATAGTCGAATAATGCTGGCGTCGCGCCAATCCCGTTCAACAGAGTTCGAGCCGCAATTTCTGCGCCAGTTAGTGTTTCCGGCTCATTACCGGCGAAATGTCGGGCCCCGGAATGACCTTGTCCGAAAGCATGCAGATAGACAGGTGGATTGGGGCCGTCCTCCGCATCCTGCGCTGCGCTAACCAACACCGCTACAGCGCCATTCACTGGATAAGCGCAGTCAAACAACCTCAACGGCTCCACAATCCAGCGGGAATTGAAATACTCGTCCTCACTCAGCGGATCACGGAGAAACGCCTTGGGATTATGCGAGGCCCATTCCCTGTCTGCCGCAGCTGATGCATATAGCGTGTGTGAATCAGCGCCATGAAGGTGGAAATAGCGCTGGGCCGACAGTGCGAAGCCGCTTGTCGCACCGATCAGGCCATTCCACTCATCCCACCCGGGCAGACCTGTCATGTCCATGGATATGGAATAGGAGGCACCTGCACCAGCGGCGCCTACAGGTGCATCGGCGAAAACACACAGTACATTGGTCGCCGTGCCGGCCGCAATCGCGGCACTGGCATATTGGATCATCTGTATCGCAGAACTGCCTTCCGCTTCGATACTCGCCAGCAAGGACAAATCGCCCAAGCAGAGATCGCGTTTCAGATGGAGCGGGAGGACACTACCATCTTCGATCGGGCTCCTGTTCAGCAACAGCCCATCAATTGCACTCATGTCAATCGCACGATCAGCAACAGCAGCAAGACAAGCCTCAACGGCCAGAACCCTGGGCGTCGAGCCGGGTTTGCGGGAAAATGCGCTTTCTCCCAGCCCGGTAATGGCTGCCTTTGCTGAATTTTTCCTGAGTGTATTCATTGTGTTTTTGCGATAATCCGGAAATTGCCTCCCAGGCTTTAGATGATGAAGGAGAGACCCCGAATGGGCCCTTCAGAATTAAGCAGGAAGATGTGCTTGGCGAACATTTTCAGTTCGCCGTCCTTTTCCCGCAGCTTATGTAATACGCGCGCAGGCCATACTTCCATCTCTTTAACCGCCTGAAGCCTGTATTCATAAAGAACGACATTTGATCGGACGAGATATTCATCATTGCCCGTGGCTTCGATTTCAATGTTCGAGATGACCCGGCGCATGCGAGAAGGCGGCAATTGCGCATGCCGAACACCGGTATTCAACTGGCGAATGCGAGTGGCAAGACGCGCACGGTTGTCATTGAGAAGCGAAACCTGATCGGATTCCTGCTTCTGATCTTCTTTGACAGGCACCCAGTAATGCATATCATCGTCAACCAAGGCCTCCCATTCAGAATAGCAGGATTCATCAGCGAGCCGCGCCTCCTTGAACAAAAATTCTTCAATCCGCACACGCTCTTCAATTGTAACCATGGCCTCGCCATCCTCAGTATATTTAGTGTGTTTGCCGATACGCTCGGCCGCGATCAAATTACGCTACAGCGACTGCCGGAGACGGCTGCGGATCGGATGCCAGCATGACTTTCTTGTAATGACGCCAGAAACCACGGTTTGAGGTTTCGTCCGTGAGATGGCCGACAACAATACCGGATTCATCCGTGACTTCCCGTTCGGATCCACGGCTTAGATCCAGCCAGCCACCCTCGCCGGCCAGGGCACCTTGCGTACGCTCAGCGATGACGCAATCGTCGGCGAGGAGGAAGGCGGTCGGCCCAAGCGCACCCTCGGACTGGCGCAATATGCGATGATTGACATCGTCATCGACGCCCTCGAGATACATCGGCGTGTGTATATGCAGACAGACCCCGGGGCTTACGGGTTCAAACCGTCCAATGTTCATTTCGCCGAGGAACAGATTGGGAAAGATGACTGCATGCGGCGGCCCATCCAGAAGGATGCTCTCGCCCTTTTCAGCACCATAGGCATCCGTCATAGCCTTGGTATATGCAGGATAACGATCTGCAGCGCACCCGAACCACTCCAGCGACTTTGTGTATGACGGAGAGAAGTTCAGCTCGGTATGGCCGTTGCCCCAATCCTTCGCTTGCGATTTGAGGCTTTCCTCATCCTGCAGCACAGCCTCATCGTAATTCGACCGGATCGCCTGGGCGAAAGAGGGGTGCACGAAGTTAACGTGATAGCCGTCCGTGTCGTTTTCCGGCAACATTTTCCAGTTGCAGTTAAACCGGTGGGTAATCCATCCGCCCGAAAGCCTTAGGCGGCCTACAGGAGACATTTCTGCTGCCTGATCGATCAGCGCGGTCGCTTTACCCAGGTGGTCGAGCAGCGAAGGCACATCAGCATTGTACGATGCGAAAACGAAACCGCGATAGCTATCTACCTTTGGCAAACGCTCAAGCCCGTGGCATGCAAAGTCCCCCTTGAAACCAGCGGGATATGGCACGTCAATCAGAGCGCCCTTGGTGTCGTAAGCCCAGCCATGATATTGACACACAAGCGCCTTGGCGGTGCCGCTGTCTTCTTGGCAAATAATGTTTCCGCGATGCGCGCAGCGGTTTTCAATGACGGAAATTTCGCCATCTCGCGCCCGAATCGCAAAGACCGGATCGCGTCCGACGTTGCGCCTTACAAAATCTCCAGGGCCCGCAATTTCCGATTCGTGACAAATGAAGACCCAGCCGTTGCGGAAGATGGACGCCATTTCATCTTCGAACACATCATCATCGGTGTAGAGGGAGGAATGAACGCGATCATCGGTGATCAGATCTTCATAACCATTGGCTCTGGATGCCTGAGTTTCATTTTGCATGTCGTGCTCTCCTCGGGGCGCTGTGCATTCATTGCAGGACCGAAACCTGCGAGTTACTAATTGATCGCTTGGTTAGTTTGTTAGATTGGGATAGCAATGCTGTCAAGGACCATCTCGTTATCAAAACTCTTGCCGGGATATTGAGCGAGGCGCACACGCCGCTTTGCCCCGCCCCTACGCGCTGCAGTACTGATTTTACTGCCAGAAATCTGGTGCTGGATCGGTAGGATGTTTCCGTCTGTGCAACGTTTCGGAGATCCGCCGATGAGAATTGGTCCATGTTTTGATCTGGGTTGACAAAAGACTTCGGCCACTTAAGCGTGACAAATATCACAACGAACCCGTCGCCATGAAGCATTTGCATTATCGACACCTTACGTCAGGGCGCGATATATATAGTTAGATAGTATGAATGTTCTAAAATTTGCCGTACTTCTTAGAACTACCCAATATTGTTAAGGGAATTGGATTTTGCCTAGTAATATTAATTCAGGAAATCTGGTCACATCTGCCAACTTCTCTTCTTTAACTCCTTTGAGTTTCTTGAGGCGAAGTGCACAGGTATTTGCTGATCGTCCTGCCGTCATCTTTGGCACGCAAAGCTGGACCTGGTCGCAGTTTTCTGCCCGGTGCCATAATCTCGCTGGCGCACTTGCAGGCGCGGGATTGCAAAAAGGTGAGACAGTTTCAATTCTGGCAGACAATATCCCTGCGGCGCTGGAGGCGTGTTACGGAATCCCCATGGCTGGGGGTATCATCAATGCGATCAATACCCGACTTGATGCAGAGGCAGTTGCCTTCATTATCGAGCATGCCGAAGCCCGCGTATTCCTCGTCGACAGACATTATTCGCAGGTCGTAGGCGAAGCGATAGCGAAATCCTCGCGCGACATTCTGGTGGTTGATATTGAAGATGCGGAAGCAGGGAGCGCACCGGAATTTGCGGATTGTTCTTATGAAGACTTTCTGAAAACCGGGGCGGAAGCAACGCTGCCAGAGTTTGATTTAGACGAATTGGATCCAATTGCGCTCAATTATACATCGGGGACCACGGGCGATCCGAAGGGGGTATTACTGCACCATAGGGGCGCGTATCTGAACTCCGTCGGCAATTCGCTTGCCTGGGAAATGCCTCGTTTTTGCGTCTATCTGTGGTCCCTGCCGCTCTTCCATTGCAACGGCTGGTGTTTCCCATGGACGATTGCGCTTCAGGGTGGCGTCAATGTCTGCGTCCGCGGCGTGGACCCACAAAATCTACTCAGTCTCATTGACGAGCATAGCGTGACCCATCTGTGCGGAGCGCCCATCGTCGTTCGCATGCTGGTTGATGCCGCAGATGCTGCAAATAGAACAGGCAGCGCTCCTCTGTCGATCATGACAGCCGGCGCCGCACCGCCTTCTGCATTGTTGGAAAAAGCGCAAGCCTCGGGCTTCGAGATTACCCATACATATGGCCTTACCGAAGTTTATGGTCCCTGTTCTGTTTGCGAATGGCTTCCTGAATGGGACGAATTGCCCGCCGATGATCAAGCGGTTTTGAAGGCAAGGCAGGGCGTCGGCTATCCTATGGTCGAAGAAGTTGCCGTATTAGATCCGGAAACCATGCAGCCAGTTCCCCAAGATGGCGAAACGATTGGCGAAGTGATGTTCCGCGGCAATGTTGTCATGTCAGAATATTACAAGAACCCTCAGGCTACAGAGAGCGCGCTTGCCGGGGGATACTTCCATAGTGGCGACCTCGCTGTCTGGCATCAGGGCGGATACGTAGAGATCAAGGACCGCTCCAAGGATATTATCATTTCAGGCGGAGAGAACATCTCCAGCATCGAGGTGGAGGGGGTCTTGTACAAACATCCTGCGGTGTCTGCAGCCGCAGTTGTGGCCGCTCCTCATGAAAAGTGGGGTGAAACACCGCACGCCTTTATTGAGACAGCTCAGGGGAAGGATGTTACGCCCAGCGAAATCATCGAATTTTGCCGTGATCGCCTGGCACATTTCAAATGCCCGACTCGCGTAACCGTTCAAGAATTGCCGAAAACCGCAACCGGCAAGATTCAGAAATACGAACTACGTGAGAAAGCGAAAGCCGTGGAGCCAGCGGAGTAACTAGGCGAAGGTCAGGGGGTGAGTTTCCAAGACTTGCGCATTGCCCCAACCACGGCGATCTCCAGGTCTTCCTTGGCAAAGGTCTTGCACGCCAAGGCGTACCCCTTGTCCATCTCTTCGCGCGAGATTGCGCTTAGGCTCATCTTCCCAGCCTTGTATTGACCGGCATCGATCTTGATCTTGCAAACGCCGCAGCCGCCGCCGTGACACCCCGAAGGAATCCGTTTGATGCCATGTCTGACCATGGCAGCAAGAACACTCTCCCCTTCCTTGCAGGATGCAGAGAGATCGATTTCTGGAATGGTGATGCGATAGGTCTGCGATCCACCATGTGTAGCGGACGCGAGCGGATCATTCGCTGCTGCGTCATCCGCGCCTTGGTTGGCCCGCGTCAATGCGCGCCCTGATCGCTGATTCTGCCTGAAGAAAGGTCGACCAGCACAGCACCATCTTCGACCTTTACATCGAAAACCTTGACCGGTTTTGTCGCCGGGAGTTTGTCTGGCCAGCCCGTCTTCAGATCGAATGCAGAACCGTGGAGGACACATTCCAAATGGCAGTTCTCTATTATGCCCTCGGCAAGGCTCCAGTTACCATGCGAGCACCTGTCCGAAATTGCATAGAATTCGCCTTCTGAATTACAGACGGCGATCGCGTCTTCGGATCCTTCTGGCAGGAACCGCATTACGTCACCGTCCGAAATTTCAGTACTTTTGCAAACTTCAACGAACACTCATTGTTCCTCTGTAAGACACCGCAATTCAGTCGCGTGAACAGTTCACGAAGCCAATTATGCAGAGCACCATTAATCGGGTATAAACGCCGACAAAACTCTCACGACTTCCTGCTCATCATAAGACAGGCCCTTCCCAAAATTTTTTGCACCCGCACCGGAAGAATCCAGGAAATATGTGGCTTGGCAACGCATGCTACCATGACGCGTTGGCCCGATGTCAATCTTGAAATCTAAACGCGCCCTCAAGAACCCCATATCATGCTATGATAATTGAACTCCGCATAAGCTCACAGATAGGCCCGGCGGCCCTCGGAAGAGACAATATCGACACCCCGATGGTCTCGACAGGGAGTGAGTGCTTCATCCAGATCAAATACGTGCAATTGTATAAAACCTGGCCGCGATACGCATGAAAGCACTCTTCCCTCTATTCCGATCCTGCTGGCATGCGCCAGCAGGAATCTGCGATGAAATCTACTTACGTCCGACTATTGGCCTCAATGAGAATTAATAGCTGAACTGAACCGTCATACCATACGTCCGCGGTGGTGCGAATGTACCAAAGCCAATGCGATTACCGCGCTGGGTAAAGACGTGCGTGCGATAAACTTCATCAGTGAAGTTCTTGACCCAAGCCTGAACCATCCATTGATCATCAGCGGAATTCCAGGCGAGCCATGCATCTCCCACGGTGTGTGAAGGAATCACATCAAGCGGATTGTTATCGACATTGGTGTAAGCCAGGCTTTGATATCTGCCGCTGACATTGGCGGTCAAGCTGCCTGAATCTCCGCCCAGATCGGCCTCATATTGAATATGGCCACCAACGCTATGCTCAGGGGCTTGGCGCAAGTCATTCCCCGAGAAATCGCCACCACCGGAAATGTCCGGAGTGCCAAAGAAATCAGCGAAGGTTGCGTCGAGGTATGAGTAGAAGCCACCAATCTCAAGATTGTCCGTCAGCAGAGCAGTGAACTCGGCTTCAAAACCCTTGATCTCGGCATTCGCGGCGTTTTCGGTAATGAACTCCCCTGCAACCGAGCCCGCCGGCTGGAAGAAGCGAGTGACCTGAAGGTCCTTATAATCGACGTAGAACGCGGAAAGGTTGACGCGCAAACTACGATCAAAGAAATCGCCCTTCAAACCAACTTCATAGTTGGTAGCCTCTTCAGGTTCAAACGGTGTAGTAGCGCCCTCGGCTGTTGTTGCGGAGCCGGTAAAGCCACCACTCTTGAAGCCGGTTGATATGGTACCATAGGCCATAACATCGTCGGCAATTTCGTAATCCAGCGCCACTCTCCAAGAGAAATTCTCCCAGCTATCCTCTCCTTCTGTGGGAGGAAATGCGGACAGGACGAGCTGCAAGTCTGGCGAAGTCGCCATCTCGTTAAATGCGACGATCTCTTTTTCTTCGTAGGAATAACGACCGCCAAGGGTCACGGACAAACGATCCGTCAATTCATATCCCACTTGGGCATAGGTGGCCACGGCCCATCCGTCGAACAGCATGGTAGCGATCGCCAGATTGGGATCGAGCGACGCATCAGCCAGCGCGGTGAAGAAAATGCCTTCAGAACGATTGATCTGCTCGCTCGTGGCAAACGCACCGACCTGCCAGTTGAAGCGGCCGGGGTTGGAGGCAAGGCGCACTTCTCCGGTGAACTGCTCAGAATCTTCCCACACAATGTCACTGTTGTCGAAAGTGAACCCGATGCTCGGATCACCCAACAGAAGATCGTTGGGATTTCCGTTCGATCCCGTCAAATCCACTGGCGGCGAAGGGGGCAGTCCAGTGTCGTCATGTGTGAAGTAATAATCAGATTCGCGATACGCTCCGCTAAAGGTGAGGGTACCAAAGGAAAATTCGTTGGTGAGCTCTAATGTCACACCGAAGGCGTCACGTTCGCCGCCATTGTCCTCTTCGCCCAGATAGGTGCGAACCGAGTCAGCGCCGCCCAGAGCGATATCGACAGCGATAGGATCGGATGCGCAACCGCAGTCGTGAAGCGGGCCGGTCGAACCGATGGGCTGGCGGTTGATATTGCCTAGCTCTTCATCGACACCATCAAAGGAAAGCAGAACCTCCAGAGTGTCCGTAGCTTCCCACAAGGTCTGCGAACGCCAGGCAAACTGGTTATTTCCGCCGATCTGTGTGCTTTGGGCCGGAGTGCGCCAGGGCTGTTCGTCCTGACCTGGAATGATCCATTCATCATAACCGCCAAAGGCCCTGCGGCTGAAAGAGAACTTCGTGAAGAGATTATCTGCCAGCGGCACATTAACCACGCCTGCAGTATCGAACTGATCGTAATTGCCGACAGTCTGACGCAATCTTACACGGAAGATATCATCGGGCTTCCGGGTTACGTAGTTAATAACGCCGCCGATCGAATTCTTACCAAAGAGAGTGCCCTGAGGTCCTCGCAGAATTTCCACGCGTTCGAGATCGAAGATATCGATGTTTGATGCTGATCGGGCTGCGATATAGACGCCATCGACCATCACCAGAGTGGAGTCAGATGCACCCGCGCCATCTTCCTTCGTGCCAACGCCACGGATCGAAATTTCCGGCTGACCAGGCTGGAATGTATTAAATGTAAGCCCCGGTGTTAACTGGGCCAAATCGGTAGTTGATGTGACTTGCCCGTTTTCCAGGGCATCACCCGCAAAAGCGGAAATGGCGACGGGAACGGACTGAACCGATTCCTCGCGCTTCTGGGCTGTAACCACGATCGTGTTAAGCCCGCGCTCTTCACTACGCGTTTCAACCTGGGCGGCTTCAGCCGCCTCTGGATCTTGATCCTGGGCAAATGCAGCAGCGGGCACCAGCGCGACAGGCGCACAGGCAGCCAGTAGCGCGCCCCGAATCGCTACAATGGACGTAGAAGCACTCATTTTCATAATTCTCTCCCCTCAGGCATGGAAAGCGGCCGCTCTCAACGACTGCCCCATGTGTTTGACCAAGCGCTCAATGAGACATCGAGATTGGTTTGTCAAATATTCAACCACCTGATGCATGTTCGATGCCATGTGGTTCGTCATGCCAGCCGCGTTGACAGCGCCGCACTATCAAGGCCGCCGCCCGTCAAGGCTGGCGCGCGCTTGGTTTCGGGAGGGTTGATACTAGGCGCGAAACCATAGTGCGCGATTGCTCCATGGTAGCGCCTCAAACACGGTCGCACCTGCCGTAACCCTGTTCCCGTGCATATCGTTATCAGGGTACGTCTGGCGCCGGAAAGCTCGGGGAAGGGTCTGCTGGAGCTGACCAATGTCCTACGCGCTGCGTCGGCCTTGCTCATCAGGCTGACACAAACTCGGTCATGCAGGTTCCGTTTATGGATTTGGCTATTGGGGCCGGATCAGGCTCTCGGCTCGAGATGAGCAAAAGGAGGGTCTCACGCCTCTGCTTTGGCGGCTTCCTCAGCCTGCTCCGCCATCAGGAGATCGCGAAATTCCGCATCTGTCATATTGAGCAGAACGGAACAAAAATGGTCGACGGTTTTGTTGAGCTGCGATTTCGTGGTCACGTCTGTCCAGACTGGTGACCAATTAAGGGCGGCAATCAACACAAGTCGGCAGTGTTCAGGACTGCTGTGAAGATATCCATGCGCCTTCAATTCAGTAAGAGATTGCATCCAGATTTCGCGATACAGCTGATTGAGACTCCGCAATCGCTGTCGGGATTCAGGAGGCAGGCTCTTCCACGCCGAAAAAGACACTTCATGCGCATCTCCCGGTCGTCCGGTGATAGCTGACAGATGCGATGCAAGAAGCGCATGAAAGCGAGAAAGGGGCCCCGTTACACCTGACAGGAATTCTTCCACGAGGACGAGGCCGGATTTCATCCCGAACGCGATCACCTCTTCGAGAAGAACTTCCTTGCTTTCGAAATAATAGAAAATGCTACCCGACGTCAGCCCAACCTCGGCAGCAATTTGCCTCACCGTCGTTCTGTCGTAGCCATTCTTGTTGAACAGACGAGCTGCCGCCTGTATCAATTTCTCTCGGCGCTTGCCATTCTGATTGTCTTCAGTTTCGTTCTGTCGCGCCATTGATGCTACACTATTCTCATTCGCCCGTCGCGTCTATCGTTCATTTTGAACGGCGACATTCTGACGGGAATATACACATCGGGCTGCGACAAATGGAAGCCCGAAGGCGGGAGGGGTGGCAAAACGCGCAGGCTTTTCGAAGGCTACGCAGTCGATCACGAGGTGACTTTATGCCGAAAAGTGCTGCCCGTGCAAACATCTGATCAGCTGTTAATTTGACGCTTCAATCTCGCGCGCAACGAGGCTTTTCGCTAAATTCCTCGACAAATCGCCCAGGGTTTTATGAAGCCTGGCTCTTTCAGACTTAGCGATGCCATTGAGCATTTTCTCGTATACGGCATCGGCTTCACGCCTCAGCTCGGGCAAGAGTTGGTGAGCGGAAGGCCGCAGGTAAATCTGCCAGACGCGCCTGTCGCTGTCCCCCTTCCGCCGCTCGACATAATTCAATTCTTCAAGACGGTCGATCGCCTGACCGATGCTGGCCCGCTCCAATTCTACGCAATGCGCCAGCTCAGTCTGCGTAAGTCCCTCTGTCCGGAACACATATGCCAATGTTCGCCATTGTGTCCGCGTGAGACTAAAGTGTTTGAGCGCGTCATCGAAGGCCTGCCGCAGCCGTCTTGGCACCTCCTCTAGCAGAAAGACGAGCTCATCGGTTTCCGTAAGGAAGCTCGCGCCTTCAGGGGCCTTGTGCTGATCTATATCCTTGGTCATTGGCATATTGATAAACATATTCGCAGGAAGATAAAGTAGTTTACTGTAAGGCAGTTTACTATATAGCGCGGCAAATGCCGACTAACGACATCAAATTTGGAGGCCTTGCGGGTCTGGAACTCATTGCGAGTGAATTCGGCCCCGGCGACGGTTTCCCGGTTTTGCTCGCGCATGGTGGCGGGCAAACCCGATTGGCGTGGACGCGGGTCGGACGGAAAATCGGGGCTGCTGGCTATCGGGCGATAGCTATCGATTTGCGCGGTCATGGCGATAGCGAGTGGTCCGCCGATGGCGCCTATGATATCGCCGATTTTGCCGCTGATCTTGTTGCGATATCCGATCAACTGGACCGGCCACCTGCATTGGTGGGGGCATCCCTTGGCGGCATGGCCGGGATGATCGCCGCGGGAGAATTGGCGCCAGACAGTTTTGCATCGCTTACGCTGGTCGATGTCGCCCCGAAAATGGAAGAAGCCGGCGTATCGCGCGTGATCGGCTTCATGCAAGCCCATATAAATGATGGCTTCGCCTCGCCAGAGGAGGCAGCGAAGGTCATAGCAGATTATCTTCCGCACCGCCGCGAACGAAAATCATCAGGCAATCTCGATCGTTACCTGAGGAAGCGTGATGATGGCCGCTATTATTGGCATTGGGACCCAAAATTCATCGAGACCCTCACCAAGTCGCGCAGCGATGGCAATGATGCTCAGGAAGACGTTCTGAAATCTCTCAGCAAGGCAGTCTCCAAATTGACGCTGCCTGTAAATTTGATCCGTGGTGGATCAAGCGACCTGGTGTCGGAAGACGCCGTAGCGCATCTGCGTGAGCTCGTGCCCGATGCGCAATATACTGATATTGCCGGAGCCGGGCATATGGTTGTCGGTGATCGCAACGACGCCTTCTGCTCAGCCATCCTCACCTTCCTCGATCAAGTACACGGAAAGAAACGAGCGTTGTGACTGAAACCGAAACCTCAGAAGACCTTGACGCGGCCAAGCGATCATCCCCCTTGAAGTCGCGCAAAGTAAGGCTGGCGCTGATTATTGGCGCTATTGCGCTGCTACTAATTGGTGCGTGGTGGTACTGGGACTATCAGACCACAGGGAAGTATTTTCAAAGTACCGACAACGCCTATATCGCAGCCGATGCGGTTATAGTGGCCCCCAAGATCGGCGGCTATGTTGATCGCGTTCTGGTTGAGGAAAACCAGGATGTGCAGGAGGGGGACCCATTGGTGCAACTTGATGTGCGGGATTACCGCGCGCAAGAAGCCCAGGTCCAGGCCCAGATAGAGGCATCGCTCGCTAATGCACAAACTGTGCGTGCGCAGATTGGCGAACAACGGGCGGCGATTTCTCAGGCACAAGCTCAACTGGCCTCTGCTCGCGCAGAGGCAGCGTTGGCAGCCGATCAACTTCGACGATACGAACCGCTGGCCGCATCGGGTGCCGAACCGCGTGAGCGACTGGACCAGCTTCGCGCCCAGGCGCGCATGGCGAGAGCGCAGGTCGATGCCAGCCAGGCCGCTTTGCGGGCTTCACAGCTACGTATCGGAACGCTTGGGGAACAGGTTGGTCAAGCTCGGTCGCAGGCCGATGCAGCGCGGGCACAGCTGGAGGCCGCACAGCTTAATGTGGAATCGACCCTGTTACGCGCCAGTATTTCCGGACGCGTGGGGGACGTTGCAGTCCGCCAGGGACAATTCGTCCAGCCGGGTACACGCTTGATGAGCGTTGTGCCTGTCGAACAGATCTTCATCGAAGCCAATTTCAAGGAAACGCAGGTCGGACTTATGCGGGTAGGGCAACCGGTGGCCATCGAAGTCGATGCCTTGTCGGACCTCGATATCGACGGCCATATCGCGAGTATTGCCCCGGGCACGGGCGCTGAATTTTCTATTCTGCCGCCGGAAAATGCGACGGGGAACTTTACCAAGATCGTCCAGCGCGTTCCTGTACGGATCGCAATTGCCGCATCGCCGGAAGTGCGCCAATTGCTCGTTCCGGGGATGTCCGTGGTTGTGACGGTAGATACCCGGTCGGCCAAGGGGCAATTGGACGATCTTCGCGAAGCAGCCGCGCAGGATTGACGATGGCGACCGACGTCCAACCTGCCAGCCGCGTCCCGGAACGTGCGGACGCGTCCGCATGGATTGCCGTTGCGGCAGGCGCCTTGGGCGCGCTATTGGCGACGCTCGATGTTTCGATCGTCAATTCGGCTCTTCCTGTCATCCAGGGAGAGATCGGCGCAAGCGTCACTGAAGGCACCTGGATTGCCACGTCTTTTCTGGTGGCGGAAATCGTTGTCATTCCGCTCAGCGCCTGGCTTGAAAGGCTTCTTGGCCTCAGAACACTTCTCTTGATAGCGGTCAGTGCATTTACGGGTTTTTCCATTCTTTGCGGCGTCGCTACCGATCTGATGACGATGGTTGTCGGGCGGACCGGACAAGGTCTGATGGGCGGCCTGTTGATCCCGACGGCGATGACGATAGTCGCCAAGCGGCTCCCGCCCAGCCAGCAACCGATCGGTATGGCGTTGTTCGGCATGACAGTGATCCTCGGCCCGGTTCTCGGGCCGCTGCTGGGTGGCTGGCTGACAGAGAATTTGAGCTGGCACTACGCCTTCTTCGTCAACGTGCCGGTATGCGGGGTCCTGTTGCTCCTGCTCCTCCTTGGTCTTCCACACGAAAAACCAGACTGGGATTACCTGCGGAATGCTGATTGGGCGGGCATTATCGGTTTGATCCTTGGTCTTGGAGGGCTGACGATCATGCTTGAAGAAGGGCACCGCGAAGAATGGTTTTCTTCAAGCTTCATCGTCAGCCTTACCGGCATCTCGATAATCGGGTTCGCCCTGTTGTTCACCGGCCAGATTTTTGCGGCAAAGCCTGTCTTGCGTCTCAAGATCCTTCTCAACCGTCAGTTCGCCAGCGTCAGTATCATGGCGCTTGCGCTGGGCATGGTGATGTATGGTTCCATGTTCGTAATTCCCCAATTCCTGTCGCTCATTTCGGATTACAACGCGTTTCAAACCGGCAAGGTCATTTTCTGGATGGGCGTTCCGGCATTCGTCATAATGCCCTTTCTTCCGGTAGTTATCCGACGGCTCGATATCAGGATTGCCGTGGGGGCCGGTATGGGTTTCATGGCCTTGAGCTGCTTCATCAGCACGAGCCTTACCGCTGAATCGGGCGGTGCAGTATTCACCGAAAGCCAGCTCCTTCGCGGCGTCGGAATGATCCTGACGATGATGTTTCTCAACCAGGCCACCATCGCATCTGTTGCCAAGGAAGATGCTGGCGATGCATCAGGAATATTCAATGCCGCCCGCAATCTGGGAGGCTCATTCGCTCTCGCGGCGCTTGCGTCGTTTCAGGATCAACGGATGTGGCTGCATAGCAGGCGGATGGAAGAAACACTTTCGCGCAACGATCCGCTGCTGCAGGATTATCTTGATGGGTTAGCGCACGCATATGGAAGCGCCGACGCCGCGATGCGATCACTAGGCGCCATAATCCAGCGAGAAGCCTTCGTCATGACATATAATGATATCTTCTGGATCATGGGCGTTGCGACCCTTTTGACGTTACCTTTGGTGCTGTTCCTTCGTCCGCTTCCCAAAGACATGTCACTGTCCATGCATTGAGGTATGAATGAAAAATCCAATTCCGTTCCTGCTGGCTTTGACCTTCCTTTCGGCATGCACTGTAGGCCCTGACTATGCCGGGCCACCGGACCTTGCCAGCGCCCGCGTTCCTGACGCCGCTTTCGCACGTCAACAGGCGGACACATCCTCGGCCATGCCATTGCTCGCAAACTGGTGGGTCGCGCTCGACGATCCCGTGCTGACCGAGCTTGAACAGATGGCGATTATTGGCAATCCGGGACTTGAGGCTGCCCAGGCGAGAATCGCGCAGGCCAGAGCTTCGGTTGAACAGGAGCGCGCCAATCGCTGGCCGACTGCTGGCGCTCAGGCAACAAGCATTCAGGCTGAAGTGCCGGGACTGGACCTCCAAACGAATAACAGCCCACCTCAAGGTGGGCCGCCAGTCGATGAGGAGAATTCCTCACTCAGCATCTATAATCTGGGACTCAGCGCCAATTGGGAGATCGATCTGGCAGGCGGCCAGCAGCGAAAGATCGAAGCAGCCAATGCGCTCGCAGCTGGGTCTGTCGCCACTGCAGCTGATGCGCAAGTTCAGCTGACGGCTGAAGTCGCACGCGCCTATATTGCATTGCGCGAGCGCCAGCTGCGTATCGCGTCACTGCGCCAGCAAGTGACCTTGCAGGAGGAAACCCTGCAATTAACAATCCAGCGTCACCAACAGGGCGCGATCGCGGCATTCCCGATAGGCCAGGCGAACAGCATTCTGCAGTCGCTCAATGCCGATCTGGCCGCGACGGAAGCCGATGCAGAGACTTATCTGAATGCACTTGCGGTCCTTGTCGGACTGGCACCGGGCAACCTTGATGATTTTCTCGCAGGGCCAGTGCCATTGCCGCTTCCGCCAGAGCAGGTGAATATCGGAGACCCCGCCTCGCTCATCGCCCGGCGGCCCGACATTCGCGCGGCTGAACGCAACCTCGCCGCCGCCACTGCAAGGATCGGTGTGGTAGAGGCCGCACGTTTCCCCAAGATTTCATTTATGGGCATTCTCGGGATCGGTGGCACTTCCCCTTCTGATGTGTTTGATCTTGCTGATCTTTCGGCCATCGCAGTGCCGCAATTGCAGTGGGGATTCCTCGATTTCGG
Source organism: Aurantiacibacter atlanticus (assembly GCF_001077815.2). Lineage (GTDB taxonomy): Bacteria > Pseudomonadota > Alphaproteobacteria > Sphingomonadales > Sphingomonadaceae > Alteraurantiacibacter > Alteraurantiacibacter atlanticus. The sequence goes on along the minus strand of NZ_CP011310.1, from coordinate 606,429 downwards.
ACGAACTGCTGCGGGCATCGACCAGGCCGAGGCAGCGCAAACCGAGGCCGAAGCGCGATACCGAGAGATCGTGCTTGGAGCTTTGCAGGACGCAGAAAATTCACTGTCACGCTTTGCCCAACAGCGACGCACCGTGGCCGCGCTTGCTCTGGTGGAGCAATCGGCAACGCACTCAGCAGAGCTCAATCGACAGCGTCATGAGGCAGGGGTCATCTCGCGTGCCCATCTGAATGCAGCCGAACGAGAGCGCCTGATGGCAGAGGCGAACTTACAACAAGCGATAGCCGCATTGACCGCAAGTTATATTGCGATCCAGAAATCACTGGGTCTAGGCTGGGAAGGCCCGGATGAAGGAAGTTGAACACCGTTTGCTGATCCGTTGAAACCGAACGCCATGCCGCCCATCATACGCCGCCGAATGATTTCGATACTCCGTGTAGACAGGATGACGATTGTAGATTGTGGACATAGGGATCAGCGCAGGCTGGATTCGCTATAATGTCCCCTCGAAAGGATGAAAAATTGCCGGAGGATACAAGACCTCAGGGAGAATTAGCCCGACTTCAATACATCACCCGCATGTTCGCCAAACATGGCTGGCGTGGCGTTTCTGCAAGACTGGGCATTGATCGCACCGCTAGTGCCGAACCTTTGCCGACGCGCCCTGAAACGCTGGTGGAACTTTTGCAGGATCTTGGGCCCGTCGCAGTCAAACTTGGCCAGATTCTCGCGACACGCGACGATCTGCTCGGGCCAGAATGGACAGGCGCCCTGGCAACGCTGCAGGATAATGTGGCACCATTGCCTTACGAAGATATCGCTTCCGTCCTGCTGGAGGATCTGGGTGCTGCGCCGGAGGAGGTTTTTTCCAGCTTTGACAGGACACCGATCGCTGCGGCCTCAATCGCGCAAGTGCACGCGGCAAGGCTGAAATCCGGTGAAGAAGTGGTTGTGAAGGTCCGGCGGCCAGGCATGGCCCGAATTGTCGATGCTGACTTGCGACTTCTCAGACGGCTCGCCCGGCTGGCCGAACGCCGGATGCCAGAGGTCGCACGCCTCCGCCCCGATGAACTCTTGCGCGCCTTTTCCAAAGGTCTTTCAGATGAGATGGACCTGTCATCAGAAGCACGTGCGGCAGAAGAGTTGGGCGAATTTCTGAAAACATTGGGCATAACCGTGCCCAAGTTTTACTGGGAATACACCAGCCACAGAGTGAATGTTCAGCAGCGCCTTTCCGGCTTTTCGGTATCGGACGAAAGAGCGCTCGAGAATATCGATCCACACCTTGCGGCCACGTCCTATTCCCAGGCCGTTCTGCGCATGATCTTGTTCAATGGCCTTTTCCATGCAGACCCGCATCCGGGCAACGTCTGGGTCCAGCCGGACGGGCCATTGGCATTTATCGACTTCGGAGCAGTAGGGCGACTTTCACCGGCACGCCGCGATGAAATAGTGCGGCTCATTCTTGCCATAGCAGGCGAAAACCATGCCCAGGCGGTGGATGTCCTTCTGGATTGGGCGGGAAGGCCGGCAGTTGACCGGAGCGCCCTTGAGGACGACATCGCGGCGCTGATTGATCAGTTCAAGGGGACGTTGCTCGCCCAGATTCAGCTTTCAGCGATTTTCGAGGCGACATTTGCCATTCTGCGCACCCATCATCTGGGTTTGCCCCCTGATCTCGCGCTGATGCTGAGAACTCTACTGATTGCCGAAGGCGTCGTGCGGCGGCTTAAACCGGATTTCGACATCGCCGCGGAGCTTGCTCCACTTGCCCGTGAACTGATGCTGGAACGCCTTGATCCGCGGCGGGCGTTTGCAATCGGGAAGTCAGCAATCACCAGTGTGGCGGCACTAACGTCGAGAATTCCGGAACTTGCCGGGCACCTGGAAAGATACGCGCGGACAGGCAAAATCGAAGTTGCGGTAGAAAGTAACCCAGATGAGCTGATCGCTGCCACGATACGCAAGTCGGGGCGTCAGCTTGCTATCAGCATCGCAGCGTCAGGCATGCTTGTCGCTGCGGCGATTGTATCGCAGCAGTCGAGTGCGGTTGGTATCAGCATTGCGATCGTAGCCGTCATGGCTTTCATCGTGACGATGCTCAGAAAAACCTAAAGGGCTCTTGAGGACTAAAAAACAGGGCAAATGAGCGCATGCCTGCCGTAAAATGCAGCTATCGCTAAGTGCAATAAATGGTCACACGGCGATAAATGGCACGCCGGAGGCTTAAACAGCATCCGACGTGCCACAGATTTTTCTCAGCCGACAATCCCTGCACTGGCCAACACAGCCAAGGTCAGCACATCGGGTGCGATGGCTGTCATCGGGGCGATCTGCACCGGCTTTTCCGATCCGATCATCAACGGCCCGATTGTCGCATCGCCCGATAGTTCACGCAGCAGCTTGGCAGACAAATTCGCGCTCTGCAGGCCGGGCATAATGAGCACATTGGCAGGTCCGGACAGGCGGCTGAACGGATACATTGCCATCACCTTGGGATTGAGCGCGGCATCGGGCGCCATTTCGCCTTCATATTCAAAACCCGGGTCGTTCTCGTCCAAGATCGCCACGGCATCGCGGATCGCACCCAGCCATTTGCCCGAAGGGTTACCGAAGGTAGAGTAGGACAGAAATGCCACACGCGGTTCATGCCCCATACGCCGCGCAACCGCAGCCGTTTCCACCGCGATATTGGCCAGCTGTTCGGCGGTGGGGCGTTCATTGATGGTCGTATCAGCCAAAAAGGTCGTGTGGTTCTTGCCGATGATCATATGCACACCGAAAGGCGTTGCCCCGGGCTTTGCATCGATAACGTGGCTGATTTCTCGCGCAGCCTGGCTGTAAGTGCGGGTAAGACCGGTGATCATCCCGTCACCATGACCCAGCGCCACCAGCAGCGCGGCGAAGACGTTACGTTCCTGATTGACCATGCGCCGCACATCTCGTTCGGTATAGCCGCGCCGCTGCAACCGCTTGTAGAGATAGTCCACCATCGGTTCGATCTGGTCGTAATTGGCCGAATTGGCGATTTCAAAGCTCTCGGGATCATCGACTGAAAGTTCGCGCAGCTTTTCCAGCACCTTTTCGGTGCGACCCACCAAAATCGGGGTGCCATAGCCAAAATCGCGGAACTGGATCGCTGCACGCAGCGCGACATCTTCTTCCGCCTCGGCAAAAACCCAGCGTTTGGGATTGGCCTTGGCGTCTTCATAAACGCGGGTCAGCGCCGATGTCGTAGGATTGAGACGTGCGCGCAATTGCAGCGTATATTCGTCAAAATCTGCAACCGGATCCTGGGCAACGCCTGAATCCATCGCCGCCTTGGCAACCGCGCAGGACACCCGCTCCATCAGGCGGGGGTCGAATGGTGCGGGGATGATATATTCCCGACCGAACTTGTGGTTGATGCCGTAGGCCGCGGCGACTTCATCAGGCACGCGCTCCCTCGCCAGCGTGGCGATAGCGCGGGCAGCAGCAACTTTCATTTCTTCATTGATAGCGGTGGCGCGCACATCCAGCGCACCACGGAAAATGAAAGGGAAGCCCAGCACATTATTGACCTGGTTGGGAAAATCGCTGCGTCCGGTTGCGATGATGGCATCTGGACGTGCGGCTTTCGCAACATCTGGCATGATTTCGGGCACGGGATTGGCCATGGCGAAAATGATTGGCTGTTCGGCCATCTTTTCCACCCATTCGGCCTTCAAGGCGCCAGCTGCAGACAGGCCGAGGAAAATATCCGCGCCTACCAGCGCCTCTTCCAGTGTTCGGTGCGGCGTATCGACCGCATGCGCGCTTTTCCACTGATCGACATTCTCGCGGCCGATGTAAATCGGGCCCGACCTGTCGCACACAATGACATTTTCATGCGGTATACCCATCGCCTTGATCAGGGCGGTGCAGGCCAGCGCACTGGCACCGGCACCATTTACCACCATGCGACAATCCT